>NZ_CAJHPA010000013.1:0-207 GCF_905125285.1 Aerococcus sp. Group 2 | reverse complement strand
AAAGTTTTAAAACTCTTTCTTTTTCGGTTTTTACGCTTGGTAAAATTGGTTTATTGACATTTCTATCTCGCAAAAAATAGAAATGCGGAATGTTATGATAGTATTCAGTTTTCAAAGAACAATAGAGAGTTAGACCTCTCAAAACTAAACAAAGAAGACTCAAATATGTATTCCGAATATATCCTTAGAAAGGAGGTGATCCAGCCG
>NZ_CAJHPA010000012.1:0-300 GCF_905125285.1 Aerococcus sp. Group 2 | reverse complement strand
GCAACGTTTCCGTTGCAATGGAGGATAGCGGGATCGAACCGCTGACCTCCTGCTTGCAAAGCAGGCGCTCTCCCAGCTGAGCTAATCCCCCGGGTATGAGTTATGGTCATATAATAAACATGTAATGGGCCTGAATGGACTCGAACCATCGACCTCACCCTTATCAGGGGTGCGCTCTAACCAGCTGAGCTACAGGCCCGGTTAAATCCATCAACCATGTGGATAGACCTCTCAAAACTAAACAAAGAAGACTCAAATATGTATTCCGAATATATCCTTAGAAAGGAGGTGATCCAGCCG
>NZ_CAJHPA010000011.1:0-1631 GCF_905125285.1 Aerococcus sp. Group 2 | reverse complement strand
TTCCTACGATTAGTCAAGTGTAAATCAATATAAAATTACTAAATATATGCGGTATTATTTAGAAGTTTGACTTTTGAATATTCTATGGAAAATTTGACATACTAAATAAGCCTCAGTATTGAGACTTTTAAAAATTTTAGCTATGATATTGTTGAATTAGTTGCGGTGAGAGGCATTTAATTCATAATCATACTTCGTATGATGATTGAATAGCGCGTATAGGCATTTAAGCAGCTTATTCATACACGCTATAACAGCTACCTTATGGCATTTATTAAAGGGTGGCTGTTTTTTTGTATAGTAATAATCAACGATATGGTTAGGTGCATGCCTCTGGGAACGAATCATATTGGTAATAACGACATAAAGTATTTTCCTAGCTTTTCTGTTGCCTCGCTTATTGATATGATCTTGACCTGTGTATTTACCCGATTGGTAGCGTCGAATATCAATCCCTACATACGCGTTTAATTGTTTATGGTTTTTAAAACGAGATAAATCACCAAGCTCTGCAATTAATTGACAAGCTGAAAGCTCACCAATTCCTGGCACGCTAGAATAAATTGTAAATTCAGAAAACTGACTTCCCAAAGTAATCATCTTGTCTTGGATGACTTCTTTTTGACTGATTAACTTTTTTAGATGTGTGGCATAAAAACTAAGTACTTGACAATAAAAGCTGTCCTTATGGACAGAAGGATAAGCTGAAACTGCACACTCGATAATTTGATCAGCTTTTTGAAAAGCCCTTTGATTAGAGATATTTTTTGATGTTGATTTTTTCAACATATTTTTGATGACTGTTCGCGAGACCCCTAGCACATAATCAGGATGTGGATATTTTTCGATAACGGTTAAAGCAAATTCATTTTTTAATTTAGAGAAAGCTTTTTCGATACCAGGAAAGCAAAGATAAATAGCCTCTAAAAATTTAACATATAGTTTGTCGATAGCTTCTTGTAGTTCTAAATAATAAGCATTCATTCGCTTCATTTCTTCATAAAGCGGTTCTTTCATTACCGAGGGTTGAAAGTCAAAAATAGACATAATTTGTGCCAATTTATGAGCATCTGCTTGGTCCGTTTTATTCCTTCTTAGTGTCAGGCTATTGGTTCGATTATACACTTCTAAAGGATTTAAACTGTGGTAAGTTAATTGGTTTTCGTGACAAAAACGTTCAAGGGGTTTTGAGTAAATACCTGTCGTTTCAAAAGCAAGAACCACTTGACCAGGAATCCTTCGGATATTCTGTAATAGCTCTTCAAATCCCTTACGAGTGAATTCCAAAAGACCTTCTTCAATACATTGACTATTTTTATACAGAACTTTGGTTGCTTTTCCTTTGGAGACATCCAAAGCATAGACATACCCAACCATATTCAGCTTCCTTTCATATTAATTTGAAAGACTTTCACTTCAATGTTCTTATCTTAATTTCCTAAACACGAGCTCGTAGCTCAACATACTTAAATCAAAATTAAAAACAAGAGTGAAAGAATCCGTTTTATAGTTCGGGCTCGTGGCCCTTGAGAGTTTGTCTGGATTATTCTTTCACTTACACTATATCTAAAAAAAGAAATAGCTCGAAGATAAATCCGTCGATTTACCTTCGAGCTAATCTTAGTATGTTT
>NZ_CAJHPA010000010.1:3542-4985 GCF_905125285.1 Aerococcus sp. Group 2 | reverse complement strand
GCTAATACCGCATAGGAAACACCACCTCATGGTGGTGTTTGGAAAGACGGCTCTGCTGTCACTTATCGATGGCCTTGCGGTGCATTAGCTCGTTGGTGGGGTAACGGCCTACCAAGGCAATGATGCATAGCCGACCTGAGAGGGTAATCGGCCACATTGGGACTGAGACACGGCCCAAACTCCTACGGGAGGCAGCAGTAGGGAATCTTCCGCAATGGGCGCAAGCCTGACGGAGCAACGCCGCGTGAGTGAAGAAGGTTTTCGGATCGTAAAGCTCTGTTGTAAGAGAAGAACAAATTGGAGAGTAACTGCTCCAGTCTTGACGGTATCTTACCAGAAAGCCACGGCTAACTACGTGCCAGCAGCCGCGGTAATACGTAGGTGGCAAGCGTTGTCCGGATTTATTGGGCGTAAAGGGGGCGCAGGCGGTTTCTTAAGTCTGATGTGAAAGCCCACGGCTTAACCGTGGAAGTGCATTGGAAACTGGGGAACTTGAGTACAGAAGAGGAAAGTGGAACTCCATGTGTAGCGGTGGAATGCGTAGATATATGGAAGAACACCAGTGGCGAAGGCGACTTTCTGGTCTGTCACTGACGCTGAGGCCCGAAAGCGTGGGTAGCAAACAGGATTAGATACCCTGGTAGTCCACGCCGTAAACGATGAGTGCTAGGTGTTGGAGGGTTTCCACCCTTCAGTGCCGGAGTTAACGCATTAAGCACTCCGCCTGGGGAGTACGGCCGCAAGGCTGAAACTCAAAGGAATTGACGGGGACCCGCACAAGCGGTGGAGCATGTGGTTTAATTCGAAGCAACGCGAAGAACCTTACCAAGTCTTGACATCCTTTGACCACTCTAGAGATAGAGCTTTCCCTTCGGGGACAAAGTGACAGGTGGTGCATGGTTGTCGTCAGCTCGTGTCGTGAGATGTTGGGTTAAGTCCCGCAACGAGCGCAACCCTTATTGTTAGTTGCCAGCATTGAGTTGGGCACTCTAGCGAGACTGCCGGTGACAAACCGGAGGAAGGCGGGGATGACGTCAAATCATCATGCCCCTTATGACTTGGGCTACACACGTGCTACAATGGATGGTACAACGAGCAGCGACCTTGTGAAAGCAAGCGAATCTCTTAAAGCCATTCTCAGTTCGGATTGTAGTCTGCAACTCGACTACATGAAGCCGGAATCGCTAGTAATCGCGGATCAGCACGCCGCGGTGAATACGTTCCCGGGTCTTGTACACACCGCCCGTCACACCACGAGAGTTTGTAACACCTGAAGTCGGTGAGGTAACCTTTGGAGCCAGCCGCCGAAGGTGGGACAGATGATTGGGGTGAAGTCGTAACAAGGTAGCCGTAGGTGAACCTGCGGCTGGATCACCTCCTTTCTAAGGATATATTCGGAATACATATTTGAGTCTTCTTTGTTTAGTTTTGAGAGGTCTATCC
>NZ_CAJHPA010000010.1:0-3198 GCF_905125285.1 Aerococcus sp. Group 2 | reverse complement strand
CATTTTTTGCGAGATAGAAATGTCAATAAACCAATTTTACCAAGCGTAAAAACCGAAAAAGAAAGAGTTTTAAAACTTTTCGCATCATACAACTTAACCGGTGGTTAAGTGAATAAGGGCGTACGGTGAATGCCTTGGCACTAGGAGCCGATGAAGGACGGGACGAACACCGATATGCTTCGGGGAGCTGTAAGTAAGCTTTGATCCGGAGATTTCCGAATGGGGGAACCTCATTGTTTTTATCGACAATGGTCCACTCAGTGAACACATAGCTGAGTGGAAGGTAGACGTGGTGAACTGAAACATCTCAGTAGCCACAGGAAGAGAAAGAAAAATCGATTTCCCGAGTAGCGGCGAGCGAAACGGAAAGAGGCCAAACCAGCGTGCTTGCATGCTGGGGTTGTAGGACTGATGGACGGGAGTGAATGAGCTAGTCGAACGCCATGGAAAGGGCGATCAGAGAGGGTGACAATCCCGTAGGCGAAAGCTCAGCCACCTCATTCAGTATCCTGAGTACGGCGGTACACGTGAAATTCCGTCGGAATCCGCCAGGACCATCTGGCAAGCCTAAATACTCCCTAGTGACCGATAGTGAACCAGTACCGTGAGGGAAAGGTGAAAAGCACCCCGGAAGGGGAGTGAAAGAGTACCTGAAACCGTATGCCTACAAGCAGTCAGAGCCCGTTAAGGGGTGATGGCGTACTTTTTGTAGAACGGACCGGCGAGTGACGATAGCAAGCAAGGTTAAGCTGAAGAAGCGGAGCCACAGCGAAAGCGAGTCTGAAGAGGGCGTTGAGTTTGTTGTCGTCGACCCGAAACCAAGTGATCTACTCATGTCCAGGCTGAAGGTGTGGTAAAACACACTGGAGGGCCGAACCCACGTCTGTTGAAAAAGGCGGGGATGAGGTGTGGGTAGCGGTGAAATTCCAATCGAACTTGGAGATAGCTGGTTCTCTCCGAAATAGCTTTAGGGCTAGCCTCGGATGATGACTATTGGAGGTAGAGCACTGTTTGATCGAGGGGTCCATCCTGGATTACCGACATCTGATAAACTCCGAATGCCAAATAGTTTAGTCCGGGAGTCAGACTGCGAGTGATAAGATCCGTAGTCGAAAGGGAAAGAGCCCAGACCACCAGCTAAGGTCCCAAAGTTTCAGTTAAGTGGAAAAGGATGTGGGGTTGCTTAGACAACTAGGATGTTGGCTTAGAAGCAGCCATCATTGAAAGAGTGCGTAATAGCTCACTAGTCGAGTGACCCTGCGCCGAAAATGTACCGGGGCTAAACTGAACACCGAAGCTGTGGATCCGTAGGATGGTAGGAGAGCGTTCTATAGGCAGAGAAGCATGATCGTGAGGACATGTGGAGCGTATAGAAGTGAGAATGCCGGTATGAGTAGCGAAAGACGGGTGAGAATCCCGTCCACCGAATGACTAAGGTTTCCTGGGGAAGGCTCGTCCTCCCAGGGTTAGTCGGGACCTAAGCCGAGACCGAAAGGGATAGGCGATGGACAACAGGTTGAGATTCCTGTACTTGTTTGATTTGTTTGAGCGATGGAAGGACACAGAAGGCTAAGCGGAGCGCGGAGATGGAAAAATGCGTCCAAGCAATAAGTGAGAAGGTGAGTGAAAGGCTTGCCTCAGACTTCATGAGTTGTGACGGGGAGGGAAGTTTAGTACCGAAGCCGCCGACGTCACGCTGTCAAGAAAAGTTTCTAGTGAGAATCAAACAACCCGTACCGCAAACCGACACAGGTAGTCGAGTGGAGAACACTAAGGTGAGCGAGCGAACTCTCGTTAAGGAACTCGGCAAAATGACCCCGTAACTTCGGGAGAAGGGGTGCTGACCGCAAGGTCAGCCGCAGTGAATAGGCCCAAGCGACTGTTTATCAAAAACATAGGTCTCTGCCAAATCGAAAGATGATGTATAGAGGCTGACGCCTGCCCGGTGCTGGAAGGTTAAGAGGAAGGGTTAGCGTAAGCGAAGCTCTGAATTGAAGCCCCAGTAAACGGCGGCCGTAACTATAACGGTCCTAAGGTAGCGAAATTCCTTGTCAGGTAAGTTCTGACCCGCACGAAAGGCGTAACGATTTGGGCACTGTCTCAACGAGAGGCTCGGTGAAATTGTAGTACCAGTGAAGATGCTGGTTACCCGCGACAGGACGGAAAGACCCCATGGAGCTTTACTGTAGGTTGATATTGAATGTTTGTGCCACATGTACAGGATAGGTAGGAGCCATCGAAGTCGGGACGCTAGTCTCGATGGAGGCACTGGTGGGATACTACCCTTGTGGGATGACCATTCTAACCCGCGACCATTAGCTGGTCGGGAGACAGTGTCAGTCAGGCAGTTTGACTGGGGCGGTCGCCTCCTAAAGTGTAACGGAGGCGCCCAAAGGTTCCCTCAGAATGGTTGGAAATCATTCGCAGAGTGTAAAGGCAGAAGGGAGCTTGACTGCGAGACCTACAAGTCGAGCAGGGACGAAAGTCGGGCTTAGTGATCCGGTGGTTCCGCATGGAAGGGCCATCGCTCAACGGATAAAAGCTACCCTGGGGATAACAGGCTTATCTCCCCCAAGAGTTCACATCGACGGGGAGGTTTGGCACCTCGATGTCGGCTCATCGCATCCTGGGGCTGAAGTCGGTCCCAAGGGTTGGGCTGTTCGCCCATTAAAGCGGTACGCGAGCTGGGTTCAGAACGTCGTGAGACAGTTCGGTCCCTATCCGTCGCGGGCGTTGGAAATTTGAGAGGAGCTGTCCTTAGTACGAGAGGACCGGGATGGACACACCGCTGGTGTACCAGTTGTTCCACCAGGAGCATGGCTGGGTAGCTATGTGTGGACGGGATAAGCGCTGAAAGCATCTAAGCGTGAAGCCCCCCTCAAGATGAGATTTCCCATACTTTTAAAGTAGTAAGACCCCTGAAAGACGATCAGGTTGATAGGTTTGGAGTGGAAGCTTAGCAATAAGTGGAGCGGACAAATACTAATCGGTCGAGGACTTATCCAAAGGATAAGGTTGTATGAGGTTTAAGGAAGGCATGATAGATTCAGTTTTGAGCGAACAAGCTCAAAAAAATAAATTGTACGGTGACGATGGCAAGAAGGACCCACCTGTATCCATCCCGAACACAGCAGTTAAGCTTCTTAGCGCCGAATGTAGTTGGGGGTTGCCCCCTGTGAGACTAGGACGTTGCCGTGC
>NZ_CAJHPA010000009.1:0-13663 GCF_905125285.1 Aerococcus sp. Group 2 | reverse complement strand
CAAAAGTCAAACTTCTAAATAATACCGCATATATTTAGTAATTTTATATTGATTTACACTTGACTAATCGTAGGAAAGAGGGTGTGACAAAAGTCAAAAGAGCCCTGAAGAGCTACGCATACTATATCTGTAACTCGCTTGCGCTTCGAACAGCTATAGCAACTGGAACAAACTATGGAAGATAGGCGCAAGCCTATCGCACATAGTTCGTAGTTGGGTTCGACTTGGCAGACTTGGAGCGATTTCACAAGTCAGAAACAAGCGAATGCTTCGCTTTTATTCTGACTTGCTCCAATCATCCAAGTCTAGTTGCCAAGTCTCACACCCTGTGTGAAGTGGACGTCAGGGCTGACTTTTGGAACACGTTTTGATTAGATAGTTCGTATTTTGAAAAGAGTCTGAGACTTTTGTCCCAAACTTAAGTTTTCATTCTTAAATTTTTTTGTCTAAAAAGTTGTTTTCCCATTAAACCGAGGACCGTAAAGAAATATGGGAAGGGATAGCTTGGTAACCAGCTTTCAGGATTTTTTGAGACTCAATAGCTTGGAGTAAGTTTTCCGCTAGGGCTGCCCCGATCCTTTCCGTAGGTTGTTCAATACTGGTAATCCCCGGGCCAATCATATCGGTCATGTGCCAGTCGTCAAAGCCCGTCACCCCCACCTCTTGGGGGACCTGGAAGTGTCCTTGCTTCAATATACGCAAGACTTCAATCATCACCCGGCCATTATTGCAGAAAAAGAGCGTTTTTTGTTGACCAGCAGCATCTAGGATTGCTTCCTGCCAGTTTTTTTGCCCTACTTCAATTAATTGAACGGGAGCAGGAGCACAAGCCGTAACGACAGCCTGATAGCGGTCTTGGCGGGTAGAGACCGGAGCCAGAACTTCACTCACCACTACAAAGGACTGGTAGTCGGCCAGATTCACCTGGTCAAAGAGCCGGCTTATAACCGCTTCATTATCGGTGCCAATGGTTAACCACTGGCTAGGATAGGTTTTCCGGTCAGCCAGGATGAGAGGGAGCTGCATGTCTTCAATAAACTGGTAATTATCACTAGTGATGGCCGCTGGTTGAAGAATAATCCCGTCGACATTTTGGTCAATTAGGCGTTCCAGATATTGGTTTTCCAAGTCGACCTCCCCTAAGGAATCCAAGATGATCATCTGCCACTTGGCCTGGTTGAAGACCTGGCTCATCCCCTTGAGCAATAAGGAAGCGTACATATTAGAAATATCGGCAATGACCACACCAATTAAATAAGAGCGCTTAGACTTGAGCGCCTGGGCTTGACGGCTGGGTCGGTAGTCGAGCTCTTCAATGACGGCTTTTATCCGCTTTTTGGTAGCGGGCGACATTTTATGATATTTCTTATTCAGATAGCGCGACACCGTGGTCTTAGACACTCCGGCTTGGTCGGCTACTTCTTGGATGGTCACGCGTTTATTCATTACTAATCCCTTTCCCATTTAGTCCTATCTATTATAGCAGACCTAGAGGGGATTTTTTGAAAGATAATATGCTTTTTCATCGCCCTTCAAGGAGCTTATTAGCCATGCTGATGACAATTCCCCAGTAAATAAAAAGAGCTTAAGACAAAACATCTTAAACTCTTTGAGTTATGAATATATCTAAAACGTGTTCCAGTCACACTCTAATAAAAAAAGAGCTGTAACTGATGTTACAACCCTTTTCATCTAAAACCTGTTCCAGTCACAGGACGAACGTCCACTTCAAAAACTGGCAACGCTCAGCCTAGTTGAGCTCGGACGCCAGCCTTGAAGTCACTTCAGAAAATTCCAACGCACAGTTCCAGTTGAGTTCGGAAGGGGGAGGGGATGTCCTTTCAGAAAAGTTGAACGGTCAGCTTACTGACCTTTTCATCTTTTCCTCCAAGGAATCTCCCTCCCTGATCCTTCCTCACATCCTTTTATCTGTGCTTATGGTATTTTCTTCCAGTTGCTATAGCTGTTCGAAGCGTTAGCGAGTTACAGATATAGTATGCGTAGCGTTTTCGTCCTTTAGCGTGACTGTCACACTCTAATAAAAAAAGAGCTGTAACTGATGTTACAACCCTTTTCATCATTAGAATGATTATTTAAGTTCAGCTTTACCGCCGGCTTCTTCGATAGCAGCTTTAAGAGCTTCGGCTTCTTCTTTAGGAAGACCTTCTTTAACAACTGCTGGAGCGCCGTCAACTAAGTCTTTAGCTTCTTTCAAGCCTAAACCTGTTGCTTCACGAACAGCTTTGATCACTTTGATCTTAGCTGCGCCTGCTTCGGTTAATTCAACGTCGAATTCAGTTTTTTCTTCAGCTGCTGCTTCACCAGCACCTGCACCTGCAACTGCTACAGGAGCTGCAGCAGAAACGCCGAATTCTTCTTCAATTGCTGATACTAAGTCAGCTAATTCTAAGATTGTTGCTTCTTTTAAGTCAGCAATAATTTGTTCAATATTTAAAGCCATCTTTAAATTCCTCCATTTATTTAAGTGATTTTTTTGGGATTCTACATCATTAAGCTAAAAGCCACTGATTATTCAGCTGCTTCAGCTGGAGCATCTTCTTCCATCTTGTCTTGTACTGCTTTAACAGCATAAGCCACGTTGCGGACTGGTGCTTGCAATACAGAAAGTAACATAGATAGTAAACCGTCGCGGCTTGGTAAGGAAGCAATCTTGTGGATTTCTTCTTTAGACATGATCTTACCATCGATAACCCCACCCTTAAGTGATAGGGCATCAGCATCCTTAGCAAAGTTTGCTAAGATACGTGCTGGTGCAACAGCATCTTCAGCACTGAAAGCCACAGCAGTAGGTCCTTGGAAGACTTCTTCATGGTATTCAATACCAGCTTGGTCTAAAGCACGACGCATCATGGTATTCTTAATTACTTTGAAGAAAACATCTTCGTCACGTAATTGTTTACGCAACTCAGTAACCTCAGAAACTGTAAGACCTAAATAGTCAACTACCACGAAGGAAATTGAATTATTAATACGTTCAACAATTGCATCAACTTCTTGTTGTTTTTTAGCAATAGCTTGTTCACTCACTCAGTTTCACCTCCGATAAAATAAGATAGAGTTTTTTATAAGTAATAAAAAACTCCATGTCCCCAAAAGACACAGAGATTATGCAGACACTATAAGGCTTATAGTGTTATTATCTCCCTCGGTTAGAAATTAAGGCCCAGAGCCACTAACTGTCTTCGGTTCGCTTTGATTTAAATAATCAACATTAAATATAATACTCAAATCACTTGAACTTGTCAACACTTCTTTTGAAAAAATATCGACCTAAATGTAAATCGTTATGAGCATCCGCTCTGCTTTTGAAATGTGGTCGTTGAAAAGCCATGGCACCAGTTCGGGCCAAGGTCCCTCACTTAGCGAGCTTCAAACGGCTAGTACGGCTGATGCCTACTATCCGGTAATTCACATCGCTTGCTTATTCATGGCTAACGGCCCATTTCAAAGCGCCACTCCTGCTCATAATGATTTACCAAGTACATTTTGTTTTAAGACTAATTGTAAGCAAAAAAAGAGACCGTGATTTTTACCACAGTCCTTTCTTTATTCATTGAATTAGATGTCTTCACCGATTGAGCTTGGGTCCACTTGGATACCAGGTCCCATGGTGGTGGTGATGACTAAGTTTCTGATGTAACGACCCTTAGCTGCAGCTGGTTTTTCACGAACTAAGGTTTCATGAATAGCCTTGAAGTTTTCAAGTAAGTCTTCAGTGCTGAAGGAAACTTTACCAATTAAGGTATGAACGTTCCCACCGTTGTCAGCACGGTATTCAATTTGACCAGCTTTGATGTCGTTAACCGCTTTAGTCACATCTTGGGTAACGGTACCAGTTTTAGGGTTAGGCATTAAACCTTTAGGCCCTAATACCCGACCTAAACGACCGATTTTACCCATCATGTCTGGGGTTGCTACAACAACGTCGAAGTCCATCCAACCATCGTTGATTTTTTGAACTAAGTCGTCGTCGCCAACATAATCAGCACCTGCGTCTTTAGCTTCTTGCGCTTTTTCACCTTGAGCAAAGACTAAAACAGTTTGGCTCTTACCGGTTCCTTTAGGTAGAACCATAGCCCCACGGATTTGTTGGTCGTTTTTCTTCACTTCAATCCCTAAACGGTAAGATACTTCAAAGGAAGCATCAAAATTAGCGAAGTCAATGTCTTTTAATAATTCGATAGCCTCTTTGGCATCGTATTTCTTATTCGCATCGATTTTTTCGTATGCTGCTTTTAATTTCTTAGATTGTTTTGCCATTTTATTTCATTCCTCCTATGTGGTTTTAACGGATAGTCCTCCCACTCATAACACCGTATTAGGCGTTATGGCGATTGACTGAGCGATCTAGACAACGTTTGCTAGGAATTAGCCTTCTACAACGATTCCCATTGAACGTGCAGTACCTTCAATCAAACGCATAGCAGCTTCAACGTCGGCTGCGTTAAGATCTTGCATTTTGGTTTCTGCAATTTCACGTACTTGATCTTTTGTTACGGTAGCGACTTTGTTCTTGTTAGGTTCGCCGGAACCTTTTTCCACATTAGCGGCTTTCTTCAATAAGTCTGCTGCTGGTGGGGTCTTGGTAACAAAAGTAAATGAACGGTCTTCATAAACAGTAATCACAACAGGAATAACGTATCCTTGTTGTTCTTGAGTTTTAGCGTTAAATTCTTTACAGAATCCCATAATGTTAATACCCGCTTGACCTAATGCAGGACCAACAGGTGGTGCAGGACTTGCTTGCCCAGCAGGGATTTGTAATTTAACAACTGAGTCTACTTTTTTAGCCACGAAACATTCCTCCTTAGTTCTTGTCCGTGTTGTGGTTTAGTGGAGTTTAAAGATTTCTCCTCCCACAGTTGTAGCGTCTTCTAAGAGGACGTACACAATTTATTATTAAAGCACAAAGCAACACACTTTGCAAGTGATATTTTATCTTTTCTCCATTTGCTCACTACGGTAGCGGTATCGGTAATTATAGTAGGCACTATAGGCCATCCCAAACAGGAGGGCTAAGGGAAGGACAGTCAGCCAGGAGAGCGAGGCCACAAAGAGATTCCAGCCGCTCACTAATACTTGGCCCAGTCCGGCTCCCAGCAAGGTCCAGAAGATACAAGGCAGGATGGCGCCCGCTTTGACCTTGTGGTTGAGCACTTGACCCAAGAGGCTGCCGATAAGAACTGCCAATAAAAATAGCCATAACCAGGCCATGTCCTACTCCTCCCCTCGTCAATGCCCTAGACTTAGGCGTCTAGTTTATCTACTTGGTCGAAGTCCACTTCAGCAATGGTTTCCCGACCAAACATTTCAATGGTTAATTTAAGTTTTTGGTGTTCTTCGTCGATTTCTTCAATCCGACCCTCTAAACCAAGGAAGGCCCCATCGATAACTTCCACCACTTCGCCATCTTCAAAGCTAATATCGCGTTTAGGCGCAGAGATACCTTGAGAACGTAAGAGGCGGTGCACTTCATCTGGAAGTAGGGGGACGGGCTTAGACCCTTGACCGTGAGAACCGAGGAAACCGGTCACGTTAGGGGTATTGCGGACCACAAACCAGGCTTCGTCACTCATAATCATTTCTACGAAGACATAGCCTGGGAAGGTTTGGGTCTTCACTACTTTTTCTTGGCCTGATTTGGTTTTTTGTAATTTTTCTTCTTCTGGAACGACCACACGGAAGATATATTCTTCCATATCCATAGAAGTAATCCGGCTTTCCAAGTTTTCTTTGACTTTATTTTCGTATCCTGAATAGGTATGCAGGACATACCATTGTTTTTGTGGTTCAATTTCAGTCGCCATAAGTCTCTCCTTTTTATCCTAAATGAAAAAACCTTCCGCTAGGGAAAGGTCCTTGTTTACTTGCTGTTATTATACCACACTCACAAAGAGAGGCAAGCGCCCCGTAAGCCCAGCTAAGGGTCTTCTTTAGAGTTGGATATAGAGGTTAAATAATTGGGTTACGATCTCATCAGTGAGCCCTAAGAAGAAGGCCATGATGATAATGGTAACGATAACGATAGCGGTGTCGCGACGTAATTCACGTCCGCTCGGCCAGGTGACCTTTTTTAGTTCTTTAAATGCGTTAATCATATGCTCTCCTCAATAACTAATCCTACTTGGTTTCCTTATGCAAGGTGTGCTTGTTACAAAAGCGACAGTACTTCTTCACTTCAAGTCGCTCAGTCCGGGCGGTGTTATTACTCTTAATGGTGTAATTACGAGACCCACACTCCGAACAAGCTAAAATGATTTTATTGGATGCCATAGTCAAGCTCCTTTTCTCTTCCATCTTAAACATGGTAACGACTTTAAGTAGTAAAGTCAACTTTTTCTTAGGAAAAGTGCCCGCCAGTTAATCCTCTTCAGCCTGGTGACGGCGCCACTTAGCCCGCAAGCGGTAATAGGCATGTCTCACCTGCTTGGTTGACACTCCTAATTCTTGGGCCAAGGTCTCATCACTTTTTTGGGCCAGGTGACCATTTAAGACCGCCCTTTCTAAGGGAGACAGGGTCAGCTGGTAAGTTTGGTAGCTTTCCTTCAATAGATAGGCCTGGTCCGGACTGGAATAATGCCGTTGGGGAATCTGGTTAAGGAAGGCAGGTCCCCCGTCCTCACAGACGATTCCGTCATAGTAGACCCTTTTGGTCTTGGGGAGGCGTTTTTTGGAAGCTTGTTTACGCATTTGGTCAATGATCCGACTTTCAATTCGTCGCCCTAAGGCAGAGAAAAGACTATAGCTGTAGCCCAGGGCCTGGAAGTCCTGGCAGACTTCATAGAGACTGATGGCCGCTAATTGAAAATAGTCATCCACATCTTCAATATGGCCGTAATACTTACGCAAAAAGAAATAAACGGTTGAACGATGGCGCTCATATAACACTTCAAAGGCCTGGTCATCGCGGCCTTCCACTAACAAATGAATTAAATCTTGATTTTCCATTTCCTCATAGGAAAGCATTTCTTCCACGGTATCACTCCATTACTCCTCACTCTGACTGAGATCATCCAGCAGGTTCTTGAGCGTTTGTAATTGGTGATAGGTCCACGGATTCCGCCTTTGGTAATTTAAGGCGAGCCGGTCGTGATTCTTTTCGCCCCGGCGGATATTTTTTTCGGTTTGCTGAACATTCTTCAAGAGTTCCAGGGCGGATTGGCGAATCGCTCCCTGTTGAAAAACCAGCCGCTGTTCAGCCAGGTCCGAGGTGGCGACCGTAACATTGGTTAAGACGCCTACCTGGCGCTGGATCATGGCTTCAATGTAGGAGTCTGCCGTCTGCCCTTCAGCAGTAAAGACCACATTCAAGCGGTACTTCTTATAGGACTTGGAGAGTCCGGGGACAAACATGGCATCAAAAACTACCCAGCATGCCAAGGCATGGTAAGCCGCATAATTAGACAAGCGCTGTAGCAATTGGTCGCGGGCGCCTTCAATGTCGTCTTGGCCCTTGAGTTTAACCAATTCCGGCCAAGCTCCGATCATATTATAGCCATCCACAATAAGTACTTCCCTGCGCATATATCTTTTCACCACCTAGACATTCTTAAGGAGTCTGCCGCCGTTCCCCATAGACTTCATACATGACTAAAGCCGCCGCCACACTGGCATTCAAGCTCTGAACATGGCCCTGCATAGGAATGGTTAGGACCCCATCTAAGGACTTTTTGACCCGGGGAGAAATCCCCTTCTCTTCGTTACCAATGACTACGGCGATCGGTAAGCTGGCATCCATGTCCCAATAGTCCTGGCCTTCCATGTCGGTTCCAAAGACCCAAAGGCCCCTTTCCTTTAACTCTTCAATGGTTTGGGTCATGTTGGTTACCCGGGCTACCGGCACATATTCAATGGCCCCAGTCGAAATCTTAGCCACGGTCGGGGTTACCCCAGCTGCCCGGTGCTTAGGAATAATAATTCCATGTGCCCCACAGGCATCCGCCGTCCGTAAAATACTGCCCAGGTTATGGGGGTCCATAATCCCGTCCAAGAGGATAAAGAAAGGATCTTCCCCGCGGTCTTCAGCCACTTGGAATAGGTCATCCACACTGTAATACTGGTAGGCTGCCACTTCTAAAACAAAACCTTGGTGGTTAGCCCCTTGAGTTAGCTGGTCCAAGTCACGCTTGGACCGGTAACTGATGGGAATCTGGCGGTCCTTCAAGCCCTTTTCGATTGCTTGATGGCGTTTAGAATGTTGGCCTTCTTGCAGGTAGGCTTGGTAGATTTCTTGTGAGCTTTCCAAAGCGGCTTGGACCGCATGGTAGCCCAAGACGAAATCCTTTGGCGATTTTTTTGACTTAGGACTCATCCTTATCCTCCTCTAAGTATGCAAAGCTGGCTTGGCTCAAGGCCTGGAAGCGGTCGGTATCCACCAGGTATAAGTAACCCATTAAAGCTTCCAAACCCGTCGCTAGCCGGTAGGAATGGATATCTGCGTTTTTAGCCGAGCTGTGGCTTTGACTATTACGTCCCCGCTTAAAAATGCCCACTTCCACTTCGGTTAAAAGCTGACTATCCAGCAAGTGCTTGACCAGTTTGGCTTGGGCCTTGGCACTGACAAAGTGGGTGGCCCGCTCATGGAGATCATGGGGGCGGGTAAGTCCACTAGCCACTAAATGGGTCCGTACCTGGATTTCCCAGGCGGCGTCTCCCAAGTAAGCCAGGGTCAGGCCGCTTAATTGTTTGACTGCTTTTTTATCCATTATTTACTTCTTCTCCAACGGGTTCCTTGAGGGGTATCATCCAAGATGATCCCTTGGTCAAGTAACTCTTGGCGGATGGCATCACTGCGGTCATAGTCCTTATCCAAGCGGGCTTGGTCTCTTTCTTCAATGAGGGCTTGGACTTCACTATCCAGGATAGTGGCATCTTGAAATTCAATTCCGATAATGGCTAACCATTGACCAAGTTGTTGGTCATAGGCCTTAAGAACTGCTTGGGAAACTTGGGGAGCTTCCATATAGATATTAATCCGTTTGAGGGCTTCATAAATCACGGTTAAGGCGTTAGGAACATTGAAATCATCATCCATAACTTGGATAAAATGTTCATCCAGGGCCTGTAATTCACCTAATTGTTTCTCATCATCTGCTAGACTTTCCTTAGCATCTTGTAAACGATAGTTGATATTGTCATGGGCCGTTTGCAAGCGTTCCAAGTTTCTTTGGGCTTCTTCCAAGTTGCTGTGGCTGAACTTGACCGGAGCCCGGTAGTGGGCACTGGCTAGGAAGAAACGCACGATGGTCGGGTCGACTTCCTTCAAGAGGTCGTGAGCGAGGACAAAGTTACCTAGGGACTTACTCATCTTTTCCCCGTCATCACCCATAGTCACAAAGCCGTTATGTAACCAGTAGTTCACAAAGGTTTTGCCGGTCCGGGCTTCCGATTGGGCCCGTTCATTTTCATGGTGAGGAAAGACTAAGTCTGCGCCGCCACCGTGAATATCCAAGGTATCGGCTAGGTAACGGGTAGACATGACTGAGCATTCAATATGCCAGCCGGGCCGTCCTGCCCCCCAAGGGGAATCCCAGGAAGGTTCGCCGGCCTTAGCCGCCTTCCAGAGGGCAAAGTCCACGCTATCCTCTTTCTTCCCTTGTTCATCGGCACTCACACGCTCGCTGGCACCGCTTCTTAAGTCATCAATGGATTGGTCACTCAATTTGCCGTAAGAAGAAAAACTCCGAGCCCGGTAATAGACATCTCCGTCCACCACATAGGCATAGTCCTTATCCACCAGGTCTTGGACAAATTCAATAATAGCGTCAATATTTTCCAGAACCCGGGGATTGAGGGTCGCCCGTTTGACATTGAGCTTGTCAATGTCTTCATAGTAGGCCGCAATGTACTTATCGGCAACTTCACGGCTAGTGATGCCCTCTTCCTGGCCGCGTTTAATAATTTTATCGTCAACGTCGGTGAAGTTAGAGACAAAGTTCACTTCATAGCCGCGGTATTCTAAGTAGCGACGGATCACGTCAAAGGCCACAATACTGCGGGCATTACCGATGTGAATATAGTTGTAGACAGTCGGTCCACACACATACATATTCACCTTACCTTCGTTAATGGGGTGAAATTCTTCTTTGGATTTGGTTAAGGTATTGTAAACTGTTAACATTTTGAAAATCCCTTCAGCAATAAATTCAATAGTTCAAATAGAATCTTAGGATCATTTTACCATTGATTGCCGCTTTTTAACAATCTCTCCTTAATACGCCGTGACCGTGGGCATCCTCCTCTCCCTGGATCATTCTTTTTAGCAGGGAATAAATAAGATTCTCACTGCCCCTTCATTAAAGCTAATCCCCCAAGAAACTGTCAACCAAGCCCTTGTTTCCAGGCTTTTTCACTCTAAAATTAGCCATCATTTTCAGCGATAAAAATTCCCTTCTTTGCAATACAAGATGCCCTGAGTTTCTCTTGATCAGCCCTGATTAAAAAGGCATATCTTTTTCAAGAAATGAAAACGATCTCATGAGAATCAGCTAAGAGGAAATTAAAGTTCCTCTCGGCTTGGCTATAAATAAAGGAAATTATCCACTTAACTATCATTTTTAGAGGAGAAAGTTCGATTAATAAAAAATAAAGCGAAA
Organism: Aerococcus sp. Group 2; assembly: GCF_905125285.1. Lineage (NCBI taxonomy): Bacteria > Bacillati > Bacillota > Bacilli > Lactobacillales > Aerococcaceae > Aerococcus > Aerococcus sp. Group 2. Next base: position 3,047 of record NZ_CAJHPA010000009.1, on the reverse strand, counting down.
GACAAATCAAGCCAGGCCAAGAAAAAAGGCCCTGACCTTAGTCAGCAGCCTCTTCCATTCTTTATCCAATTATTCCCGCCACCAGGTGTCATAAAGGTTAATGGGAAGGTGGCGTTTATGTTGAGATTTTTGATACCAGTTTTCGATGGTATGAGCGTCTTGGTCACTGACGTCTTGACCTTCCAGATAATCATCAATGGCTTGGTAGGAAACCCCCAAAGCCTCCTCATCCGGCAATTGGGGCCGGTCATCTTCTAAGTCAGCGGTGGGCACCTTGTCATAGAGGTGGGGTGGACAATTCAGGGCCTTGAGTAACTGCTTGCCTTGGCGCTTGTTTAAGCGCCAGAGGGGAACAATGTCAGAGGCTCCGTCACCAAACTTGGTATAAAAACCGGTCACGGCTTCAGCAGCATGGTCAGTTCCTACCACGACCCCACTGCATTGGCCGGCGATAGCGTATTGGACCACCATCCGTTGCCGGGCCTTAATATTCCCCTTGTTGAAGTCGGAGAGCTCCAACCCCGCTTCCGCTAAGGCGGTCACTTGTTGGTCAACCGCCCCTTTAATATTGACATTCAGAACCTGGTCAGGCTGGATAAAAGCCAAGGCATCCTTGACATCTTGGGCATCGGACTGTTGGCCATAAGGCAGGGTGACCGCAATAAACTGATAAGCTTGGTCCTGGGTTGCTTGGCGGATTTCTTCAATGGCCATTTGGCACAACTTCCCCGCCAAGGTGGAGTCCTGCCCCCCACTGATCCCTAGCACTAAAGTTTTCAGAAAGGGATAGCGGTTGAGGTAGTCAGTAATAAAGGTCAGACTGCGCTCGATTTCATAATCACTGTCGATACTCGGCGCCACTTTTAAGGCTTGGATAATCTCTGCTTGTTGTTGTCGCATAGTCTTATTCTCCTCATCTTCCTGCTTCAATCGGCGCTGGTCAAACTAATCTGCATTGACTTGGTTCTTCTTGGCCCCAGCCTTGACCCGTTCATGGATGGCGTGGATACTATCCATCTTCAAGTCATAGAGTTCTTGTGACAAGTCAACTGGGTAAGCTTCGGGGTTGAGGATCCGTTTGTATTCGTCCCAAAGCGCTGCTAAGCTTTCTTCAGCATAGGCCTTGACTTCTTCTAGAGCTGGCAGGTCATAGACCCGTTTCCCATCTTGGTAGATGGTTTGAAGGAGTGGACGGGCAGAAAAGTCTTCGACGGTCTTATTAATATAAGTATAGGTAGGATGGAACATGTAGAGGGGTTGACTGGTATCAAGCTCTTCATCTTCAACCGTCACATAGTCACCCTCAGACTTACCATCCAGGTTATTGGTGATCCGCCAAATTTGTTTCTTACCTGGAGTGGTTACCTTTTCTGGAGAAGAGGAAAGTTTCATGGTTGGCACCAAGTCACCCTTTTCGTCTTCAATCGCACATAACTTATAAACCCCACCTAAGGAAGCTTGGTCATAAGCCGTGATCAACTTGGTCCCGACACCCCAAGAATCGACCTTAGCCCCTTGCATTTTGAGGTTAAGGATAGTTTTTTCATCCAGGTCGTTGGAAGCCACGATAATAGCATCCGGATAGCCAGCTTCATCCAGCATCTTACGGACGCGTTTGGAGAGGTAAGTAATGTCCCCGCTATCGATACGGACACCAACAAAGTTGATTTTATCACCCATTTCCCGAGCTACTCGAATGGCATTGGGAACCCCTGAATTCAAGACGTCATAGGTATCGACTAAGAAGACGCAATTCTTGTGAGACTCCGCATAGTGTTTAAAGGCCTCATAGTCAGACCGGTAGGCTTGGACCATAGCATGAGCATGGGTTCCTGAAACGGGCACGCCAAGAATCTTCCCAGCCCGGACATTGGAAGTCGAATCAAACCCACCGATATAAGCAGCCCGCGCCCCCCAAATAGAGGCATCGAGTTCATGGGCCCGGCGCGCACCAAATTCAGCCAAGGCGTCATTGCCACACACGTTCCGAATCCGAGAAGCCTTGGTAGCAATCAAGGTTTGGAAGTTAATAATATTCAAGAGGGCAGTTTCAATGAGCTGACAGTCAGCCAAACTTCCTTCAACTTGGAGCAGGGGCTCATTGGCAAAGCAGACCTCTCCTTCCACCATGGAACGGATGGTTCCGTTAAATTGGAAGTTGGCTAAATAGTCCAAGAATTCTTCCGGATAATTTTGGGTTTCACGCAGGTAGGCAATATCCGTTTCGTTAAACTTTAAGTTATCCAGGTATTGGGTCAAGTGCTCCAAACCAGCAAAGATGGCATAACCGTTTTCAAAGGGGTTATTACGGAAATACATTTCAAAGACGCAACGTTGGTCAGCATTTCCCGCTTCCCAGTAGGTCTTCATCATATTAATTTCATAAAGGTCAGTGTGTAAGGCCAGACTATCATCTGGATAGATTGTCATTTTTTTCACTCCACATTCTCTTAAATTTGCTTCAACATAGCGTTATTTGAGTGTTTCTATTATACCATTTTACCAGCCAAAGCCATAGATTTAACCCCAATTGTAACATAAATTAACGATCAGTAAGCCCTAGAGTGCGACAAGCGCAAAAAGAGGGGAGACCATTGGAAGAAGTTTGCAGTAAATCCTCAAAGAGGATTTACGAAGACTTCTGAAATGGAGCTCACCTCGCGCTTGGAGCAGGTTTGGATAGAGTGCAAGCTGACGACGAAAAGTGAAACGCTATGCATACTATATTTATACGTCGCTTTGATTCCTACAGCAGAATACGACAGTCATAAAAAAAGACTGGGAATTTCTCCCAGCCTGTTAAACAGATAAATATTTTTCTAAGAACATGCGCTTGTCACACTCTACCTAAACGTGTTCCAAGCGCAGAGCAAGCGTCCACTTCAGAAAAAGGCGACAAATTCTCTTTGAGAATTTTGACGCCTTTTTCTTCCAGTGGTCTTGCTCTTTAATGCGCTTGTCACACTCTCATTCCTACGATTAGTCAAGTGTAAATCAATATAAAATTACTAAATATATGCGGTATTATTTAGAAGTTTGACTTTTGA
>NZ_CAJHPA010000008.1:0-21177 GCF_905125285.1 Aerococcus sp. Group 2 | reverse complement strand
AACACAGCAGTTAAGCTTCTTAGCGCCGAATGTAGTTGGGGGTTGCCCCCTGTGAGACTAGGACGTTGCCGTGCAATCTTATTTTATTCCGCAATAGCTCAGTTGGTAGTAGCGCTTGACTGTTAATCAAGATGTCGTAGGTTCGAGTCCTACTTGCGGAGTTATTTTTTAGGAATATTTTTGCTGCTGTAGCTCAGTTGGTAGAGCGTCGCCTTGGTAAGGCGGAGGTCACGGGTTCGAATCCCGTCAGTAGCTTTTTTTATTGCTTATATAATCGTTTTAAATGACTTAGTAAGGGAGAATGTTTTCGTTGACATTCTCTTTTTTTATTGAGTAAATTGATTAAAAAGGAAATGATCGCTTATGGCGAACAGCTGTGTTCTGTTATTCTTAGGCAAAAACCGTCTCTAGCATGGTATGATGATAGGAAAGATGTGAAGGAGTCTGTATATATGGAACATATTGAAACCTACCTTGCTCAGCTTGGTAACCGCAGCGATCAACGTACTGGAGCCGTTAATACACCAATTTATTTAAGTACCGCCTACGCTCACCCTGGTTTGGGCGAGTCAACCGGATTCGATTATTCACGGACAGCCAACCCGACTCGAAATATCCTACAAGAGGGCATTAAAAATTTAGAAGCGGGCGATTATGGTTTTGCCACGAGTTCAGGGATGGCAGCCATCCAACTCGTCATTGAAGGACTTTTAGAAGCGGACGACCATGTTGTCACCTTGCAAGACTTATATGGAGGCACCTACCGCTACTTTCATGCCTTAGAAGAACGGGGCCAATATCGCTTTACTTACTGTTTAAGCGCAGAAGAAATTGACCAGGCCTTAAATGATGATATTAAATTAGTCTTCATTGAAACACCAACCAATCCAATGATGACGGAATTCGATATCCAAGCCATCGCTGATAAGGCGCATGCCGTGGGGGCCTTGGTTGTTGTTGATAACACCTTCTATACCCCCGTCTTACAGCAACCTCTCCGCCAAGGGGCAGATATTGTAGTTCATTCTGCCACCAAGTATCTTGCCGGACATAATGATGTTTTAGCTGGCTTGGTAGCCTGTAGGGGCGAAGCCATTGGTGAAGCTCTAGCCTTCCAGTTAAATACCACAGGGGCAACTTTGGGTCCAATCGATTGTTGGTTAACCATTCGTGGGCTCAAAACTTTAGCCTTACGGATGAACCAGCACCAGTCTAATGCCCAAGCCATTGTTGACTACTTAAAAACCGAGTCCTTAGTTTCTCAAGTCTTCTATACCGGTAAAGGCGGCATGGTAACCTTTGAAATGGCCGACCAAAGTAAAATCAATGACTGGTTACATGCCGTTAAAATATTTACCTTTGCAGAAAGTTTGGGTGGGGTAGAGAGTTTAGTCACTTATCCAAAGACCCAGACCCATGCCGATATCCCAGAAGAATTACGCCTTAAATATGGTCTCAATGATGGGATTGTCCGCTTGTCAGTCGGCATTGAAAATGGCCAAGACTTAGTTAAGGACCTAAGGAATGCATTTGATCAGATACGTTAGTTAATTATTGATAAAAGAGGAATCCATATGAATTTTCAAAAATTAAAATATGCCGTGGTAGTTGCCAACAGTGGTTCCTTTCGTGAAGCTAGCCGCCGCTTGTATATGGCACAATCTAGTTTGTCTACCGCGATTAAGGAATTAGAGGAAGAGTACCAAATTCAAATTTTTGAGCGTACTAAGCGTGGAGTATTCATTACCAATGAGGGAAGCGAGTTCCTCTCTTACGCTGAGGATATTCTCTCACAGGTTGAAACTTTAGAGAACCGCTATTTGGAAGATAATGAGCGGCGCTTGTTTTCTGTCTCAGGTCAGCATTATGACTTTGCTTGTGCGGCATTTAGCCAATTAATTGCTGAAGAGAGCGGGAATGGTTGGGATTTTCGTTTTTTGGAAACGTCAACCAGTCAAGTCTTAGAAGATGTCAAACGGTCTTATTCTGAGTTAGGGCTCTTATACATGAATGATAAAAACCAGCGGGTCATCGAGCAATACCTCAACCGCTATGAGTTGGTCTTTCATCAATTGGGAAACTTCTACCCTCATGCTTTTGTAGGGACTAAGCACCCCTTGGCTGACCGCGACCAGGTGTCTTTAGAAGAATTGAGCCAATACCCCGTGATTAAATTTGAACAAAGCCGGGGCTCTTCCATGCAATTTACCGAAGAATCTTTGGAGCCTGATTTTGAAGGACAAGAGGTTGTTTATGCTTCTGACCGGGCTACTGTCATTAATGTTTTAGCCAATACTCAGGCTTATTTGATTGGGTCCGGCCTAGTGACTTCCCCCTTTGCTGATTTAGAACGCATCATTCCTATCGAGAGGCAGGATAATAAGCCCAATAAAATTGGTTACATCGAAGCCCGCTATCGGAAAACTTCCCCCTTTGCTAAGCGTTACATCACCTTATTAGAAAATATGGTGAATTCATGATATTCTGATCTTAGTGAGTGGCTAGTAAGAACTTATTTTACTTGCCGAGATGAATGAACTAGGAAACGAGGGATAATTATGGCTTACGAAATAAAAAAAGACGGTAATGCTTTTATTATTGAAGGTGAAGATGGCCAAAGAATTGGCGAAATAACGTGGAGTCCGGCAGACCAATTTGTGATTGCTGACCACACTTGGACCCATCCTTCTCTTAGAGGAAAGGGAGTGGCTGGTCAGTTACTCGATCACTTGGTGGACTACATGGAGCAGGAAGATAAATACATCTTAGCCAGCTGCCCTTATGTGGTAGAAAAATTTAAACGTCAACCCCAAAAATACGACTTTATTAACTACCATAAACAAGGCCAAGATAAAGACTAATTCAGTTAGGATTAATCACTACTTTCTTTACACTTTATGAGAATGAGCCTACAATAGGGATAGTAACCTTTGATAAACCAACAAATGGAGGGGTATAGCGGATGAAAGCAATGATCTTATTAAGTAAGGATTATGAAGAAACCGAAGCAGTCGCAGTGATTGACATTTTACGTCGGGCTGAAATCGCCATTGACGTGGTGGCTACTGAAGGTGATCTTGATACGGTGGGAGATCACAATATCACTATCCGAGCGGACTATCTCTTAGAAGATATTAAGGGAGCGGACTATGATATCGTGATCACCCCTGGTGGAGTCGGAGGGACCAATGCCCTTAGAGAAAACGATAAAGTTATCGACCTCCTCAAGGAACAATACCAATCAGATTCTGGGTATATTGCCAGCATCTGTGCGTCACCAAGAGTCTTAGATAAGGCTGGCATTTCCCAAGAAATTCGTGGGACTATTTTCCCAGCCCTTAGTGACCAAGTGACCTTTAAGGAATATGTGGCTGACGAGATCGTCGTTAATGACCAAGACCACCAAGTGATTACCTCACAAGGCCCTGCAACGGCTTATTACTTTGCTCTTGAAATTGTGCGGCAATTGAAGGGCCAAGAGGTCCATGACCAAGTGGCTAAGGCGCTCTTAATTCCTAATGTTGAAGCTGCGGTTAAGGCTTAATGTTTACTTATTTACTAAAAGCGCTGGTAAGATTTTACCAGCGTTTTATTTCGTCTGCCTTACCGCCGTCTTGCCGTTACTATCCCACTTGCTCGACTTATATGCTTAGAGCTCTAGAAAAGCATGGCTTTTTCAAGGGGACGCTTATGGGACTGGCCCGAATCCTACGCTGCCATCCCTATGCCCGCGGCGGCGTCGATCCAGTTCCCGATCATTTTAGCCTCAAACGCAATGACCAAGAAGTCAGCCCTAAAGAACGCCAAGCCTTAGCCAGATTAAGTAAGAAATGATAGACTGTGACAGTCACAGCTGACGCTTGAAACATCTTTTAATCAAATAGTAGCAATCAAAAAAAGGAGTCCTTAATTGAGGACTCCTTTTATAATGAATTCTTTTATTCTTCTACCCCGTAAATGTCAGCGACTTTGTCAGCGATGCGTTGGGCATAGGTCAAGGCTAGGTCATCACTTTGGGCTTCGACCATGACCCGAAGTAAGTTTTCGGTACCGCTAGGACGGACTAAGACCCGACCTTCTTCCCCTAATTCACTTTCAACTGCATCAATTTCTGCTTTGACGTCCGCATTGTTCATGGCTTCTTCCTTGCCGGCGCGGGTCACTTTGACATTGATGAGCTCTTGAGGATAGGTTGGCATTTCATCAGCTAATTCACTGAGTTTCTTCCCGGATTGCTTGAGGACGAAGAGCAATTGAATGGCGGTTAAGAGGCCGTCACCGGTCGTGTTGTGGCTCATAAAGATAACGTGTCCGGATTGTTCGCCACCTAGGGTATAATCGCCCTTGCGCATTTCTTCAACCACATAACGGTCGCCTACCTTGGTGACCTTATCATTCATCCCTGCAGCTTCAACGGCCTTATGGAAGCCTAAATTGGACATGACGGTAGCAACAATGGTGTCGTCTTTTAATTTACCATGGTCTTTGAGGTATTTCCCACAGATGTACATGATGTGGTCGCCATCCACTAAACGGCCCTTGTCATCAACAGCAATGCAGCGGTCAGCGTCCCCATCAAAGGCAACCCCAGCGTCAGCGCCTTGTTCGAGGACCAGTTTTTGGAGTTCACCAGGATGGGTAGAGCCGCAGTCATCGTTAATGTTTAGGCCATCAGGACGGGTAGCACGGGCATAGAAGTCTGCATTTAAATCAGCAAAGAGACGGTTGACTAAAGGTGCAGCGGAACCATTAGCGGCGTCAATACATAGTTTTAAGCCGGATAAATCATTACTAATGGTGGTTTGGAGAAATTCGAGGTACTTGGCTACCCCTTCTGGATACTCACTGACCGTGCCTAAGCCTTGGGCACTAGGACGAGGTAAGCTGTCCTCTTCTTGGTCTAAGTAGTATTCAATTTCAGCTTCTTGGTCATCCGATAATTTAAAGCCGTCACTACCAAAGAATTTGATGCCGTTATCCTTGGCAGGATTGTGGCTGGCTGAGATCATTACCCCAGCAGTTACTCCAGTAGTCCGGGTGAGATAAGCGACAGCTGGTGTGGTAATGACGCCCAGTTGTAACACTTCAATGCCGACAGATAACAGCCCTGAGATTAAGGCGTGTTCTAATAACTGACCAGAAATCCGTGTATCGCGTGCAACGAGGACACGGGGATGTTCTTGTTCTTCCTTGGCGTGTTGGAGCAAGACATAGCCACCAAAGCGACCTAATTTAAAGGCCAGTTCAGGGGTTAGTTCCTTATTGGCTTCTCCGCGAACACCGTCAGTTCCAAAATATTTTAACATGATATACTCCTTTGATTTACCAATCTTATTAACAATTCAATATACTACCACGATTTCAAGTCTTTGCCAAATTAGGGTGAACTGGATTTAGCCTCTGCTTGACTGCTAGATTCCCTTTGCCGGTTAGTGACTGGCTGGCTTTCATCCTTGCTGGTCTCCTGCCTTGCCTGGCTAGAAGAATCACTAGAGGCTTCACTTCTTTGGCCGCTGTTTTTGGGTCGGGCGGTAACGGTAAGAGTGATGGACTCAGGCTCCATAGCTTCAACATTATCGGGGCGTTCTAGAGCCACTTGGACCCGTTGACTCTGGGTGATTCCGCTAACGTCAATATGACCGACTACCGCTTGAATAGCGGCGAGGGCTTTCTCATCGCCAAAGAGGGTCACTTGCCGGGTGGACCAATTACTTAAGTCATAAGTGTAGTCATCATTGGGATTATCGAGGTCGATTTGGATAGGTACTGAGCTCCCCTGCTTACCGATGGCAATATCGACGCCGACTTGACTTGGGTTGGCGGTAATGTTTAAGATATTACCTTCGCGATCCTTGACAATGACCCGTCCACTGCCGTGGTAGTCAGAATTGGTATTGTTAGGGAGGCTGACGTCGACGCTCACTGAGGAAATCTTGCTGAGGCTTTCAGCTGAACCTGTCAAGGTGACTTCTGCCGGAGTGGCCTTGGTTGCATGAATTTCATAACCCGGGGCCAAGTTGGTCGGATTAACGTGGATTTCTACCGGGTATTTTTGACTTTGCAGTTGAGCAATATTGATTTCCACACTGGAAGGTGAGATCCGATAATTGAGGTCTTTAGAAATATTAGTCATGGTGAGTTGTACATAGTGTGACCCTTCGCCGAGTTCTTCCAGGTTTTCAGTCACGACCTTAAATTCTCGGGCTTGAAGGGTTTGGTCGATGATATTGCTTGGACCTGAAATTTCCACAGAGACGGTTTCAGGGAGGCCAGTAATATAGTAGTCATCCACGTCGCCACTCACATAAACGGGGACGTCGGAGATGGTTTCTGACTTGGTTTCACTGATGTTAGTGAAGAAACTGACCGGGTTATTATTATAACGTTCCGCTTTGACAAAGATAAAGAGGAAAAGCGCTAATAAGAGTGAGAAAAAAATCATAGCGGCTTTATTTTCATAGAGCTTATTCATTTTTGTCACCTCCATTTTTCTTTTGGAAGATATTCTTCAAGAAGTGGTTGCCTTCGATGATGGAATCGCCGTCTTCGCTCTCAGCAAAATGTTGGCGGAGGGTTTCGCGGATTTCTTCTTCAGAAAGGTCGCGCATAATTTTTCCTTTATAGGTGAGGGAAATGTCACCAGTCTCTTCAGAAACCACTACTACTACCGCATCGGTGACTTCACTGAGACCAACCGCAGCCCGGTGGCGGGTGCCTAGTTCCTTAGGAATTTCGGGGTTTTCCGAGAGGGGGAGGAAACTGGCTGCTGAGCTAATCTTCATATCTTGGATCACCACCGACCCGTCATGGAGCGGGGTGTTGGGAATGAAGATATTAATGAGGAGTTGTTCAGTAATATCCGCATCCAATTTGATTCCCGTGTTGGCATATTCGGTAAGCGATTGAGTATCTTCAATGGAGATTAAAGCCCCGATCCGCCGCTTAGCCATGTACTGGCAAGCCCGGATAATTTCTTCAATCATTTGCTCAACGGGGTCATTTTGGGTATTTCGTAAATTCCGCATTCGTAAACTTTGGCCGAGATGGTCGAGGCCGTTTCTAATTTCCGGTTGGAAAATAATGATAATCCCGATGACTGACCACTGGATAATACTATTCATGATCCAGTCGATGGTTTCTAATTGAAAGACGGTCGAAACCATTTTAAAAAGTAAAAAGATAATGATGCCATTAAAGATATTGACCGCCCGCGTGCCCCGGATTAACTTGAGCAACTGATAGATGATGAGCCAAACAATCAAGATATCGATCAGGTCAAAGGCATGTGACCAGCTGAAAATTGATTCCCAATCCATCGTTTTCCCTCCTATTAGTGATGTTTTAAATTCATTAATAAGTATACCATAGACACTGTCTGACCAGGCTTTAGGTCTTTCTTAAATTATGGATAGCGGAGAGAGAATAGATGGAAGGGTGCTGGCTTAAAAATAGCCGAAAAACGAAAATTTTATGATAAATGAAAAAAATCGCCAATAACCCTTGCATTTTATAGGGAAATAGTGGTATATTAATTGAGTACTGATTTGGAGGGATAGCGAAGCGGCCAAACGCAGCGGACTGTAAATCCGTTCCTTCGGGTTCAGAGGTTCGAATCCTCTTCCCTCCATTTCTAATCATATTGGGGTATCGCCAAGCGGTAAGGCAACAGACTTTGACTCTGTCATGCGTTGGTTCGAATCCAGCTACCCCAGTTAATTGAGACTGTACGAGTACGTGCAGTCTCTTTTTTGTTTCCAGTTGACAAAGAGAAGGCATGCTCAGCGATAGTAATTCCTGAATAAGCACAAAAAAATGCCCTTAGTCCTTTCCAAATAGAGAAAGAACTGAGGGCGTTTTTGTGTTATTTGATTGGAAAACGGGGGAATTTATAAGGTAGGTGCTTGTTGAGGTACTTGAGGAAGAGGTAACCCAATTCAAAGTCCATCATCCCATGGAAGAGTGACGATACACCGAAGAGAATGAAGAGGGAGGCCCAGTAACCGTATTGGCCATCCAAACTGGTTAAGCCGGCGGTTACAAAGCAATGGATAACGATCATTTCCCCCAGACCGTGTAAGCTATTAATTCCGGCGTTAAAGAGGGTTCTTTTCCAAGGGTTCAAGACAAATTCATTGGACCGTTGCAGAGTATAGGCACCCACTAGGGTAAATAAGAGGTGGGAAACCGCCCGGAAGACCACTGGTAAGGGAAAACCTGCCATCAAGAAACCAAATGAGGTTGCTAGGGCCACAAAAGCGGCTGAGGCTGGTGAAATAAAGAGTGCCATATCAATGGCGATATGAGAGCCCAGGGTCCAGGAAAAGGGACCAAAAGCGATTTTAATGGGACTAATCATAGGGATAATGATACCGATGGCTGTTAGTAAGGCTACGGTAGTCATTTTGCCCGTATTTTTTTTGCTAACTGAAATACTTTCTTTCATTGTAATCCTCCTTGAACAATGAGTCCTAATATAATCGATATAAAACCAAATAATGATAAAAATTTAAAAATTATCATAAGCTTAGCCATTATTTTTGTCAAGTCTGTCTAAATTGATCACTTTTCGCATAAGGCTAGGGGTTTTGCTGCCTTGGCTTATGGTATGATAGTAAAAACAGTATCAGCTTTCTTGGGCTTTTTAAGATCAGGAAAGTCAGTCCCTTTGGCTGGCTGAAAGTGGCTAGTCAGAGAATCAGGATAGAAAAAATGAGGAGGCGGTTTAGTGATGGCTAATCCAAAACAAGTGTCTAATTTTATAAATCTGAACCAAGATATTATTGATGAATTAATTACCCTCGCTTTTAAGGAAGATATTCCCTATGAAGACCTGTCGACCAATGCTATTTATCAGGGTCAAGCAGCCCAGGTCGAGCTCTTAGCTAAGCAAGCGGGAGTGATTTGTGGTTTGGATCTCTTCAAGCGGGTTTTCTTACATTTGGATCCTGAAGTTCAATTTGAGAGTCTGGTCCGAGATGGTGACCGGGTAGCTAATCAGGAGACCTTGATGGTAATTAAGGCCTCCGTCAATACTCTCCTAAGTGGGGAACGGATTGCCCTCAACTTTCTTCAAAGAATGAGTGGTATCGCTACTGCTACCCGCCGTTTTGTAGACGCCTTAGAAGGTAGTGGGATAAAGTTACTGGATACCCGTAAAACTACCCCGGCCTACCGCCCCTTGGAAAAATATGCAGTCCGGGTAGGGGGCGGCTATAACCACCGTTACTCACTCTCTGACCAAATTATGCTCAAGGATAACCATGTTGCTGCTGCCGGTGGGGTCAAAGAAGCCATCCAAGCGGCTAAGGCCTATGCCCCTTTTGTGAAGAAGATTGAAATTGAAGTCGAGGACTTGGACATGGTCAGAGCGGCAGTGGAGGCTGGAGCTGATATTATTATGCTCGACAATATGGACCATGACACCATGGAGGAAGCCATTGCGCTCATTAACGGTCAAGCGATTATAGAAGCTTCAGGAAACTTTACCTGGGACAATGTCGCGGATTATAAGGACCTAGCCATTGACTATATTTCTAGTGGGGCCATTACCCATTCGGCCGGAATCTTAGATCTGTCCCTCAAACATTTGAAAGTGAGGAAGTAGGTCTGTAGCTCTTGAGGCAGAAGTCCTTGATTTCTAATACCCATAACTCAAGTTTTGCCCTGACTTTTGTTACAGCAAGGTTACAAGGCGACAGAAATATTTCAGAAAATCCTTTTAAAATGTCAAAGTAATTAAAGGGCCTTAACAAGTCAGAAAATCCCTTTTCTTCGTCTGGAAGCCATGATAGTATATTTCATGTCGACGAGGGAAAGACCTCGTTGAGAGATAAAAATGAATCTGAATGATTAAGAGGCTTAATCATATTAAATAGAAAAAAGAATGAACTTTGCATAGAAGAAAGGATTTTTATTACACATGAATATGAAGAAAGTTTTAGTAGGTACCTCAATCGCTTTATCAGCCTTAGTAAGTTTTGCTGCTGGGGAAACGACTGAAGCACACGCAGCTGAATGGCAAGCACGTTCAGTTGAAGAAATCAAAGCTGACTTCCAAAAATTAGATGACAACGAAAAAGTTTATGTCATTAAATCTGGTGACACCTTAAACGCTATTGCTCAAGCAGCAGACGTGAACACCAAAGAATTAGCTGAAATCAACAACATCGAAAATGCTAACTTAATCTTCCCAGGAACTAAATTAACCTTCAAATCTGACCAATCAGGTAAGGTTAATGAAGTTGAAGTAGAAAAACAAGGTCAAGCAGCTCAAGTTTACACCGTTGATGAAACTGCTGGTCAAACTTACCAAGCACCTGCAACTGTTCAAGCTGCTCCAGCTGCTGCTCCAGCACCAGCACCTGCACCTGCACCAGCTCCAGCACAAAGCGCTTACACTGGTTCTTCTTCATCCGCTAAAGAAATCATTGCTCAACGTGAATCTGGTGGTTCATACTCAGCAACTAACGGCCAATACATCGGACGTTACCAATTAAGCGCTTCTTACTTAAATGGTGACTACTCCCCAGCTAACCAAGAACGTGTGGCTGACCAATACGTAGCCGGTCGTTACGGTTCATGGGACAACGCTTTAGCATTCTGGAACGCTAACGGTTGGTACTAAGATAAAAAGAGTGTGACAAGCGCAAAAAGAGGGGAGAGAGCTCCGCATACTATATCTGTAACTCGCTTCGCTTCGAACAGCTACAGCAATTGGAAGAAGTACGCCGTAAATCCTCAAAGAGGATTTGCAAGGACTTCTGAAATGGAGCTCACCTCGCGCTTGGAGCACGTTTAAACAGAGTGTGACAGTCACACTAAAGGACGAAACCACTGGAGAAAACTGGGATAAGCTCAGTGAATCTGAGCGTTCCCAGTTTTTGAAGTGGACGTTCGTCCTGTGACTGGAACACGTTTCAAAAGAGTGTGACAGTCACACCAAAGGACGAAACCATTAACTCCGGCTCATTGGGCTGGAGTTTTTTTATTTATCTCAGCGTCCAAAAGGAGTTTAAGCGCTCCGCCTTGAATAGGTAAGCGGTTTCTGCTATAGTTAAAAAGTACTCACAAGAGGTGCTTTTGCTGAGATAGGTGGAAACCTGGACTCTTTGAACCTGAGAAAGTTAAGACTTGCGTAGGGATGTGAGAATTCAAATATCGTTATAAGGCACAGCCAAGCTTTTGCTAAAGCCTAACGATAAGAAGTCCTGCAAAGTACACTGAGTGGAGTATACTTTGCAGGGCTTTTTTCTGTCTAGAAGTAAAAGACCTGCAGGTGAAATGTGTAATCTAAACAGAGTAAGAGAGATGAGTCAATGTCTAAAAAAATAAGCATTCCCTTTGCGAAATATAGCCAGCAGGTCAAGGCCAAGGCCCCGCTGATCCAAGTGTTAAATAATTATGTCACCATTCATGATGTGGCCAATGTGATTTTGGCCAGTGGTGGGCGTCCCGTGATGACCGATAACTTACCTAATAGTCAGGATGTGGTCAAGACGGCTGACCTCTTGCTATTGAATGCCGCTAGTCCCAGACCTAATCAGGAATTGTTGGACCTCGCCGCCACAGCGAAAAATGACCACCATCCCGTGGTCTTAGACCCAGTGGGGGTTTCAGCTATGCCGTCTAAATTAAAGCTCTGTCAAGAGCTGATTGACCGGGGTCTAGTAAGGGCGGTAAAGGGGAATGCTTCGGAAATTCGAAGCCTCCTCTTTGAAAAAAGCCAAGGATCTGGGGTCGACCTGGGTCCTGGAGACGAGGTAAGCTTAGCCAATCTGGCTGATTTTGCTCCGGACTTTAAAGCTTATGCCCAAGAAAAAGGAATTATCCTAGCCATGTCAGGCCCGATTGACTTAGTGACTGACGGCGAGCGGCTGGCAGTCATTGAAAATGGCCACCCCTGGATGGCTTCCTATACGGGATCAGGTTGCCAGTTAAGCGGCGTCCTAGCTAGCTTTTTAGCCGGTAATCCGGATGAGGATCCTTTTTACCTAGCTACAGCGGCCATGATTAGCTATGGGGTGGCGGGAGAAATCGCTGCTCAAGTGCTCCAGCCTTATGAGGGTAATGCCACTTATTCTAACCGGGTGATTGACCAGGTCTTCTTATTAGAGGCCAAAAAATTAGAAAGGAGAGCCAAGTATGACATTCAATAAAAATGATTTATTGGTCTATGCCATTACGCCCGACCGCTTTGACCATGACGAATTAATCCAGCAAGTCAAAGAGGTCTTAGCAGGAGGGGCGACGATTTTACAGTTACGTTTGAAGGACCATCCCTTTAAAGACCAAGAGGAGAAGCTGGATCTAACTAAAAAAATCAAAGCCCTCTGCCAAGAAGCAGGTGTCCCCTTTATTATCGATGATGACTATGAACTGGCCCTGGCGGTAGATGCTGACGGCCTCCATGTGGGAGAAGATGACCTGCCAGTCGACCAGGCTAGAGAACTGCTCGGCCCGGGAAAAATTATCGGGGCTTCGGCTAAGAGTTTGGATGCCGCTCTAAAAGCCCAGGCGGCTGGTGCAGACTACTTGGGAGTTGGCGCCCTCTATCCGACCCAGTCTAAGGCCAATGCCCAAGGCACTAGTCTGACTACCCTGAGAGCTATTGCCCAAGGGGTGAATATTCCCATTGTAGGCATTGGTGGGATTAGCTTAGATAATATGGCCAATTTACGGGACCAGGGGTTGGCCGGGGTGGCTCTGATTTCTGCTTTATTTAAGGCGGAAGACCCCTACCAAGCGACTCAAGAAATCCGTAAAGCTGCTGAAAAACTTTTTAAACTCCAAGCCGTCCTGACTATTGCCGGCTCAGATTCCAGTGGGGGAGCTGGTATTCAAGCGGACCTCAAGACCATGCAGGCTAATGGAGTCTTTGGCATGAGTGCCATTACTTCAGTGACCGCCCAAAATACTAGGGGTGTGACCGGGGTCTATGACCTCAGTCCCGAGGCCTTGGCTAGCCAACTCCAAGCTGTCTTTGACGATATTCCTCCGGCTAGCGTCAAGATTGGCATGGTCTCCCAAGTAGATTTAGTGAAGGAAATTGCCAAAGCTCTTAAAAACTACCAGGCTAAACATGTCGTAGTAGACCCAGTCATGGTCGCAACGAGCGGGTCCAACTTGATCCAAGACCAAGCCGTACAGGTCTTGGCTGACCAGGTCTTCCCCCTCGCTTGCTTAATTACTCCCAATATTCCTGAAAGCCAGGTCTTAGCGGGACAAGACATCCATTCGGCAGCCGATATGGAAGCCGCCGCTAAGAAAATTAGTCAGACCTACCAAGTCGCTGTCCTCTGTAAGGGGGGCCATCGGGTGAATGATGCTAATGATGTCCTGGTTACCCATGAGGGCGAGGTCCACTGGTTTAAGGGCGAGCGGGTTGATAACCCCAATACCCATGGCACCGGCTGTACGCTATCCAGTGCCATTGCCAGCAACCTAGCCAAGGGGGATGACTTAGTTACTGCCATTGCTCGGGCTAAGACCTATCTCAGCCTGGCCCTTAAAGACCAATTAGATCTAGGTCAGGGGAGTGGCCCCTTGAACCATGGCTTTGGCCTCTTGACTTATTACCCCAGTGACGATTAATTGCCTTAACTTCCCTTAGCAAATAGTTCCTAGTCTTTCAACCCTTCCACGAGGCTAGACCTGCTAGGGGAAGAGTATCTGTACACCGATAAGGGTCATGATAGCTTGTCATGGCCTTTTTTCTATATTTGGGAAAAGTGGGGAAACTGTTTTTAGCATAGAGCATATTTCTTCTGATATTGTGAAAATAAACACATATTTTCTCTTTTTAATTAAAATATAAAAATATTATTTCGAAAGTTGTAAGCGATTACAAGGTTAAATTACTAATACTTCAGTGATTGTAAGCGGTTATAGCTAAAAAGAAAAACAAAAAATAACTTGCTTTTTGTTTGTGAATAACTTAACATAATAGCCATAAAGATGAAAGTCATTAAAAATCAAAGGAAAGGTTAGGAAGAACAATGGCTAAAGGAAAAGAACAAAAAGTAGATATTCCACAATTTATCGATGAGACAGTGGCTAAGGCTAAACAGGCCTTAGATGATTTTATGGCTTTAGACCAAGAACAAATCGATCATATTGTCACCAAGGCATCGATTGCTGCCTTAGACCAACATGGGGTCTTAGCGAAACATGCCGTTGAAGATACTGGACGGGGTGTGTTTGAAGATAAGGCAACCAAGAACTTATTTGCCTGTGAACATGTGACCAATCATATGCGCCACTTAAAAACAGTAGGTATTATTGATCGTGATGAGGCCAAGGGATTGACCTATATTGCTGAACCGGTCGGGGTAATTTGTGGGATTGTCCCTACTACCAACCCAACATCGACAGCAATCTTTAAGTCCTTGATTTCCTTGAAGACCCGTAATCCAATTGTCTTCTCCTTCCACCCTCAAGCGCTGGAATCTTCCATCCATGCGGCCAAGGTGGTGCGGGACGCAGCGATTGCGGCAGGGGCACCTGAAAACTGTATCCAATGGATCGATCCAAAACATGCCTCGATGGAAGCCACCAATTTACTGATGAACCACCCTGATGTCGCTACTATTTTAGCCACTGGGGGATCTGCCATGGTTAAAGCTGCTTATTCTTGTGGGAAACCTGCTTTGGGTGTGGGACCAGGGAATGTGCCTGCCTATGTTGAAAAAACGGCCAACCTCAAGCAAGCCGTGAATGATATTGTCATGAGTAAGGCCTTCGATAATGGGATGGTTTGTGCTTCAGAACAAGCTGCTATTGTTGACAAAGAAATCTACCCCGACTTCATTAAAGAAATGAAGTCCTACCATGTTTACTTTGTCAACCAAAAGGAAAAAGCCCTCTTAGAAGAATTCTGCTTTGGGGCTAAAGCCAATAGTGAGGCGGTTGACCAAGCCAAACTCAATGCCGATATTGTCGGGAAATCAGCGGTTTGGATTGCTAAAGAAGCTGGCTTTGAAGTGCCAGAAGAAACCGTCATCCTAGCAGCAGAAGTTCCTGAAGTGGGGCCTGCTCAACCCCTTACCCGAGAAAAATTATCCCCTGTCCTAGCCATCTTAAAAGCTGAGACGACCGAAGATGGGATGGCCAAAGCTGAAGCCATGGTCGAGTTTAATGGTCTAGGTCACTCCGCCGCCATCCATACCAATAACCATGACTTAGAAATCGAATACGCCAAACGGGTGAAAGTGGCCCGGGTCATTGTCAATGCGCCGTCAACCTTTGGGGGAATTGGGGATGTTTATAACTACTTCATTCCTTCCTTAACCCTAGGCTGTGGGTCTTATGGACATAACTCTGTAGCTGGTAACGTGGGACCTTTAGATTTGATTAATATTAAACGAGTAGGGGAGCGGCAAAATAACATGCAATGGTTTAAAGTCCCTCGGGTTTACTTCGAAAAGAATTCCATTAAATACTTACAAGAATTAGACCATGTGGAAAGGGTATCGATTATTTCTGATAAAGGCATCGCCAAACTCGGCTTTGTCCAAAAAGTCATTGACCAACTCCAACAACGGCAAAATAAGGTGGTCTATGATGTCTTTGATAACATTGAACCGGATCCAGATATTTCCACGGTTCAAGCGGGTGCTGACGCCATTCGGGCCTTCCAACCGGATACCATTATTGCGATTGGTGGGGGATCGGTTATGGACTCCGCTAAGATCATGTGGCTCTTCTATGAACGTCCTGACGTTGATTTCCGCGACCTAGTTCAAAAATTCATGGACATTAGAAAACGGGCCTTCCGTTTCCCAGCCCTCGGTGAAAAAGCCCAATTAGTGGCTATCCCAACCACCTCAGGGACAGGTTCCGAAGTAACGCCTTTTGCGGTCATTTCCGATAAGAAGAACAATAAGAAATATCCGCTTGCTGACTACGCCCTCTTACCTAAGGTAGCTATCGTGGATTCCAGCTTTGTCGAAAAGGTACCAAGTCGGGTGACCGCCGCTACCGGGATGGATGTCTTAACCCACGCTATTGAGGCTTATGTATCTATCTTTGCCTCAGACTATACCGATGGACTCTCTCTTCAAGTGATTAAGATTGTCTTTGACTACTTAGAAAAATCGGTCAAAGACTTTGACCCGCTAGCTAGAGAGAAGATGCATAATGCGGCAACCATGGCGGGGATGGCCTTCGGTAACGCCTTCTTGGGAATTGTTCACTCCATGTCCCATAAGATCGGTGGGGTCTTCCATACCGTTCACGGGGAAAACAATGCCATCCTCCTGCCTTATGTAATCCGCTACAACGGGGAAAAACCAGGCAAGCTTTCTACCTGGCCAAAATATAACTACTACAAGGCTGGTGAACGTTACCAAGACATTGCCCGTATGCTAGGATTAAAGGCCAATACGGTCGATGAAGCCGTTGCTTCCTTGGCCCAAGCCTGCTATGAACTCGGTGAAAAAGTCGGTCTCCCAATGAGCTACCAAGCCCAAGGCCTTGACAAGAAAGAATGGGAAAAGGCCTTAGAACAACTGGCTTATGATGCTTATGAAGACCAATGTACCCCATTAAACCCTCGTTTGCCATTAGTTCCTGATATGATGGCCATGATGCGGGCGGCTTACCAAGGTTATGGTAAGGCACCAGAGCCAATTAAGAATAAGTAAGAAATTCCTCTTGTATAGATAGAAAAAAGTGAGCTCCAGCAGCTCACTTTTTTGTCGTTTATTATCAGAATTTTATTAATTCACCCGGTTTTTTTGCCAGATGAAGCCCATGTGGCGGCCTTTAGTTTGGTTTTGACGATAGGAGAAGCCTTGGGGGCTGGCATAGGTATCCATAGGGTCCACTTGGATGTTTTCGGAACGGATACCTAAATGGAGGCATTGATTTTTGACCACGGCTTGGTTATCAATGTGCCACTTACCGCTGTCTGCTTGGTAGGAGATATTTCCTTCTGAGCCCTCCAAGTCCTTGAATTGAAGATAAACATCCTCATCGACTTCAAAGTGTTTTTGGGATAAGGCTGGACCAATTTGAAGGTGGATATTTTCTGCTTTGACCTCAGGATGATCGGCAAAGATTTGTTCAAAGGTGACTTGGGTAATGTTTTGGACCGTACCCCGCCAGCCGGAATGGATGACGCCAATCAGGGGAGTTTTTTGGTCGTAGAAGAGAATAGGAACGCAGTCAGCAGTAAAAATTCCTAACATGAGCTCATCCTCAAAGCTGTAGAGGGCATCGGTTTGGGGGATGGCGCTGTCATTATTTAGGGCGCCCTTGCCACCGTCAGCCAGGGAAACTTCCACTGCCCGTTTGGAATGAGTCTGGTGGGCTTGGACAAAATGGTCGGGACTTATAAGGGTCGCTTGGAAAAAGGATCGCCGGTTAGCTAAGACGGCATCCAAGTTCTGGTAGGAATGGATCCCCATATTGCCGGCTTCAGGCAGGTTTGGATCTCTTAGGGTGATCCCCATTTGCAAGTGGGGGTCATTGTGATAGTAATGAATAGACATCAGGAACACTTCCTTCTATATAATAATGCCAAAGTATCTTGCTTATTATAAGGGGATTTTCTCCCGCCCGCAATCTTTAGGCTTTGTTTATTCAATGATGTTGGTGAGCATTAATTAAGCAAGATTTCTCTTGATAAGAAGCTATGAGCATGAGTGGCGCTTTGAATTTGGTCGTTAGCCATGAACAAGCAAGCGATGTGAATTAGGGATAGTTGGCTTTAGCCTTACTAGCCCTTTGAAGCTCGCTAGGTGAGGGACCTTGGCCCGAACCGATGCCATGGCTTTTCAACGACCAAAATTTAAAAGCAGAACGAATGCTCATCAATAGTAAAAAATAAAAAGTCCCATTTTATACAGTCGCAAGCAATCTGATTTCCTGGATAGTGACCCTAGGAAAAATTTGTTATACTAGGGAAAGATTCTTTAAGAGGAGTGCTTGTTGTGAATAAGGAAAACCATGGTTTTGTTGAAAGTGAAAAAATTGTTTCAAAGGAGCAAGGAGCGGTCATCCACCAATTCCGCCATCCGGCTTCAGGGGGCCAAGTGATTTGGATTGAAAATGATGACCCCCACCGGGCCTTTGGGATCGGTTTTTTAACCCCAGCTAAGGATTCTACCGGGGTGGCCCATATTGTTGAACACACGGTCTTGTCTGGCTCGCGGAAGTATCCCGTCAAAGACCCCTTCATGTACATGCTCAAAAGCTCCATGAATACCTTTTTAAATGCCATGACTTATAAGGACATGACCCTCTTTCCAATTTCATCCATGAATGAGACCGACTTTGAGAACTTAATGTCGATTTATTTGGATGCGGTCTTTTTCCCGCGGATGTATGAAGAAGAAAATATCTTCCGCCAAGAAGGCTATCATAAGGAACTCCATAATCTGGAAGATCCTATCACCATTACCGGGGTGGTCTACAATGAAATGCGGGGCGTTTACTCCGATCCGGATGCGGAGGTCTGCCAGCAAATTGACGCCAACTTCCATCCCAAGACGAGTGTGGCTTATGAATCGGGTGGTTATCCCTATGACATTCCTAAGCTCTCCTACCAAGATTTTCTTGCCTTCCATAAGAAACATTACCGGCCGGATAATGCCTTAGTAGTTGTCTATGGCGATGTCAACATCGACCGGGTCCTTGGCCAGATTGATGGGGAGTACTTCTCACATTTCGAGCCTAGTGATGACCAGATCCAATTAGAATTAGCTGACCTTCCCCAAGAGGATCGACGGATGACCCTTTATTTTGATGCTGACGACAAGCAGGAGTCTGAAGGGTTGGCCTACTTATCTTATAATATTCCCTTTTCTCAAAATAAGAGGGTTGAAGATGGCTTTTTGTATGGGATTATTATGAACGCCTTAGCTAACGGCGAGTCCAGTCCTCTCCATAAGGCCCTAGTTGAGGGCGGCTACTGCCAAGACGTGTCAGTCTATAGCTCAGGAACCTATTACAATGACTTTTCCCTAGTTTTAGAAAAGGTCGATCCTGACCAGGTTGATACCATTGTTGAAGTGATTGAAAACACCTTAAAGAAAATCGCCGACCAGGGTCTAGACCGCGATTTGGTCAAGGCCTGCCTCAACCAAACCGAGCTCCAGCTCCGGGAAAAGGGCGGATCTTCACGAGGAGTCAAGACCTTTATCCAATTAATGTCGGCTTGGCGCTATCTGGACCGCCCCGTTGAGGTCTTGTCCTATGAAGAGATTCTCAGTCACTTGGACCAAGTTCTCTCATCCGCTCAGTTGGAAGACTTGATCCGAAACCGTCTCGTTGACTTCAACTCGCGTTTGGTCATTGTCCACCTCCCTAAGCAGGGTTACCACCAAGCCAAAGACCAAGACCTGGCTGAAAGTCTGGTCCAAGAAAAGGCCCAAGCTAGTGACAATGAGATCGAGGCCTTGATTCAAGAAAATGCTGATTTGAAGGCTTACCAAGAAGCCCCCGATAGCCCAGAAGCCCAAGACAGCCTACCAAAACTGACCTTAGCTGATATTGAAGCAGAAATTACCGATGCCAGTGAAGAAGAGATCACTGACCCGATATTAGGCAAGATCCTCTACCATCCCCAAGCTGCTAGCCAAGGGATTGCCTACTTTAATTTTTCTTTTTCAGCCAACCATTTAACCAGTGACCAGCTCTTTTTATTAAAGACCTGGACCATTCTCCTAGGGGCCTTGGGAACGGCTTCCTATACTTATGATCAAATTGAAGTCCAATTAATCCAGTTAACGGCTGGTCTAACTACTCGACCAAAAATTTATCTGGATAGCCAAGAGCCAGGCCACTTTAACTTGCAGGTCCAAGCCAGCTTTGCGGCTATGGCGGAAAAGAGCCAAGCTGCTTTGGACTTAGTCAAAGAGATCTTAACCAGTACCCGCTTTGAAGACCGCAAACGGATTAAGAATATCCTTGACCGGGTCAAATACCAAATGGAGCAACAATTTGACCAAGCTGGCCATCAATTAGCTATGGGACTACTCAAAGCCCAATATTCGCCGGCCCAAGCCACTAGTCAAGCCCTGGGTGGCTTAGATTACTATGACCAATTAGCTGATTTCTTGGCTGACTTTGACCAGGCTCTCCCTGGTCTCCTTGAAGACTTAGGCCACTTCCATGAGCAAGTGCTCTGCTCCAATACGGCAACCGTCGCGGTGACAGCCAGTCCAGCTGATAAAGACCGCTTAACCGACCAAGTCCACGACTTTTTAGCCGACTTGCCGCAAAGCGACCAAGCCGGTCTAGACCATATGAAAAATCCCGCTCCCTTACATGAAGCAGGTAATATTGGCTTGATGTCCAATAGTAATGTTCAATATGTGGTCCAAGGCGGTCCCCTAAAAGACTTAAAGGAAAATCAAAGAGGTCAACTCCCAGTCTTTACTAATATCATGAGTAATGAAATCCTCCATGAAAAAATCCGCGCCCAAGCGGGAGCCTATGGGGCGGGGCTTTCCATGAGTCCTGCTGGCGGGGTCTTAGCTTATTCCTACCGTGACCCCCATCTGAAACAAAGTCTGGCAGTCTACCAAAATATGGACCAGTCCTTTAAAGACTTAGATTTAAATCCAGACTTTGTCGAACAGCGGATTATTGGTTCCCTAACCCATTACCAGTATCCACTGACCCCTAAAGAAGTCAATGCTCTCAAATTAAAGCGTTACTTCTGTAAGCAAAGCAAGTCCGACCTAGACCAGGAATTTTCTGACCTCATCCATACCCAACAGGAAGACTTACTGGCGCTCAATGATAGCGTCAGTCAAGTGATGGATGATGCTAAGATTGTAGTTT
This sequence comes from Aerococcus sp. Group 2, assembly GCF_905125285.1. Lineage (NCBI taxonomy): Bacteria > Bacillati > Bacillota > Bacilli > Lactobacillales > Aerococcaceae > Aerococcus > Aerococcus sp. Group 2. The sequence goes on along the minus strand of NZ_CAJHPA010000008.1, from coordinate 390 downwards.
ATGGAAACCGCGATAAGTTGCAAGCCAACCAAGAACTCTTTGACCAATTAAGAGAATTAAAACGGGATTAATCCACGGATAAAGAGAAGGGACTATTGCCAATATAAGGCTGAAACAGGAATGGATATGAGCTGCCTAACCATAACGTGTTCCAATAGTCAGCCCTGACCTCCACTTCACAAATCATTCACGGTAGCTAAAAGCTACTGTGAATGATTTGCTCCAGTTGCTATAGCTGTTCGAAGCGAAGAGCGAGTTACAGATATAGTATGCGTAGCTCTTCAGGGCTCTTTTGACTTTTGTCACACTCACATTTCCTACGATTAGTCAAGTGTAAATCAATATAAAATTACTAAATATATGCGGTATTATTTAGAAGTTTGACTTTTG
>NZ_CAJHPA010000007.1:0-71699 GCF_905125285.1 Aerococcus sp. Group 2 | reverse complement strand
CTTACACTATATCTAAAAAAAGAAATAGCTCGAAGATAAATCCGTCGATTTACCTTCGAGCTAATCTTAGTATGTTTAATAAATACTATCGAAGCGCTTACATTTTTCCTTGACTTTTCCTGCTTTTGTCTTTATTCTTTAATTAGGAAACCGGTTAACCTGCTATCGAAACGGTTAATCTGACAGTGTAGTGAGAAGACTTAGAGGAGGCAATCGATATGCATTTAGATTTTGTAACTTTTGGTGAACCTTTATACATGTTTTATGCTAATGAACCAGGCGCTTTAGAAGACGTCAACAACTGGTCCCGGGCTCTAGCGGGAGCGGAAACCAATGTGGCTGCGGGCTTATGTCGTTTAGGCCATAAAACCGGTCTAGTCACCAAGTTAGGTGAGGACATGCTGGGCCGCTTTATTACCAAGGCCATGGCTAAGGAAGGAATCGATACCACGGGTGTCCAAACTACCGATGAACGCTTTACCGGTTGGTACATTAAGGAAAAGAATGAAGAAGACGACCCAGCCATTGAATACTTTCGTAAGGGCTCAGCGGCTTCAACCATGAGCGTGGAAGACTTTGACGAAGATTACTTTGGTTCAGCAGACTATATGCATGTAACTTCCATCTTTGCAGCTTTATCAGAAGACTGTTATAACTTCTCCAAAAAAGCAGTAGAATACATGCACAAGGCTGGCAAGGTGATTTCCTTCGACCCTAACTTGCGTCCGCAATTATGGGACCATGACCGCATGGTTGAATTTGTTAACGAAACCGCTAAATCCGTAGACATCTTCCTACCTGGTTTAGAAGAAGGCAAGATCTTAACGGGTTTAGACAAGGCGGAAGATATCGCTAAATTCTATCTGGACTTGGGTGTGAAAATTGTGATCGTTAAAACCGGAGCTTCCAGAGCCTACTATGCAACTAGTGATGGGAAGAGTGGGCAAGTAGCTGGCTACCAAGTGACGCCAATTGATACCGTTGGCGCCGGCGATGGCTTTGCGGTCGGTGTGATTTCTGGTTTGAAGGAAGGTCTATCCTTAGAAGACAGTATCTTACGTGGTAACGCCATCGGAGCCCGTCAAGTGACCTTTGAAGGCGACAATGATGGCTTGCCTAACCAAGAAGAATTAGAAGAATTTATGGCCAATACCAAACGGGCTTAAGAGAGGTGGTCTAAAATGAAAATTGAAAAAACCATTGCTAAAATCCCGGGCGGAAATATTATTGTGCCCCTCTTAGCGGGAACTTTACTCAACACCCTCTGGCCCACAGCCCACGAATACTTTGGTGGGGTGACTGGGGCCTACTTGACTGGGTCATCCGCTGTCTTGTTCTGCTTCTTCTTCTGCGTGGGGGCCTCAGTCAACCTCAATGCTTCTGGGGGCTACATTGCTAAGAAGGGCTTACTCCTATCAGGCGGCCGGCTCTTAATAGCTTTGGCGCTGGGCTTAATTCTTGGTGCCATCCTACCAGCTGAAGGCATTCAAAGCGGCCTCCTCACTGGGGTATCCACTTTGGCAGTAGTGACTGCCTTTAGTCAAACCAATGGGGGACTTTATGTCTCCATTATTCCAGAAGGGCGCGAATATGACCTGGCTGCCTTTCCCATGATTGCTATTCAATCGGGGCCCTTCTTTACCATGTTGATCCTTGGCTTAACCGGGGCCAGCTTCCCATTTGGTTCCATCGTGTCTACCCTCTTACCCTTTGCCTTAGGCTTAATTGGAGGAACCTTGGACTACGATGTGCGCGATAAGTATGCGCCTGGGGTAGGGATTTTGATTCCTTTCTTTATCTTTGCCTTAGGTTACACGCTGAACTTTAAGACCATCTTCCAAGCCGGACTTAGTGGCGTGATCGTTGGTGTGGCTGTGGTACTCGTTACCGGGGGCTTGCTCTCCTTCTTAGATATTAAATGGTTAGGTTCAGACGGGGTAGCGGGTTGGGCCCAATCCTCTACTGCTGGTGCTGCTGTTGCCGTTCCAGCCGTGATTGCAGGAATCTCTGAACAATTCCAACCGGTAGCTGAATCAGCGACTGCCATTGTAGCAACTTCCGTGATCGTGACCGCGATCTTGACCCCACTGGTTACTTCCTGGGCGAGAAAGCAAGCTGATAAGAAAAATCTTCCCGAAGCCCCCAGTGAAGTCTTAAAAGAAGTGAAAAAATAAGTCAATAGCATAGGGCCGCGGTCCTAATAATAAAGCAAGAAGCGATGGCAGAAGAGCTGACCATCGCTTTTTTACCGGTAAATTGTCCTTGTCGCTAGAAAGATCTACCAGTAGAATAGAGAGGAAGAGTGCGACAGTCACAACAGAGGACGAAACCATTGGAAAAAACTGTCATAAACTCAGCTTGGCTGAGTGTTGGCAGTTTTTGAAATGGACGTTCGTCCTGTGACTGGAGCAGGTTTAAGAAGGATGTGAAGTGATGAGTCATCAATATTTTGAAGATAACAGCCAATTGGCCCATGATAAGAAGACCTGGCAGACTGTGGTCGATGGGCGGACTTATGAATTTATCACCGATAGTGGGGTCTTTTCCCGGGGGCGTTTAGACTATGGGACCCGGGTGATGTTGGAGGCCCTCTTAAAGGAAGGGAAGACCTATCATAAGATCCTGGACTTGGGCTCTGGCTACGGCCCAGTCGGGGTGGTACTCGGTGACCATTATCCCGAAGCCCACTTGGACCTGGTTGATGTCAATGAACGGGCCTTGGCCTTGGCCAAGGAAAATTTAGCCTTGAACCAGGTCGAGTCAGCTAATTTTTACCTTTCCTCGGCCTATGAAGGCCTCAGCGACCATGATTATGACCTGATTATCACCAATCCGCCCATTCGAGCTGGAAAGAAAGTGGTCCACGCCTTTATTGAAGGGGCCTATGACCACTTGGAAGCAGAAGGCGACTTAGTTGTGGTTATTCAAAAGAAACAAGGGGCCCCCAGCGCCAAAAAGAAAATGGAAGAGGTCTTTAATAATGTGACCGAGATTGACCGCGACAAAGGCTACTGGGTCCTGGTCAGCCAACGCTAAGCCGATCAAAAGGCCAGAATTTAGGCTGAAATTTTAAGGAAAATAAAAATTCTTAGAAAAGCCTTTACATTGTATTAAAAATAAAAAAAGAATAGAAAAAAAGCCACCGCTTATGCCTATTGCTAAGCGGTTTTCTTAATTTTATGAGAAAAAGATGAGAAAAATGAGAAAAACTCTCTTCAGACAGACGGGCTAGTCATAAGTTTTGAAATATAGGCCGGCTTTTGATAGGTTTATTATTGTGTTTTTATTATCAATTGCGAGAGAGGAGAAATTATGGCGTCAATAAAAGTAGAAAATTTGACTAAAATATTTGGCTCAGCCCAAGCCATAGATAAAGCGAAAAAATTAGTGGAAAAGGGTGAATCCAAAGAAGAAATCGTTAACCAAACCGGCGCCACGGTTGGAGTTTATGATGCTTCTTTTGAAGTCAATGATGGCGAAATCTTTGTCATTATGGGACTTTCTGGTTCAGGGAAGTCAACCTTACTGCGGATGCTTAACCGCCTGATTGAACCGACCCATGGCCAGGTAAGTATTGATGGGGAAAGTGTCACCCAAGCCAATGATGAGGAATTGCGCAATATCCGGCGTAAGAAAGTCAGCATGGTTTTCCAAAGTTTTGCGCTTTTCCCTCATAAAACCATTCTCGAAAATACCGAATTTGGCCTAGAAATCCAAGGTGTTGACGGCGAGGAAAGACGGAAACGGGCCCAAGATGCCTTAGAAACCATGGGCCTCTCTGCCTACCAAGACCAACTGCCGGAACAACTCTCTGGTGGGATGCAGCAACGGGTAGGTTTGGCGAGAGCTTTAGCTAGCGATACCGACATCCTCTTAATGGATGAAGCCTTCTCAGCCCTAGACCCCTTGATTCGTGCCAACATGCAAGACGAACTCATTGAGCTGCAAAGTAAGCTCAATAAGACCATCGTCTTTATTACCCACGACTTGGACGAAGCCTTACGTTTAGGTGACCGTATTGTCTTGATGCGTAACGGCCACATTGAACAAATTGGTACCGGGGAAGAAATCTTAGAAAATCCTGCCAATGACTATGTAGAAACCTTCGTTGGCGGCGTGGACCGGTCCAAGGTCTTCACAGCTGAAAATGCTATGGAAGCTCCGGGCTATGTCTTCAATAAGGACCGGGTCGGTGCTCGCGTGGCCTTGAAGATTATGCAAAACGAGCATACCTCGACCTTGTATGTGATTGACGGGGACCGTAAAATTCATGGTTATGTCACTGACAAGGACCTGGCTGACTTAATCCGTCGAAATAAACATACTAAGAATATTCATGTGGATGAAATTATCCGTACCGATAATCCTTTGGTCAATCGCAATACCCCAATTAACGAAATGTATGACCTCATGAGTGATACTAATATGCCGATTGCGGTGGTTGACGATGACGAACGCTTGCTCGGCTATGTGGACCGTCGTTTAGTGATCGACCAATTATCTGGACAAGGAGGCGATAACAATGAATAATATCCTATTATTTCCCTTAGACCCCCTACCAGTGGCTGACTGGGTGGAAGCAGCCACCAATTGGCTAACCACGACTTTTTCAGGGCTCTTTGATGTAGTACAAAGTATCGGGTCAACCGTGATGAACTCGGTGAATGATGTCTTACTCTGGTTCCCACCATTTCTTTTCATTCTCCTAGTGGCTGTCTTGGCCTACTTTGCTACCAACCGTCGCTTCGGTGTTCCAGTCTTTGTCCTGCTTGGTTTGGGTTATGTTCTTAACCAAGGTTTGTGGAGTCAGTTGACGCAAACCATTACCTTGGTCCTGATTTCCTCTTTGGTCTCCATTATTATTGGGATTCCATTAGGGATATTGTCGGCCAAGAGCAAGTGGGTTCACATTATCCTCAAACCAATTCTGGACTTTATGCAAACCATGCCGGCCTTTGTTTACCTGATTCCGGCGGTAGCCTTCTTTGGAATTGGGATGGTACCGGGAGTCTTCGCTTCCGTGATCTTTGCCCTCCCACCAACGGTTCGTTTTACCGAGCTGGGGATTACCCAAATTTCTACCGAATTGATCGAGGCAGCCGACGCTTTCGGGTCGACCCCATGGCAAAAGCTCTTTAAGGTAGAACTTCCCTTAGCCCAAGCCACCATTATGGCCGGGGTCAATCAAACCGTCATGCTTGCGCTATCCATGGTCGTTACTGGGTCCATGATCGGGGCACCAGGCTTAGGACGCGATGTCCTATCGGCCTTACAACGGGCCCAAGTCGGTAGTGGTTTCGTGGCTGGTTTAGCCATCGTTATCTTAGCGATCGTGGTTGACCGGATTACTAATGGCTTTGCCTCACGTGACAAGTAAAGGAGGATGAATAGTGTTTAAAAAAATTGCCCTCGCTCTCTTAGCTGTCCTTGGCTTACTCTTAACCTTTGGGAGTGAAGATTCCTATAAAAGTAGCCTCTTTTCAGGAGGCGGAGCTGGTGGCGAAACCGTTACCCTAGCTTATGTGAACTGGGACAGTGAAGTGGCTTCAACGCAAGTGATTGCTGAAGTCTTACGCCAAGAAGGCTTTAACGTTGAACAAGTTCCCTTGGATAACGCCATCATGTGGTCTTCGGTGGCCAGTGGCGAATCGGATGCCATGGTGTCGGCCTGGTTACCGATTACCCATGGGGAGCAAATTGAACAGTATGGTGACCAAATTGTTCATGCAGGGGTCAGTCTGGAAGGCGCCCGTACTGGACTAGTGGTGCCGACTTATATGGACCAAGTCAACTCCATTGAAGACTTGAGTTCAGAAGCCGGCCAAACCATCACCGGGATTGAACCGGGAGCCGGTATTATGGCCTCCACTGAAAAAGCACTCCAAGAATACCCTAATCTAGGATCTTGGAACTTAGCTTCTTCTTCCTCAGGGGCCATGGCCACTTCTCTAGGCCAAGCTTACAATAACCAAGAAGAGATTGTGGTAACGGGCTGGAACCCTCACTGGAAATTTGCTAAGTATGACTTGAAATACTTGGAAGATCCGAAAGGGGTTTATGGCGAAGGAGAAACCATTAATACTTATACCCGCCAAGGCTTCCAAGAAGACAACCCTCGGGCTTATCAAATCCTAGCTAACTTCCATTGGACCCTTGAAGATATGGAATCCGTGATGTTAGATATTGCTAATGGGACGGATCCTAGTCAAGCCGCCCAAAAATGGATTGAAGCCAACCCAGACAAGGTCAGTGAGTGGACAGCAGAATAGATCATTCGCTGACAAAAGCAAGGAAAATAAAAATCATGAATTCACAAGCAAGCTTTTTTTGAAAAGAAAGCTTGCTTTTTTGTTTGTTGTCATAGTATAATGAATCTGTGAAATAAATCACTAACTTTGGTTACTAACAAAGGAAAAAGCAATTATTAAGAAAGGGAGTTATTCGAATGACAAAAGCAATGAAGTCCTTAGAGTTTCATTTTCATAATGGTGGGGTATGGGAAGTTCCTATGGAGCATGTGGGAGATATCTGGATTGGCCGGATTACCACTTCTTATGGTCGCATTAACGGTCAAGGGGATATTGTTGAAATCCACCCATGCAAGACCTTCAAAATTGAAATCCATCCCGATGCTGACGTTTTCCAATCCAACAGCATCGTGCAAGGCGGCCTAATGGGCGGTATGTTTGAAAATGTGGTCAATAATAATGACCTGGAATACCTAACCATCCGTTGGTCAAGCGGCCGGGAGTCAGAAATCTACTTCCCATTTAAGGCCTCTACCACCGATAAGGTCGATAATGTTTACATGAGCTCTAAAGTGAAAGATAATGGGAATCTTTATATTGTGATTAATCGTGAAGCCACTGTTGATGACATCTTTGAATAAGCGAATGGAATAGCCTTCATTCGATGAGAAGTCGGGACTGAACGTTCTGACTTCTTTTTTCATATTTTAAGAAAGTTTAACTTATGCTATGATAGGGAACATAAAAATTAAGGAGGTTTACTGCTTATGAACGCGGTAATTACTGTTGTAGGTATTGATCAAGTTGGGATTTTGGCTAAGGTAAGTACGGCCTGTGCCGAGAACCAGGTGAATATTGTGGATGTCGCTCAAACGGTAATGGATAATTATTTCACCATGACCATGCTTGTGACAGTCGATGAAGGGCAAGTTGCTTTTGATGATTTCCAAGAAAGCGTCGAAAACTTAATACCAGGTATGCAGATTACGGTCATGCACGAAGATATCTTTAAGGCCATGCATCGCTTATAGGAGGCAGACTCGTGATTGAAATTAATGATATTCTAGAAACCGTCAATATGATTGCCAAGGACCACCTCGATGTCCGTACCATCACCATGGGGATCTCCTTACTCGATTGTTGTGACACCGATATCGAGCGGTCCTGTGAGAAAATCAAACAAAAAATCAGCCAAAAGGCTAAAGACCTGGTACCGGTGGCTGACCAGTTGAGTCGGCAATTGGGGATTCCTATTATTAATAAACGGCTTTCGGTAACTCCGATTGCCCATCTGGTAGCTGTTTCTGGTGGAGATCCCGTGCGTTACGCCAAATGCTTGGACCAAGTGACTAAGGATATTGGTATTGATCTCGTTGGGGGTTATTCCGCCCTGGTTCAAAAAGGCTTTGCTGCGGGAGACCGGGCCTTGATTGAATCCATCCCCCAAGCCTTAAGTGAAACCGACAATGTCTGTTCTTCGGTCAACATTGGGTCTACCCGGTCAGGGATTAACTTAGATGCGGTGGCCTTAATGGGAGAAACTATCCGCCAAGCCGCTGAAGTGACAAAAGACCGCCAATGTATCGGGGCCACCAAGTTAGTGGTCTTCTGTAATGCGGTAGAGGATAATCCTTTTATGGCGGGGGCCTTCCACGGGAGTGGGGAAGCGGATTGTGAGATTAATGTGGGGGTTTCTGGACCTGGGGTAGTCCGTCAAGCCTTAGACCGCTTGCCTAAAGATGCGCCGATTAACCAAGTGGCTGAAACCATTAAAAAGACCGCCTTTAAAGTGACCCGGATGGGCCAATTGATCGGTAGCCAAGCCTCAAAAGCTCTGGATGTGCCCTTTGGGATCGTGGATATTTCCCTAGCGCCTACGCCAGCAGTGGGGGACTCCGTTGCTCGCATCTTAGAGAGCATGGGCTTAGAAACTGTGGGTGGTCACGGAACAGTGGCGACCCTAGCTATCCTTAATGACGCAGTGAAGAAGGGTGGTTTGATGGCGGCTGAACGGGTCGGTGGTTTATCAGGAGCCTTTATCCCTGTCTCTGAAGATGAAGGGATGATCGCTGGTGCTCAAGCCGGGGTCCTAGACCTCCAAACCCTGACCGCCATGACTGCAGTCTGCTCAGTGGGGCTAGACATGATTGCCGTTCCTGGTGAAACCACAGCTGAAGTCTTAGCGGCCATTATCGCTGATGAAGCTGCCATTGGGATGATTAATGGAAAGACCACGGCAGTGCGTTTAATTCCAGCCATTGGTTACCAAGCCGGGGACTGCTTGGAATTTGGGGGACTCTTTGGTTCAGCACCAATCATGCCGTTGAAGACCGCTTCGCCGGAAGTCTTTATCCGTCGCGGAGGCCACATCCCTGCGCCAATTCAAGGTTTGAAAAATTAAGCAGTAAACGATCGATTATTGAGTCAAGAGACTGGGAATCATGCCCAGTCTTTTTTACCTTATCTTTACAAAGTTCATTTTAACTTTACTTCAAATTTACCCTGCTTTAATAAAGGCTGGTTAGAATAAGGATGATATGAATAGGGTGACCAGTTTTAATGACTAAAACAGGAAGATAAGGAGATGGCAAACACAAATGAAATTATATGCCCACCGTGGCTATAGCGCCCGCTATCCGGAAAATACTATGCTGTCCTTTATGAAGGCTTATGATGCTGGGGCGGATGGGATTGAGTGTGATGTCCAATTGACCCTGGATGGCCAGGTGGTGATTTGCCACGATGAGCATTTAGATCGGACTGCTAATGCCAGGGGCTGGCTACGTGACTATAACTATGCGGACTTACGTGGACTCTGCTTTGACCGCCTCCACCCTCAGAACTTTAACCTTGACCTAGTTCGTATTCCTCACTTAAGTGAGCTATTAGCCTGGGCTAAACCCTTGGACTTGACCTTGAATATTGAACTCAAGACTGGCCTCTTTCCTTATCCCGGCTTAGTTGAAGCGGTGATTGACTTGGTCGAGGACTACCAGATGCAGGGCCGGGTGATTATTTCTTCTTTTAACCATCAAAGTATCCTTAAAGTTAAGGCTTTGGCTCCTCATTTGGCTTGTGCCTTCTTACAGGAAGACTATCTGGAAAATCCAGGAGCCTATTGCGCGGCTAGGGGAGTGGGCTACTACCATCCTGACTATAAGTTACTTGACCCGGCTACGGTGAATAACTTGCATGACCACGGGATTAAGATTAATGCATGGACGGTCGATGATCGTAAGGTCTACCGAAAATTTAAGGACTGGGACCTGGCTGGTGTGATTACTAATGATAGTCACTACCTAGAAAGTGCTCCCGTTTTGACCGGTTATTAACAGACTTTGTGGAAAAGTAAAAACCAGCAGGAAATCACTACATCCTGCTGGTTTTATTTCGCGCTTGTTGCACTCTCTAGTTGAGTTTGGAAGGGTGAGGGGATGTCCTTTCAGAAAAGTTGAACGGTCAGCAAGCTGATCTTATCATCTTTTCCTCCAAGGAATCTCCCTCACTGATCCTTCCTCACATCCTTATAGCTGTGCTTATGATATTTTCCTCCAGCAATTCAAGCCTCTGATGGCGTCCTCACATCCTTTTCAAACCTGATCGCTGACAAAAGTGAACTCCGCTTCAGAAATATTTGGCAATCCTTTTCAAGGATTACCGCATATTTCTTCCAGCGTTTCACTTTTTGTCGTCAGCTCGCACTCTTTTATTTCCACTTATCTTCGATAAATTGGTGGCGGGCGATGGCGCTTTCGTCGGCTTGGTATTTATCGGGACTCTTCTTATAGAAGTCTTGGTGGTAGTCTTCTGCTGGGTAGAAGGGGCCGGCGGGGGTGATTTGGGTGACGATGGGGTCATCGAAACGCCCGCTAGCGGCTAGGGCTGCTTTGGAAGCTTCAGCGGCTTGGCGTTGGTCTTCAGATAGGTAGAAGATCTCGGGACGGTATGATGAACCCCGGTCTTCAAACTGGCCCATAGCGTCGGTAGGGTCGGTTTGTTGCCAGTAAATCTCCAGTAATTCTTCGTAGGTGATGATGGCGTTATCGAAGCTGATCTCTACCGCTTCCGTGTGGCCGGTTTTGCCACTTTTGACTTCTTGGTAGCTGGGGTTAGCGATGTGTCCTCCTGTATAACCAGAAACGACCGCTTCAATGCCTGGCAATTGGTCGAAGGGTTGGACCATGCACCAGAAACAGCCTCCCGCAAAGATTGCACGTTCTATAGCCATAATAACATCCTTCCTCTTTTCTATTTTGAAACTATTATACAAAAGCTCTGGCTAAGAAGCCATTAAAGAATCATCCTTTAAGAAAAAACTTCTTGACAAAGAATTAAATAGCTAGTATTATGAATAATGATTGATTATTAAATAGAAGAAGTGTACGAAATATTGTCCGTAGGCTTTGATGGGATAAAACAAAAGAAGTAGGCATGGCCTTGAGTCTTTTGTCTTTTTTTTGCCCAAAAACGGGTAAAAAGAAGCGATTTTATCTAATTTTAATCATTTCTTAATAGTTTCTTAATAATTGCAGGCTAAAAGATTTACTTTTTGGAGAGGTGGCTACTCATTCATGGCAGGACATAATGTTGAATACGGCAAACACCGCGTACGGCGTTCTTACTCGCGCATCAATGAAGTGCTCGAGTTGCCAAACTTGATTGAGATTCAAACCGAATCTTATCGTTGGTTATTGGATAAGGGAATTCGGGAAATGTTTAGTGATATTTCACCGATTGAAGACCACGGAGGCAAATTAGCCTTAGAGTTCGTGGACTATTCCTTCCAAGAACCTAAATATGATATGTCTGAATCGCGTCAACAAGACACTAACTATGCGGCGCCAATGTATGTTAAATTGCGTTTAATCAATAGCGAAACCGGTGAAATTAAGGACCAAGAAGTTTTCTTTGGGGACTTCCCATTGATGACTGATAGTGGGACCTTCATTATTAACGGTTCTGAACGGGTTATTGTTTCGCAATTGGTCCGTTCCCCAGGGGTCTACTACAATGATAAAGTAGACAAAAATGGGAAACTTTCTTATGGAGCTACCGTGATTCCTAACCGGGGCGCCTGGTTAGAAATGGAAACCGATGCTAAGGACATTTCCTATGTGCGGATTGACCGGACCCGTAAGCTACAAATGACTGTGTTAATGCGGGCTCTAGGTTTTGGGTCTGATGACCAAATCCGTGAACTCTTTGGTGACAGTGAAACCCTGAGTTTAACCCTAGAAAAAGATGTCCACAAAAACCCATCGGACTCCCGGACTGAAGAAGCCTTAAAAGATATTTATGAGCGCCTCCGTCCTGGTGAACCAAAAACCGCTGAATCCTCCCGTAACTTATTAAATACGCGTTTCTTCGACCCACGTCGTTATGACTTGGCTGCTGTTGGACGCTACAAGATCAACAAAAAATTAGACTTAAAATCCCGTCTATATAAACAAACCCTGGCAGAAAACTTAGTCGATAATGAGACTGGTGAAATTGTCCTGGAAGCAGGGACCGTCTTCACCCGTGAAGTCTTAGATGACATTAGTGACAAGTTAGATAATGGCCTCGGTTTAGTGACCGTTTATCCAAATGATGACGCGGTGATTACTGATCCAGTTGACATCCAATTAATTAAGATTGTGGCACCTAAGGACCCAGAACGTGTGATTCATGTGATCGGTAACGCCATGCAAAATTCCGACTACAAGTCTCTAACCGTTGCTGACGTCTTAACCGCAATGAACTATTTCTTGAACCTCTATGAAGGCTTAGGAACTACCGACGACATCGACCACTTGGGTAACCGTCGGATCCGTTCTGTGGGTGAATTATTACAAAACCAACTCCGGATCGGTTTAAGCCGGATGGAACGGGTGGTAAGAGAGAGAATGTCTATCCAAGACATCGATACAGTTACCCCTCAACAATTGATCAATATCCGCCCAGTGGTGGCTTCGATTCGTGAATTCTTTGGGTCCTCCCAATTATCCCAATTCATGGACCAAAACAACCCGCTTTCTGAGTTGACGCACAAACGTCGTCTATCAGCCTTGGGACCTGGTGGTTTGACCCGAGACCGTGCCGGTTACGAAGTCCGTGACGTTCACTACTCCCACTATGGTCGGATGTGTCCAATTGAAACCCCTGAAGGACCTAACATTGGGCTGATCAACTCCTTGGCGACCTATGCTAAGATTAATGACTTTGGTTTCATTGAAACCCCATACCGTCGGGTAGACTGGAATACCCACAAGGTTACCGATAAGATTGACTACCTAACGGCGGATGAAGAAGACCGTTTTGTTATCGCTCAAGGGAACACGCCTTTAAATGAAGATGGTTCTTTTGCCACCGATACCATTATGGCACGTAAGATTGAAGAAAATATTGAAGTTTCTCCAGAAGAAGTCGACTACATGGACGTTTCCCCTAAACAGGTGGTTTCTGTCGCAACAGCATGTATTCCTTTCTTGGAAAACGACGACTCCAACCGGGCCTTGATGGGGGCCAACATGCAACGGCAAGCAGTGCCGCTCTTAAACCCTCATGCACCTTTAGTAGGGACCGGGATGGAATATAAGGCTGCCCATGACTCTGGGGCTGCAGTGACCTGTAAGCGGGCCGGTGTGGTGGACTATGTCGACGCTCGTGAAATCCGTGTCCGGACTGAAGAAGGCGCCTTAGATAAGTATGAATTAGTGAAATTCTACCGGTCTAACGCCAGCTCCTGCTATAACCAAACCCCATTGGTACGTAAAGGTGACCAAGTTGATAAGGACGAAATTCTCGCCAACGGACCTTCTATGGAAGGTGGGGAATTAGCCCTCGGGCAAAACCCAATCATCGCCTTCATGACCTGGGATGGTTATAACTATGAAGACGCGGTTGTGCTTTCCGAACGTTTGGTGAAAGAAGACGTCTACACCTCGATCCATATTGACGAATTGGAATCTGAAGCTCGTGACACCAAATTAGGGCCAGAAGAAATCACCCGGGAAATTCCTAATGTGGGTGAAGATGCCCTCCGTAACCTCGATGAAAACGGGATTATCCGCATCGGTGCTGAAGTCACTGATGGCGACATCTTAGTGGGTAAGGTAACCCCTAAAGGTGTGACTGAACTCAGTCCTGAAGAACACCTCCTCCATGCCATCTTTGGTGAAAAAGCCCGTGAAGTCCGTGATACTTCCTTACGGGTGCCTCATGGTGGTGGCGGTATCGTTAATGACGTCAAAGTCTTCCACCGGGAAAATGGTGACGAACTCAAACCTGGTGTTTCCATGATGGTTCGGGTTTACATTATCCAAAAACGGAAGATCCAAGTTGGGGATAAAATGGCTGGTCGTCACGGTAACAAAGGGGTTGTCTCCATTGTTTTACCAGAAGAAGACATGCCTTACTTACCAGATGGTACCCCAGTCGATATCTGCTTGAACCCATTAGGGGTGCCTTCCCGGATGAATATCGGACAGGTGTTAGAACTTCACTTAGGGATGGCTGCCCGGAACTTAGGTATCCACGTGGCAACACCTGTATTTGACGGGGCCCAAGATGAAGACATTTGGGAAACCGTTAAAGAAGCCGGCATGGCTGAAGATGCTAAGACCGTGCTTTACGACGGTCGGACCGGTGAACCTTTTGATAACCGCGTTTCTGTAGGGGTTATGTACTACTTGAAACTCTCCCACATGGTCGATGACAAGCTTCATGCCCGTTCTATTGGACCTTACTCCCTAGTTACCCAACAACCACTAGGTGGTAAAGCGCAATTTGGGGGACAACGTTTCGGGGAAATGGAAGTTTGGGCACTGGAAGCTTACGGTGCTGCTTACACCCTACAAGAAATCCTTACCTATAAATCTGACGACGTGGTGGGCCGGGTGCAAACCTACGAAGCTATCGTAAAAGGTGACCCCATTCCTAAACCAAGTGTGCCGGAATCCTTCCGCGTGCTCGTCAAAGAGTTACAATCCCTAGGTTTAGACATCCAAGTCCTCGATGAAAGTGACAAGGAACTTGACTTACGTGATGAAGACCCAGTCCAAGTCACCCGTCGTGATCACAAAGAAAACCAAGAACAAGAAGATGAAGACAAGGATAAGAACCAAGAAGAAAAACAAAGCGAAGGCAATGACGAAGAAATCATCGCCAAAAAACAAGCAAATGAATAGAGTGTGACAAGCGCAAAAAGAGGGGAGACCATTGGAAGAAGTACGCAGTAAATCCTCAAAGAGGATTTGCAAGGACTTCTGAAATGGAGCTCACCTCGCGCTTGGAACACGTTTGAATAAAGTGTGACAGTCACACCAAAGTATAATGTCAATTTGCTCTAGCTCTTAGCAGTTTCAGTGATTAATGAGGGAGGTTGACCTCTTGGTCGATGTAAATAAATTTGAAAGTATAAAAATTGGTTTAGCCTCACCAGATAAGATCCGTTCCTGGTCCTATGGTGAAGTCAAGAAACCGGAAACAATCAACTACCGTACCTTAAAACCAGAAAAAGACGGCCTTTTCTGTGAACGTATTTTTGGGCCAACCAAGGACTACGAATGTGCTTGTGGAAAATATAAACGGATCCGTTATGCGGGTGTGGTATGTGACCGTTGTGGGGTTGAAGTAACCAAGGCCAAAGTCCGTCGTGAACGGATGGGCCACTTGGAATTAGCTTCACCAGTTACCCACATTTGGTACTTTAAAGGTATTCCTAGTCGGATGGGCCTGATTTTAGATATGAGCCCACGGTCTTTAGAAGAAGTGATTTATTTTGCTTCTCACGTGGTTATTGACGGTGGTGATACACCTTTAGCTCCTAAGCAATTGCTTTCTGAACGGGAATACCGGGAGTATAAGGCAGAATATGGTGACCGTTTCCAAGCAGGCATCGGTGCTGAAGCCATTAAGGAACTTCTACGCCGCGTAGACCTTGATAGCGAATGTGCAGAATTAAAAGAAGAATTACGGACTGCCAAGGGTCAAAAACGGACCCGGGCCATTCGTCGCTTAGACATCATGGATGCCTTTAGAAAATCCGGCAATAAACCGGAATGGATGGTTCTTGATGTGATCCCTGTGATCCCACCTGAACTCCGTCCTATGGTGCAACTGGATGGGGGCCGTTTCGCAACCAGTGACTTAAACGACCTCTACCGCCGGGTGATTAACCGGAATAACCGTCTAAAACGTTTATTAGACCTCAATGCACCAAATATTATTGTTCAAAATGAAAAACGGATGCTCCAAGAAGCCGTTGATGCCTTAGTCGATAATGGTCGTCGCGGCCGTCCTGTGACTGGACCGGGTAACCGCCCATTGAAGTCCCTCTCCCATATGTTGAAAGGGAAGCAAGGTCGTTTCCGTCAAAACCTCTTAGGGAAACGGGTGGACTACTCTGGACGTTCCGTTATTGCCATTGGACCACACTTGAAGTTCTACCAATGTGGTCTGCCTAAAGAAATGGCTCTAGAACTCTTTAAACCATTCTTGATTCGGGAATTGGTGGACCGTGAAATTGCCACCAATGCTAAACATGCTAAACGGATGATTGAACGTAAGGATGATGCTGTTTGGGAACCTCTCGGAGAGATCATGCGTGAACACCCGGTACTACTTAACCGGGCACCTACCCTCCACCGTTTGGGGATTCAAGCCTTTGAACCAGTCTTGGTTGAAGGGAAGGCTATCCGTCTTCACCCCTTAGCCTGTGAAGCTTATAATGCCGACTTTGACGGGGACCAAATGGCGGTCCACTTACCTTTAGGAGAAGAAGCCCAAGCTGAAGCTCGTATCTTAATGCTGGCCGCTTCCCACATCCTAAACCCTAAAGATGGTCAACCAGTGGTTACCCCATCCCAAGACATGGTCTTAGGAAACTACTACTTGACTCAAGAAGAAGCCGGGATGACTGGGGAAGGGATGAAGATTTCCTCACTCAGCGAAGCCCATATTGCTTATACTAATGGGGCGGCTCAATTGCATACTCGGGTGGTAATTAGTCCGAAACACTTTCCTAAATATGCATGGACCGACCAACAAAAAGAACAATTAATGATTACTTCTATTGGTAAATTGTTCTTTAATGAGATCATGCCGGCTGATTTTGCTTATATTAATGAGCCCACATCAGAAAACTTAAATGGTCAAACCGCTGATCGTTTCTTCGTCAACCCTGGGGAAGATACCGAAAAAGCGATTGCTCAATTAGAGACCACGGCGCCATTTAAGAAGGGCTACTTAGAAGAAATTATCGCCGCCATCTTCAAGCGCTTGAAGGTTACTGAAACCTCCCAATTCTTAGACCGCTTGAAGGCTCTTGGTTACTACTACTCCACCAAGTCAGGGATTACCGTTGGGATTGCTGATATTACCGTTTTAGATGCCAAGGACCAACACGTGGACAAGGGGCACAAACGCGTTGACAATATCATGAAGCAATACCGTCGTGGTTTAATTACCGATGACGAACGCTATGACCAAGTCATCAGCACTTGGAATGATGTTAAAAACGACATTGAAGACGAATTGAAACACAGTCTGTCTCCAGACAACCCATTCTTTATCATGATGGACTCTGGTGCTCGTGGTAACATCTCCAACTTTACCCAATTAGCGGGGATGCGTGGTTTGATGGCGGGACCAAGTGGTAAGATTATTGAACTGCCAGTTACTTCTAACTTCCGTGAAGGGCTATCGGTTCAAGAAATGTTTATCTCCACTCACGGGGCACGTAAAGGGATGACCGATACCGCCTTGAAGACGGCCGACTCTGGTTACCTAACTCGTCGTCTGGTTGACGTGGCCCAAGACGTGATTATCCGTGAAAATGATTGTGGAACCGACCGTGGCTTAACCGTTTCAGCCATCAAAGAAGGAAACGAAATGATCGAAAGCCTGGCTGAACGTCTGACTGGTCGTTATATCCAAAAAACGGTTCGTGATCCAAAAACCGGTGAAGTTCTCGCTCACCATAATGAGCTGGTTTCACCAGAAACCGCAGCTAAAATTGAAGCTGCTGACCTCAAACATGTTACCATTCGTTCTGCCTTTACCTGCCGGACCCGCCATGGGGTATGTAAGTACTGCTACGGTTCTGACCTAGCAACCAATGGCGAAGTCGAAGTCGGTGAAGCAGTTGGTATCGTGGCTGCCCAATCCATTGGGGAACCTGGTACCCAGTTGACCATGCGTACCTTCCATACCGGTGGGGTTGCCGGGGATGACATTACCCAAGGTTTGCCTCGTGTTCAAGAAATCGTTGAAGCCCGTCATCCGAAAGGGCAAGCGGTGATTACTGAAGTGACCGGGGAAGTCGTGGCCATTGATATTGAAGAAGAAACCCGGACCAAGACGGTTACCGTCAAAGGGGAAACTGACGAACGGGAATACAAGGTGCCTTACACTGCTCGTATGAAGGTTAGTGAAGGTGACTTGATTGAACGTGGTGCCCAATTAACAGAAGGGTCCATTGATCCCAAAGAATTGCTCCGGATCACTAATTCCCTCACCGTAGAAAACTACATGTTAGCGGAAATCCAACGGGTTTACCGTCAACAAGGGGTGGACATTAACGACAAGCACGTGGAAGTCCTCCTACGTCAAATGATGCGTAAGGTAAGAGTCTTAGATCCAGGCGCTTCTGACTTGTTGCCAGGCCATTTAATGGACATTGGTGAATTTGAAGATGCCAATGAGGAAATCATTAAGACTGGCCAACAACCAGCTACCTGTCAACCAGTCCTCCTAGGAATTACCAAGGCAGCCTTGGAAACCAAGTCCTTCCTATCTGCCGCATCCTTCCAAGAAACTACCAAGGTCCTCACTGACGCTGCCATTAGCGGTAAACGGGACGAGTTACTTGGATTGAAAGAAAACGTCATTATTGGTAAGATAATTCCTGCTGGTACTGGTGTCGGTCGCTACCGTCACATGGAACCAGAAAAATTAGGTGTGGAACAAGTTGTTGAAGTGCCGGCCCATGAGCCATCCGACAACGAAAATCCAGCCGAAATTGCGACAATTACCAAACCAATCGATGAAAACTATAGCGGTATGCCTTAATTAAGGTAGATCCCATTAAAAGAGGATAGGCGCATATCCGACTACAAGATATGCGCCTCTCTTTTTGCCCAAGGCCATGGGACTGGGCTTTAACCGCTTCAAGCAAAGCAACAACACTATATATAGTGTTGTTGCTTTTTAATTGATACTATATATTGATTTTTTAGCTTGCTTTCTGCTTAAGTTTTTCCTATAATAGCAATGCAGCTAATTTTTAGCCGATAGACCATTAACTTAACTCACGCTAAAGCAGCTGAAAAGTCTACAAACAAGTAAAGTATAAAGGAGATTCATTATGGAAACTGCGATGAAGAATATTGTGGAATGGAATAAAGAGGCGCTTAACCAAGCCATCAAATCCTTCCCTCAAGTTTATCCGATGACAGAAGATATGAACAAAACCTTCTCTGGCATCAGTCGGATGGTCATGTTGGACCGTTATTCCTTTAAAGACACCATGAAAGAAACCCTAGCCCCTGGTGACTTAGTGGTACTAACTGTCCGCCCTGACCCGCAATATCCAGGACGGGGGATCGGGATTGTCCAAGCCATTGAGAACAAGACCGCAACCATTTGGGTCGAAGAAGCCTATCGTGGGTCCCTAATGGGAGAAGAACAGGAAACTGGCCTGGTAAAACGCCCATTGGATGAAATCGACAAACCTTTAGAAATCTACTATGAACAAATTGCCAAACGGAATGCCCATGGCCTAGCAGCCATTGATAAAAATGAAGACCGCCGCCAAGAGATTGAAGCGGCCTTCTACCAAGAAGAATCCAAGGGTAACTTTGTTCCTGCCGGCAGGGTCTTATATGGTGCGGGTTCCGGAACCGATGTCACCTACTTTAACTGCTACGTTATGCCCTATGTGCCTGACTCCCGGGGTGGTATTGCTGACCACCGTAAGGAAGTCATGGAAATTATGTCCCGTGGTGGGGGTGTAGGGACCAATGGCTCAACCCTAAGACCACGTCACTCCCTGGTTCGTGGGGTTAACGGGAAGTCTTCCGGGGCGGTTTCCTGGTTAGATGACATTGCCAAATTAACTCACCTGGTAGAACAAGGCGGTAGCCGTCGTGGGGCCCAAATGATCATGTTGGCTGACTGGCATCCAGATATTTTGGAATTCATTATTTCTAAGATGCAAAACCCACGCATCCTCCAATTTATCAAGGAAAGCTCCAAGGACAGCTACATTAAACAATTAGTCGATGAAAAGTTAAAATTTGTTTATTCAACTCCAGCCCAAATTGATATGTTCCAAGCGGTGGTTGACCTCAAGGAAAAACAAGGCGGCCAAGTTAGTGATGCAGCTTACGCTGAAGCCAAGGAAAACTTGGAACTAGGTGGCCATTATGAAGTCAATGAACCCGACTTCTTAACTGGGGCCAATATTTCGGTAGCTATTTCATCCGACTTTATGGAAGCTGTTAAGGAAGGTAAGGACTGGAGCCTCCGCTTCCCAGCGGTGGAAAAATATGACCAAGAAGAAATGACCGCTTACGACACCCAATGGCAAGAAATTGGCGATGTGCGTGAGTGGGAAGCCATGGGTCATGAAATTACCACTTACCGGACCCTCCCTGCTAAAGAATTATGGCAATTGATCAACATTTGTGCCACTTATGCGGCAGAACCAGGGATTTTCTTTATTGACCGGGCTAACGAAGACACCAATGCAGTGGCTTACGGGCAAAAGGTTGTGGCAACTAACCCTTGTGGGGAACAACCGCTAGCGCCTTATTCCGTATGTAACCTGGGTGCCATTAACCTGGCCCAAATGGCGGACAAGGAAAACAAACGCCTCGACAAGAAGAAATTACAAAAAACTGTAGCTACCGCTATCCGCATGCAAGATAACGTGATCGATGCTACTCCATACTTCTTGGAAGCTAACAAGAAACAAGCTCTTGGTGAACGTCGGATCGGTTTAGGGGTAATGGGTCTGGCTGACCTCTTAATCTACTGTGAAAAACGCTATGGTTCTAAGGAAGGTAACCAATTAGTCGATGAAGTCTTTGAAACCATCGCGGTAACGGCTTACCAAACCTCCATCGAACTCGCTAAAGAACGGGGCAGCTTCCCATTCTTAATCGGGGAAAGTGAAGAAGAAACCCAAGCTTTAAGAGAACGCTTTGTCCAATCCGGTTTCATGCAAAGAATGCCTGAAAGCATCCGTGAAGACGTCTTGAAGTATGGGATCCGCAATTCCCACTTACTCACCGTGGCGCCAACCGGAAGTACCGGGACCATGATGAATGTCTCTACCGGGCTAGAACCTTACTTTGCCTTTAAATACTACCGGACCGGTCGTTTAGGTAAATTTATTGAAGTCAATGCGGATATTGTGCAAGAATACCTGGATAAACATCCAGAAGCTGATGCTGATAACCTGCCTGACTTCTTTGTATCTGCCATGGACCTAAGCCCAAGAGAACACGTTGATGTGCAAACCACTATCCAACGCTGGGTCGATAGCTCCATTTCTAAGACCGTTAATGCACCTAAGGGTTACGCGGTTAACCAAGTGGCCGAAGTTTATGAAAAACTTTATGAAGGTGGCGCTAAGGGTGGTACCGTTTATGTTGACGGTTCGCGGGATTCTCAAGTCCTCACCTTAAATAAGGATGAACATGAAGACAGTGACCAAGATTCTCAAGTCGATCAAAACAAGCAAGACGATGTGGTTGTCGTTGATGACAGTGAAGAATTACGTCAATTAGTTGACCAAGCCCAAGCTGAAGCCAATGAAGAAGAAGTGGTCTTCGGTAGCGAACTTGGCAATACCTGCCCAATTTGCCGGACCGGAATTGTCGAAGAAATTGGTGGCTGTAACACCTGCTCCAATTGCTTCGCCCAATTAAAATGTGGCTTATAATAAAATAACTTTAATAATATATGAGAAAAAGTCACTAAGTTTCTACTTAGTGGCTTTTTTATCACCATTTAAATCGTATTTATTGGAGAAATACTTTATAATGTAAGTGAGGTGATTAATATGCAAATTTATACCCGAACAGGGGATAAGGGGACGACCCGGATTATCGGTGGCCAGGAAGTTCCTAAAGATTCCTTACGTGTCAATGCCTATGGGAGCGTTGACGAATTGAATTCATGGATTGGTGTGACCATTAGCGAAAATGAATCATGGCCCGAGCTAAATGAGGAATTGATTCAAATCCAACAGTATTTATTTGACTGTGGGAATGACTTTGCTACGCCAGAGGGCAAGGGCGAGTACCGCTTAAAACAAGCCGCGATTGATTGGTTAGAAGAACGGATTGATACCTATAATCCTCAAGCCCCTGCGGTAGAATCCTTTATCCTACCCGGTGGTAGCCGTTTAGCTAGTCGTTTGCACTATGCGAGAACCGTAACCCGCCGCTGTGAACGTCACATTGTATCCTTCATGCGTGAAGAGAGCTCCAGTCCCGTCGCTTTGAAATTTATTAACCGCCTATCTGACTACTTCTTTGCAGTAGCCCGGCTCGCCAATGTTAAGGTAGGCCTATCAGACATCCTCTACGAACGTAGTGGCAAGGTTTTCCACGACGAAAGTGAATTAAGCAAGGCTGACCTTAAAGATAGTTAGTCTTTAGACGTATTTTATTAATCAAGCTGGGAGAGAGTCCCAGCTTTTTATTTGGAAAAACTTAGTAGAAAAAGATTATAGTCAAGTCAAAGGCCAGCCAGATCAAGGGGAAAAAGGCCAGGGGGTCTTTTAGCGACCGCTGCTTCAGCCAAGCGGAGATTAAAAGATAGACCAAGGCCAGTCCGGAAGCCAGGCAGATAAAAAGTGAATAGCTTAGAGGAGGAAAGAAAAGGGCCAGGCTGAGGAAGATTTTAACATCAGCTCCTCCTAGACTTCCTGGCAATAAATAAACCACCAGGCTTAAGACCAGCCCACAGGCCAGCAGATGGACCAAGAGACTGGGATAGTGACTAGGCGGAGTATAGAGGCCGTGGTAAGCAAGCAGGCTCAAGAAAAAGAGCACTTGAAAACGATCTGGCACCCACATTTCCTCCAGGTCAGTCATGGCCATAATAAAGAGGAGACTATGGAGAGTGACTAGGTAAGCCGCTTGACTAGCGGAAAAACGGGCGAAGATGAAAACACTCAAGAGGGCAAAAAGCCCTTCAAATAGGGGATAGGTCCAGGCGATAGGACGCTGACAGTGGAAGCATCGTCCTCTTGACAAAAAATAACCGGCCAGGGGAATAAGGGCTAAAGCTGACAAAGTGACCTGACACTGGTCGCACTGAGACCTTGCCCAGAGAAAGGGAAGTTTTTTCAGGTAACGGTGGCTAAAGGCCATCAGACAAGAAGCTAGGGACACAAAAAAGAAAAAAGCTAAGCTAAGTCGCACAGTAAACACCTCCTAGCTTATTAGTCCGCAAAGGGGGAAAAAATTAGCTGACCAGGTAAATTTTTTATCAAATTCACTTGACGCTTATAAAGAATAGTGGTATTATTTAATAGTTGTCTGATAAAGACAGTGACCAAACGACAAAGGTTTAGGGAGAATTAGCTCAGCTGGGAGAGCGTCTGCCTTACAAGCAGAATGTCGGGGGTTCGAGCCCCTCATTCTCCATTATGATTCGTTAGCTCAGTTGGTAGAGCATCTGACTTTTAATCAGAGGGTCGGGAGTTCGAGCCTCCCACGGATCATTATTGTAAGCATACCTAGTATTGACTTACAAATGCGGAAGTAGTTCAGTGGTAGAACATCACCTTGCCAAGGTGAGGGTCGCGGGTTCGAATCCCGTCTTCCGCTTAGCCAAATGGCTTTGAATTAATTAATATGCCGGGGTGGCGGAACAGGCAGACGCACGGGACTTAAAATCCCGCGGTGGTTAAACACCGTACCGGTTCGATTCCGGTCCTCGGCATACCGTTTAAATGATCAAGCACCCATGGCTCAACTGGATAGAGTACCTGACTACGAATCAGGCGGTTGCAGGTTCGAATCCTGCTGGGTGCATTACCGGGAAATAGCTCAGCTTGGTAGAGCACTTGGTTTGGGACCAAGGGGTCGCAGGTTCGAATCCTGTTTTCCCGACTCGATGGAAAGCGTCAGTAAGGCGCTTTTTATTTTACTTAAAAAGTCTACGATGACGGGAAGTAGCTCAGCTTGGTAGAGCACTACGTTCGGGACGTAGGGGTCGTCGGTTCGAATCCGGTCTTCCCGATAAGTTGATAAGAACAAGCCTTCTAGCGGTCTTTGGATCGCTTTTTTTATTTTCTTAAGGAAATTGCTGGCACAATCCCTGAAACTTCTGGTAAAATCAATAAGATGTTATTTATTAAAGAAAAAAATAAATTTGTTAAATTTAACTTAATTTAGAAGGGCTTTTAATAGATTTTTAGACAGAATAGTGTATAGTAAGTGAGTGGGCACTCATTTATTAAAATGACTGCGAATGAAGCCCGGTTGACTTAGGGATGTTGGTCCTTGAACTCATTAGTGGACCAGCTGATAAAGGCAAACAAACTTTGGCTTAAAGCCAAGCTTTTGATGCTTGGGCTTTAAGAATGCTTGAGACAGAGCACCTTATCAGACTTAATAGACGAGGCTTAAGAAAATCTTGGGATAAGTCCACATAATAATTGGCAGGAAGTTTGGATAACTTCTGCCGATGATCCTTATCCCTTAAAGTCATTGAATGAGTTTTAACAAGTGAATGTGGATTGGAGTGTGTTTATGGAATTCGACTATCGAAAATTACGTGGCAGGATTATTGAGATTTATGGCTCGGTTAAGAATTTTTCCAAGGCAATGGAATTGTCAGAGCCGACTATGTCCATGAAATTAAATGGTGGTTTGTCTTTTAGTCAATCACAAATTTATAAGTCTTGCGAATTATTGGATATCGACCATGAAGAAATCGGCCGTTATTTCTTTACTCCTAAAGAAAATAAGGCAGAAACAAATGAAAATTAATTATTAAACGAAGAGAGGCTGGGACAAGGGTTCCAGCTTTTTTCTGTCTACAATTTTTAAACCAAAATCTCTTACAAGCCAGGGCAAGTGGTCAGCTTTTTTTCAAGGTGGTCCTTCCTCACATCCTTACCAAACCTGCTCCAAGCGCGAGGTGAGCTCCATTTCAGAAGTCTTCGCAAATCCTCTTTGAGGATTTACTGCAAACTTCTTCCAATTGCTGTAGCTGTTCGAAGCAAAGCGAGTTACAGATATAGTATGCGTAGCTCTCCCCTCTTTTTGCGCTTGTCGCACTCTATTCAAACCTGCTCGCTGACAAAAGTGAACTCCGCTTCAGAAATATTTGGCAATCCTTTTCAAGGATTACCGCATATTTCTTCCAGCGTTTCACTTTTTTATCGTCAGCTCGCACTCTCTCCAAACGTGCTCCAGTCACAGGACGAACGTCCGCTTCAAAAACTGGTAACGCTCAGTCTCACTGAGCTTTTCCCAGTTTTCTCCAGCGATTTCGTCCTTTGATGTGACTGTCACACTCTCGCCTTTTTGACTTTAAGGCGCTTTCATTCTTTGTTATACTTGCAGTGCAGATAGCCCGTGGGCTGAATAGACAAATGGAGGCGACCAGCATGGAATTGCGCTTAGAAAATATCGAAAAGAGCTTTCAAGATCAAGAAGTCCTCAAGGGGGCGACTTACAACTTTGAAGCGGGGCATATCTACGGACTCTTAGGCCGGAACGGGTCAGGGAAGACCACCCTCTTTCGCATCCTCTATGGAGACTTAGAAAGTGATGGTGGCCAAGCTCAATTAGTTGAGAATGGCCAAGAAAGAGCCATTGAGCCGGAAGACATCGGCATGGTCTTTGCCGAAAATTATTTACCTGATTTCCTCACGGGCTATGAATACATTAAATTCTACATGGATATCCATGCCCCCAAGGATGCTTATTCCGTCGATGATTACTTGGATCGCTTGGGCTTTAGTCAGGAGGACCGCCACCGGATTATCAAGGGTTACTCCAGTGGGATGAAGAGTAAGTTGGCCATTCTTTGCCTTTTGATTTCCAAACCTAAAATTATCCTCCTCGATGAACCCCTGACTGCTATTGACGTGATTTCCAGTTTAGAAATTAAGCGCCTGCTCCTTGATTTAGGTAAGGATCATATTATGATCATGTCCACCCACATGATCCAACTGGCCAAGGATATTTGTGATGATATTGTGCTTTTACACCAAGGCCAGTTGCGCCACTTTGAGAGCGCTCTGGAAGATGAGGACTTTGACCAGTCCCTCATTGAAGCCTTGACCGTGGAGGATGAGGGCCATGACTAACTATCAATTCTTACAGCGGCTCAAAGCCACCCGGTCATTTAATGTCTTCCTCTACTATCTCCAACGTCTTCCCCTGATCGGTAAGCATATTCCCAATCGTTGGTTTGAAGCCAAGCATGTCAAGAGTCTGACCACTTGGTTGGGCACAGTGGGGGAAGTTTTTAAGCAAATCTTTGGCAAGAGCTTTTATTTTGGGGCGATCTTTCTCCTCGGTTTTATTGGCGACCCTGGACAAGAAAATACTGTCCGTTTGCTGGCAATCTTCTGTTTCTCTTTAGTCTTAGCCACCTTTTGGGTCAAGTTAATTGACCCCAACCAAACCTTTGACCGGCTCTGTATCTATTACTTAAAGATGAACCCCAAACGCTATTACTTGAATATGACTTTTATGGAAGGTTTGAACTTTGTGATTTTTTACGGGCTAGCCGCGACGATCGCGCTAAAAGCCATGGGCCTCTCCCTTTTTAGTGGGATGAATATGACTCTCTTTTTCCTCGGCTTACGACTCTTAGCCCAAGCCCTCTACCTGAAGCTAGTCAATCCCAAGCACCAAGTCCCTAACCGGCCCTTTACGATCGTGATGATTGCTATGATTTTTGTTTCTGGGGGACTGTTTGTGGGCTTGTCGCTGATGGAAGAAGCTGCTACCTTCCACTTACCGATTAACTGGCTCTTCCATCCCCTTACGGCGGTCGCTGGAGTGGTCATGGCAGGGATCGGGGCTCATTGGCTAGCCAAATCTGACAAGTACCAGGCTCTGGCCCGGTCAAGCATCAACCATAACAGCATCCGAAACATTAACCAGGCCGTAACTAATGCCCAGTCCGCCAATGTCAAGGTGGAAGCAGAAGATATCAAAGTTCCTGCTACTTCCGACCACTATGACCACTTAAAGGGGATAACTTATATCAATGCTATCTTCTTTGACCGGCTGGGCCACCGCTTGAACAAGCAACGCCGGATTCTCTTTCTGATCGTTCTTGGCCTCTTTGCCTTAATCAGTGGAGGAATCTTTATTTACCAATTCTTCTTCCATGGTGACCTAGGGATTAGCCAGGCCGACTTAGAAGAGGCCTATCAGACCTACTTGGTGGTGATGGTGATCTATGCCTGCCTCTTTTTGAATATTGGCGAATCCTTTACCCGTTTTTGCTTTTTCAATATGGACCGCTACTTGATGCACAACAATTATTACCGCAATCCCGACCTTTTAGCTGAGGCTATGGTCATCCGCTTTAAACGCTGTTTCCGTTATAATTTTCCCACCTTGCTGGTCTTAATGTTAGGGTCTAGCCTGGTCTACTTCCAGTTAGGCGGGCAACGCTTACTGCCTTTGGGAATTTTACTGCTTAGCCAAGTAGTCGTGATGGTTTTCTTTACGGTTCACTATCTTTACTTGTATTACTGGCTCCAGCCTTTTACCGCTAACCTGGAGAGCAAGAGCCCCCTCTATAATTTGATTCGGGGCTTGAGTATTTTTATTCCCTACCTGCTCTTTATGAATGCTGAATCAATTGGACCACGGGTGATTTTAGGAATCTATCTCTTTATTATTGCCTATATTATTTTAGGTTATCTCTTGTTGAAGTTTATCGGTCCTAAGCGCTTTGTCTTGCGTTAGAGCCTTGACCTTGTTCCTGACTTGGGGCAGGGTCTTTTTTATTTGGGGGAGTTTTTCACTTTGCTGGCTTTAATTTTATAGGGATCTACTTTATTTAACGATTAATTAAATTTACTTAAAATCTTGGGACTACACGCGTAGTTAATGTTTGTGCTGGAAGAAAATGATGATATGATAGGGTATTATAAGGAGAGTGAAAACATGGAAACACTTTACAGGATTGTCGGTATCGAAAGCCAAAGCCAATATGATTGGCTGGCCCATCAAATCCAAGACCTTAACCAGGACAAGGGCTTTGCAATTGAATTGGACAAGGATATTGTCCGTTTGCACCGCCAGGAAGAATTACTTTACCTACGTCGCTTTTTAGCCTTTGAACAGTTTTCCCTGGTCGCCCTTGACCCAGCAGAGTTGGAATTAGATAAGGCCAAACAACTTCGTTTTAAGAATACCCAGGAAACGGCCAAGAAGATGCGCATAGTTCTCATCTTAAATGCCTTCTTTACGGTCTTTGAGGCCTTCTTTGGTTGGACCCTAAACAGTGCGGCCATCCTATCTGATGCGGTCCACGACTCGGGCGACGTTCTAGCCATTGCTATTGCCTGGTTCTTTGAAAAGATTTCTGACCGTGAAGCTGATAACCGCTATTCCTACGGTTACCGCCGCTTTTCTTTATTAGGGGGACTGATTACAGCAGTCTTTCTATTATTCGGATCGGCCTTTATTCTAATTACTTCGATTCCTAAGCTCTTTAATCCTGAACCGGTTCATGTGACGGGAATGTTCTGGGTAGCCATTTTCGCAGTGGTGGTAAATGGTTACTGCTCTTGGATGATGCATAAGGGTCAGTCAGCCAATGAACAATTACTCAACCTCCACCTCCTAGAAGATGTCCTCGGCTGGGTAGCCATCTTGATTCTTTCAGTGGTCTTACGCTTTACCAATTGGTATTTCCTTGACCCGCTCTTGTCGATTCTGACTGCGGTTTGGATTATCAGCCAAAGTTTCCCACGTTTTCTGAACATTTCTAAGATTTTCCTCCAAGCGGTTCCTGAAGGCATCGACCCCCAAGTCATTGGTCAACAAATCTTAGCCTTAGACGATGATATTGATGGTTTGTCCCACTTACATATCTGGTCAACTGATGGGGAACAACATATGGCCAGTGTCACCGTCCTAACTTGTCGCTTAACCGCTGATGAACAAGAAGACCTCAAACAAAAAATCCGCTCCTTAGTGGCAAAATATAATATAAATCATATAACCATAGACACCGTTTACGATCCTGACCACTTTATCCAAAGAGAAAGTAGCCAACATAACTAGGTCAAAGCCTGATGAGGTCGCTATTAGTGAATTAAATAGTTGACCTCATTCCTTTTTTTGCTTATTATTAAAGTATATTAGTCAAAGTTAGTCAATAATTAGTGAAGGAGGTGAGGACATGAGCAACCGGAATATGTCAGATATTATTGAAGCCTATCTCAAAGAGGTGCTTCAAGATACTGAACGGGTCGAAATCAGACGGAGTGAAATTGCTGACCGCTTTGAGTGCGTGCCTTCACAGATTAATTATGTGATTAATACGCGTTTTACCCCCAAGCAAGGCTATCAAGTCGAAAGTAAGCGGGGTGGCGGTGGCTATATCAGAATTATGAAATTGAATATTATCGACGATGCGGACTATATTGATAATATGATTAGCCTAGTAGGGAACGACATTTCCTTGCGCGATGCTGTATCGATTCTCACCAATTTGATGAAGAATGAACTGCTCAACGAGAGCGAGGCGGCCATCATGCACTCAGCCATTGACAAGCAAGTCATGTCTAATTTCAAATCCCCGGACCGTGTCCGCGCAGTCATACTTAGGAACATGCTAGAACATTTGAAATATCACTAATTACTCCGGTAATTAGAAAAGGAGACAACTATGAAAGACATCTATACTGAAAAAGCCAAGACCGCGATTGGATTTGCCAAAGAAGAAGCTGAATACTTCCGTCATCCAGCCATTGGTAGCGAGCATATGCTTTTGGGCTTATACCGCGAAAGTGAAGGTGTTGCTCATGCCGTTTTAAGCGATTACTTGCCAAGTTATGAGAGTCTTCGCGAAGAGATTGAATTTGTGACCGGCTATGGGACCAGCGATTCAGCCAAGAGTCAGGAAGACTATGTGCAGTTTTCACCACGCATGCAAGACGTCTTGAACCAAGCCAAAGACTTGGCCAAGTCTATGCAAGCTTCCTTAATTGGTACCGAGCACTTATTACTCGCCCTCATCAATGAGGAAACCCTAGCCAACCGCCTGCTGAAAAATCTCGATATAGATGTTAATCGTTTGCGCAGTGATGTCTATCAGATGCTGGGACAAAAAGAACCAGTTAGAAACCGGACCAAAAAGCCGCTGGGTAAGCAAAGCAAAAGCAAGACCCCAACCTTGGACAGTATTGCTAAGGACCTGACCCAAGCCGCTAAGGACGGCAAGCTGGACCCTGTGATCGGTCGCCAGCAAGAAATGCGGCGGCTCATGCAGGTCTTAAGCCGTCGGACCAAGAATAACCCGGTCCTGGTTGGTGAACCTGGGGTCGGTAAGACCGCCATTGTCGAAGCCTTAGCCATCCAAATGAGCCAACAGCAAGTCCCAGAAAACATGCTGGATAAACGACTCATGGTCTTAGATATCGGCTCTTTAGTTGCGGGGACCAAGTACCGCGGTGAATTTGAAGACCGCATGAAGCATTTAATTGAAGAAATTGAAGACCAAGGTAATATTATTCTCTTTATCGATGAAATCCATACCATTATAGGGGCTGGGGGAGCTGAAGGGGCCATTGATGCCTCAAACCTCCTAAAACCTGCCCTCAGCCGGGGACAGGTTCAACTGATCGGGGCTACTACCCTCAACGAATATCAAAAATACATCGAAAAAGATGCCGCCTTGGAAAGACGTTTTGCTAAGATTTTAGTTGAAGAACCTAGCCTAGCGGAGACGGAAGAAATCTTGAAAGGGATCCGGCCTGCTTATGAAAAACACCACCAAGTGGCTATCCCAGATGAGAGCATTACCACCTGTGTGCGTTTAAGCTCCCGTTACCTGTCAGATCGCTTCCTTCCTGACAAGGCCATTGATGTTATGGACGAAGCGGCAGCTACCAAGCGGCTGGACAATCCAGTAGCCAATAGTGGTCGCCGGAAAAAATACCAAATCGAACAGGAATTGAAACGCCTCAACCAAGAAAAAGAATACCATGTCCGTAACCAGGCCTTTCAAAAGGCGGCCGCGGTCCATGCCCAACAAGCGAACCTAGTCAGAGAACTTAGTCGCTTGGAAGCAGACGAAGGCGACCAGGACCATCAAGACAGCTACGACTTAAGTTTGACCAGTCAAGACGTGCAAAACTTGATTCATTCTTGGACCGGCATCCCTGTTCAAGAACTGAGTCAAAGTGACAATGAACGCTTGATCCACTTAGAAGACCGCCTCCATGACCGGGTCAAGGGCCAAGATGAAGCGGTCAATGCAGTGGCCCGGGCGATTAAACGCTCACGCAGTGGTTTGGGACAAAGAAACCGTCCCATCGGTTCCTTTATGTTCCTTGGCCCAACCGGGGTTGGGAAAACCGAATTGGCCAAGACCTTAGCCGAAACCCTCTTTGGTTCGGAAGAGGCCCTGATTCGTCTAGATATGTCCGAATACATGGAGAAATATTCTTCCAGCCGGATGATCGGTTCAGCACCAGGTTATATTGGCTATGAAGAAGGGGGACAATTGACTGAGAAGATCCGTCAACATCCTTACTCCATTGTCCTCTTTGATGAAATTGAAAAGGCCCATCCCGATGTCTTTGACCTCTTACTTCAAGTCCTTGATGACGGTTATATCACCGATAGTAAGGGTCGGATGGTGGACTTTAGAAATACGGTGGTCATCATGACCTCCAATATTGGGGCCACTGAATTACGGGATGAAAAACTGGTCGGTTTTGGTCAAGATAACCAACAAAAAGACTATCAAACCATGAAGAAGCGGATCTTGGAAGCCTTGAAGAAGACCTTCAGACCGGAGTTCCTTAACCGGGTGGATGAAGTGATTGTCTTCCATGCCCTAAGTCAAGACAACTTGAAGGATATTGTCCGCAAATTTACCGACCAAATTAGCCAACAAGTGGAAGAACAAGGCTTGACCTTGCGCTTTACCAATGGGGCCATTAAGCAATTGGCTAAGGACGGTTATGACCCAGAAATGGGCGCCCGGCCCGTTCGCCGCCTCATCCAACGGCAAATTGAAGATGCTCTGAGTGACCTCTTGATTGAAGGAAAGGTCCAAGCTGGGGACAGCCTTCAAGTAGGCAGCCGCCAAGGTACTTTCTACATCCGTACTAAACATGGCGACGGCAGTGAAAGCCAGGCTGACCTGGACAAAGTGGAGGAAAGCCTGTCCCTAGGATAGTCCAAAGAAGACTTTATATCGCTTTTAGTGTATGATAAAGACAAGCTAAAAAAAGAGGAGGGTTACTATGGACAAGACAACAAAATTAGTGTTAATTGGTTTAGGAACAGCTGCTGCGATTACAGCCGTTGTTGCCTTAGCAATGTATGAAGAAGACCAAAATCAAACCCTAAGCAAGGCTTGGGACGATGTTTCTAACAAGGCTCAAAAGCAAGGAAAACGTCTAGCAAAACAAGTTGATCAATTGGATTTACCTGAATGGGTAGAACGTTTTGCCTAAAGGCTCACCAGTTAGAGCCTTAAAGAGCTAAAAAGTGAATCCTTTACTTAAAGCGGTGATGACGCGGTCATCCCGCTTTTTTCTTGCGTTCTTTCATTTTACTCTTTATGAGCATAAATTGAATATGGTTTTTGGGTAGAGAGATGTGAGTAGGAGTGGCGCTTTGAGTTGGGTCGTTAGCCATGAACAAGCAAGATTCAGGGTGTGAGGGCTGGTATTTAGCTTTCGTTCACTGGAGCTAGTCACCAAAGCAGTCTACAAGACTGCAGCGGGGACTTGTGAAGTGACACGAAAGCTTTCAGACCGAACCCGACTCGTAGCGAATTATGGATCGTAGGCCTCAGCCATACGAGCCCAAATCTGTTCCAAAAGAAGCCGTGACGTTCACTTCATAAACGATGTCCGAGCCTTTTCTAAGGCTCTCCCTTCGTTTATTCCAGTTGCTATAGCTGTTCGAAGCGTTAGCGAGTTACAGATATAGTATGCGTAGCTCTTCAGGGCTTTTGTACTTTTGTCACACTTTGACTTTGAGTCTCGCTAGGCGAGAGACCTTGCGCTCGAGTCGGTGCCATGGCTTTTTAACGACCAAAATTCAAAAGCAGAACGAATACTCATTGAGAGCATTTCATAAAGAATTTTTTATTATTAATAAAAGCTTTTTCTAAATGGCCCGATCCGTGCTACAATAGATAAAAGTAATTTTTAACATATTGTATTTGACAAACAGTGAAGGAGGAAAAACGATGAAAATTGTTATATTAGGTGCCGGTGGTATGGGTTCCCGTTTTGGGTTAATGCTAAAAAAAGCCGGCAAAGATGTTACCTTACTCGACGGGTGGGATAAAAATATTGAAGCCATTCGTGAACACGGTATCCGTGCCAACTATAACGGAGAAGAGGTCCAAGTGGACATTGATATTTATCCAATTGATGACTTTGATCCGGACTTGAAGGCAGACTTACTGATTGTCTTTACCAAGGCCATGCAATTGGAGGATGCTATCCAAGCAACTCGCTCCATTGTAACAGACCAAACTAAGGTTTTATGTCTGATGAACGGGATTGGCTATGATGATATCCTCCGTAAATATTTTGATGATGAACAAATTGTCTTAGGAAACACCATGTGGACCGCTGGTTTAGAAGGCCCTGGCCGTCCGAAATTATTCGGTAATGGCTATGTTAACCTCCTTAACCTGGGTAAGAGCGAAGAGGCGGCAGCTGCTGCTAAAGACATCGTGGCTTTACTCGATGAAGTGGGTTTGAATGGGGTTTATGAAAAAGAAATTTTCTACCTGATCTACAAGAAGGTTTGCGTTAATGCAACTATGAACGGCCTCTGTACGATTTTAGAATGTAATATGGCTGACTTGGGAGACGCCCAAGCTTCCCACGACCTCATTAATCAATTAGTCAAAGAAGTGGTTGACGTGGCGAATGCAGAGGGTGTGGAAATGGACCTGGATGAAATGATTGAACACGTGGGCGAATGCTTCAACCGTGAAACCATTGGTGGCCACTTCCCATCCATGTACCAAGACTTGATCACCAATAAGCGCCTGACTGAAATTGATTATATCAATGGAGCCGTGGCTCAAAAGGGTAAGAAACTCAATGTACCAACCCCTTACAACCAATTCTTAACCAGCCTGGTTCATACCAAAGAACAATTACTAGACGCTAAATAATCAATACCTAGCTCTTGGCCATTGCCGTCAAGGGCTTTTTTCTTGGATATTTACTCCTACTTGCACGGATAAGTCAATATTGCTTATAATCAAGGGAAAGGAGGATGAGCCATGGATGAGCGGGCAGATGATTTTATGCAGGCGGCCATTGACCAGGCCAAGAAGGCCCAGGACTTAGATGAAGTGCCGATTGGTGCAGTAGCTGTCTACCAGGGCCAGGTGATTGGACGGGGCTATAATTTACGGGAACAAAGTCAAGATGCGACTGACCACGCCGAAATGCAGGCCATCCGTCAGGCCAACCGCTACTTAAATAATTGGCGCTTGAATGACGTTGACCTCTATGTCACTTTAGAGCCTTGTAGCATGTGCAGTGGGGCCATTGTCCTGAGTCGGATTCGTTGCCTTTACTTTGGGGCCTGTGATCCTAAGGCGGGAACGTGTGGATCCTTGATGAACTTGGTCCAAGACCCCAGGCTCAACCACCAAGTCGACTTAGTTAGTGGTCTAAGGGGAGAGGAATGCAGTCAACTTCTCAAAAGCTTTTTCAAGGACCTGCGTAAGCGTCGCAAAGCCGCTTCCCGTAAACCCAGGTCTTAGAGTTTGACAACTTAGTCGAAAACATGCTAGTATATACTTTGTCGAAAGACCGTACGACAAAGGCAAGGATGTGAACCGAGTCAGATCCGGAAGGAAGCAGCTATAAGCATTGCTTGTCTTGTGTTGTACGTTATGCACTTATTCAAGGTTGGGACAGAAGTTCCAACTTTTTTATTTTCAAAAAAATGACTAAGAATTTGCCTCTAATCCCTAAGAGCTTGCCTAAAAAACTGGCTTTGACTACTTATCTGAGCGGGAACTATTTTATCTCATCCGTGGATATCTAGGGGGGATTTGGTTATAATGGTTGAGAATGAAGGAAGGGAGGCCATGATGAGTTATCAAGCTTTATACCGGAAGTGGCGGCCGCAGACCTTTGCTGATATTGTCGGCCAAGAAGCGGTTTCAAGGACTTTGAAGAACGCCATCAATCAAGATAAGACCAGCCATGCCTATTTGTTTAATGGGCCACGGGGAACTGGAAAGACCAGTGCTGCCAAAATTTTTGCTAAGGCGATTAACTGCCCTAATCAGAATGATGGTGAGCCTTGTAATGAATGTCACCTCTGTCAGGCCATTACTGAAGGTCGCTTGGCAGATGTGATTGAAATCGACGCGGCCTCTAACAATGGGGTGGAGGAAATTCGTGATATCCGTGACAAGGTCCGCTATGCGCCTACCGAAGCGAACTACAAGGTCTACATTATTGATGAAGTCCACATGCTCTCAACCGGGGCCTTTAATGCCCTGTTAAAAACCTTGGAAGAGCCACCCAGCCGGGTCATCTTCATCTTAGCGACAACTGAAGCCCATAAAATTCCGGCGACAGTGATTTCCCGGACCCAACGTTTTGACTTTAAGCGGCTGTCTAACCAAGCTATTAAGGACCGGATGGCCTATATCTTAGGTCAAGAAGGGGTTACTTATGAAGCTGAGGCCTTGGAATTAATTGCCCAAGATGCCAATGGGGGCATGCGGGATGCCTTGAGTTTGTTGGACCAGGTGATTTCTTTCTCCCAAGGCGAGATTACCACGGCCATGACCCGGCAAGTGACGGGGATTTTAAGCGATGAGCAAAAAATTGCCTACGTTGAAGCTCTAGGCCAAGGCGATACTGACCAAGCCTTGGCCGTTCTAAGGCAGATCCTTCAAGCTGGCCGGGAAGCTAGCCGTTTTGTCGAAGAAATGCTGCTTTTTACCCGCGACCTCTTATTAGCTAAGCAAAGTCAAGGGGCTAAAGACACGGAACTGATGAAAAACTATGACCAGTCTTTCTATGACTTGGCCAAGAACTTAGACCGCGATTTGATTTACCAAATGATGAAGGAATTTCGCTCGGTCCAAGAAGATATCCGTTTTGCTATCCAAGGCGATATTTATTTAGAAGTGGCTACCATTAAATTGGCCGACTTACCTGCAGGGGATAGCGATTCCTATAGAGCGACTATGCAGGCTCCAAGTGATGGGGAATCTCAGCAATTGGCCCAATTAAAGCAAGAAGTCCAAACCCTAAAGCAAGCAATCGCCCAAGTAAAAGGGGGGCAAGGCCCTTCTCCGGCAAGCCCATCCCCTGCTAAAGAGGAAGCTAAGCCGGCAAGTGACAAGCGACCGAAAAAGGTCCAAGGGCAATTTAAGCCGGCCTATTCAGCTATCTATAAGACTCTGAGCCAGGCCACAAAGACCGATCTCAACCAGGTCACCAGTGTTTGGCCTCAGGTGGTCGAATCTCTTCCTACCGTTCAACAGGCCCTCCTCCATCAAACGGAGCCGGTCGCTGCCAGCCCTGAGGCTTTTGTCTTGAGTTTTGACTATGAGATTTTCTGCCAAAGGGTCTTTGAGGATAAAGAATTACAAGAGACCGTTGCCAACCACTTACAAAATCAAATCAACCATCCCGGCCGGATGCTGGTGATGACAAGTGAGCAATGGCAGGAGGCTCGGGGGCGTTATGTCAAGGCCTACCATGAAGGCCGTAAGGATGAACTGATCCAGTCCCAAGCCGAAAAAGAAAATAGTGATGCCAGCCAAGCCGATAGCCCGACAAGTCCAGTCGCTTCCCAAGAAACTGAAGCTCCTGCGGCCCAGGAAGCTGATCAGCCACTTCCACAAGAGGAGTCCGCTTCAGCTTGGCTATCACAGGAAGACCAGCAAGCTCAAGATCCGCTTACCCAAACCATGGCTGATCTTTTTGGGGCGGATAATGATAATGTTACCCTCAGCAATGATTAATTAAAGAAGGAAAGAGGAAATCAAATGGCAAACAATATGATGAACATGCAAAAAATGCTCAAAGAAGCAAAAAAAATGCAAGCAAAATTAGAAGAATCCCAAAAGGACTTGGAAAAACAAGTCTTTGAAGGCAAGGAACCTTCAGGCATGATTAAAGCCAAGGTAGGCGGCGACCGCCGGGTTAAGGCCATCGAAATGGATCCAGCAGTGATTGATCCTGAAGACCCTGATATGCTTAGTGACCTCCTCATTGCGGCAGTCAATGACGGTTTAAGCAAGGTGGATAGTGCTCAAGAATCGAATATGGGAAACCTTTCTAAAGGCTTTCCCGGCTTCTAGGCACTTGCTTTAAGGAGTGGGGAAGCTCAGGCCCAAGCAGTCTGAAGATTTTCCCAC
This sequence comes from Aerococcus sp. Group 2, assembly GCF_905125285.1. Lineage (NCBI taxonomy): Bacteria > Bacillati > Bacillota > Bacilli > Lactobacillales > Aerococcaceae > Aerococcus > Aerococcus sp. Group 2. Next base: position 34,863 of record NZ_CAJHPA010000007.1, on the reverse strand, counting down.
TTTTTTATATAGAAGGAGTTGAAACCATGCAATATCCCGAACCGATCGCGCGCTTGATCGATAGCTTCAAGAAATTACCCGGGATTGGAGCCAAAACAGCGGCCCGTTTAGCTTTTTTTGTCCTGGATATGGACCAGGCCGATGTGAACGACTTTGCTGAGGCCTTGAACCGGGTCAAGCAGGAAATGACTACCTGTTCGGTCTGCGGTAATGTGACCCAGGAAGATCCGTGTTTAATCTGCCGGGATAATGACCGGGAAGGGTCGGTGCTGATGGTGGTTGAAGAGGCCCGTGACGTGATGGCCATGGAAAGAACGCAAAACTACCACGGCAAGTATCATGTCCTTCATGGCGTCCTCTCGCCTATGGATGGTACCGGACCGGATGACTTAAATATCCGCTCGCTTCTGCAACGTCTGCAGGATACCCAGATCCAAGAAGTAATTATTGCTACTAATGCGACCGCTGAAGGAGAGGCGACGGCTACCTATCTGGCCCGGTTAATCAAGCCCGCCCAAATCAAGGTCAGTCGGATTGCTTATGGCCTATCAGTGGGTAGTGACATTGAATATGCGGATGAGATGACCCTGATGCGGGCCCTTGATGGCCGTCAGGAACTCTAAGAGGAGGATTAGGATGCCAGGTGTATTTATCAGCTTTGAAGGACCGGATGGATCAGGAAAGACTACCCTAATCAAGGGTCTCAAGGCTCGTTTGGACCAAGATTTAAAACAGGCTCCGATTTTTTCTAGGGAGCCGGGGGGAGACCGGATCGCTGAAGAAATTCGTGACATTATCCTCTCTCCAGCTAATACTGAACTCGATGCTCGGTCAGAGGCCTTACTCTATGCGGCGAGTCGTGCCCAGCACCTGGCCCAAAAGATCCGTCCTGCCCTAGCCGCCGGGAACATGGTCCTCTGTGACCGCTATGTGGATAGTTCCATTGCCTACCAAGGTTATGGCCGAGAACTTGGGGGCCAAGCTGTCCAGTTGATCAATGAATTTGCGATCGACGGCTTACTCCCCGATTTAACTCTCTACTGTGATATTTCTGCTGAGGAGGGCATTGCCCGGATTGAAGCCGGCCGGACTAATGAAATTAACCGCTTGGACCAAGAATCCATCGCCTTTCACCGCCGGGTCGTCCAAGGCTACCAAGACCTCTTGAAAGAAAACCCAGACCGGATTGTCCCCATTGATGCTAGCCAACCCGCTGAGGTCATGCAAGCGACCGCTTATGAGTTGATCCGCCAACGTTTTCCCCAATATTTTTCTTAGTAGAAAGGACAGCCCTAATGACGCAAGCCTTTGCCATTGAAGAAAAACAAAGCCAACTGGCCCAGCTGATGCGCCAAGTCATCCAGAATGGCCGTCTAGCCCATGCCTATTTATTTGAGGGTAATGCCGGGTCTGGTCAAGCCGATATGGCCATTTTCTTGGCGGCGGCTTTATTTTGCAGTCAAGAAGACAAGCCCTGTGGTCAGTGTGACCATTGCCAGCGGGTGATCCGGGGGGACCATAGTGATGTGGAATGGCTGACCAAGGACGCTAACAGTATTAAAATTGACCAAATCCGTGAGCTCAAGCACAATCTATCCCTGACCGGTTTAGAAGGTCGGGTCAAGGTCTTTGTGATTGAGGCAGCCGAAACCATGACCGTGCAAGCGGCCAATTCCTTGTTAAAATTTCTGGAAGAACCCCACCAAGATGTCTACATCTTCCTCTTGACCAATAATCGGGAGGCGATCTTACCAACTGTCCAGTCCCGCTGTCAGGTGATCCATTTCCCCTCCCTAGCGGTTGACCAAGCCGTCCGTCTCTTTGTTGATCATGGGATTGGCAAAGCCCAGGCCCAAATCATTGCCTGGTTGACGACGGACCTGGATAGTGCCTTGGCTCTAAATGACAACCAGGTCTTCCATGACCAGTGCCAGCGACTCGACCAGTGGCTCCAGCTCATTGTGGCTAGAGACGGGCGCGCCTTTACCATGGTAGCCACCGATTGGATGAAGCTCTCTCGCAGCCGCCAGGACAACCAGCTCCTCTTGCAGCTCTTGACCCTTTTACTCAGGGATTGTCTCTTAATTAAGAGTCAAAGTGATCAGGAAACCCTAGACCAGGTTCTCGTCCGCCCCGATCTGAAGACCAACCGCCAAGCCAAATACCAGGCCTACCCAGAGGGCTTATTCCTTGACCTGCTAAAATTAGTGACCAAGGCGCAAAAAATGATCAAGCAAAATGTCAGTCCCCAGGCCAGCTTGGAATACTTTGTCCTAGAAGCCTGGAACTTAGAGAAAAAATACCTATAAAGCAAAGAAAAAGTGCTCCTGGCAAGTTGGAAAATTTGCCAGAAGCACTTTTTGTATAGGATCTTTCTTCTTTTTGAGGACTGGATATTGAATAAAATTATTGTGATAGAAATTGTTGAGCAGTAGTGGCGCTTTGAAAGTTGGCCCTTAGCCATGACCAAGCAAGCGATGTGAATTATGCTGAAGCCGTTCGAAGCAAAGCGAGTTACGGATTCAGTATGCGTAGCTGGATCGTCGGCGTCAGCCATACGAGCCGTTTGAGTCTCCCTAGGCGAGAGACTTCGTGCTCGAGCCGGTGCCATGGCACTTAAAGGCCCAAATTTCAAAAGCAGAACGAATGCTCATAAATAACAAAATAACCTAGTCTTGATAATAAAATTGCTCTTTAAAGTCCTGGTCAATCTTTCGGGAGAAGGCTAATTCAAATCCCAAACCTATAAAACCTAAGTGGTCATAGAATTGCCGGGCGGGGCTATCCGCGTCACAGATTAAGATCAGTTTCTTGTCAGCCTGCTGAGCCTGGTTATAGGCCCAATCGACCAGCCAGCGCCCAATTTCTTGTTTCTGCCAGTCCTTTCTTACAGTTAGGTGGTCAATCTCTAGGTAGTAGCGGGAAAGGATCACTTGCATAGCGGCGATGACTTGCCCTTGGTCAAAGACGGCGACCTGGTGAATATTGTCCTTAAGGAAGGCTTCTCGGTAGTAGCCCTGCATTTCCTCTTGGTAGGGCAAGCCATAGTCCTTGTCATAGTAGGCCTGGAAGGCTAGAAAGGCGGGGAGGCTGTCGGACTTAATTTCTTCGAGCTCAAGTTGAGCGGACTGTCTTTTATTTTGGGGGCATTGGTAGTTTTCGAGACTGACCAGCTCAGTGATGGCTAACTGGTAGCCCGCTTCAGAGAGATAGGCATAGAGCTCATCATCAACCCCTTGGTTCATGGGCAAGTGGATATTGATTTCTGGCAGGTCAAATTCACTGGCGTAATCCATATATTGTTCCTCCAGGATCAACCACTCGTCCAGGCCTGGGTTAAAATCGAGGGCCATGAAGTTACTGAGCGGGACATGGCGGGCCGCTTGATTGGCGTAGATTTGGTAGAGTTCATTATCCTCATAGTGACTGATCCAATGGTAAGTGGCATTAAAGTCTAACATACTTGCTCCTTCTTGCTGATTTTATCCTTAGTCTACTGGAAAAAAGCCCGAATGAGAATACGAGTGGCTCGATTTTTTCCTGCCTTTAAAAAGCCATAAAAAACTTCAGTCTCTGCCATCGAAAAAAATAGAATTATGATAAAATAGGTTTTGAGTTTAATGGTCTATCAGAATATGTAATAAGGAATGATAGTATGGAGACAAGAGATATTGTCACTCGCCTCAATACCCTCAGCGAGCAACTGGGCCAAATGCAGACCGAACTAGAGACAATTATCGATGAGTGGGGTAAAGAATTAATCAAAAATCAAGACCTACAGATGGAAAACCATTATTTAAGAGAACGGGTCAACCAATTATTAGCCAATGACCAGCCGGAAGAGAAGGAGGCTGCTCCCCAAGAAAAGGACGGACAACGCTCTCCTGCCTTACAGAACCTCTTAAATATTTATGAAGATGGCTTTCATATATGTAATATTTCCTATGGCCAAAGACGAGAAAATGCTGAGCAATGTATGTTTTGCTTAGATATTCTTTATGGCATGGAAGGTAAGCGTTAGGAAGGGGATTGGATGACGCTATTAGCCAATGAGCGCATTGATCAATTAAGCCAATTTGACCGGGAGATCATCCAAAGTGATGATACTTTTTCCTTGTCGACAGACGCCTTGTTTTTAGCCTACTTTGCCCGGGTGAGAAAGACCAAAAAGCAAAAAATTGTCGACTTCTGCTCTGGTAATGGGGCCATCCCTTTGATCTTATCGGCCATGACCGATGCACCCATCGAAGCCATTGAAATCCAGCCCGAACTAGCTGATATGGCTAGACGGTCGGTGGCCTTAAATCATTTAGAAGAGCAAATCACTATCCATACCGGCAATATCAAATCCGCCACTAGCCTGGTCAAGCCGGAATCGGTGAATGTGATTACCTGTAACCCGCCTTATTTTAAGGTCTACCCGGACTCTTGGATTAATCCCAACGATAAAAAGGCCCTGGCCCGTCATGAAATCGCCATGACCTTGGAAGATATTTTCAAGCAGAGCCAAGCCTTACTCAAGGAAAGAGGGCGCTTAGTCTTGGTCCACCGGCCGGAACGCTTGACTGAAATGATCCAAGCGGGACTCAAGTACCGGCTCATTCCCAAGCGCTTGCGTTTTGTCCACCCCAAGCCCGATAAGCCGGCCAACACCCTCTTAATTGACTTTATGAAGAACGGCCAAGAAAAGGGCTTACAAGTCCTTCCTCCTCTCTATGTCTATACTAAGGACAATGTTTATACGGAAGAAGTGAAGGCTTATCTCCACCAAGGATAATAAGCAGCCTCGCCATTACATGTATGTGCTTCTCTGTCACGATGATAGTCTCTATACCGGCTATACCACCGATGTTGACCGTCGGCAGGAAGAACATAATAGTGGCAAAGGAGCCAAGTATACCCGCCCAGCCAGCCGGCGACCCTGTGCCATGGTCTTTGCCAAGGCTTTTTCTAGTCGCCAAGCCGCGACCCAGGCGGAGTATCGTTTTAAGCAATTTTCCCGTGCCGAAAAGATTAAGCGTCTAAAGGCTTACGGTGTTAGTGACTTTCATTACCGACCGGGCATTTCTTGCCAGCGCGTCGGTTTAAATGATGACTACAATAGAGAAAGAAGGTGAGTCCATGCAACAACAAAAAAGTTTTGCCAGTGAAGCGACCCAGGGGAATCTTTATCTGGTGCCTACCCCAATTGGTAACCTGGAGGATATGACCTTTCGGGCCCTCAAAGTCTTGCAATCGGTGGACTTGATCCTAGCTGAAGACACCCGCCATACCCAAAAGTTATTGAACCATTTTGAAATTGATAAGCCGCAAAAAAGCTTTCATAAGTACAATACCCAGGAGCGCATCCCTGAAATTCTTTCCCTCTTGGAAAAGGGGAAAGACCTGGCTCAAGTCAGTGATGCCGGTATGCCTGTGATCTCGGACCCAGGTAGCGAACTGGTCCAGGCCTGTCTCAAAGCGGGTATTCGGGTGATCCCCTTACCAGGCGCCAATGCGGCTTTGACCGGATTGATTGCCAGTGGCTTAAATAGTGAAGCTTTTACCTTTATCGGTTTCTTGCCTAAGAAGGCAAAGGACCGCCGCCAGCAATTAAGGGGCTACCAAAATGCTGGGGAAACCCTAATGATCTATGAGTCTCCCTATCGGATCAGCCAGACTATTGAGACGGCTATTGAGGTTTTTGGCCCTGACCGGCCAGCTTGCGTAGTCCGGGAATTGACCAAGTCCTATGAGGAATTTAATCGGGGATCTTTGGCGGAATTGCGTGCTTATTACCAGGAAAATCCCATCGTCAAGGGGGAAATTTGTTTCTATATTGAGGGTAACCCCCATCCCAAGTCAGCGGCGGAACAGCTCCAGGCAGGGATTGACCACCTGCCCCTCAAAGGCCAAGTCGAGTGGTGGATGGAAGAAGAAAAACTCTCCTCTAAGGAAGCCATTAAGAAAGTGGCTAAGAATAAAGGTTTAAAGAAGCAAGAAGTTTACCAAGCCTACCATGAAATCGGTGGGGAGGCCCCATGATTTTCTACCTAGGAGGTGGCTTACTTCTTGCCATCGCTTTATTACTCTTTATCCTGGCCCCGCGTAATTTGTGGGACTCCTGGATTGCTAGTCTGGGACTTATTATCCTTTTTTACGCCATGGGTAAGGACCCCAACTTTGCGGAATCCCAGTGGCTGTCCTTCATCTTTCATGGGATAGAGGTTTTTGTGAATTACATTGCCCCTTCCTTACTGCTGATTTTTGGACTAGCCATGTTTACCTATGCCTTATCCCTCTTTCAAGAAGAACATAATTATCTCCAGCTGGTGATTGGACTGAGTCTGGCGGTTTTCTTAATTCTGGTGGGCCTTGTGCATTATTACGTTCGCTTCAACCCAGAATTGATGGCGGATAAGCATTGGCTGCATATTTTAGACTTTGTGGTTGCTTACTATGTCTTACTCTTGATTAATTTCCTGGTCAATTCTCTAAGACTCTGGTTGATTGAGGATGACCGCAAGCAGGATTATATTATTATCTTGGGCTGTCTATTTAATAGTGATAACACGGTGTCTCAGATGCTAAAGCTACGCTTGGATGCCTGTTTAGCCTATGTGGGACGTCAGAAGTTTCTCTACCACCACATTCCTATTCTCATTGTTTCTGGAGCAGCCACAGTAGCAAATAGTGACTGTTCGGAAGCTGATGTCATGGCCCAGTATTTGAAAGCCCAGGGCATCCCCGAGGAAAAGATTTGGCGAGAAGACCAAGCCACCAATACCCATGGTAACTTTGCCTACAGTAAGCAACTGATCGAGAGGATCCAACCCGTCAAGAGTGCCCATATTGCTTTTATTACCAGTGCTTTCCACCTTTACCGCAGTCAACTCTATGCCAACCTGGAAGGACTCTACCAAGTCACCGGATTTGGGGCCAAAACCACCCTAAGGGAAAGCTTTAAACATGGGATTCGAGAATTCGTTGCCATCTTATTTATGCACCGCAAGCTGCATTTATTAATGACGGTGGTTATGTTTGGGATTGGTTGGCTCAACTATATTCATTTTGATTAACAGGTTTTACTAAGAGAGGAGCTATTGATATGCTACAAGAATTTAAAGATTTTATCGCTAAGGGTAATGTGATTGAATTAGCTGTCGGGGTTGTTATGGGGACTGCCTTCACTGCCATTGTGAACTCCCTGGTTAAAGATATTCTAACTCCATTATTAGGGATTATTTTAGGCAATATCGACTTGTCAGCTTATAGTATTGAAGTTGCCGGAGCTACATTTGGTGTGGGGAACTTTGTTAACGCTATTATTTCTTTCTTATTAATTGCCCTGGTTCTATTCTTTATTGTTAAGGCTTTTAGCCACTTCAAACATGAAGAAAAGAAAGTTGAAGAAGCTAAGCCAAGTAATGAAGAAGTCCTATTAACAGAAATCCGTGATTTATTAAAGAACAAATAGAAGCTAAGGACTCCAGACGGGAAGCGATCCATCCATTCTATTGTAGGCAAATAAAAAGCGAAGCTAGTCCAATGGCTAGTTTCGCTTTTTGTTTTATATTTTGTTTTATAGTCTTCTTTTATTTTTATAGTGGGTGAATCGCTTAAGGTGAAAATCTATTTTATATAGTTTTGAGCAGTAGTGGCGCTGTGAAATGAGTCGTTAGCCATGAACTAGCAAGCACTAGGGTGTGAGGGCTGGTACTTAGCTTTCGTTCACTGGAACAAGTCACCAAAGCAGTCTATGTGACTGCAGTGGGGACTTGTGAAGTGACACGAAAGCTGCCAGATCGAACCCGACTAGATGCGAATTATATATCGTAGGCGTCAGCCGTACGAGATATTTGAGGCTCGCTAGGTGAGGGACCTAGGCCCGAACCGGTGCCATGGCTTTTTAACGACGGAATTTCAAAAGCATAACGAATGCTCAATGATATTATTTGGTAAGAGTATTTATTTAAAAAGTTATGTAGTCACCGACCGGGTAGTCCTGAGGGTCGAGCTGTAAGTCGCTGCCTGTGACCATGGCGGCGAGTTCGTGGCCGATAATCGGGCCGGTGGTTAAGCCGCTTGAGCCCAGGCCAGAAGCCACATAAATATGGTCATACTTGGGCAGGGACCCGTAAAAGGGGGCAAAGTCGCTGGTATAGGCTCGGGTGCCGACCTTAATAGCTTGGTGGTCAGAGAAATCGATGGCAGGTAGTAAGTCCTGAGCTGTTGTCATAATTTCTTCTAAGGCTTGGAGGTTGGGACTTAGGTCAAAGCCTTGGTCATTTTCATGGGTAGCTCCTAAGAAGAGGCGTTGACCTTGGTGGGGGATAATGTCCGCTTGGCCTTCGGGCATAATCAGGGGCCATTGTTCAGCTTGGCTGATGTGGTCGTAGACCAAGAGTTGACCTTTTTGGGGTCGGATATCCACATTTTCTGTGTAAGGAGCCAGAATTTCTCCTAGCCAGGCGCCTGCTGCGATAATGACTTTGTCATAGCACTGCTGTTGGATCTTAATCTCCGTAGAGCTGATGGCATCAATGGTGGCCGCTTCAGGGATGACACGAAGTCCCTTATCTTGGGCAGCGCTAAGGAGTTCCTGGCAGAATAATTCGCCGTCAATGACGGCCGCACCAGAATCAATTTGAATCAGGTCCTGGTCATAGGTCCAAGGGGCTAGGGCTGCTTGGGCCTGGCTAGGCTTTAGGCGCCGGATTTGACCGATCAGGGGGGCGTTTTCCTTACGGCGGTTGGCAATGGCCATGAGTTCGTCAATCATTTTTTCTCGCTTTTTCAAAAGCCAGGTGGTCCGTTTTTGGTAGGCCCTTGAAGTGATGCCGGCTTGGGCTAAGTCTGCGATCAATTGAGGGTAAAAATGGGCCCCGGCATTGGCCATCCGGTACCAAGGCTTATTGCGACGCTTGGAGAACCAGGGACAGATAATACCGGCTGCTGCCTTAGTGGCCTGGCCGATCCCGCTATCGTAGAGGGTGACTTGGTGGTCAGTCTGGCTGAGATAGAAGGCGGTTACCGAACCGACAATTCCTCCACCGATGATGGCTATTTTCATTCTTAATCTTCCCCTTTCTTATCCTCGTCATTGTCTTGGTCATGTTTTGCTTGGCGGGCGGCCTTGAGCTTGGCTTCTTTCTCAGCCTTGGCCCGTTTTTTCTTTTGCGACCGGTAGGAAGCCCGGCTGATGAGCGGGGTATTGAAGAGTAAGGTTTCCCAAATTCCTGTTCGATTAGTGCTGTCTTCCTCATTTTCAAGGTCATCAGCCTCTAAGTCATGGGCGTGTCCCTTAGCCAGACGGACATCATCATCGCTTTCTTCTTCCTGGTCATCATCCAGCTCTTGCTTGTCCTTCTCTGGGCTCGTCAAGGCCTGGTCATAGACTAGGTAGCCACTGACAGTCAGGATAAGGAGGAAGACCAACCAAATGGGGAGCTTGATGACTAAGACTTGGTAAAGTAAGGAAAAATAAGGAACCAAGCCAATGAGGAGGAGAATGATGGTAATAATGATTAAGTAGACCCAATTATAGCCTTCATTCCAAGCGTCTCCGTAGTCACTGGACCGAGTAAATTGAAACACAAAAAAGATAAACATGATGGAGAGTAAAAGTTCCAATAAAAGGCCCAGGACGCTTAGGGGCAGGGGCATATTTAAAGCCTGTCCCCAAGAATGATAGGCATTGAACCCTTGGAAAAAGATTAAGAGGGCGTAAAAGCCATAAGAAATGACTAGAAAGAGTAACAGGTACTTAGTCAGGGTGTGGGGTTGGTCATGGATAGTGACTAAGTGGTGTTTTCTGATTATCTTGCGGGCATAAGCCTCGGCGTCATTAGGGAAGAGGTACTTGGGCAAGAGATGGCGGGTTTGGGCTCCTTCCAAACGGTCAAGGAGTTGGCTCAGGTCTTCATCGATAGTGAGTTGGGGTTCGGCGTGGGTGTAGAGATAGGCCTGGCATTGGAAGAAGTACTGCCGCCAAGGTTGGTCGAGGTCTTTAGCCCGATTTTGATTGCTGTGGTAGACCTTTCTAGCTTGGTCTTTTTCTTTTTTTAGCGCTGCTTTTTCTTCACTGGTTTCAAACACGTGTATTACTCCTTTATTTACAAGCATCATTATTAGCTATATTTTAAAGGAAGTCAGTCAAAATAGCTACTCCTCAACTATAGCGACGAATTTTTATATTTTCCGCCACTTCATATTTTCTATGCTATAATAATCAATAAAAATTTATAATTATTGTGTTTTCTAAAGGAAAGGAAGGATTTTTTGTGAAAATTAATCATCGTTACTTAAATACAGCCCCCTCCATTATTCGCGAGTTTGCTGAAACTTTTGCCCAAATTGATGGTTTACTACCTTTTACAATCGGGGAACCTGATCTTAACGCTCCTGAAACGGTTAAAGACGCCATCAAAAAGGCTTTAGATGAAAATAAGACCCACTATGCATCAGCTAAGGGGCTTGGAGAATTGGTCGAGGCTATCGTTGCTTATTTTAAGCGTACCCAAGATCTTGATTTAAAAGCTGATAATGTGATTATTACCAATGGTGTCACCGAAGCTGTAAAGATCGCTATGGATGTTTTCATTAATGAAGGCGATAAAATTATTGTTCCTTCTCCTTTCTTTGGCCTTTATGAAATGACAGCAGCGATTGCAGGGGCAGAATTGGTAACCTTAGATACCAGCCAAACCGACTTCAAGTTAACCCCTAAGGCTTTGGAACGGAGCTTGGATGCTAACCCAGAGACGCGTTTAGTCCTCCTAAACTACCCCAATAATCCGATTGGGAATACCTATACCAAGGATGAAATTCGTGAATTAGCCGAAGTGATTAAGCGCTATGATGTCTTTGTCATTAGTGATGAAATTTATTCAGACATGATCTATGACCAAGACCATTATTCCATCTACAATGAAATCCCCAACCAAACCATCTACCTCAATGGTCCTTCCAAGAGTTACGCCATGACCGGACTTCGGATTGGTTTCATCCACATGCCTGATGGCTATGTGACCCAAGGCTTGGTTTCCCACCAAACCATGGTTACCAGCGTGTCTACCCCTGATCAACACGGGGCCATCGCTGCTTATAATGAGTGTGATGACTTTGTCGTGGAAGCCCGTGATAAATTTAAGAGTCGCCGCGACCTGCTCTTAGAAGAATTACCTAAGATCGGTTTAGAATTTGTTCACCCAGCTGGAGCCTTCTATATCTTTATCAAGGCACCAGAATCATATAATGGTGATGACAAACAATTTGCCCTTGACCTAGCCCATAAGGCCAAGGTAGGGGTGATTCCAGGATTTGCCTTCGGTAATGCCGGTAAAGGCTATGTCCGCTTCTCCTATGCCTCTTCTTACGAATCTATCCAAGAAGGTCTCAAACGTTTAAAGAACTTCGTTGATCAATTGGCTTAGAACTTTTTTAGAATCTAAGAAACCAATAAAAGGCATGAAACCATAAGCTAAAAAATAAGCCTTCCCGCATCAAGTGGGGAAGGCTTTTTTACTTGAGTTAATCTAAGGCTTTTAATTTACCGGTCTTGGTCATGTCGTGGATGGCTTTTAAATCAGGTTCAAAGAGGCTGATCTTGTCATGGTTCTTTCCGTAGTAGAGTTCATTAGGGAAGTAAAGGCGCTCGTCCCCCAGTTCTTGGCCGGTAAAGGCTCGGATCAGTTGGCTGGCTTCCGACAGTTCAATGATGGTTCCGTCTTTTTCCAATAATTCAATCTGGGTCCGGGGGTTCTTTTGGCTGGGATCATAGAGATCATAGGGCAGGTCATAGTTACTGTTATAGGCAGTATAGTAGTTAATGTCATAGCCCATTTGACCAATTTTCTCTTGTAAGACTTGAGCAGTTTCTGCTTGAGTGTTGGAGTCAAAGGTGACCGACTTAAAGGGTTTGCGGTTGATGAAACGCTTGGACAAGTCAACTAGGATCGGGTCATCACTGGTTAAGATCCAGTGTTGGAAATAGGTTTCCATCACACCATCATCGACATGGAGGTAGTCGGTGAGGTCCCACTCATTTTTCAAAAAGGGTACCAAGAGTGGGGAGTGCTTGATAAAGTACTTGGGATTGTCTTGGTAAAGGTCCTTAGCCCGTTTCAAGAGGCGGTTGAGGATCATTTCCATGGCCCGAGAAACCGGGTGGAAGTAGACCTGCATATACATTTGATAACGGCTGACAATATAGTCCTCCACCGCATGCATGCCGGCATAGTCAAACATAATCTCACCCTGGTAAGGTCGCATGACCCGCAAGATCCGCTTGAGGTCAAAGGCCCCATATTCAGCCCCGGTAAAATAGGAGTCTCTTAAGAGATAGTCCATCCGGTCGGCGTCGCATTGGCTCGAAATCAGTTGGACCACTTGGGGGTTGGGGTAGCTGTGGTTGATGACGGCAGCCACTTTATTGGGGAAATCAGGAGAAACGGTAGTCAAGATTCGATTGACCTCCGTCTCAGGGGAGGTAATGATGGCCCGGGTGACGGCTTCATGGTCAGTACCGAAAAGTTTTTCAAAGGTGTGGGAGAAGGCGCCGTGGCCGATGTCATGAAGGATAGCGGCACAAAGAACCACTAAACGTTCTTGGTCATCCCACAAGCCATCGCCTGGCTCTTGACTAGGATAGTTGCGTTGGAACTGGTTAACAATCCGTCGGGCAATTTCATACACCCCCAGGCAGTGGGCAAAACGAGTATGGTCAGCCCCGTGGAAGGTAAAGCTGGTCGTGCCTAATTGCTTAACCCGGCGCAGGCGTTGGAATTCCTTAGTGTTAATAAGGTCTAAAAAGATTTGGTGTTGGATATGGATATAACCATGCACCGGGTCACGGAAGACTTTTTCCCGGATCCGGCGGTTAGCTTGTTCAAAAGACATAAATAACTACCTTCCTTCAGTTAAACGTTGGTTACGTTTGATCATGCGTTGGACCTGGTCATGTAAAATGTTTTGGTCTAAAGTCGCCAAGTCAATCTCTTCAAAAGAAGTCCCCAAGTCTTGGCTAATGACTCCTTCCAGGGCCTCGGTCACTTGGTCAGTGCTTTGGATTCTGGGCAGGCTCGCCTTGAGGTTGGCCATGCTGTCGGGGTTAATGATAGGGTACTTGGTCTTTGTCGCTTGGTTTTGCTTACCTAATTGGTAGAAGTTTTTTACCACTTGACCACGGTAATCTTGCTGGCCATAAAGGGAAAGGTAAGTAAAGATCCCAATGGCCCCGCCAATCCGTCTTTGGGCAATACCGGCAATCTTTTTACCCGCTAAGCTGACATCAAATTTACCCGGGCAGTAGGAATCACTGACTTCCCCGGTGGTTAGTTGCAGTTGGTAGGGGGCCAGTAAGTCCTGGAGGAGTTGGACCTTGATTTGGTAGGCTTGGTCAATGCTTAGCCTATCGGAATAACTATGGGGCCCCAGGTGGAGGGTATAATTCACTACCCCAGGTTCACTAATGACCGCCAGTCCCCCGGCTGGACGGACTACTGCTTGGTAGGGGGTTTTTTCTTCGACGGCTGCTAGAGCTTGGTCCAGATAAGGTAGGCGGGTGTCCTGCATACCAAGAATCAGAGTGGGGTCGGTGGTCCAGGTGTGTAAAATCAAATCGTAGGGGAGGGCTTCCTTGTTGAGACCATTTAATAGGTAGTCGTCAACGGCAAAAGGGAGTAAGGGCGTCTCCTTGGCGTAGTGCACATTGAGGCGGGCGATTCTGAGCCCAGGCCCTTGATGAAGATAATTCTTGATTAACATGCAATCCCTCCTCAATAATTTGCCTATATTATAGCATAAAGTGAATAAACAAAGCCCCTCTCAGCGACCAGTCAACCAGGAAAAAACCTTGACTTTATTAAAAAAATTCACCTATGCTATACTCATTGAAGAGCAACAGACTGCTTTGTAACAAACAGTGAAAGAGTAAGAGGTGGACTAATGAGTAGAATGAAGGAGACCATTCATATCCGTGGCGTCAACCACATCCAGCAAGCGGGGGAAAAACAGGAATTGGTCATCGACCAAAAAGGCACTTACTTTGCCCACCCCCATGCTTTCTTTATTGAATATGAAGAAGATTTTCAAGGAGCTAAGAGCCGGGTGCGGTTGAAGTTTGACCACAAGCAGGGCCTAACCATTAAGCGCTCAGGTCAATCTGTCCAGGCCACTATCCCCTTAGCATTGGGGAAAAGGCAGAGCTTTCTCTACCGGATCAAGGGTTTGCCTAACTTAAGTCTAGCTAGTGAACTGGACCAGATCGAGGTGGAAGAGTTTGAAGGAGGGGGCAGGATTAACTGTCACTACCGAATTTTTGAAGACTTGGACCAAGAATTGGGTCAATATCAATTGCAATTGAAATATACTTATGTTGTAGTGTAAAATAGATAGAGTATGACAAATTTTTTAGCCTGAAAGGATGACGCTTGAGTGAACTTACAACGCCTAGACCACCAAAATAAGGAGGAGCTGTCTTTATTAGAAGTGGCTTATGAAATTTTGGCTGAGAGTAATGAAGTTTATGATTTCAATCAATTATTAGCAGCTGTGCAAGAATATCTTGACTTGACCGATGACCAAGTGGCTCAACGCATGGTCACCTTCTATACCGAATTAAATACTGATGGAAGTTTCATTTCCTTGGGAGATAACCGCTGGGGCTTACGGGCTTGGTACCCAATTGATTCCATTAACGAAGCCATTGTTTCTTCTATGGATGATGAAGATATCAAAGAAAAACATAAGACCTCCCGTCGTAAGAAAGTCAATGTCTTTGATGAAGGCAATGAGGACATGATCGACTACAATGCCGATGACCCAGAAGATGTTGATGCGTATGAAGCAGACTTTGATGATGAGGATTACGATGAAGCGGACTATGACGATGTCGACGTGGATGACGACGATGAAGATAGTGACGAAAATGATGAATTGAAAGATTATCAATCTGACTTGGATGAGTTAGGTGATGATGAAACCGAAGATGACTTAGAAGATGGTCTGGAAGGTGACTTAACCATTCTCGATGATGAGGACTTGGAAGACGAAGAGGAAGACGACCACGATTTCTAATAATTCATCGAAAAAGCGTGTAACTAAAGTTAAGAAGGCTGGTATAAAAACCAGTCTTTTTTTGTATACCAAGCTCACCTTTAGTGTGACTGTCTCACTCTCTTCAAACCTGCTCCAGTCACAGGACGAACGTCCACTTCAAAAACTGGTAACGCTCAGCTTTGCTGAGCTTATCCCAGTTTTCTCCAGTGGTTTCGTCCTCTAGTGTGACTGTCGCACTCTGTTTTCTTCAGAAAGTTTTTTTTAGGAGGTGGATTGGGAGTTTCCCAACTGAGCTTTTAAAAAGGCTAAATTTTTTATTAAGAATTTTTTGAGGGAGTTTATCAGGGCTTTAACTGCTTGATGATCTTGTGATCGATTTCATTAGTTGGAGTTTATTTTGATTGAGAGGGCATTAGGCTTGATACCAAGGGCTTTTAGGGAGAGAAAGGGATTGGATTTGCTTTTATTTTTACTTTTACTAAGAAAAAGATTTAAGCCAGAATAACTTAAAAGGTCGAATACATCGATATAGACTGACTTGGTATTTTAGTATACAATAAATCAGTATAATTATTTTACCCCCCAATCCTCAAATCCTCACTTGTGAAAGGAATTTTATCAACGAAATGAAAAAATTTATTATCGAAGGCGGACGACCACTTAGCGGAGAAGTGTTAGTTTCTGGGGCTAAGAATAGTACAGTGGCGCTGATTCCTGCTGCTATTCTGGCAGATAGTCCTGTTGTCTTAGAGGCTGTTCCAACGATTGATGATGTTGATTCGCTGATTAGTATTTTAAGAGACTTTAATGTGAGTGCTGATTTCCAAGAGCACGTCCTACGTATTGACCCTAGCCAAATGGAAAATATCCCCATGCCTGAAGGGAAGATTCAAAGTTTACGGGCTTCCTATTATTTTATGGGGGCCTTACTGGCTAAATATGGTGAAGGTACCGTGGGGTTGCCGGGTGGTTGTTCCCTCGGCCCCCGTCCTATTGACCTCCATATTAAAGGCTTTGAAGCCCTAGGCGCTAAGATTGAAAGCGAAAATGGCGCCATCCACTTTTCCACCCCTAATGGCTTAACTGGGGCTGATATTTACCTGGATGTCGTTAGTGTTGGAGCGACTATTAATATTATGTTAGCGGCTGTCAAGGCTAAGGGGCAAACGGTGATTGATAACGCCGCCCGAGAACCTGAAATTATTGACGTAGCCACCCTCTTAAATAAAATGGGGGCTAACATTAAAGGGGTAGGGACCTCAACCATCCGGATCGAAGGGGTTGACCACTTACACGGGGTCAGCCATGCCATTATCCCCGACCGGATTGAAGCCGGAACTTATCTTACGGCCGCTGCCCTGGTTGGCCAAGGGGTTTATGTGAAGAACGTGATCTTTGAACATATTGAAGGTCTAGTGGCCAAGATGGGCGAAATGGGCGTTAAGATGGATGTCTACGAAGACAAGATCTATGTCCATCCCCAAGCGGATGACCTGGAGATGGTCAATATTAAAACGGCTGCCTATCCCGGCTTTGCCACCGACCTCCAGCAACCCATAACCCCACTCTTAATTACTGCCCATGGGAGTGGCGTGATCGAGGACACCATCTACCCTAAACGGGTCAACCATGTCCCTGAATTACAACGGATGGGAGCAGATATCCATGTGGTAGATGACACCATCCACATCAAGGGCCCCAAGTCCTTAACCGGTACCAAGGTCACTGCCTCTGATCTGAGAGCAGGGGCTTGTTTGATTAATGCTGGCTTGGCTGCTTCTGGGCGGACCGACGTCTATGGGGCTGAACATATCTTACGGGGTTACGATAACATTTGTGAAAAATTACAGAAATTAGGAGCCAAGATCGACCTGGTTGATATCGACGACTAAAGGCCTTTACTCCTTATAAGAAAGGGTGCCTATGACTAAGAAGAAAGCAAAATTTGAAAAAGATGAGCTCTTAACCTGGGAAGATCTGGAAGGCCTCACCCTCAAGCAAATCTATGATTATGCTAAGGAATATAAGATTCCTTACTACAGTCAAATGAATAAAAAGGAACTGATCCTAGCCGTTATCCGGGCCCAAGAAAAAAGCCAGGGCTATTTTTCAGTGGAGGGCATCCTGGATATTACCGGTAATGAATTTGGTTTCTTGCGCCCGATTAATTATTCCCCCAGTCAGGAAGACATTTATATTTCTAATTCCCAGATGCGCCGCTTTGGCTTACGGAATGGAGACTTAGTCTCAGGAACTGCCCGGCCGCCCAAGAACAACGAACGCTATCTGGGCTTGATGCATGTCTATGGGGTCAACGGCAAGGACCCTGAAGAAGCTAAACAGCGCTCGCACTTCCCCGCCCTAACCCCTATCTATCCTGACCAGGCCCTGCGTCTAGAATCGGCGCCTAACCGTCTATCGACTCGGATGATTGACCTCATCGCTCCGGTCGGCTTTGGCCAACGGGGCTTGATTGCGGCTCCTCCCAAGGCAGGGAAGACCGTCTTACTAAAAGAAATTGCCAATGGTATCAGTGAAAACTACCCCGAGGCAGAATTGATTATTCTCTTAATCGATGAGCGTCCTGAGGAAGTGACTGACCTCGAGCGCAGTGTCCAAGGGGAAGTAGTCAGCTCGACCTTCGACCAAAAACCTGATAACCATGTCCGGGTGGCTGAATTGGTCTTGGAACGGGCCCGACGTTTGGTCGAAGATAAGCGGGATGTCATCGTCTTGATGGATTCCATCACCCGTTTAGCTCGGGCCTATAACTTGATTGAACCGCCTTCTGGTCGGACCTTATCTGGAGGGTTGGATCCGGCTGCCTTATATGGCCCTAAGCGCTTCTTCGGTTCTGCTAGAAATATCGAAGATGGCGGCTCTTTGACCATCCTAGCTACCGCCTTAACCGATACCGGGTCGCGGATGGATGACATGATCTATGAAGAATTCAAGGGCACCGGCAATATGGAATTACACCTGTCCCGGCAACTGGCTGAGCGCCGGATTTTCCCCGCCATTGATATTAAGAAGTCAGGCACCCGCAAGGAAGAACTGCTCTTAAGTGACCAAGCCCTAGAAGCCCTCTGGCAACTCCGCCAAGGCATGCAGGGGAATAGCCAAGAGTATACTGAGAGCTTCATCCATGAGTTATCGCAAACCAAGACTAACCAACAATTTATCGAACGCTTGGCTTCTTTTGGTCAAGCTTTGAAAGAAAAATAAAAAAGTCTTGAAATCAAAAAAACTCTGTGATAGTATATTGCTGTTATGTAAAAATAATCTCTAAATTGAAAAAGATTTAGGGCGCAAAGGAGAGTAGACGACTAATGAAACAAAATATCCATCCAGATTACCATCCAGTCGTTTTTATGGACACAAGTACAGGTTTTAAATTCCTATCTGGTTCCACAAAAACTTCTGATGAAACCGTTGAATGGGAAGACGGCAACACTTATCCATTGATTCGTGTGGAAATTTCTTCCGACTCCCACCCATTCTATACCGGACGTCAAAAATTCACCCAAGCCGATGGACGTGTGGACCGTTTCAACAAGAAATACGGTTTTGCCGACGCCAACGCCAAGAAAGACTAATAAGTTTACAAGAAGGAGCTTGCCATTTATGCCAAGCTCTTTTTTATTTTAAATTTTTACTGATTATGAATGGGTAAAAATCTACTTGGTAAATAGCTATGAGCAGTAGTGGCGCTTTGAAGTTTGGCGTTAGCCATGAACAAGCAAGCGATGTGAATTACGGCTAGTAGGCGCTAGCCCTACTAGCCGTTTGAAGCTCGCTAGGTGAGGGACATAGGCCCGAACCGGTGCTGCTTTAGCCGTTGGAGATTTAGCGACTTACGGATAAAGTACAAAACGGCGGTAGACGTTATTGATCCGCTATATTCAACGACCAAAATTCAAAAGCAGAACGAATGCTCATCAGTATTGATTAACAAATAATATTTTAGCTTTCTTGCGACTTGCCCTGAATTCTTAAGGATTTACTTAAACTTTTCTATAAAAGTCTTTACTTCACCTTCCTGACTTGTTTTTTTATAATAAGTGGGTAATAATTAGAACGATTTCGTTAGGCCAAATAAAGGAGTTATTATGAAGAAGATTAACTGGAGCCGCATATTGGGAATTCTCCTGATTCTTGTAGGAATCGGTTTTATCATTTACCAATATGTTCCCGCTGTGCAAGTGTATATCAACCAAAAAACTTATGCCCTAAGCAATGTCGACCGTGACCAAGTCCTCAAGAACCAGGAAGATAACTCAGGGAACTACGACCCTAACCAAGTGACTATGGTAACCCCTGATATGGTCCGGGCAGCCCGGAAACGGATCCGCGAAGGCAGTGACGAACTTAATGTGATCGGAGCCTTGGCTATGCCCAAGCAAAATATTTCGATTTCGGTAATGAATGGCTTAAGTGAGAGTGTTCTTTTAAGTGGGGCAGGGACCTTTTACCCCAACCAAGAGATGGGGGTTAATAATTACCCCTTGGCCAGTCATAATATGGATGCGATTGCGCCAGGCTTGTTGCTATCCCCCATGGTGGAGAATACGTCTTTAGGGGATAAGATTTACTTGACTGATATGAAGAATATTTATGAATATGAAACCTTCTATGCCCAAAAAACCGATCCTAGCCGGGTAGATATGGTGACGCTTGAATCCAAGGAGCCGATAGTGACCCTAGTGACTTGTGAAGAATCCACTTCCGCCGCCATGCGTTATATCGTCCAAGGAAAGCTGGTTAAACAATGGCCTTTTGAGAAGGCACCTAAAGAAGTGATCGAATACTTCAGCTAAGCAGCGATTTTTTAGGAATTTACCCCCAACATAAAAAAACTGCCTCTTGTCTATTTGACAGGGGGCAGTTTTTTGATTGTCGCGATTACATAAATAAACTTCTAACTAATAAACCGATAATTAAACCCACCACAAAGATTAAAACATAGCGCAGGGTATTGTTATTGTTTTCTTTCATAAGTTTTCCTCCTCTTAATGAATGGCTTTTTATTACATAATTGTTACATCCTCAGCCTAACAAAAAAACAGCGCTTTCAAAGAATTTTACTTATTGAGTATTCACTTCTCCCGGCTAGTCAATAAATGAGCCTAAGCCTGACTAATCTGGACTAGCGGATGAAACTTGGCATTAAACACAAGCAAAAAACACCTTAAGAAGGCTTGATTGAAGCAGTCTTCTTAAGGTGTTTTGCCGTCTGACTCGAGCGATTGTGGGTGATTTATTTCTTTTTCAAGTCGTTGAGGTAGACCTGGGCCAGGTCACGGTAACTTTCCTCTGGGTGCTGGCTAAAGTAAGTGACCCATTTTAAAAACCAGGTCTGGTTGGGATGGTGTTGGTAACGTTGGAGGAGCCTGTCTAAATCAGCCACACCATTGACGTGGAGAAAGGCGGCGTTAGCCCGGTGGTAGCTATCGATCGGGGGAGCGGGTAGGGGAAAGTGCCGTTTTTGCCCCAGGCTAAGAAAAGTTTGAAAGTCTTCAGCCAGTAGGAGTTTTTGTCCAGTCGCAAAATTCTGATAGTAAACTTTAGGCTCACTCCGGCTTTCCTTTAAGTCTTTGGGGAAGGATAGGTAGGCCACCGCGGCCTGGTCTTCATAGAAGATAATGTCATGGTCGCCTAATTCTTGGGAAAATTGGAAACTCTCTTGGTCCGAAAGGTTGGGGACCAGGTAGGGGCGGTTGACGGGTCTGGGATAGAGCCCAGCAATATAGGGAATATAGACGGCATCCAGGGCATCAGGACTGGGTTTAGGGCTTTTGAAATAGCCCTTAGAGCTATAGCCACCATTAACTTGGTTGACTAAGTTGTGATAGGCGATAGGGAGGTCATGGACCATAATCGCCCCTTTGATCGGTGTTTGTGAGAGATAAGTATAGTAATGTTTTTGGAAGGGGAGGGCGAGCAAGTGAATATTATGAGCGCCTTTCATAAAAAGATGTGTCACTCCTGTCTAAAGTTTGGTATCATTATATGGTACTGTGAGGAGGGAGCTGGTGGTTGTGAATTATATTTATATTTTGCTTGAACCAACAAGTAATCATGTAACCAGTCGTGGTCTAGGGGTTTTGCACCTGAAAAAGGCCATGAAGAAGTTGCCCCGTAATTTAGTGCTCCTGTCTAGCCCTAAAGATATGGGCTCCTTTGATGATTATACACGTTTTGAGCTGATTCGCGGAGAAAAAAGCGTTAGTGATTTCTTGATTGAACAGGAAAGCGTGGCTAATCCCCATGTCAAATGGATTGATTATGATTCGCAGGAGTTACTGCATCAGTTAGATCCCGGTGAAATCGCCGAAATGCTCTATCTGAGTCATGCCAACCGGCACTGGCATTCACCCTTCTTCTATAAATTACAGAATAATTATGTCTGCCTGCCCATGGAAAATCATCTGGTAAAGGTTTATTATCGCTATATCAATGAATTTTTCTATCAATTGGCACTTAGAATTAAGGCTTGTGTGGAAGATAGCGGGGTAGGCAAGCGGCCACTGTTTTTCTTAAGCAGTTCTTTAAGCACTAAGGAAATCCCCCTCCCCTCACTGGAAACCATAGAAGAATTACGACCCTTGCTTTACGAAGGGGCGATTTTTGATTTTTCCCAGGTGGATTGGGCCCGGCAAAGTGACCTAGTTATTCCGATTTATTTGGCAGAGGACCAAGTGGATGAAACCATCAATCGACTATCAGAGGCGAAGTTATTAGCCAAGCTGACCTATGATTCAGCGAAGGGTTGGTCGATTAAAGAACTTTCGAACGAAATATTTGGAGGCTAATTATGAAGATTGTCTTACTATACGGAGGACAAAGTGCTGAGCATGATATTTCTATTATGACGGCGCAATCAATTATCAAGCATATTAATTATCAAAAGCATACTTTGTTGCCTGTCTATATTACTCAGGCCAACCAATGGATTAAGGGGACGGCGATTGACCGAGCTCCAGAAGCGGACCTTCCGCTCCGTTTTAATCCTGAATTGGACGCTAATGACCCTGAACACGGCGACTTAGTCAGCCCTTGTCAGGTCTTTAATGGGGAAGAAGTTATTGCCTTCCCAGCCTTGCATGGTCCCCACGGAGAAGATGGTAAGATTCAAGGCTTATTTGAAAGCTTGAATGTGCCTTATGTGGGCGCGGGTGTTCTAGCTAGTGCAGCGGGCATGGATAAAATTATTTCCAAGCAGCTCTTCCAACAAGCGCAAATTCCCCAAGTGCCTTTTACCTCGCTCACCCATTATGAATGGGACCAAGAACGGGCCAAAAGCCTCACTCGAATTGAAGGGGAATTGGTATATCCGATCTTTGTTAAACCCGCTAACCTAGGGTCTAGTGTGGGGATTTCCTGTGCCAACGACCGGGAGGAATTAATCCAAGCCATCGAGCTGGCCTTTAATTATGACCGCCGGGTAATTGTGGAACAAGGGGTAGAAGCCCGTGAGGTAGAAGTGGCCGTGCTCGGTAATGATGCCATTGAAACCTCAGTGGCCGGTGAAGTGGTCAAGTCTAAGAGTTTCTATAACTACGAGGAAAAATACATCAATAATACCGTAGAATTAGCCATTCCTGCCGATCTACCTGGTGAGATTATGGATAAGATCCGCGCTTATGCCGCTAAGGCCTATGCTGCTATCGATTCTAGTGGCTTAACCCGGGTGGACTTCTTTGTCACCCATAATATGGATATCTACATCAATGAAGTCAACACCATGCCTGGCTTTACCCAATGGTCCATGTATCCATCCTTATGGGAAGCGACTGGTATTCCTTATGACCAATTGCTGGAAAGATTAATCCAATTAGGCTTAGAACGTTTTGAAACTTATAAAGGATTGAAAAATGAGCAGTGATCAGATGAAAGCATTAGCCATCAATGAGATTGTCAAAGCCGTGGGGGCAGTAGACTATGATTCCACAGCTGCCCATCACTTGATTACGTCGGTAACCTTTAATTCTAAGGAAATTAAGCCAGGGGGCTTGTTTATCCCCCTAAAAGCTGCCCGGGATGGCCACGATTTTATCCAAGATGCCATCGACCATGGGGCTCAAGCCACCTTGTGGGCTAATGATCCCGCCGATGCTCCTAGTGAGATCCCGGTTATCCAGGTGGAAGATACCTTCACCGCCTTTGTTGATTTGGCCAAATATTATCTAGGTCTCATTCAACCTAAGGTGATTGCCGTTACCGGTTCCGCTGGTAAGACCACTACCAAGGATATGACCGCGGCTACCTTATCAACTACCTTTAATGTCTATAAGACCCAGGGCAATTATAATAACCAACTGGGTGTTCCCTTTACCATCCTCTCCATGCCGGAAGATACTGAAGTCCTGGTAGTCGAAATGGGGATGTCAGGACCTGGTGAAATTCGCTTCCTCGCCCAACTCTGTCCCATGGATGTTGCGGTGATTACTATGATCGGGGAGAGCCATATTGAATTTCTCGGCTCGCGGGAAAATATTGCCAAGGCTAAGCTAGAAATCCTAGAAGGCTTAAAAGAAGACGGCACCTTCATTTACCCAGGCGACGAGCCCTTGATTGACCAAGCGGTGGTCGATATGCCGGAAATCAAAAAGATCCGGGTAGGACTGGATGACTCTGAAGATGTCTATGCCGAAAATATTGTGAATGAGCGCGAGCATACCCATTTTTATACCAACTTGTCGCCTAATGTGGAATTATCCATTCCTGTGAGTGGCGACTATAATGTGAAGAATGCTCTGATGGCCTGTGCGGTCGCCTATAGCCAAGGCTTAGCGGTGGAACAAATTAAAACACCCCTGAGTCAGTTTAAGCTAACGGCCAACCGTAGTGAGTGGTTGCTGGGTAAGGATGACATCCAAATTCTCAACGATACTTATAACGCCAACCCCAGTGCTATGCGGGCAGTTATCCGTAATTTCTCACAATTAGAACGTCCCGCTGTTACCAGCCATAAGGTATTGGTCTTAGGGGATATGTTAGAATTAGGTAAGTACAGCGCCAGCATGCATGCCAGCATCGCTGAAGAGATT
The DNA here is from genome assembly GCF_905125285.1 of Aerococcus sp. Group 2. NCBI lineage: Bacteria > Bacillati > Bacillota > Bacilli > Lactobacillales > Aerococcaceae > Aerococcus > Aerococcus sp. Group 2. The sequence continues at coordinate 10,774 of NZ_CAJHPA010000007.1, read as the reverse complement.
GATAGGCCTCATATTGATGGGGTTTATCTCTATGGTAAAGAAATGCAAGCCTTGGCAGGAGCCCTCCAGGAAAAGGGTTTCCCTGAAGATAAGATTCATTACTATCCTGAAGATAAGGCGACTTTAATTGATGATTTACTGGCCCAAGTTCACCCCCAAGACCAAATTCTCGTCAAAGCGAGCCATGGTATGGGCCTGGCCGAAGTCGTTGCTGCCTTAAAAGCTTAAGGCTAAAAACACTTTAACCAGCAATTTTATGCAATCCGTGCTATACTAGAGCAAGTGAATACACCAAGAACATAAGAGCTCGCCTTATGCAGGCGACTCTTTTTTAATAATAAGGAGGAATCTCTTCGTTAATGAAATTTGAAGAACTTAATTTAGATCCTAGACTGCTCCAAGCGGTCAAGAATATGGGCTTTGAAGAAGCCACCCCCATCCAAGCACAAACCATTCCCTACGCCTTAGAAGGACGGGATGTTTTAGGTCAGGCCCAAACCGGTACCGGAAAAACCGCTGCTTTTGGCCTACCTCTCTTAGAAAAAATCGACCACCATACCGACCACATCCAAGCTTTGGTAATCGCGCCAACCCGGGAATTAGCCATCCAAAACGGCCAAGAGCTTTACCGCCTGGGTAAGGAAAAGGGCGTTCGCACGGTCAATGTTTACGGTGGGGCTAATATCCGCCGGCAAATCCACCAAATTAAAAAAGGTGCCCCAGTAGTAGTGGGAACACCCGGCCGTTTAATCGATTTAATGAAACGCAAGGTCTTAAACTTAAACTTTATCGAAACCTTGGTCCTAGATGAAGCCGATGAAATGCTTAATATGGGCTTTATCGAAGACATTGAAACCATTATTCGTGCTACTCCGTCTAACCGGCAAACCTTGCTCTTTTCGGCTACCATGCCCAAGGAAATCCAACGCATTGGTGAACACTTCATGCAAGACCCGGTAACGGTCAAAATCGAAGCCAAGGAAATGACCGCAGATACCATCGATCAATACTTTACCAAGTGCCATGACCGGGAAAAATTTGATCTGTTAACCCGCTTTATTGATGTCAGCCATGCCAAACTGGCTATTGTCTTTGCCCGGACCAAACGCCGGGTGGATGAAGTCAGCCGCGGACTGATTGAACGGGGCTACCAGGCTGAAGGCATCCATGGAGACCTCTCCCAGGAAAAACGGTCTAGCATTATGAAGGACTTTAAAGACGGTCGTTTGGAAATCTTAGTGGCTACTGATGTGGCGGCTCGTGGTTTAGATATCAGTAATGTGACCCATGTCTATAACTACGATATCCCCCAAGACCCTGAGAGCTATGTCCACCGGATCGGCCGGACCGGACGGGCAGGTAAGGGCGGTATGTCGATTACCTTTGTCTCCAACCATGAAATGGGTTACCTGCGTACCATTGAAAACCTAACCCATAAAAAAATGTCTCCTCTTCGTCCACCAACGGAAGAAGAAGCCTTCACGGGTCAAATCAAGCAATCCCTGGCTGCGGTGGAGGAACTCTTAGAAGAAGACCGCGATGACCAATATGAAGAAGTGGTGAACTACCTCAGCGAAAACTATACTGCAGAACAATTAGCCTTGGCCGTGGTTCGCTCACAAATGAAGGATAAAAATGATGTCAAGGTGTCCATCACTCCTGAACGGCCTTTAGGGCGGAAACGTTCCGACAAAAACCGGGGCAAGTCCCATTCTAAGAACCGAGGCCAGCATAAGGGGAGAAATCACCACTCCAAGCAAAGACCTAAAAACAATAAGGACCAAGGCAAGTCTAAGCACACCGGCAAGAATAAGCGCAACCAGGCTAAGAATGGCAACAAGTCAGCTAGAAAACAATCCACTAAGCAATCATTTACCATTCGTTAAAGGATAGCTGACCATGATTAAAGGAATTGGTACCGACTTAGTTGACATCAAACGAATTGAAAAAGCGCAAAAACAGCGACCAGATTTTGCCAATCGGGTCTTAACAGCAAGTGAACGAGAAGCCATGGAGGCCAATAGTAGCTGGAAACGTCAGATGGAATTTCTTTCGGGACGCTGGGCAGCTAAAGAGGCCTTTGCTAAGGCTTTGGGGACGGGTATTGGTCTGGCCCTATCCTTCCAGGACCTAGAAATATTAAATGATTACAAGGGACGGCCCTGCTTGAAAACGACCGTCTATGAGGGCAAGATTTTTCTCTCGATCACCCATACTGATGACTATGCCCAAGCCTTTGTGGTCTTAGAAGAATAATGACTGATAGAACTACAGTCTCCGGCAGCATTTTGCCGACTGGCTGTAGTTTTTCTTTGTTCGTTAATATTGCTTTTTTATTTATTATTTCTTTAATTACAATCTGATCTGTGCTAATTTTACTAGGAAGGAGGAAGGCCATGAACTTTTACATTTTACTTTTTATTTTTGGTATTAACTTGATTTACATTATGCTCAATACTATCCGTACCCTCTTGGCCATGCGGGGTTATCGGTCTATTGCGCCCTTTATCGCCATGATTGAGGTGACTATCTATACCATCGGGCTTTCTGTGGTGATGAAATACCTGGATACCCCGATCTACCTGGTGGTTTATGCCCTAGGTTATGGGATTGGGATTTACCTGGGCATCCTCTTAGAAGATAAGATTGCCTTGGGACATGCAGTGATTCAGATTTTTACCCAGTCAACCGATAATCATTTGGCTCAAAGCTTGCGCCAACAAGGTTATGGAGTGACGGTGCAGACTGGTTACGGCCGGGATGGTGACCGCTTAATCATGACAGTCTTAACCCCACGGTCACGGGAACAGCAAGTCTGCCGGACCATTGAAGCTATTGATCCCAAGGTCTTCTATATCTCTTATGACGCCAAATACATCCATGGTGGTTTTTGGACCAAGCGTTTGCGCCCTAGTCTTCCCCATCCTAGAAAGCCGATGAAGAAAAGGGATGAAAAGCAGGAGGATGAGAGCACGGGCGAGGAGGGCTAAGAAAATGAAGAAGCTAGGCTAGAGATTTTTGACTAGGTCTTAGCTGAGATTATAAAATTAAATAGTTAGACAGAAGGCTTTCTGTTATTTTTTTTAGGAGCTCCTAGAGTAAAACGACTCTAGGAGCTTTTTCTGTCTTCTTATTTGAAATTGACAAGGAGGCCTTCTCTCTATATAATCAATAAATTAATTTTAAAGTAATAATGAAAAATGAAGAGACTAGTGATGACAAACAATCTATGACCGGCAGTCAAGGCAAATGTTCCCTGGTCATTTTATTGAAACAAGCGAAAGGGGTAAATTGATTTTGAAAGGAAATAAACAGTTATTTTTAAGAGGGGGTTATCCTTTACTGGCCAATTATGGGATTTCCTTAATTGGTGATACCCTTTACCTATTTGCCATCAATTGGTTCCTCGTTTCTCAAACGCAAAATACGGCACTACTAGGAAAAATAAATAGTGTGAGTACTTCAATTTTATTGGTTTCCAATATTTTAGTCGGGCCACTTGTTGATCAAGTGAATCGAAAAAAATTATTAATCTTTTCAGACTTGATGAGTTTTTTAGCTTGTTTAGCCTGTGCTGTGTTATATAAAGATTATCTTGATGATCAATTCATATTAATTCTTACTAGCGCTATATTAAGTATCGCTTTAGCCATTAATTCTCCTGCAGCCAAGGCCATTGTCCCCCATGTGGTCTTAGGGGAGGATATTGAGCGCTTTAATTCTATCCAAAATACCCTATCAAGTATCATTAAGGTAGGAGCTCCGATTATCGGGTCGCTAATTCTCGCTGTTAATAACAATTTTAATTTCTTTATCCTGATAAACTCCTTATCTTTTTTATTATCAGCACTAATCATCGCTTTTGTGCCTTACTGTGACAACAAGCAATTCCATGTTAGCCAATCCTTTCAATTTCACACGCATTTTGTCTCTGGCTTAAAGTATGTCTTCAGTATGAAAAAGATTTTAGGGGTCATGGTCTTTATTTCCTTATTAAACTTTATCATGACTGCTTATGACTTAGTTATTCCCTTTGCCATCAATGTTTTATTAAAGCAATCTGATAAGATATATAGCCTAGTCCTTAGTATAGAGGCTCTGGGCGGCATTCTTGGCGGCGTGTTATTAACCTATCGTGGGAGTGGTCAATCAGAAGAAAGTTTTATCCAAGATGTAAAATATCTAGCGCTCGTCTTATTAATGGCGGGATTTTTTCAGAATCTTTTCTTTATTTTCTTGTGTGCCTGGGTTAATGGTTTTTACCTGGTTCAAATTAACGCCAAGGTGTTCACGATTATACAAAGGCATAGCGACCAGGAGTTTTTAGGTCGGGTATTTTCCTTGCTTTTTGTTTTTAGCTCTTTATTTTCACCTTTAGCAAACCTTGTATTTGGCCAGCTTGTTCCCCTAGTTCAATGGCATAGCTTTACTGTGGCTGGACTAGGGGTAGTTGTGGTTTCCTATAGTATCAAGAAGTTATTTCTTGAGGGGCAATAAAGACCTCTTTTTGAAGAAATAATTGTGTTACAATGGGGTGTGCGTTGTTCGAAACCATCCAACGTAAAAAAACTAGGAGGAAAAGATTATGCAAGAGAATAAAACCCGGCCCTTAGTCATTAATGCCTTAGTGGCTGCGATTTATGTGGTGATTTATTTTATCGCCCCGCAAATCGCCTATGGACCAATTCAATTTCGCCTATCCGAAGGGCTTAACCATTTGAACGCTTTTGACCGCCGCTATAAATGGGGTGTGGTGGCAGGTGTTTTCATCGCCAATTTCTATGGCTTTGCCAATGGCTTAGGTTGGTATGACCTGGTCTTTGGAACCTTCCATACGGTGATTAGTTTCTTGATCTGTGATTGGATCTACCCTAAGCTTCCTTCCGTTAAGGCCCGCTTAGGCGCAACGACAGTGATTTTCTCATTGATGATTTTCATTGTGGCTTTTGAACTGAATCTAGCCTTCCAATTCCCTTTCTGGTACACCTACTTCACTTTAGTGGTCAGCGAGCTGATTGTCTTAGCCATCACAGCACCACTCATGTACTGGATCGACCGTCAAGTTCATTTCCACGAAAAAATCGCTTAAAAGTATTTGATAAAGAATTTGTATTTGAAGAGAGTGTGACAGTCACAAAAAAGGACGAAACCATTGGAGAAAACTGTCATAAGCTCAGCTATTAGGATGTGAGGACGCCGTTTAAGACTTGAATCACTGGAAGAAAATACCACAAGCACAGGGAACTGTGCGTTGGAATTTTCTGAAGTGACTTCAAGGCTGGCGTCCGAGCTCAACTAGGCTGAGCGTTGGCAGTTTTTAGTTGGGTTCGACTTGGCAGACTTGGAGTGATTTCACAAGTCAGAAACAAGCGAATGCTTCGCTTTTATTCTGACTTGCTCCAATCATCCAAGCCTAGCCGCCAAGTCTCACACCCTGTGTGAAGCGGACGTTCGTCCTGTGACTGGAGCAGGTTTGAATAGAGTGCGACAGTCACAAAAAAGGACGTTCATCCTGCGCTTGGAACACTCTTTGATAAGATAGTTGGTATTTTTATAAAGAAGCTAGGCTTTGTCCTAGCTTTTTTTATCCAAAATTTTAAATGGTATGTATTCACAAAATAGATAATAACTGAGAAGCGAGAAAAAGGACTGCCTGTTGAAGTCTTTGCCTAAAAAAGGGAATTTTTTGAAAAAATATTGGGAAAAGACTTGCTCGTGACCTTGCGTCATAAGCTAATCTACAGGCAGAAAGGAGGAAAAGCAATGCTTAATGAAGAGAAGAAAGGAAGTGAACCTGTGGCAACTTACACAAGTGGTGAATTGGCTAAATTAGCGGGGGTGACCGTGAGAACGGTCCAGTATTATCACAAACGCGGTCTGGTTCTTCCCACCAGTATTTCCGAAGGTGGCCGGCGTTTATATTCCGAAGCTGACCTCAATCAAATGAAGACGATCTGCTTTTTGAAAGACCTGGGCTTTTCCCTAGACGATATTAAACAAGTCTTAGATGAGGACAATGCCCGGGACTTGATTGACTTATTAATTGACCAACAGATTAAGGCTCTGGAGCTTAAGCGCCAGGAAGAAGAAGTCCAGCTCGACCGGCTTAGAGCCCTGCAAAAAAGCCTCCATTCATTTACTGACCTTTCTGCCACTGGCTTATCGAGCATTGCCAAAATGATGAATAAACGCAAACATGTTCAACAATTACATCTTTTTATCCTATTAACGGCCTTGCCGATCAGTCTCTTAGCTGGACTGGCGATTTTCTTACTCCTGACCCAGGGGAACTTTGCCTGGTTGATCCTCTATTTCATCCTGGCTATCCCTTACGGACTCGGTATTAGCCGTTATTATTTCAAGCAAGTGGCCTATATTTGTCCGGAATGCCATTATGACTTCCAACCGGACTTGAAGGCAGCGATTTTCGCTAAACATACCCCTTATACCCGGAAACTAATTTGTCCGCATTGCCACTACCATGGCTACTGCGTCGAAACCCTCGCTCAGAAAGAAGGAGACCATCATGAATAACTTGAGTGAATATTTACCCTTTTTAATTCCCGTTATCATCTTACAAGTTGCTTTGTTAGTTTACACCCTCCACCATATCCTCACCCACAAAACCTATAAAAGAGGCGGGCGGACCTTCTGGTTGGTCGTAGTGATCGTCTTGATGCAATTTGTTGGCCCGATCCTCTATCTCATCTTTGGTAAGGAGGAGGACTGATGGCAATTCTGACCTTGGACCATGTGACCAAAAAATTCGGCAGTCATACTATCCTTGATAATTTATCCTTGACGGTGCCCCAAGGCAGTGTCTTTGGCTTCATTGGAAGAAATGGGGCCGGCAAGACGACTACTATGAAACTTATCCTGGGCCTCATGTCCGCTGACCAGGGGCAAATTTTTGTCAAGGGCGAGCGGGTCAGCTATGGCCAGACCCAAACCAACCGCTATATTGGCTACCTGCCGGATGTGCCGGCCTTCTATCCTTTTATGAACGGAGAAGAATACCTGCGCTTTTTAGGACAAATTGCTGGTATGTCGGTCAGTGAAGCCAAGAAAAGGAGCCAGGAACTTTTAGACCTGGTAGGCCTAGCCCAAGATAAACAACGGATCAAAGGCTATTCGCGGGGAATGAAGCAGCGCTTAGGGATCGCCCAGGCTCTCATGGGGCGACCACAATTATTAATTTGTGACGAACCTACTTCGGCCTTAGATCCCTTGGGACGGCGGGATATTCTAGCGATTTTGTCTAATATTCGCCAGGAAACCACAGTGCTTTTTTCCACCCATATCTTGTCAGACGTTGAAAAGGTCTGTAGCCATGTGGCCCTCTTAAACCAAGGGCAGATTGCCCTAGCCGGCCCCTTGGAAACCTTGACCCATCAGGTGGGCGGACCGAGCTACCAAGTCGAGCTGGAGCAGGCTGAAGACCGCTTAAGCTTTCAAGCGGCCTTTCCCAAGAGCCAGCTCGACCAGACCGGCAAGTTGCGCTTTTCTAGCCAAGACTATCCGTTAAAACTTGTCTTAGCCTGGTTGGCTGACCAAGACTTAGCCCTCCGGCAAGTTGAGCGGGTAGAGACGTCTTTAGATGATTTATTTCAAGAGGTGGTTCGATAAAGACATTAATGACTTTACTGAAGAAGGAGTTTTTAGCCCAGTGGCGGGGCGGCCAGCTCTTTATTTTAGTTCTGGTTTTCTTTGTGATTGGCTTAATGAATACCGCCTTGGCCTTGGCAACCCCTTGGATGCTTGAGCAAATTGCTAGCCAAGATAACGGCCTAGCCATCCAGGTCCAAGCGGTGGAAGTGACGGCGACCATGGCTTGGGAGCAGTTCTTTAAAAACCTCCCCCTAGCCATGCTCTGCTTTGTCTTTTTGGAGAGTCAGCTCTTAACTAAGGAATACCAGACCGGGACCTTGATTCTGGTCTTGACCAAGGGTTTGAAACGGAGTCAATTCCTTCTCGCCAAATTTATCTTCCTGGTCACTCTTTGGACCGGGGCCTACAGTGTTTGCTGGCTAACCACCTTAACTTATACCCAGTATTATTTGGGCAGTGTTAACCAGGACGATTTAACCCTTGGTCTCCTAGCCTGGTACGGTTTTGGCCTCTTGGTTGTCAGTCTTCTCCTCGTATCTTCCACCTTGGCAACTTCCTCTAGTGGGGTCCTAGTGACCTTGTTTGCTAGTCTCTTAGTCTTTTATGTGCTGAGTGTCTTCCCGCAAAGTAAGGATTATTCTCCGATTCTTTTAACAGAAGGGAAGGCCTTATTAGGAGAAGGTTTGGATTTTGAAAACTGCCGTCAAGCGATCTATACTACGGGAGGGCTGATCCTGGGCAGTCTCTGTCTCAGTTTCCCCCTCTTTAACCGGCGGCAATTGTAGCCAATCCTGTCTAGTGGTCCATTGAATTAGAAAGTGTTTTGCCCGGTTGGTCCGGGCTTTTTTATAGAAAGGCAAAATGAATCAGGGGAGGCTAGGTTTTCCATTAGAGAATGCTTGGAGCAAAGTATAGACGGGCGAAAAAAATTATAATATACTAGACTAATATAAAGACATTTTGAAGCAATGAAGGAGAAATGATATATGGAAGATCCGGGGGCCTCTTCGATCCTAGGACAAATAATTTTAATACTGGTATTAACCTTAATTAATGCTTTCTTAGCTGGGGCAGAAATGGCCTTTGTTTCTGTTAACCAAGGGAAGATCAACCAATTGGCTGAGGAAGGCGACCGTCGCGCTGTAAAAGTGGTCCAATTACTGGATAAGTCGGATGACTTTCTGTCTACCATTCAGGTAGGAATCACCTTTGCTGGGTTCTTATCCTCGGCATCGGCTGCCAATACCTTTGTGGGCTACATCTTGCCCTATTTGACCAATATTCCCGCTGCCGAAATTCTAGCTACGGCCATCGTTACGGTGATTTTATCTTATATCTCCCTTGTCTTTGGGGAGCTCTTTCCTAAGCAAGTCGCCATCCAAATACCAGAGAAGTACTGCCTGTTCTCGGCAGGAACAATATCATTCTTAAATAAAGTGTTTACACCTTTCGTCTGGTTATTAACCGCCTCGACTGACGTGCTGAAGGCTATCGCACCGATCGACTTTACCCAAAGAGAAGAACGCTTGACTCGTTCTGAAATGCGGAAGTTAATTGAGAGTGGCCGCAATGACGGAATCATTGATATGGATGAATTTCGGATGATGCAAGGGGTGCTTTCCTTGGATTCCAAGCTAGCTAAGGGCGTGATGGTGCCGCGGACAGATACCTTTATGCTGGATATTGAAGATGACCGCGAGGAGAACTTGCAGCTCATTCTTCAGTCCCAATATTCTCGGATTCCGGTTTACCGGGATGACAAAGACGATATTCTAGGCATTGTCCATGCCAAGGACGTTTTACGGGAAGCTAACCGGGTAGGCTTTGAAAATATTCAAATGGAAAACATCATGCGCGAGCCTTACTTTGCACCGGAAACGGTCTTTATCGATGATTTGCTTTTAGAGTTTAAGCGTAACCACCTCCACATGGCCATCTTAAAAGATGAGTACGGGGGAGTGGTCGGTTTAGTGACCTTGGAAGACTTGATTGAAGTGATTGTCGGGGACATAGAAGATGAGTACGATGAAATGTCCTTTAAATATAAGAAGGTTAGTGATGATACCTATATCATTGACGGAAGTATGCCGATTGATAAGTTTAATCAGCTGTTCAATGCCCATATCTATTCGGGCGACTCCGATACGATGGCCGGTATTATTATTGAACACTTGGGCCGCTTTCCCCAAGATACCATTAATGAAAGCATCCAAGTCGATGATTATCTCTTCACCACGACTGATGTAGATGATGGACGGATTCGTAAAATCAGAGTCCACTACCAACCTCGTGAAGAAGACGACAACGAATAAGAAAAAGCCTAAGTTGACCTTGAGCGCTTAAATACGCTGGCCACTTAGGCTTTTTTCTATTGAAGGGATGAATTATCTTGGGCTTTCTTCATAAAGCTTTCCTTATTAACTTTCACGCGGCGGTGGTCTAAACGACCAATTAATTGGTCTTGGCAATAGGCTTGCATTTGGAAATGATAATGACGATCATCGTGGTCAACCAATTCACAATGAATACGAATTTCTTCATTCAAGAGACTAGGAGCCAAATGTTCTAACTGAGCATAGGTTCCCACGGTCGTTTCTTCTTCCTCTAAGTGGTCTTTCAAAAATCGTACTGCTGCATTTTCGAAATAACCTAAGAGCCAGGGGCTGGAAAGCACTTCTAAACTTCCTGAGCCAACTTGGTTAGCCAATTGGTGGGGTAAAACAGTAAAATAGGTATCCATAGTAATCCTCCTTGGGCGCATTATAAAAATTTAAATTAATTATACCATAGCTGTTGACAATGTCTAAATAAGCTGGTAATCTATTAGAGTTGCTTGAGAGCGAATAGCTCCCCAGCAAAAAAAACATTTCAGAAAGTTATTGACAAAATCTTCTGAATGATTATATAATATAGTTCCTGGCTGAGAGCTTTGCCAACAAAAGTTTCGAAAAAACTTTTTAAAAAGTTGTTGACAAGCGTTCGAAAGCTATGGTAAACTAATTAAGTCGCTGTCACAGAAGGCAGCAGGATTTAGACCTTTGAAAACTGAACAAAGAAGACGAACCAAATGTGTAGGGCATCAACACTTTGTTGATGAACCAACAATTCAAACAATAAGTCTAGACCAGACTATAACTAGTCAGCAAACAAATGAGCTATCAACGCT
>NZ_CAJHPA010000006.1:0-117015 GCF_905125285.1 Aerococcus sp. Group 2 | reverse complement strand
CCGAACACAGCAGTTAAGCTTCTTAGCGCCGAATGTAGTTGGGGGTTGCCCCCTGTGAGACTAGGACGTTGCCGTGCTAACTAAGAGCCATTCCAATAGGAATGGCTTTTTTTGTTGTTTTCTTTTGGAATTGCCTAGGGCCCTGTGTTTTAATAGGGCATAGGATAAGTAAGTTATTAAGATCATCAAAACCGTTTACAAGACTGTGAAAGCAAAAAAGCAAGCAGGTCTGAATTAATTAAACCTGCTTGCTAGTATTAGTAGGAGAAATTACTTTTGCTTACTCGTTAAGAAAGGAAGAATGTCTATGCAAAAAATTGCTGTTGATATGGATGAAGTGATTGCGGATTTTTTAGCTAAGCAAATTCGTTTGTTTAATGAAAGCTATGATTTTCAAATTAAAAAAGAAGACCTCCTTGGGAAGAACCTGGATCAATTATTTCCCCAGTACCAAAAAGCACTCCATGATATGGTGGCTGATCCTAATTATTTTGCTGATCTTGGGATCATTGAGGGGGCACAAGAGGCCCTTTGGCAACTCAGTCAGGATTATGAAGTCTTTATTACTACGGCTGCAATGGAATTTCCGACTTCTTTTACGGCTAAGTATGAGTGGTTAACCCAACACTTTGACTTTATCCCCGATAGTCACTATGTCTTCTGTGGGCAAAAGTCGATTTTGGGGGCTGATTATTTGATTGATGATAATAGTCGTCATTTTCAAGGCTTTAATGGTAAGGGGCTGCTCTTTTCAGCACCCCATAACCTGACGGAAAATTATCCCGACCGGCTGGATAATTGGGAGGCAGCTCTGGAATACTTTTATGGCTCTGCTCGATTGACTGAATAAGTTCCTAAGTAAAAGGCATTTTATTAGTCGTCTTCTTCAAGGTTACTTTCCTTAACCAGGTAAAGGGGGCGTCTTTTGCTTTCCAGAAAAGTCTTGCCAATGTACTTCCCCACAATGCCCAGAGAAAGCATTTGTAAACCGCCCATGAGTAAAATAATAACAATGGTTGACGTCCAGCCCGAGGTGGGATTACCAAAGAGCAGGGTGCGGACCATAAAGAAGGCCGCTAATCCAATAGCTAGGATAAAGACAATCAGGCCTAGGATAGCGATGATGTTGAGGGGAATTTGTGAAAAAGAAATAATCCCTTCTAAGGAATATACCAAGAGATTCCAAAAGCTAAAATGGCTGTGGCCAAACTGACGTTGGTGGTTGGGGAAATCGATATAGGTCTTTTGGTAGCCGACCCAATTAAAGATTCCCTTAGAGAAACGATTGACTTCACTCACCTTGAGGACACTATCAACCATTTGCCGAGTCATCATGCGGTAATCTCTTTCGCCGCTGCGAATAGGCGTGTGGGATAACTGGTTAATCAGCCAGTAAAAGAGACGGGCACATTGGGAGCGAAACCAAGATTCTCCTTGCCGGTCTTGACGGCGGGTCACCACACAGTCATAGTCTTCTTCTTTGAGTTTTTGGTACATGGGGACCAACAGTTCAGGCGGGTCTTGGAGGTCGACGTCCATAATCACCACATAGTCTCCGTGGCTGTGTTGTAAGCCAGCATAAATGCCCGCTTCCTTGCCGAAGTTCCGGGAAAAAGCCAGGTAAGTTAGCCGCGGATCTGCTTGGCTCAGGGTCTTGATTTCTTGGAGGGTCTGGTCGGTTGATCCGTCATCAATAAAGAGGAGCTGCCAGTTCAACTCGTCAGGGAAGTGAGCCATGGTCGCTAACATGGCCTGGTAATAGGGGCGGATATTATCGGCTTCATTGTAGCAAGGGATAATAATAGAAATTGACTTCAATGGGGTCACCTCATATTTACTTTACAAGTCTGGTTCTCGTGCTTACACCCTTGAGTATAGCAAAAGTCAGGACTTTTATAATTCATTTATTTTAATTTTTATGAAATTTAAGTTATTATAGGGGAGAAAGGTTGTGGAAATATGGCTTATAGTGAAAGTGAATTTAATGAAGCTGTTGAAAAATTAAACCGTGTGAACGCCAAGGACCTGCTCTCTCATCTAGATAGTAAGGAAGAATCCTTAGTCTTTGTGGGTCGGCCAACTTGTCCTTATTGCCGCAAGTTCCTACCAAAATTAATTGAAATCATTGAAAGCGATGACTTAGAACTTGCCTACCTGGATTCGACGGCTACCGCAGAAAGCGTTGCTATCCAGGAATTTAGAGAACAAGCTCAAGTGACAACAGTGCCTGCCCTAGTGCGTATCGGTGGGGAAAAACGCTTAGAAAATTTAGGGGTTGATTCCTCAGATTCAATCGAAAGCATTAGAGAGAAAATCGCCCAATAATTTCTCATTGGCGACAAAATAAAAATAAGAGCAAGTCTCTGGAAAAGGGTGTCAATGTTGGATTGGACACCTTTTTTCTTTTAGCTAGGCTTTTGCTATAATAGAGAAAAATGAAGTAGGTGATTATTGCAATGAAGCGGTTTTTAACTTTTCTCTTAACGGGAATTTTAGCCTTTTGCCTAGCGGGTTGCCAAGACTTGGGCCAGGTTCTGGATCAAGTTTCCCAGCAAGCAGGAGACCAGGTGGAATATGGTCAGGTTTACCGTTCTGACGAAGAGGTCAGTGCCTATCTCAATGCCTACCAGGAACTTCCGCCAAATTATATCACTAAAAAAGAAGCTCAGGCGGCTGGTTGGGAAAGTGATAAGGGCAATTTATGGGAAGTGACCGATAAGAAAACCATTGGTGGCGACCATTTTGGTAACTTCGAAAAGAAGCTACCGGCTGATAAGACTTACCGAGAGGCCGATGTTAACTACTATGGGGGCTATCGGGGCGATGACCGCCTAGTGTATTCCTCATCTGGCGACATCTACTATACGGATGACCACTACCAAAGCTTTAAACAGTTGTATTGAGGTGAAGGACAATGAATGGGAAAAATAATACTAGGAAGATGCAAACATCTCCTAAACGCTACCAGGGCCAGGTGAATCGTCAATCGCGGGTCTATCAGGTGGTTCTCGATGGCCGTTTGATCAAGGATAGCCAGGACCTCTACCGGGCCTTTGCCCAGGGGATGGATAAGAGCGTGACTTTTGCTGGCAACTTGGACGCTCTATATGATGTGTTGACCGCCAACGCTAAACCTCTCAAGCTTATCCTGAAGCACCCTGTTGACTTAAGAAGCAATCTGGCAAGTAAGGCCGAGCCTTTTTTTACTATGATTAAGGCGGCAAGAGCGGCAAATCCCCAGCTTGAAATTATTGACTAGAAAGGAAGAGTCATGTGACAGCCAGGAAGACTTTACTTTATATTGCTGGTCATTACCCTGACTTAGACAAGGCCGATTTACAGTTATTATTAGAGCGGGGAATTGAGATTGTGACCCAAATTTTTACCCCAGATCGTTGGGAGTCGCCCTATGCCCTAAGTGAGGACCAATGGCTCTTATCCTTTAACCATACTGCGTCAGCCTTCTTGGCCTACCGCTTGCTCGAGCAGCTCCTGTATCCGATTCAGGTCAATGCCAGCATCGCTTATGGCAGTCTTGATACACAAGCGGGACTAGTCGCCAGCCCGGCCTACCACTATGCGAGTCAAGCCCTCCTGGAGGCCCAGTCCTTGGGAGAAGGGGTCTTACTCTATAACGCTAATTATTTAGAGGACCAGCTGACCAATATGCTACTTTTGGCCTGGCAAGAGATTATCAAAGGACAGTCTGAGATCCAAAGAGCCCTGCGACTGTCCTATGAACTCCAATTTCCTCTCTATACCGCCTATGCCATGACCAGTGAATGGCCTTTTCAAGAGATCGAAGCCTTGGAAATCTTAAAAATGCCGGTTTATGCCATGGAGGAGAAGTTACAGGATTACCAGACCATTGACTTTCAAGCGCGAAAGCCCTTAAAAATTGTTGATTTACATGCTAAAATACAGAGTGACCATTTTTATGTGACTGGTCTCTATGAAAAGGGCTATGCCAGTGCCATAGCCAAGATGAACCAAACGAGCCGACAAAACGTGGATTATCATCTCAAATCAGGACGCTTTGCCGCTGAACGTAATTATGCAGCGGCTATTGTTTTACAATTGGAACGTGAGGAAAATGCTCTTAGTGTTTAAGGAGTCATAAGGAGGATATACATGCAGCTGAAACTTAATCAAAGCAACCGCGAGCTTAAAGATAAAGCCAAGTCAGCCATTTCTGGCAATCGCTTGTCTTTAACCGGGATGTTTTTACTTAATCTATTCATTACTTTTGTTTTTACCAGCCTCTTGGGCTTTTTAGCCAATTGGTTGAAACCCCTTAGTATCCAATCTTTTTCGATTAACCGGGTATTTTTAGATACGCCGGGGTTGATTGGTGAAATGATCAACCAAGTCGGACAAAGTACCGACCCCATCGCTTTAGGAATCACTCTATTGGTGAGTTTCTTAATCAGCTTTTTCATGGTTCAGGTCTGGGTCTATGGTACCCCTTGGTCCTTATTAGAAATGGTTGATGAGGGAGACCACCATATTGGCCGGGTGTGGTCAGCCTTTACTCATCGGCCTATCCGCCACTATATGACCAATTTCTTGGCTGCTATTGTACGCTGGTTCTCTGCCTTTGTTTTTTATTTAGTTTTAGCCACGATTTTATTCTTTTATTATGTGGTCGTTCTTTCCACCGCCCGGGCAGCCATTGGCCAGGTGACCGGAATCGCGGTCCATGTGCTCTATCTGTTGATTGCGCTATTGTTACTGTTCTTAGTTGCTCTCTTGACCAGCTGGCTCTACTATGGTTTTAACTTCATTATGTTTCCAACTTACGATAACGAAGAAACCGGGGTTTTCCGGTCTTTGAGAATGAGCTGGCAACTGATGCGGGGCAATAAGTGGCGCCTCTTCAAGATGGGCTTAGGCTATGTCTTTCTTCCCTTAATTATTGGTGGGGCAGTGAGCCTCTTAATGGCTTACTTTAGAACCGCCTTCCCTCAAGCTGACTATTACTTCTGGGCCCAATTAGGCTTGGGAGCGCTAGTAATCTTATTCTTATTTGGTAATTTAATTAAGTTCATGGTGGTTCAAGCGGTCTTTTACCGGGAACAAACCAAGCAATATGCCCTCTACCTCAATGATCATTTTTCTGGTTTTGGCGCTGAAGCTAGCGATAATATTGCTGACTTATACCACACAGAAGATCGTCCTCAATTTACCGCGGATACCATGGCCATCGATGCTTCTGAATTAAATGCTCTGGATGATTCAGCCAGTTCCAGTGACGACTATCTCTCTGAAGCAGCTTTTAGAGAAACCTATGGTCCAGACCAAGATGATTTTAAGGCAGATGGTGAAGACAGCTATAGTCAAACCCAATCCACTTATCCAGAAAAGGAGAGTTCAGATTCTGACCCCGCTTCATTCGACACTGAAGAGAACGATGATGAGATTATGGTGATGGCACCAGCTGGCAGTCAAGATGAGTCTGCTCGCTCTGATTCGCAAAGGGATAATGAGTCTGATCAGCCGGATGAGACGGCCTATGACTATGCTGACCCAGGTTATGTCCTCGATGATCGTCAACAGGAAGAAGTCCTGCCTGCCTCGGATATCTTCGACCTGGCTGAAGATTATAGTCAGCCTGAAGCAAGTCCTATTAATAAGGAAACTCTTCCAGATCAAGCGGAAACTGTCCCAGACCAAGTGGAAGAGACTCAAGATAAAGCAAGTGAAGCGGCAGAAACAGATCAATTTGAGACCCGTCCAGAGGAAGAAGAAACAAGCGATTTTGACTTTCCAGTTCTGGAAGAATCAACCCCATCAGAAGGCAGTCATTCATCAGTAGATAAAGCTGATTCAGAAGCAACTGTTGAAGAGGAGACTGAGGCTGACCCAGCCAGTGAAGCTGTCGAGAAGAAACCTTATGACCCTTATGGCTATAACACCCCTAAGAAGACCAACTTTAAACAAGCCAAGCATAAGGACGATATCCTCCTCGCCGCTGACCGCAGCACGGAAAGCAGTTATGACAAGTCTATTGTGAATCAATCGGATTTCCTCGATGGCGATCCTTTGACTCCAGATCAAGAAGACCAAGATTCAACCGATAAATAGTAAAAATGCATAAGAAAAAACGGAGTAAGCCTCAAGCTACTCCGTTTTTTGCTATTCAATTAACTATGAAAGAGGCCTAAGAACTTTTATCTTGGTCTGAGTAGGGTGACCCCTTGTGGCCTTCCCAAGCCAGCCGGTGGATGGATTCGGCGACCTGTTCAGGAATACCCAGACCTTGGATTTCACTAAGATCAGCCTGGCGGATGGCCTTAATGGTTTTAAAGTGGCTGAGCACCTTACGCCGGGTTTTCGGCCCCACCCCTTTGACACTATCAAGACGGGATTGGAAAGAATTCTTGTGGTGGACTTGCCGGTGGAAGGTCTTGGCATAGCGGTCGACTTCGATTTGAATTCTCTGAACTAGGTGGAAGGCCTGGGACTTGGGATCTAGGGGCACAATGGCATGGTCATCGCCATAGATTAAGTGGGAGGTCCGGTGCTTGTCATCTTTGACCATGCCGGCAACCGGTAAGTCGTTGAGGCCCAGTTCATTGACCAAGACATCCCGAGCGGCATTAACCTCAATACTGCCCCCATCCATGAGAACGATATCGGGGAGGTCCTTGCCTTCTTTTAAGAGGCGGCTATAGCGACGGCGGATGACTTCTTGGGTGGCTTGGTATTCATTGGCTCCCTGGAAGGACTTGATTTTAAACTTGCGATAGGCCTTCTTATTGGGGCGGCCGTCTTCATAGACCACCATCCCACAGACATTATCCACTCCAGAAATATTGGAAAAGTCAAAGCTTTCCATCCGTCTGAGATAGGGCAGATTTAAGGCGGCACTAAGCTCTTCAACGGCTCCCCGGGTCTTCTTCTCATTCATTTCTAACAAGCGGAATTTTTGTTCGTGAGCCAATTGGGCGTTTTCGGTAGCCAGGTCTAGCATATGGCGTTTGTCCCCGCGTTTAGGGTTGACTACTGATATCTCCAGAGCATCACTCAAGAGATGGGTATCGATATTTTCTGGTACCAGTACTTCCTTAGGCAGGGTGTGGTTCTGCTCTTGGTAGAACTGAACAATATAGGAAGTCAATTCTTCTGCGGGATCGTTATAACAGGCGAAGAGGGCCGAATCCCGCTTGATAATGGAAAACTGGCGCAGGAGGAAGACTTGGATGCTGATCCAGCCATGGTTATAGTAATAAGCAAAGACGTCACGGTTATTGTATTGCTTACTCATGACATTCTGTGGCTCAACGGTTTGCTCAATGTAGTTAATTTGGTCGCGGTATTCAGCGGCCCGCTCATAGTGCATGTTTTCCGAGGCTTGGACCATTTTATTCTGAAGATCCTCTTTAATGGTTTGGACGTCCCCATTCAAAAAGCGGGTAATCCGCTTAATCTGTTGGGCATATTCTTGAGCTGACACCTCGTGGTCACAGCAGCCGATACATTGGCCGAGATGGTAGTAGAAACAGGCCCGTTTTTTATTTTTACCGCATTTCCTCAAGGGATAAGTTTTTTGAAGCAGGTCCCGGGTACTGGTTGCGGCATTGACATTGGGATAAGGGCCAAAGTACTTGCCACCGTCTTTTTTGACGTCAGAAGTGATGATTAGTTGGGGGTCCTCTTCGTTGGTGATTTTCAAGTAGGGATACATGGTCCCATACTTGAGCATAATGTTATAGTGGGGTTTGTATTTTTTGATAAGATTAATTTCCAACAAGAGACTTTCCTTGTTGGTATTGGTCATAATGACTTCAAAGTCAGCGATTTCTGATACTAATTGGGCGGTTTTACCGCTATGCTGACTGCGAAAGTAGGAATGAACCCGGTTAAAGAGATTCTTGGCTTTTCCAATATAGATAATGTGTTGGTTGCGATCTTTCATAATGTAGCAACCTGGTTTCTTAGGAACTAATTTCAGTTTGTTCTCGATCAGTTGGTTGGCCACCAAGAATCATCTCCTTTCTAATCCATAATGTTTATTTACTTTAAACTCATCTATCTATTATAGCAATCCCGCTTAAAAAATCCATTCCTACCGCCTGGCGAGTGAGCTTAAGTGGGATAAAGCGGGCGGCTTATGCTAAAATATAAGGAGTACTTAGCTCACTGAGATCATTTAGTCAAAGGGAGGCAATCATATGAGTCAAAAGAATCAATTCTTGAAGAAGGGCTTGCAATCTGCTGCCGTCATTGGGGGCAGTCTGGCCTATCTTTATGTTCAAAATTATCAACTGGGGAAAACCCATTATTTAGTTGAAAGTCCCCGCTATGCTGGCGGTTTGGAAGGGGTAAAAATTGCCCACTTGTCCGACCTTAATTTCCCTGACCAAAGGGTTAAGGTGGTCGATATCTTGAAGGCCGTTAAAGAGGAGGAGGTTGACCTCATTGCTATTACCGGTAATCTCATCCATCCGGAAAAGGCCTTTGACCGCCAAGAATTGGCTGTTTTTATCAAGCAATTAGCCAACCTGGCCCCAGTATTCTATGTCAGCGGCTCCAATGAAGTGAAGAGCCCTTATAGCCATTTAATGGAAGAGCTCTTAAGACAAGCAGGGGTCAGGGTCTTACATGACCAAGCGGAAACCATCACGCTTCATGGTCAAGACCTGGTCGTCATGGGCCTAGCGGAAAAACCAGGCCGCCACTTCTTAAAAGGGGACGCCTTACGCTATCTGCCGCTTGAAGCAGACCAATTAGCCCTGCCTAAGATCTTACTCGCCCACCATCCTGAAGCCTTCTTACGCTACCATGAATCGATCGAAAAATCGCCCGACCTGGTACTTTCGGGCCATGCCCAAGGCGGCCAAATTCGGATACCAGGACTAGGCGGCCTCTACGCTTCTGACCAAGGCCACTTGCCCCAATATACCGAAGGCGTTTTCCGCCTTCCTGGGGACCAATATAAGTGCCTAGTGATTTCACGGGGGATTGGAGCGCCTAAGTGGCATGTCCGTTTCAATAACCAAGCAGAACTGGTTGTGGTGCAATTAACTGCTTCTAAAGAAGCTTTCCTAGAACGGGAACTGGCGGAAACCGACCGCGAAATTGCCGCTTATGGGGGCTTGTCCTGGAAACAAGCCAAGGCCATCCTCAATAATGAAGTCGATGAACAATTAGCTGGCCAAACCGCACAGGCTGACCTAGTCCCAGCCAAGTCAGCAAGAGAAGCTGAAACTTTAGCCATTACTGGCCCTGACCAAGATCAATCCACCAAGTATTTAAGTATTAAAGAAGAGAGCGATGAGGTTTAATTTTGAAAGCAGAGCAAGACAGTTTAGTTGCTAGTCACCTAGCCCAGCCCCTTAAGGCAGAGTGGGAAGCACAAGGCTTTGACCAGCCCACCCCCATCCAAGCTGCAGCCTGGCCCCGTATTTTACAGGGGGACAATCTTTTAGCCTTATCGGCAACGGGAACCGGAAAGACCTTAGCTTATCTTTTAGCTAGCTTCACTCAAGTCCAAGCCCAGGCGGGTTTACAGTTAATTATCCTGGCCCCTTCCCAGGAATTAGCCAGTCAAATTGCTAGTGTGGCTCGCCCTTGGGCCCAGTCGCTTGACCTAAAACTCCAGCTAGTCATTGGTGGGGCTAACATTAAGCGCCAGATTGACCAATTGAAGGCCAAGCCGGAAATCGTAGTGGCTAGTCCAGGGCGGATTAATGAACTGATTGAACAACGGAAATTAAAAGTCCACCAAGTCAAATATTTGGTTTGTGATGAAGTCGATGACTTGTTAAAAGCTGACAGCCTTCCCCTATTCACAGATTTAATCAAACGCCTCCCCAAACACCGGCAAAATATCGCCTTTGGAGCTACCATCACCCAAGATAGCTTGACCAAGGCTAAAGAATTACTAGCCATTGACCAGGTCATTGACCTTAGACAGGACCTATCCAGTCAGGCCAATCTCCACCATGGCTACCTGTTCACTCCGGTCCGCAAACGGGTGGACCGCCTGCGCAGTCTGGCCCAATTGGACGACTTTAGGGCCTTGGTCTTTGTCCGTACCAAGGCTGATGTGGATTTACTGGAAGAAAAGTTAAGCTACCATGGGTTACCCGTGGCGGCCTTGCATGCGGAAATGAGTGGTCAAGACCGGCAAAGGGTCATCCAAGCCTTTAACCGGGGGCAGTTGGTTTATTTATTCACGACCGACTTGGCTAGCCGGGGCTTGGATATTCCTGGCTTAGCCTGTGTGATCCAATACGACCTGGCCAAAGACCAAGCTACCTATGTCCACCGCAGTGGCCGGACTGGGCGGATGGGGAAGGAAGGCTTGGTCTTGACTTTCTGCAATAATGACCGCACCCTAAGAGAATTAAAGCAAGTCTTACCAGAAGGAACCCCACTGGAGGAGTACTATCTCTACCAAGGCCAACTGGTCAATGCCACAAGCCAGCCCAAGCCATTAGGCCATGACCAGGCAGCCAGAAAGGCGAAAAAATCTCAAGCTTCAAAGCGGACTACCCATTCAGCTGGCCAGGCGGCAGGCAAAGGGAAGAAAAAGAAAAATCGAAAACGCCAGCAAAAGAACAAGGGTGCCCGGCGTAAAAAAGCAAAAAAGAATTGAAGCCCAAGAAAAACTTCATTAGAATAATAGAGGACTAAAAATGAAGGAGTGCATATAAAATAATGGATCGTTATGCGATTATCCTTGCTGCTGGTAAGGGAACCCGGATGAAATCAAATAAGTATAAGGTATTACATGAGGTCGCTAATAAGCCCATGGTGGCTCACGTCTTAGACAATGTTAAGGCAGCCGGCTTTAATGAGGTCATTACCATTGTCGGCTTTGGGGCCGAAGAGGTCGAAAAAGTCTTAGCAGGGCAAAGTCAATTCTGCCTCCAAGAAGAACAATTAGGGACGGGCCATGCGGTTTTACAAGCGGAAGATTTACTGGCGGATAAGGCAGGCTCTACCCTAGTGATTTGTGGAGACACGCCCCTAATTACCCAGGCTACCCTGGAAGACTTACTCGATGTCCATGAAGCTGAGGGGGCTAAGGCCAGTATCTTAACCGCTAAGGCCGAAGACCCAAGTGGCTACGGCCGGATTATCCGTAAGCAAGACGGGTCGGTGGCTAAAATTGTTGAAGAAAAGGACGCCAAGCCAGAAGAAAAGGCAGTGAAGGAAATCAACACCGGAACCTATGTCTTTGATAACCAGGCCCTTTTTGAAGCCCTCCACCAAGTGGGCAATGATAATGCCCAAGGGGAATATTACCTCCCAGATGTGATTGAAATCTTACGCGGTCAGGGGGAACGGATCTCAGCTTACCAAATGGCTGACTTTGGTGAATCATTGGGGGTTAATGACCGGCAAGCCCTGGCCCAAGCCAACCAGCTCTACTATCAAAGAAACAACCGCTACTGGATGGATAATGGTGTAACTATCTTAGATCCCCAAACAACCAAAATCGATGCGGAAGTCTCCATCGGCCAAGACACCATTATTGAAGGTCAGGTCAATCTCTTAGGACAGACCCGTATCGGCAAGAACTGCCATATTCTAGGCAACAGCCAGATCGTGGATAGCCAAATTGGCGATGAAGTGACGGTGGATTCTTCTAAAATTGAAAGTAGCCAGGTCGGCTCTCATACCTCGATTGGTCCCATGGCCCATCTCAGACCCCAATCAGTCTTGGGAGAATACGTTCATATTGGTAACTTCGTTGAAATTAAAAACGCTAGTCTCGGGGACCACACCAAGGCCGGCCACTTAACCTATGTCGGCGATGCTGACTTGGGCAGCTATATTAACCTCAGTTGCGGGGTGATCTTCTGTAACTATGATGGTTATAGTAAGCACCGTAGTCAGGTGGGCGACTATAGCTTTATCGGTTCTAATGCCAATATTGTTGCCCCGGTTAGCCTGGCTGATCATAGTTTTGTTGCTGCGGGATCAACCATTACTGAAGACGTTCCTAAGGAGGCCCTGGCCATTGCCCGGTCACGGCAAAGTAATAAAGAAAATTATTGGCATAAATTACCTATTTCTAAAAATAAGCCGGAAAGTTAACCCTAAAGAGCTTACTTCTATGGTAAGATAATATGGTAGGGACTTAGTTTTTTTAACATTTAGGTTTTAGGAGGAACTTATGACAATGTCAGAACATGAAGATAAAAACTTTAAGCTTTTCTCATTAAATTCTAACAAACCCTTGGCACAGAAGGTTGCTGATTGTTTGGGAATTGAATTGGGAAAAATAAATGTTAACCACTTTAGTGATGGAGAAATTCACATTAACATTGAAGAATCCATTCGTGGGGATAATATTTATATTTTGCAATCGACTTCTGCACCAGTCAATGAGAACTTAATGGAACTAATGATTATGATCGATGCCTGCCGCCGGGCCAGCGCTGATCAAATCAATGTGGTGATTCCTTACTTTGGTTATGCCCGCCAAGACCGTAAGGCTAAGCCACGTGAACCGATTACGTCCAAATTGGTCGCTAATATGATTGAAGATGCTGGCGCTACCCGAGTGCTCGCTCTCGACCTACACGCCAGCCAAATTCAAGGTTTCTTTGATATTCCGGTGGACCACCTTATGGGAGCTCCGCTACTGGCTAATTACTTCCTTGATAAGGACCTTTATCAAGGTAAAGACATTGTCGTTGTCTCTCCTGACCATGGCGGGGTGACCCGGGCTAGAAAATTGGCGGAATTCTTGGATGCGCCAATTGCTATTATCGACAAGCGTCGCCCACGTGCCAACGTTGCCGAAGTCATGAATATTGTTGGTGAGGTCAAAGGCAAAGACTGTATCATTATCGATGACATGATCGACACCGCCGGCACCATCACCGCTGCTTCTAATGCCTTAGAAGAAGCAGGCGCTGTTTCGGTGACTGTCTGCTGTACCCACCCTGTCTTATCTGGTCCAGCCATTGAACGTTTAGAAAACGCTAATATTGATGAAATTGTGGTCACCGACTCAATCAACCTCCCTGAGGAAAAGAAAATTGATAAGATCACCACAGTATCTGTTTCTGAACTGATTGCTGAAGCTATCTATCGGATTCAAAATAACAAATCAGTGAGTCCGCTCTTCCGCGAACAATTCAAGGGAATGGAAGCCAAAGATTAGTAAAGCAATTAAAGTAGAATAATCTTACTGGAAAAGAAGCTGGGACTTAGGTCCGAGCTTCTTTTTAATAGCATGCAATCAAAAATCTGTTCCAAGCGCAGAGCAAGCGTTCGCTTCAGAAGTCCTTGTAAATCCTTTTATAGGATTTACTGCGAACTCCTTCCAGCGATCTTGCTCTTTGATGCGCTTGTCACACTCTGTCCAAATCTGTTCCAAAAGGCAGCCCTGACGTCCGCTTCACTAAAGGTCGACGAATTCTCTGTTAGAATTCTTTCGCCTTTTAGCTCCAGCGGTTCAGGGCTCCTATGCCTTTTGTCACACTCTATTTCCATTTAGGCGAAAAAACTTGTGAGGGTAGCTTTTTTTCGCTAAAATGAAGAAAATTACTAGTAGCAAGTCATCTGTACATCCCCCTCGCTGTGGGCGGTGTACAGATTTTGTTGCGTTAAAAAGAAAAGGATGATCGATATGAAGTTAGTGGTTGGATTAGGAAATCCAGGAAAAGAATACGAAGGGACCCGCCATAATATTGGCTTTATTGTCCTTAATGAATGGGCCTACCGCTACCATGAAAGCTTTGATCGTTCCGCTTTCAATGGGGTCTATTTTAAACGCCGGGTGGCTAATGACCAGGTGATCTTTGTCAAACCCACTACTTTTATGAATCTATCCGGTCAATGTGTATCTGGCTTTATGAATTATTACCACATCGACTTAGAAGATCTCTTGGTGGTCTATGATGATATGGACATGGAGCCTGGGCGTCTCCGCCTACGGAAAAAGGGCTCCGCGGGCGGTCATAACGGGATGAAAGATATTATTAAAATGCTTAATTCTAAAGACATTCAACGGATCAAATTGGGCGTTGGTCATCCTAAAGCTAAGGGTTCGGTGGTCAACCATGTCCTGGGAAAATTCTCTAAGGAAGACCAGGGGAAGATGCTAGAAAGCAGTCAAGCGGCAGCCGATGCCATTTCTTACTGGTTAGAGGGCAATAGCTTTGAAAACACTATGAATCGTTTCAATAACTAATAAAGAGAGAAAGACGTGGAAATGAACTTAGAAAATTATCTCAATGAGAAAATTATTGACAGCAAGCTAGAAAACACCTTGAGGACGGGGCAGAGTGTTCTCTACCTGGGTTTACAGGCGGCTAGTAAGGCCTATATGATTGCTGAAATTCAAGCCAGCCATCCCGATAAAAAGACCGTGGTCTTGACCAATAACCTCTTGCAGGCGGAGCGTTTTTATGAAGACCTGCAAACTTTCAATCCAGAAGCCGACCTCCACCTCTATTCCAGTCCAGAAAGTGTGGCTGAAGACTTAGCCATTCAAAGCCCGGAAGCTCTGGGGGATCGCTTGGCGACCTTAGACTGGTTACTTGATGAAGACAGTAGTGGGATCTTAATTAGCCCTATTTTTGGCTTAAAGCGCGCCCTGACGCCTGTGGCTGAGTGGAAACACCTAGTTAAAAGCATCCAACGGGGCCAAGAACTCGCAGTTGACCAGCTGAAAGCAGATCTATTGCTTTTAGGTTATGAACGGGTAGAGGCCGTTTTACGACCTGGTGAAATGAGTGTCCGTGGGGATATTGTTGACCTTTTTCCCCTAACCAGTTTCCAGCCCTTGCGACTGTCTTTAGCCTTCGATGAAGTGGAACGTATCACGACTTTTGACGTTAACAGCCAAAAGAGCCAAGAGGACTTAGAAGCAGTTACCATCTTACCGGCTAAGGACCTCTTGTTTAGCCCTGACCGCCTAAAAGCTGGCGTGGCTAATCTAGAAAAAGTGGCCCAGGAAAAAGCTGAGAAAGTCCAAGATGAAGCCATCAAAAAACAAGTCCAGGCCATCTTCCAGGATGAAATCCAATCCTGGTCAGCTGGAGAAACCACCGAACGGACCCATTATTTTAGTCAGATCCTCTATCCAGATTCCTGCAGCCTCCTCGACTATGTGGGAGAGGGGCAGACTCTAGTTTTGGATGATATGACTCGGTTGATTGAATTATCCCAGGAAATTGACCAGCGAGCAGCCCTTTATCTTCAAGGTAAGGTGGAGGCTGGCCACTTGCCCCCAATTGACCAGATCTATTTAGATAGTCACGACCAAGTGATGTCTTATTCGGGGCGGAAGTTTTACCTGGCCCAGTGGCAGAAGGGTTACGGCAATATGCGCTTTGACGGCCTCTACCAATTCCAAACTCGGACGGTGACGCCTTTTTACCATAATAAAGAAGCCATTAAGCTGGAATTTGAAGCCTGGTTGAGAATGGGCCGGTCTTTACTGATCTTTATCGAAGAAGAAGACAAGGCCCGCGACTTAGAAAAAGACCTCAAGGCCATGGACTTTCAGGCAGTCTTGACCCAGGCAGATCAGATTATCCCTGAAGCCATTAATATAATTGCTGGCCAGCTGTCGGGCGGGATTGAATTTGTGGACAGTCAAGTGGTCCTCTTAGCTCAAAGTGACCTCTTTGACCAGGCCAAGCGCCGCCGTCGTAAAAATACTAATAACCTTTCTAACGCTGAACGCTTGAAGAGCTACCAAGAGTTAAAACCCGGCGACTATGTGGTCCATGTGAACCACGGGATTGGTCAGTTCGTTGGGGTAGAGACCATCGAGGTAGCGGGAAACCACAAAGACTATCTCAGTATCGTCTATGCTGATAATGCCTCTATCCACGTCCCCATTGACCAAATTGACTTGGTACAAAAATATGTCTCGGCTGAAGGCAAGAGCCCTAAACTCAACAAAATGGGCGGAACCGAATGGCAAAAAACCAAGCAAAGGGTCAGCAAAAAAATCGAAGATATTGCTGATGACTTGGTGGACTTATATGCAGAAAGAGAGACCAGAAAGGGTCATGCCTTTAGTCCTGACAACGAAGACCAGGCTGCCTTTGAAGACGAATTTCCTTATCCTGAAACCGATGACCAGCTTCGCTCAATCCAGGAAATTAAAGCCGACATGGAAAAAGAAAAACCTATGGATCGTCTCCTCGTTGGGGATGTGGGCTTTGGAAAGACTGAAGTTGCTATGCGGGCTGCCTTTAAGGCTATGCTAGACGGTAAGCAAGTCGCCTTCCTGGTGCCAACGACTGTCTTAGCCCAGCAACACTATGAAACCATGCTAGAGCGCTTTAAGGACTATCCCTTTACTATAGACTTATTGAGCCGCTTTCGGAGCCCGGCCGAACAAAAGCATGTCATTAAGGGCTTAAAAGAGGGCAGTGTCCAGCTAGTGATCGGTACCCACCGACTCCTATCCAAGGATATTAAGTTCTTAGATCTGGGTTTATTGGTTGTTGATGAGGAACAACGCTTTGGCGTCAAGGCCAAGGAGAGATTAAAGGCCTTGCGAAAAAATGTCGATGTCCTTACCCTAACGGCAACGCCGATCCCTCGTACCTTGAACATGTCCATGATGGGGGTTAGGGACTTGAGTGTGATTGAAACGCCACCGGCTAACCGTTTTCCGGTACAGACCTATGTCATGGAACAAAACTATGGGGCGATCCGGGATGCCATTGAACGTGAATTAGCCCGCAATGGTCAAGTCTTTTACCTCTTTAATAATGTGCAAAATATCCAAGAAAAGGCCAACTTTATTGAGGAATTAGTCCCCCAAGCCCGGGTAGCCATTGCCCATGGCCAGATGCATGCGAATCAATTAGAGGAAGTCTTAATGGACTTCCTGGCCGGAGATGACGATGTCTTAGTCACTACCACCATTATTGAAACGGGGATTGATATGCCTAATGTCAATACCCTTTTAGTGGAGGATGCTGACCGGATGGGCTTATCGACCCTCTATCAATTACGGGGCCGGGTAGGCAGGTCCAACCGGGTAGCATATGCTTACTTTATGTACCGGCCTGACAAGGCCCTCAATGAGGCCAGCGAAAAACGGCTGACCGCCCTCAAAGACTTTACTGAATTAGGGGCAGGGTTCAAAATCGCCATGCGCGACCTCTCCATTCGTGGAGCCGGCAACCTCCTGGGGCAAGAACAGCACGGTTTTGTCAATTCGGTAGGTTATGACCTCTTTCAACAGATGCTGGATGAAGCCATCCGTAAGAAGCAAGGCAAGGCAGCCAAGCGGCCTCAGTCACCGACAGAAATTGAATTGCACATTGACGCCTATATTCCTTCAGAATATATCCAGGACGAAAATCAAAAGGTGGAAATCTACAAACGCTTCAACCTGCTGGAGGATGTCGATGCCATGTGGGACTTGGATGACGAATTATTGGACCGCTTTGGTGAGCCTCCGGTAGAAGTTCAATGGCTCTTAGCAGTCGGGGCGATGAAGTCCTATGCTACTGCAATAGAGGTAGAGAAAATCACGCGTAAGGGGAAGGCGATTGAGCTGGTCTTTACCAAGCAACAAGACCCTAGCCAATTGACTCCGCTCATTTTCCAAGCCTTAGAAGATATCCCCATGAAATTACAAATCAAAATGGCTAATGACCAATTAGTCATGCAGTTAAACACTAAAGACCTCTCAACTGATCAGTGGTTAGACTATCTCCTCCAATTCTTAACCCAGCTCAGTAAGGATTTAAAGGCGGATGCTGACCAAGTGGAAGGGGAGGACTAGGGATGGTGTCGAGTAAAAACCGCCGCAATCAACAAGCCTTAAAGGGAGCCAGCTTGTTGACCCTGGCCGGCATTATCGCTAAGATTCTCAGTGCGGTTTACCGGGTTCCCTTTCAAAACCTAGTGGGCGACACGGGCTTCTATGTCTACCAGCAAGTCTACCCCATTTATGGGATTGGAATGACCTTCGCCCTGAGCGGCTTACCTAATTACGTGGGTAAACAAATTAGCTGGCAGGTTGACCTGGCCCACCGCCGCCTGTTTTTGCGGCGTTATAGTCTCCTAGTAGTCATTTTTTCTTTATTGTGTTTTAGCCTGACCTTTTTTCTAGCCCCGCTTTTAGCCCAGGGAATGGCTGATCCCAACTTGGCAGTGGTGATTCGGAGCGTTTCCTATATGTTCTTAGCCATGCCTTTTCTCCTCCTCATTCGGGGAGCCTTTCAGGGCCGCAATGATATGAAGCATACCGCCGTCTCCCAAGTGATCGAGCAAGTGGTCCGGGTTGGGGTAATCTTAGGGGTGGCTTATCTCTATAGCCAGGGCTTTAGTCAGGACTGGTCCCTCTATGAGATGGGGGCCTGGGCTATGGCCTCGGCTGGGATTGCTGGTTTTACGGCAGCTAGCTACCTAATCCTGGCCCTGCTTCAATCCAGGGGCACCCAGCGCCTATTCCAAGAATCGAAAAGAAGTCGAGCCCTGGCTGAAGATCCGCCTTATCACTTGACCTGGCCCCAGATTTTAAGAACCTTTGTAACCGATGGCCTGGTGATTTGTAGTTTTTCAGCCTTATTGGTCTTCTTTCAATTGATTGATTCTTTTACCCTTTATGACGGTTTACTGGATTTTGGTTTGGATAGCGAACTGGCTAAGGTTTATAAGGGAGTCTATGATCGCGGCCAGCCCTTTGTTCAATTGGGCATGGTCTTTTCCCTGGCCTTCCAGACCTCTTACTTGCCCCTGCTTTCCCAGGCCTTTGTCAAAAAGCAAAAGGCTCTATTTAGGGAAGCGGCGGCTCGCTTTAGCCGCTTAACTTTCTTTATTAGTCTATTGGTCACGGCGGGGATAATGGCAATCTTACCGGAACTCAATGTGATGCTCTTTAGTGATGCTAAGGGCAGCGGGGTCTTAGAACAGTATCTACTGATGATTGTCTTGGCCAGCTGGGTATTGATCTACCATAATATTTTCCTGGGCCAGAACCAGTGGTTTTATTCGGCCATGGCCTTGGGCTTGGGATTATTAGTTAAAGGGGTCTTTGCCCACTTGCTGGTTAGCCGCTTTGGCCTAGTGGGGGGCGTCTGGTCCAGTTTACTCGCCCTAGTGATGATGCTGATTTTGATGCACCATTTTATCCCCCTTTCGATTAAAACCGAGAGTCAAATGGGAATTTTACTGAGAGACACTGGCCTAGTGGTTCTTCTCATGTGGCTAGCCATTATGGCTTTGCGCTGGCTCTTTTGGCTAAATTTCCCTAAAGGTCGGGCCTTTGCTACTTTATTTGTGGGCTTGGCTGTCCTTTTGGGAGCAGGTGTCGTATTATTAGTAGTAAGAAGATACCCGATACTTAATCCGGCTGAGTGGCAAGAGCTTCCCTTGGCTAAATATTGGATCAAAAATAAGGAGAGTTAGGAAGAGTCTATGCGAATTGATAAATTTTTAAAAGTTGCTCGAATTATTAAGCGACGTACCGTGGCCAAAGAGGCCTGTGACCAAGGTCGGGTTGCTGTCAATGGGCGGCCGGCCAAGTCAGGGACCAACTTGGAAGTGGGGGATACGGTTAAGATCGAGTTTGGTAATAAGTGGCTGACTTTGAGAGTCGATGCCCTAGAAAATTCGACTAAAAAAGAAGACGCCAGCAAAATGTATACCATTCTCGATGAAGAATGGAAGGAAAAGGCTAGCGAACCTGAATTTTTTTAATTGAAATAGGAGCTATACTTTTTAAAAGAAGCAAGGTACAATAGGAAGGGTACTATTTTGTGAAAGGATGCTAAAGATGGGCGACCAAGGCAAGGAAAATAAGAATAAAATTACTTCCATTGCACGCTACGCTGGCAAGAAGGAGCAAGAAGATACTAAGAAACAGAAATGGCATGACTTAATCATGCGCTCGCTCTTAGGCTTTTGTTTACTAGGCTCCCTATTATGTCTGTTTGGCGTCTTCCATGCCCAAATTAAGACCCGGTCCTTAAGCGAACAAACTGAGCAGGCTAAGCAACAAAGACAGAGTGAACAAGAAATTGTTGACTCCCTAAAGAACCAAGTGACCTTATTGCATAATGAGTCTTACTTGGCGAGCTTAGCCCGGGCCCAATATTATCTCAGCAAAGAGGGCGAAATTATTTTCTCCACTCCTGAGGATAATGATTCCATGAAGGCAAAAAGTCTTAACAAGGCATACCTAGAAGCGCAAAATAATCAAAACAAAGTAAATAATGAAAAAAATTAGGAGGATCATAAGCTTTCATGACCGTAGAAGTTGGGGAAAAAGTAACTGGTAAGGTTACAGGAATTGTTAAATTTGGTGTATTTGTCGATCTCGGTGATGGAACCAGTGGTTTAGTCCACATTTCTGAAATTTCCGATAGCTATATTAAAGATATCAATGATTATCTACAAAAAGGCGATGAGGTGACTGCGATTGTCACTAAAATTCAACCCGATGGAAAGATTGCCTTATCCATGAAGGACGCCAAGGATCACAAGCAAGCTGAGCCCAAAGCACATGCTAAGCATGGCAATAGTGGTCCTAAGCCAGCTAAGGCCAACAATAGCCATAAGAAATTTGACCGTAAGCCACAAGCAAAAACCAGTGACTTTGACGCCATGATGAATAATTTCTTAAAGGAAAGTGATGATCGCTTAACTTCCTTGAAGCGTAATACCGAAGGCAAACGTGGTGGCCGCGGTGGCCGTCGCGGCTAATGACAAGAGATGAAGAATAGAAAAAGATTTTACCAAGAGGTTATGACGCTGGTCACAGCCTCTTTCTTTATTTTTATGAGGAAGGTGGAAGATGTTAGAGCTCAGTCAACTTGACCAAATGATTTACCAAAAGTTAGTGGCAGAAGATAGCGACTATTTAGCTAGTCACAAGCCCTATGCCCTGGCGGTTTCTGGTGGCGTGGATTCCATGGTCCTTTTAAGGTGTTTTGAGACACTGCAAGCGACTCATGGGCTAAATTTCTTTGTCATCCATATTAACCACCGCTTGCGTTTGGAGTCAGAAGCCGAGCAGGAAATGATGGTGGCCTATTGCCAAGAACACGACTTGGATCTCAAGGTGAGTATTTGGCAGCATGGAGCTGATTTAGCTGGCAATGTAGAAGCCAAAGCCCGGGCCTTCCGCTACCACGCCTTTGGAAAAATTCTCAAAGACCAGGCCTCCTTGCGTTTGGTGACGGCCCACCATAGTGATGACCAGGTAGAAACCGGCTTAATGCGCCTAGTCCATGGCGGACACTTACCTAGTTTTAAGGGTATGGAGTCCCTTAGTCCGCTTTACACCTATCCCAAGGCCCAAATTCTCCGACCTCTTTTAGAGGTAGAGAAAGCCAGCTTATATGACATAGCAAGAGTAGAAGGGATTCCCTACCAGGAAGACATGACCAATTGGGATAAGCACTTCCAACGCAATCGTTTCCGTCAAGAGATTATTCCCTATCTAGAGCGGGAATCAGTTAACTTCAAGGCACATTTCCGTCATTTTCAAACCGACCTCAAAGCCTTATTGGACCTGGCCCAACCCCAGCTCAACCAGCTGCTGACTAACTTATTTGACCAGGAAGCGGGCTGTTTTCGCATCGACCTGGAAGCCTTGGGTCAGTATTCTCAGGCGGAACAAGTCTTACTAATGGAGATGATTTTTCAGCGCTGTGAGATTCCAGAACTCTTGGCCTTTACTCGGACGGGAATGGAGGAATTGGTCGACTTTCTTAACCAGGGGGCTGCCCAGGGCCAATGGGCCTTGCCAGGGCATTATGTCCTGGATAAGGTCTACCAGGCCGCCTTTATCCGCTTGAAAACCAGCCCAGCTCGCTACTATCAGACCGGGCCAGAGCTTTCAGAGAGGCCGCTTGAATTAGAAAAAGAAGCGATTCAGCTAGAAGACTTCTCCTTAAGCTGGACTTTGGCTGGTCAAGAAAAGCTTCAGGACACCAGCCGAAGCTTTTACTTGCCTCAATCCCTAAGTGACCAAGCCCTGACTATCCGCCACCGGCAAGCTGGTGACTATCTCAAACTCCCGTCAGGAAGCCAGCAAAAAATCCGCCGTTTCTTTATTAATGAGAAGATTGCTCAAGCAGACCGTCAGACGGCATGGCTGATCGTCCGAGGTCAGTCTTGGGTCCTTGGGATCTTAAGTCAAAAGGGACAATGGCTCTACCGCTATCCTCTGAACGGGGAGGCAGCTTTTAGCCAAATTCAGCGAGTCTAAGCATTCCTTAAAAATTGTCTAAAAGGGCTGAAAATGTTGCAGACAGGTAGCTGCTTTTGCTACAATTAAGGACATAATTGAACTTATATAACACGGAGGCTATACATGAACCAAGAGATTAGCGATATCTTAATCAGTACGGAGGAAATCCGAGCCATTAATAAGCGCTTAGGCGAGGAAATTTCCAAAGATTATCAAGACCAAGACCTACTTGTGGTCGGAATCCTTAAGGGATCATTTTTATTTATGGCTGATTTAATCCGAGAAATTAATGTGCCCCTAGAAGTGGACTTTATGGCGGTTTCCAGTTACGGCAATGGCACTGAATCAGGCGGGGACGTTAAGATCCTCAAAGACTTAGAGGCTTCAGTGGCAGGCCGGCATGTCTTATTGGTAGAAGATATTGTCGATACAGGCTATACCTTGGAACACCTAGGTGAACTCTTCAAAGAACGCCAGGCTGCATCGGTTAAAATATGTGCATTTTTGAACAAGGCTGACCGCCGACAGGTAAAAGTTGAGGCTGATTACCTCGGCAAAGAAATTCCTGACGCCTTTGTAGTGGGATACGGCATGGACTATGCGCAAAAGTATCGTAATCTACCTTATGTAGGGGTTTTAAAGAGCGATCAGGCTTAATCTGTGTTATACTTACCTATCTGGATAAGACCGATTTAGTTTAAAATTAGAAATGGAGCTAATGTATGCAAAGAAAAGGATCAAAGAGACCCAATAACTTTTTTTCCAGTGGTCTAATTATCATTGTCATTTTCTTGGCGCTACTAGGAATAGTGAATTTCTTCTCGTCAGGAGGAAATTCGGCTGCTTCAGAGGAAATTAACCAATCCGAATTTATTCAAAAACTAAAGGATAAAGAAATTGAAACGGTTCAAATTAAACCTCGCGCAGGCGCCTATGAAATCACCGGGAAGTACCGGGAAGACAAGGAAGGAAGCGAGTCATCAACTTCCAATAATATTCCGATATTAAATAATACTGAACTCGACCAAGCTAAGGGATTCATTGTTCATGTATTACCTAATGACTCAACCCTCTCAGCCATTAACCAAGCGGCAGAAGATTCAGGAACCGAAGTCGTGGCCCAAGAGGAAGATCAAACGAATATGTGGATTAGTTTGATCATGAGCGCCATTCCCTTAATCTTCTTCGTTTTTATCATGTATATGATGTTCTCACAAACCCAAGGTGGGGGACGGAACAACCCCATGCAAATGGGTAAAAGCCGGGTAGAAGATGTTTCTAAGAAATCACGGGTGAAATTTTCTGACGTTGCTGGTTGTGAGGAAGAGAAGGAAGAACTAGTGGAACTGGTTGACTTCCTCCGTGCTCCCAAGAAATACCACGATATTGGTGCTCGGATTCCTAAAGGGGTCCTCTTAGAAGGCCCTCCCGGAACCGGTAAAACCTTACTAGCTAAAGCCGTAGCCGGGGAAGCTAATGTACCTTTCTACTCCATCTCGGGGTCAGAATTTGTGGAAATGTTTGTCGGTGTCGGGGCTAGCCGGGTGCGTGACTTGTTTGATACGGCCAAGAAAAATTCGCCTGCTATCATCTTCATTGATGAAATTGATGCGGTTGGTCGGCAACGGGGCGCAGCTTCAGGAAGCGGTGGCCATGATGAACGTGAACAAACCTTGAACCAACTCTTAGTTGAAATGGACGGTTTTGAAGAAAAGGATAATGTGATCGTGATTTCAGCTACTAACCGTTCTGATGTCTTAGACCCAGCCTTATTACGTCCGGGACGTTTTGACCGCCAAATCCTAGTGGGCCGTCCAGATGTGAAAGGCCGGGAAGCCATTCTGAAAGTTCACGCCCGCAACAAGCCACTAGCTCAAAATGTCGACCTCAAAGTGGTGGCCCAACAAACACCAGGCTTTACCGGGGCGGAATTAGAAAACGTCCTCAACGAAGCCGCCTTATTGGCCGCCCGTTTAGATAAGAAGAGAATCGAAATGGTGGATGTGGATGAAGCCCAAGACCGCGTGATCGCTGGTCCTGCTAAACCAAACAGCCAACCAAGCTTAGAAGAACGCCGGGTAACCGCCTTCCACGAGGCTGGACATACCGTCTGTGGTATGGTCTTAAGCGATGCTCGGGTCGTTCATAAGGTGACCATTGTTCCTCGTGGTAAAGCAGGGGGGTATGCAGTGATGCTACCTAAGGAAGATCAAACCATGCACTCCAAGAAAAACCTTCACGAACAAATTGTGGGGCTGCTTGGAGGACGTGCTTCAGAAGAAATCTTCTTTGATACTCAGACCACTGGGGCATCCAATGACTTTGAACAGGCAACCTCTTTAGCCCGTAGCATGATTACTGAATATGGGATGAGTGAGGAATTAGGTCCGATTTCTTATGAAGGAAACCACTCCATGAGAGGCACCAACCCTTACCAACAAAAATCCTATTCAGGTGAAACAGCAGCTAAAATTGACCAAGAACTCCGCAAGGTCATGGACCAAGCCTTGGAAGAAGCTAAAGATATCTTAAGTCAGCATAAGGAGCAAGTCCGTGTGATTGCTGAACATCTCTTAAAACTTGAGACCTTAAATGCTAAACAAATTAAGAGTCTATTTGAGAACGGTCATTTACCAGATGATGAAAGTCAACAAAGTGGTCATGAAAATGAACCGATTTCTTATGAAGAAGCCAAAGAGAACTTGAAGAAATCTCAAATTGAACGTCAAAAGAAGGTTCAAAAAGAGGTCGATGATTCCAAGGAAGAGACCATTAGCTCTCCAGAGGAAGACCGTCATGAGGATCATGCAAATGAAACTCAAAATGACAATGTCCCTTCCCAAGAATCAAATGATGATGACCAAGAATAAACTTAACTTGATCGGTTAAGTAATCGGGACTGCGCCAAAAGACGCAGTCCTTTTTTCATGAGAAATTAATGAGAGTCTGGTACATTGCCATGGCTTTTTAACGACCCAAATTCAAAAGCAGAACAGATGCTCAAGGCCATTTAGCCATGAACCCATAAAATCAATCATTTGCTATTGATAGGTGATTTAGGCATAATAAAAAGGCATTAAGGAAAGGAATTAAAAAATGACAGATAAGTTAATTAAAGCAATTAGTAAAGATGGTTTTGTACGTTGTAGTGTGATCGATGCCGGTGACTTAGTGGAGGACGCCCACCAACGCCATGATACCTGGAGCGCAGCCACAGCCGCTTTAGGACGGACTCTAATCGGGACTTTGCTCTTAGCTGGCGATATTAAAGACGATGCCAGAATGTCGGTTCAAATTAAGGGCAATGGCTTGGGTGGAAAAATTGTCACCACCGCTAATGGAGCGGGCGAGGTCAAAGGTTATATTGACAATCCCCATGTTTCTCTTGACTTGAATGACCAAGGTAAGTTGGATGTCCGTAAAGTGGTTGGCACTGAAGGAACTTTTTCAGTCACTAAGGACCTGGGTTTGAAGGAACCTTTTAGTGGACAAACCCCGATTGTTTCGGGTGAGATTGCCGAGGACTTTACCTATTACCTAGCAGCTTCGGAACAAATCCCTTCTGCCATTGGCCTTGGGATTTTGGTCAATCCGGATGAATCAGTCAACAAGGCGGGCGGTTGGATGTTACAAGTCCTGCCGGGAGCGAGTGAAGAAACCATTAGCCGCTTGGAGCGTACGGTCCAAGACCTCCCTCACATCACTAAATTACTCAGTCAGCATGCCAGCCTGGAGGAAATTATTGAACGTCTCTTAGGTGAAGGCCAAGCCAATATCTTGTCTACCCATCCGATAAGCTTTACTTGTGACTGCACCAAGGAACGCTTTGCTAAGGGCTTAGTCAGCCTAGGCAGTCAGGAACTCAAAGCCATTATTGAAGAAGATGGTCAGGCAGAAACCGTTTGCCATTTCTGTAATAGTCATTACCACTACAGTAAGGACGACTTGGAAAAACTTCTAGAGGAGGCTGAAGCCTAGTCCTTTACCTTTAGTTGCTTAGTTGATTATGCTAAAATGGTAATAATAAATGCCAGAAGCTGATGAAGAGGTGTGTAAAATGGTAGAAAAACTGGACAATTTGCTCTTGACCATTGGAGAGACTCCATTGATTAAATTACAGCGGTCGGTTCCTTATCAAGCAGCGGATGTTTATGTCAAATTAGAAAGACAAAATCCCACTGGTCATATCAAAGACCGTTCCCTATTAAATATGTTGGAAGTCTATGAGGAAAAAGGCGACCTAGCTAGTGGGACTACGCTAGTGGTCTGCGCTGACTTTGTTACTATTCGTTCCTTGGCTTGTCTAGCGGCTATTAAGGGTTATGATGGCGACTTCTTCCTCAACGAAGTGGTCAGTGAGGCTGACTTGAAAGCCCTGCGTGAATACGGTATGACCATTCATCCTCTCAGCGATCCTGACAAAATCACTGAGCAAAGACAAGCAGCCATTGAAAGTGGACAAAAAGAAGCAGCATTCTTGCTTCATCCTGATAGTGACTATGCCTGCTCGGTGGTCCACCAGCTGACTACGGGGCCAGAAATTATTGAGGCCTTAGGCGGGAAAGCTCCGAGTGCCTTTGTTTCTGCAGTATCAACGGGAGCCAGTCTCTCTGGTGTTGGCCGGGCCCTCAAAGACAAATCGGATAAGACCGCTATTTATGCTGTGGAAGCAAGTAGTCAATCAAGCTTAAATGATCTCGACGCGGCTAGCGACTTCCCCCTCCTAGATACCAGTCTCTTTACTGAGATTATCCGGGTCCAAGACAGCCGCGCTTACCAAGAACAAGAGTGGCTAAAGGTCAATGAAGGCCTTGAAGTCGACTTTCAATCAGCCCTAGCCATTACCGGAGCGATTGCCGTTGCCGAACGCCTAGGCCGGGGGCATAAGGTAGTTACCATAGCCAATGGGCGGTAGAAGGATGTGAGGAAGGA
Source organism: Aerococcus sp. Group 2 (assembly GCF_905125285.1). Lineage (NCBI taxonomy): Bacteria > Bacillati > Bacillota > Bacilli > Lactobacillales > Aerococcaceae > Aerococcus > Aerococcus sp. Group 2. The sequence continues at coordinate 89,942 of NZ_CAJHPA010000006.1, read as the reverse complement.
ATCGCCCTCACTCTTCCGAGCTCAACTGTAAGGCTGTGAGGAAAGGATCAGTGACGGAGACTTCTTGGTCCTGTGACTGGAACAACAGTGAAAAAAGAGTTTGCATTTAGAAAAAGGGCTGAGGCTTTTGTCTCTGCTCTTTTCTTCTGCCGTTTTTTCTGATAGAATCATTTGGTGTGTCTATAATTAGAAAGGGAGTACTATGATCAAAATCGGCAATATTGAAATCACTAACCCCATTGCGGTCGCTCCGATGGCTGGTGTCTCTAACGCCGCCTTTCGAACCATTGTTAAGGCCCAGGGAGCGGGACTGGTTGTTTGTGAAATGATTTCTGACCAAGGAATTCATTTTAGAAATAAAAAGACCCTATCTATGCTTCATATTGAGGATGAAGAGTGGCCGCTTTCCGTGCAGATCTTTGGCGGTCAAGCCGACTCCTTAGCGGAAGCAGCCCAATTTATTGAAGCCAATACCAAGGCTGCCATCATTGATATCAACATGGGCTGCCCGGTCAATAAAGTGGTGAAGACCGATGCGGGATCTAAGGCGCTCTTAGATCCTAATGAAGTCTATAATCGGGTAAAGACGGTTGCCGATGCAGTCTCCATCCCAGTCACAGTGAAAATGCGGACAGGTTGGGACGACGACCATATCCTGGCCGTGGAAAATGCCCTGGCTGCCCAAGAAGCTGGCGCGAAGATGATTGCTATGCACGGCAGAACCCGGGAGCAAATGTATACCGGTAAGGCTAACTGGAATATTATCAAGCAAGTCAGTCAAAAGCTCTCTGTGCCTTTTTACGGCAATGGGGACATCCGGACTCCCGAAGAAGCCAAGTACGCCCTCGACAATTATGGGGTTGATGGTGTCATGGTGGGACGGGGTTGCCTAGGTAACCCCTGGGTAATCCACCGTATGGTTCATTACGTGGAGACCGGCGAACTCTTACCTGAAAAAACGGGCCTAGAACGGATTGAAGCCTGCAAGGACCACTTGACCAGACTGGTTGACTTAAAAGGAGAAAGTGTTGGGGTCCGGGAGTTTCGTTCCATGGTGGCTTATTATCTCAAAGGAATCCCTCGTTCGGCTAAGGTCAAGGTGGCCTGCACCCAGGCTGATTCCTACCAAGAAGTCGTCGATCTGTTAAACGATTTCGCTAAGGCGACTAAAGAGCGTGAAAAAGCGCCTAAACGCCAACGCCTATCACGGGAAGAACGTTTAGCACAAAGAGAAGCTGCTAAAAACCGTTAAATAGTATAGAATAAGAGGGAAGACCCAAAAAGCATGCCTGAAGGGCTGTTTTTAATAGAATGAAATAAAATAGTATGGGAGTGTCGATAATGGCAAAGGAAAACCAACAGCATGAAGCGATGAATGACCAAATGCAAGTCCGTCGCGAAAAAGTAGATGAATTAATAGAAAATGGCTACCAACCATTTGCGAAAGGCTTTAAGCGCGATGCCCTCGCTCAAGAAATCCATGACCAGTATGAAGCTTTTGACAAGGACGAACTGGCTGATAAGGCAGTTTTTGTTAATATTGCTGGTCGCCTCATGACAAAAAGAGGGAAGGGTCGGGCCGGTTTTGGTCATATCCAAGATGGCTCTGGTCAAATTCAAATTTACGTCCGTAAAGACGAAATTGGCGACAAGGACTATATGGATATCTGGAAGAAGGCTGACCTCGGTGATATTATCGCTGTTTCAGGTTATGTGATGCGGACCAATACCGGTGAATTATCGGTTAAGGCAGAAGAATTAAAACATCTAACCAAGGCGCTGCGTCCTCTTCCTGACAAGTACCATGGTTTACAAGACAAGGAACAAATCTACCGTCAACGTCATTTGGACTTGATTACTAACCGGGAGAGCTATGACCGCTTTGTTACCCGGTCAAAGATCATCAGTGAAATCCGTCGTTTCCTCGACCAACGTGGCTACTTGGAAGTGGAGACCCCAGTTTTACATAACATTCCTGGGGGAGCCAATGCCCGTCCTTTCGTTACTCACCATAATGCTTTAGACATTGATTTATACCTACGCATTGCTTTGGAACTCCATCTCAAACGCTTAATCGTCGGCGGAATGGAAAAAGTTTATGAAATTGGTCGGGTCTTCAGAAATGAAGGGATTGACCACACCCACAATCCTGAGTTCACCTTGTTGGAACTCTATACTGCTTATAGCGATATGTGGGACGTGATGGACTTAGTCGAAGAATTATACCACCATATTGCTAGCCAAGTGGTGGGATCAACCACCATTCCTTATGGGGACCACCAATTAGACTTTTCTGGTCAATGGCGCCGGGTCCACATGGTTGACGCTATTAAAGAGGCTACCGGTGTCGACTTCTGGCAAGAAATGACCGATGAAGAAGCGCGTCAACTAGCCAAAGACCACCATGTTGAAGTCAAAGATACGGATGACTTTGGTAAGGTGGTTAACGAATTCTTTGAAACTTTTGTGGAAGAAACCCTCATTCAACCAACCTTTGTGTATGGTCATCCGAAGTCAATCTCACCATTGGCACGGGCTAATGAAGAAGATAGCCGCTTCACCGACCGCTTTGAGGCCTTTATTGCCGGAGCGGAAGCAGGGAACGCCTTTACTGAATTGACTGACCCTATCGATCAACGGCAACGCTTCGAAGCCCAAGTCAAGGAAAGAGAACTTGGTGACGATGAAGCCCAACATATGGATGAGGACTTCGTGGAAGCCCTAGAAACCGGGATGCCACCAACGGGCGGATTAGGAATTGGGATTGACCGTTTGGTAATGATCTTTACCAACTCCGACTCCATCCGCGACATCCTACTCTTCCCAACCATGCGAAATAAATAAAAGCAAGAGAGTGCGACAGTCACACCAAAGGACGAAATCGCTGGAGAAAACTGGGATAAGCTCAGTGAAGCTGAGCGTTACCAGTTTTTGAAGCGGACGTTCGTCTTGTGACTGGAGCACATTTTGATTAGAGAGTTCTTATTTTAAATAGATGCTGAGTCTTTTGCACCAGCTGATCTACCATAAGTCTTAGGCTGCTTGATTTTCACTAGAAGGAAGATGAAGCAGCCTTTTTATTGATATAATTAAATCAAACATACTTATAGATACATAACGATGAAGAGACGCCTGCAGACAAGTCACTTGAGGAGGAAAGCTTATGAAAGACGTCACCCATTCAGAAAAAGAAGACCAAAAGAAAAACAGTCAGCTGAAAAGATTGCGCTTGGGCTTACATGCTGGGGCCTTATTAATCTTATTAGGCTACTATTATTTTTACCTACCGCCTTTGAACTATGCCTCCATGGCTTTTTGGGCCTTTCTTGGCCTCGGGGCCTTACTTTTCTTTATTGCTGAAGCGATCTATGATAGTGAGCTAAAACGAACTCACCGCCAGAAGGCTCGGCAAGCTAATCTGGGCCAGCGTTTGCGGTCCGCCTTTAGTCAAAAAGACCGCCCTAAGCGTAAATATCGGATTCTTTTTGCTGGAGTAGGGCTGGTACTCCTTGCCTATCTGGCTATCCAGGTGATTTATAGTCCCTTATTCATGGCTGACCGCTATGCCCACATGATCGAACTGGATAAGAAAGATTTCAAAAAAGACTTCCCAGAAACCGATGTGAGTCAGATCCCCTTGATTGACCGCGATACGGCGGCCTTATTAGGGAACCGACGCCTGGGCGAGCTGTCTGAATTAGTTTCTCAGTTTGAAGCGGCCCCTGACTATACGCAGATTAACATTCAAGGCCATCCCTATCGGGTCTCCCCCTTGGAATATGCTGGGTTTTTCAAGTGGTTGAATAATTTTAGACAGGGGATTCCTAACTATATCCAAGTCGATATGGTCTCAGGAGACACTAAACTAGTGGACTTGGAACACACCATGAAGTACACCAATGATGACCTCTTCTTCCGCAATGCTAAGCGGGTCTTGCGCCTACGCTATCCCTTTGCCATTTTTAACCAGCCATCCTTTGAGGTCGATGACCAAGGCCATCCCTACTATGTGGCGACCACTTATGGTAAGCATTTTATAGTTAAGGAGCCTGAACCTACAGGAGTGGTCTTATTGGATGCGGTAAGTGGGGAGACCCAGCACTATCAATTAGACCAAGTGCCTGGCTGGATTGATCGGGTCTATTCTTCCGACATTATCCTCCACCAACTGCAGATGAACGGGAAATACCGGGGCGGCTTTTGGAATGCCTTATTTGCCAAGACGGGGGTGACCAAGCCCACAGCAGGCTATAATTACCTGCCCATGAACGATGACATCTTCCTTTATACTGGGGTCACTTCGGTAGCCCAAGATGCCTCAAATATCGGCTTTGTCTTGGTTAATATGCGGACCAAGGAGACCAGTTTCTACCCCTTGACCGCGGCGGAAGAAATATCAGCCATGAAGTCCTCGGAAGGCTCTGTCCAAGAAAAAGGCTACCAAGCGACTTTCCCACTCTTAATCAATTTAAAGGACAATCCCATGTATATCTTGTCTCTAAAGGACCAGGCTGGGTTGATTAAGCAGTATGCCTTAATTGATGTCAATAACTATCAAAATGTGATCATCGCTCAGTCAGTGCCTGCTTTGATTGAAGAGTATGCCAAGGCTAGTGGGGCCCATTTTGAAGAAGTTAGTCAATTGGAAGAACTTAAAACCATTGAAGGGCAATTAGACCAAATCGCTGCCGTAGTCAAAGAGGGCAATTCGGTCTATTACTTGAAGATCGATGGCAGTATCTACCAAGTCCCTATTCAACTTAATGAAGAGCTTCCCTTCCTGGTGCCTGATACGGCAGTTAAACTCCAAGTCAAAGAGGACGGCCAGGTAGAGAAAATGGAAGTCGTCGATTAGTTGATTAAATCAAGAATGAAGGGAAAGCCGGATTTCCGGCTTTCTTTTTGTTTTAGCTACTTATTTTCTCTTATTTCTATCTGTAGTGATCTAAAAGAGGAATTTTTAAATGAATTTGTTGACATTAAATCCAAAGGGTGGTAGAGTATTTAAGGTGCTTTTTGTATACAGATTCCTGTAAACAAAATACAGTCGTGCTGACTGATACATCATGGCACAACATAAATCACCAATAATCGATTCACTAGGTGTCGATTATTTCTTTTTTGTAGTAGATGACACACCAGGATGTGTGGCTTTAAAATGAAAACAGAAGAATTGGAAGGAGGAATAATAGTAAATGCCTACTATTAACCAATTATTACGTAAACCTCGTAAATCTAGCAAGGCAAAATCAAATTCACCTGCTTTGAACAGAGGTTATAACTCAATGAAAAAACAACCTACCCGTACCAACTCTCCTCAGAAGCGTGGAGTATGTACTCGTGTAGGGACGATGACACCTAAGAAACCTAACTCAGCCTTACGTAAATACGCTCGTGTACGTTTATCCAACATGGTTGAAGTTACTGCTTATATTCCAGGGATTGGGCACAACCTTCAAGAACACAGTGTCGTACTTATTCGTGGTGGTCGTGTTAAGGACTTACCAGGGGTTCGTTACCACATTGTTCGTGGCGCTTTAGATACCGCTGGTGTTGAAAACCGCCGTCAAAGTCGTTCTAAATACGGAACCAAAAAACCTAGAGACTAAGATTAAATCAGAAAGGAGGGCATTGGATGCCTCGTAAAGGACATGTTGCAAAACGTGATGTATTGCCAGACCCAATTTACAATTCAAAAATGGTTACTCGCCTAATCAGCCAAATCATGGTTGACGGTAAACGTGGTAAAGCAGCAACCATCTTATACAATGCTTTTGATATTATTAAAGAAGAAACTGGAAATGACGCTATGGAAGTTTACCAAGAAGCGCTTGAAAACATTTCTCCAGTTTTAGAAGTTAAAGCGCGTCGTGTTGGGGGTGCTAACTACCAAGTACCTATGGAAGTTCGCCCAGAACGCCGTCAAACTTTAGCTCTTCGTTGGCTCGTTCAAGCAGCTCGTAACCGTGGTGAAGGAACCATGAACGTTCGTTTAGCGCGTGAAATCATGGACGCTGCTAACAACACCGGTGCTGCCGTTAGAAAACGTGAAGAAACCCACCGTATGGCTGAAGCCAACAAAGCTTTCGCTCACTTCCGCTGGTAATAAATTTTCCTGCTTTATTAGTGGAAATTTCCTAGTACGGCAGGTATTATAAGTGAGGACAAGTTTTTATTCTATTTTAAAGTAAAGGAGAGTTATTCAAAGATGGCTAAAAGAGAATTCCCTCTTGAAAAAACAAGAAACATCGGAATTATGGCCCACATCGATGCCGGTAAGACAACCACGACTGAACGTATCTTGTACTATACCGGTAAAATCCACAAAATTGGTGAAACCCACGAAGGGGCTTCCCAAATGGACTGGATGGAACAAGAACAAGAACGTGGGATTACGATTACTTCTGCAGCAACAACTGCACAATGGAAGGGTTATCGAGTAAACATTATCGACACCCCAGGGCACGTGGACTTCACAGTTGAAGTTGAACGTTCCTTACGTGTTCTTGACGGTGCCGTAACCGTTCTTGACGCCCAATCCGGGGTAGAACCTCAAACAGAAACTGTTTGGCGTCAAGCTGATACCTACCATGTTCCACGTATCGTATTTGCTAACAAGATGGACAAGATCGGTGCTGACTTCTTATATGCTGTTGACACCATCAAAGACCGCTTAGGAGCAAATGCTCACGCAATCCAATTACCTATTGGTGCTGAAGATAATTTCACTGGAATCATTGACTTAGTTAAGATGAAAGCTGAAATTTATGAAGACGAAATGGGTCAAGTGATTGATGAAGAAGATATTCCAGAAGAATATCAAGAACTTGCTGAAAAATGGCGTACTGACCTTGTTGAAGCAGTTGCAGATACTGACGAAGACTTAATGATTGCTTACCTAGAAGGTGAAGAAATCACTGAAGACCAATTAAAAGCTGCTATCCGTAAAGCAACCTTGAACTTGGAATTCTTCCCAGTATTATGTGGATCTGCCTTCAAGAACAAAGGGGTTCAATTAATGCTAGATGCAGTTATTGACTACTTACCTGCACCTACTGACGTTCCTCCAATTGAAGCAGAACGCGCAAACAATCCAGATGAAACCTTTGAAGTTCGTGCAAACGATGACTCACCATTCTCAGCTTTAGCCTTCAAGGTTATGACAGACCCTTATGTTGGTCGTTTAACCTTCTTCCGCGTTTACTCAGGAACTCTTGAAGCTGGTTCTTACGTGCTGAATGCTACTTCTGACACCCGTGAACGTGTCGGTCGTATCTTATTGATGCACGCTAACTCTCGTTCAGAAGTTGAAGAAGTCTTCTCTGGTGACATCGCTGCTGCGGTTGGTTTGAAGAACACCACAACTGGTGACACCCTCTGTGATACCAAGAACCCAATTATTTTGGAAAGAATGGAATTCCCAGAACCTGTTATCGAAGTGGCTATCGAACCAAACACCAAGGCTGACCAAGACAAGATGCAAATTGCTTTGGGTAAATTAGCTGAAGAAGACCCAACCTTCCGTGCAAGTACCGACCATGAAACTGGTCAAACCATTATTGCCGGTATGGGTGAGTTGCACTTAGACATTATCGTTGACCGTTTGAAACGTGAATTCAACGTTGAAGCAACTGTTGGTGCTCCTCAAGTGTCTTACCGTGAAACCTTCACCAAACAAACACAAGCCCAAGGTAAGTTTGTTCGTCAATCTGGTGGTAAAGGGCAATACGGGGACGTATGGATCGAATTTACCCCTAACGAAGAAGGTGCCGGTTTCGAATTCGAAGACGCTATCGTTGGTGGGGTTGTTCCTCGTGAATACATCCCTTCAGTTGAAGCTGGTTTGAAAGACGCTATGGAAAATGGTGTCCTAGCAGGCTTCCCATTAGTTGACGTGAAGGCTAAACTTTATGATGGTTCTTACCACGATGTCGACTCCAGTGAAGCAGCCTTCAAGGTTGCCGCTTCTCTTGCATTACGTAATGCAGCTAAAGATGCTGGCGCAGTAATCCTTGAGCCTGTGATGAAGGTTGATATTGTTGTTCCTGAAGACTACTTAGGCGATGTTATGGGACATGTTTCCGCACGTCGTGGCCGTATCGAAGGACAAGAACCACGCGGTAACGCTTTAACCTTACACTCATTTGTGCCACTATCCGAAATGTTTGGGTATGCAACAACCTTACGTTCTGCAACCCAAGGACGTGGGACATTTACCATGACCTTTGACCACTATGAACCTGTTCCAAAATCTGTCAGTGAAGAAATCATTGCCAAATATGGTAAAGGTTCTGAAGATTAGTCTAAAGGCTTAAAAATCAAGGAAAGATGAGGTAGAGTCCTTGACTTTATCAAGGCCTATCTCATATAATTAAACTACTGAATCTATATACATAAGATAGAAATTTAGTGTTAACTTTTAGGAGGAAAATTATACAATGGCAAAAGAACATTTTGATCGTAGTAAACCACACGTAAATATCGGTACTTTAGGTCACGTTGACCACGGTAAAACCACTTTATCAGCAGCTATCGCTACTGTTTTAGCTAAAAATGGTTTCGGTGAAGCTAAAGACTACGCTGCGATCGATAACGCACCTGAAGAACAAGAACGTGGGATTACTATTAACACTTCTCACATCGAATACGAAACAGCTAACCGTCACTACGCTCACGTTGACTGCCCAGGCCACGCGGACTACGTTAAGAACATGATCACCGGTGCTGCTCAAATGGACGGTGCGATCTTAGTTGTTGCCGCAACTGACGGTCCTATGGCTCAAACTCGTGAACATATCTTACTTGCTCGTCAAGTTGGGGTTCCTTACTTCGTTGTATTCTTAAACAAATGTGATATGGTTGACGACGAAGAATTACTTGAATTAGTTGAACTTGAAGTTCGTGACTTATTAAGTGAATATGGTTTCCCAGGAGATGACGTTCCTGTAATTAAAGGTTCTGCATTAAAAGCTCTTGAAGGCGACGCAGATGCTGAACAAGCGATCTTAGACTTAATGGAAGCTGTTGACGAATACATCCCAACTCCAGAACGTGACACTGACAAACCATTCATGATGCCAGTTGAAGACGTATTCTCAATTACCGGTCGTGGTACCGTTGCTACTGGTCGTGTTGAACGTGGTAAGATCGAAGTTGGTAAAGAAGTTGAAATCGTTGGTTTAGCTGACAAACCTGAAAAAACAACTGTTACCGGTCTTGAAATGTTCCGTAAAACACTTGACTACGCTGAAGCAGGTGACAACGTTGGTGCCTTATTACGTGGTATTACCCGTGAAAACATCGAACGTGGTCAAGTTTTAGCTGAACCAGGTACCATTACTCCACATACCGAATTCAAAGCTGAAGTTTATGTTTTAACTAAAGAAGAAGGTGGACGTCACACCCCATTCATGAACAACTACCGTCCACAATTCTACTTCCGTACAACTGACATTACCGGTGAAGTTATCTTACCAGAAGACACACCAATGGTAATGCCTGGTGACAACGTTACTATGGAAGTTAAATTAATTCACCCAATCGCTATTGAAGAAGGTACTAACTTCTCAATCCGTGAAGGTGGCCACACTGTTGGTGCCGGTGTTGTTTCTGAAATTCTTTAATTTTTAGAACATGCCAAGAAAAAGAGCTCATCCGAGCTCTTTTTTTATTTTAAAAATAATTTTAGAACTAAATGGTTTACAAAACAGGTAATTGTCGGTATTTTATTAATAGTTATTTACTAAATTTAGACAAATTGTTAGGAAAAAAACGAAAGCAACTTGTCGGGGAGGAAAAGATATGGCTAGTAAGCATAATGGAAAAAAGGGCTTTTTAATTGCTCTGGTAACGGTGATCAGTGTCTTAGCACTGGTCTATTTAGGAGGGAGCTACTATTATCAAGGACACTTCTTGCCAGAAACGGTGATGGCTGCAACAGATATTAGCCACCAAAGCCCGGAAGAGGCAGAAAGTCGCCTCAAGGATAAGTTATCCAACTTAGGGGTTAAGGTCACGGAAAAAGATCAAGTCATTAAGGAAGTCAAACCCCAAGATGTTGGGATTCAATTTAATATCAATTCTTCCTTAGAACAGGTCTTAGCCCAACAAAATGCTTGGGCTTGGCCTTTAGCTTGGTTTAACCAAGACCAAGGCGTCCTAGCAGTTGAAGAAAGTAAGAATAATGAAGCTGCCCTTAAGGGTTTGGTTAATGACTTAGCCATTAATAATGCTGAGCGCCAAGCCCCCACTAATGCCCAAGTGGTAGTGGACCAGGCCAATAACCAATTAAGCATCAAAAAAGAAAGCAATGGGAACCAAGTTTCAAAGGAAAAATTAGGCCAATTGATTCAATCAGCCATCGACCAAGGGCAAGATCAGGTGAAGTTGGAGGATGCTTACTTGGAGCCTCAAGTGAAGTCCGATGACCCCGAAATACAAAAGCAAATGGAGCAATTCAATAAGATTTCTTCGATGAAGCTAGCCCTTAATATCGAAGATAAAGACTATCCGATTGATCCCGCCACCATTCAAAGTTGGCTGATTGTTCAAGCGGATTCTTCTCTAGATGTTGACCGGTCTAAGATTTCTGCCTACCTACAAGAGCTCAACCAAAAAGTGTCGGGCTTACTGAATCCACACGAATTTAAGTCGACCATGTCAGGGACCGTGACCATTTTCCCTGGAATTTATGGCTGGTATATTGACCGTGACCGGGCTGTAGAAGAAGTGGCCCAAGCGGTCTTAGCCGGTGAGGATAAGAGTTTTGAACCAAGTATTGCCGGTCAAGGCTATAAGGTAGATAATTTCTTTGGGGATACTTATATTGAAGTAGATATCCCTAACCAAAAATTATTCCTCTATGAAAATGGGCAATTGAGTCTGGAAACCGATGTGATTACTGGCCAAGACAAGTCACCAACGATTCCGGGTGCCAATGAAATTTGGAATATGGAGTCACCAAGTATCTTAAGAGCCAATTCACCAATCACTGGGATTCCTTACGAGCAACCAGTGGATTATTGGATGGCCTTTGACTACCATGCGGAAGGTATCCATGACGCTAAGTGGCAACCAGCCTTTGGGGGGCAACTCTACCGCAACATGGCAGGGTCCTACGGTTGTGTCAATACCTCAATTAATGTCATGCCAACCATCTTTGCTAAATCCTATGTGGGCATGCCAGTAGTTATCTTTAATGAAGAATCTCTTCATTAAAGAAGCAGGGCATTTAATAGCACCGAAAATGAACATATATATAATAGAAGAGAAACCGAGTCTTAGCAGATAGAAAGTCTCGGTTTCTTTTTGTCTATCTAAGTGGAAGCCGTCGAACAAATACAGCGTCACTTGGACAATTTAGCTCATGCTTATAGCTATTAGGGGAAGGTTTGGAAACAAGAAAGGGCTTATGAAAGTTTTTGGCGATTTTTTTAAAAAAGTAAGCGAAAACCCTTGATATCACATCGACATGTCTGTATAATTGTAAGAGTGCTGTAAATTCCAGGGGTTACTATGCCCTGGAGTCAAAACAGCCCAAGCTTTGAAGTATGAGGTTGCGACACACCCGGGAGCTTTGCCAAGAGGGTGGAGCCGGTCTTTCATATGGAGCTAGTCAATCGTAGAATTATGACGAGGAGGAAATATAATGGCAAAACAAAAAATTCGTATCCGCTTAAAGGCTTATGAACATCGTGCGTTAGATCAATCCGCACAAAAAATTGTAGATACCGCTAAACGTACAGGAGCACAAGTAGCAGGGCCAATCCCACTACCAACTGAACGCTCAATCTTCACCGTGATCCGTGCAACTCACAAGTACAAAGACTCACGGGAACAATTCGAAATGCGTACACACAAACGCCTAGTGGATATTGTTAACCCAACACCTAAGACAGTCGACGCTTTAATGAAACTCGACTTACCAAGTGGTGTGGACATCGAAATCAAACTTTAATTTAGTTAACCAATTTTAAAAAATAATTTTATGGAGGTGTAATCATGACTAAAGGAATCTTAGGTAAAAAAGTAGGTATGACTCAGTTCTTCACTGAATCTGGCGAATTAGTACCAGTTACTGTTATCGAAGCTCAAGCTAATGTTGTTTTACAAGTGAAAACTTTGGAAAACGATGGTTACGAAGCTGTTCAATTAGGTTTCGACGACAAACGTGAAGTTCTTGCCAATAAACCTGAACAAGGTCATGTAGCAAAAGCAGAAACTACTCCTAAGCGCTTCATTCGCGAATTCAAAGATGTTGAGCTAGGAGAATACGAAGTAGGTAGCGAAGTAAAGGTGGATATTTTCCAAGAAGGCGACATCGTTGATGTAACTGGAACCTCTAAAGGTAAAGGTTTCCAAGGCGCGATCAAACGTCATGGTCAACAACGTGGTCCTATGTCTCACGGTTCTCACTACCACCGTGCTGCTGGATCAATGGGTATGGCTTCAGATGCTTCCAAAGTCTTCAAGGGTAAAAACTTACCAGGACAAATGGGTGGCAACACTGTAACCATTCAAAACTTAGAAATCGTTAAAGTGATGGCAGACAAGAATGTTATCTTAGTAAAAGGTAATGTTCCAGGCGCCAAGAAATCACTCGTTGAAATCAAGACAGCTGCTAAAACAGCTGAATAATTGAGGAAGGAGGAAGTAAATAATGGCTAAAATCAACTTATATAAACAAGATGGTTCACAAAACGGCGAAATCGAAGTAAAAGACGACATCTTCGCTATCGAACCAAACGAAACCGCAATCTTTGATGTTATTTTGATGCAACGCGCTTCCCGTCGCCAAGGAACCCACGCAGTGAAAAACCGTTCCGCTGTTAGTGGTGGTGGACGTAAACCATGGCGTCAAAAAGGAACCGGTCGTGCTCGTCAAGGTTCTATCCGAGCTCCTCAATGGGTTGGTGGTGGACGCGCATTTGGTCCTACCCCACGTTCATACAGCTACAAGTTACCTCGTAAGGTACGTCGCTTAGCTTTACGTTCTGCATTATCACGTAAGGTGAGCCAAGACAACTTAGTGGTTGTTGACGCACTTAGCTTAGATGCACCAAAGACCAAAGAATTCAAAAACATTCTCGAAAACTTAAACGTTAATGAAAAAGTTTTAGTAGTTGTTGACAAAGACAACACTAACGCTCACTTATCAGCACGTAACTTAAACAACGTTACCGTAGTTGATGAAGATAACGTGAACGTTTACGACTTAGAAAACCATGCGAAAGTGCTTATGACTCAATCAGCTCTTTCTAACGTAGAGGAGGTACTTGCATAATGAGTGCTCAAGATATTATTCTACGCCCAATCATTACTGAAGCTTCAATGGAAGCTATGGATGACAACAAGTACACTTTTGAAGTAGCTACTGACGCTAACAAAACTCAAGTGAGACAAGCTGTTGAAGAACTTTTCCAAGTAAAAGTTGTTAAAGTAAACATCCTTAATGTACGTGGCAAGTTAAAACGTATGGGACGTTATGCAGGTTATACCCGCAAACGTCGCAAAGCCATTGTCGAAGTTGCCGAAGGTCAATCAATTGAAATCTTCCCAACTGTTGATGAAGATTCTGAAGAATAGGAGGAATTAACGTGGCGATTAAAGTTTATAAAGCGACAACTAACGGACGTCGTAATATGACAGGTTCCGATTTTTCCGAAATCACCAAGAAAACACCTGAAAAAAGCTTATTAGCTAAACAATCCAGAAGAGCTGGACGTAACAACCAAGGTCGTATCACTGTTCGTCACCATGGTGGTGGACACAAACAAGCTTACCGTTTAATCGACTTCAAACGTAATAAAGACAACGTTGAAGGCGTGGTTAAGGCTATCGAATACGATCCAAACCGTTCCGCTAACATCGCATTAATCCATTATACTGACGGGGTTAAAACCTACATCATCGCACCTAAAGGCTTACAAGTAGGTACCCGGATCCAATCTGGCGCTGACGCTGATATCAAAGTAGGTAACGCTTTACCACTTAAGAATATCCCAGTTGGTACTGTGATCCACAACATCGAAACCAAACCTGGTAAGGGTGGCCAATTAGTTCGTGCCGCTGGTACCAGTGCTCAAGTTTTAGGTAAAGAAGACAAATATGTCCTTGTAAAATTAAACTCTGGTGAAGTACGGTTTATCTTAGGGACATGCCGGGCTACAGTTGGTTCTGTTGGTAATGAACAACACGAATTGATTAACAGCGGTAAAGCTGGACGTAGTCGCTGGTTAGGTAAACGCCCAACTGTTCGTGGTTCCGTAATGAACCCTAACGATCACCCACACGGTGGTGGTGAAGGTCGTGCACCAATCGGACGTAAGGTTCAAATGACCCCATGGGGGAAACCAGCTCGTGGTATTAAGACTCGTGATAAGAACGCACGTAGCAATAAATTAATTGTACGTCACCGTAGCAAGAAACGTTAAACTAACTAGATCTTGACGAAAGGAGCCAGAGTAAATGAGCCGTAGTATTAAAAAAGGACCTTTTTGTGACGAACACTTAATGAAAAAGGTTCAAGAACAACAAGACAACGATAAAAAACAAGTAATCAAAACATGGTCCCGTCGTTCAACAATCTTTCCTAACTTCATTGGTTTAACGATTGCTGTTCACGATGGACGTAAACATGTTCCAGTTTATATTCAAGAAGACATGGTTGGACACAAATTAGGTGAATTTGTTCCTACCCGTACTTACCATGGTCATGCTGCAGACGACAAGAAGACACGTCGTTAATGCGAGAGGAGGAAAATAAATAATGGCAGAACAAGTTTTATCTGCAAAAGCTACTGCGAAAACAGTTAGAATTCCAGCCCGTAAAGCGCGCTTAGTAATTGACTTAATTCGCAACAAGAGCGTTGGCGAAGCAATCGCTATTCTAAAAAACACCCCTCGTGCAGCTAGTCCTGTGATTGAAAAGGTGTTAATGTCAGCTGTTGCTAACGCAGAACACAATTCAGACTTAGATGTAACTAAATTATATGTCAGTGAAGCCTATGTGAACGAAGGACCAACCATGAAACGGTTCCGTCCACGTGCTAAAGGCGCAGCTTCACGTATCAATAAACGCACCAGCCACATTACCGTTGTGGTAAAAGAAGCAGAGGAGGAGTAATTAGTGGGTCAAAAAATTAATCCAACCGGTTTACGTATCGGGGTCATTAAAGACTGGGATGCACGCTGGTTTGAAGAAAAAGATTATGCCAACACGTTACATGAAGACTTAGCTGTCCGTGATTATATTGAAGACGCGCTAAAAGATGCTTCAATCTCACAAGTTGAAATTGAACGTGCAGCTAACAAGGTAAACATCAATGTGCATACTGCTAAACCAGGTATGGTTATCGGTAAAGGCGGTAGTGAAGTCGAAAAACTCCGTAAAGACCTTAACCAATTAACCGGTAAACGCGTACACATCAACGTTATCGAAGTTAAACAACCTGACTTAAGTGCAGAATTAGTCGGCGAAAACATCGCTCAACAATTAGAAAACCGTATCGCTTTCCGTCGTGCAATGAAACAAGCCATTCAACGCACCATGAAAGCAGGCGCTCAAGGTATCAAAGTCCAAGTATCTGGCCGTTTAAACGGTGCTGATATGGCTCGTACCGAAGCATTAGACGAAGGAACTGTTCCACTACATACCCTACGTGCTGACATTGATTATGCCTGGGTAGAAGCAGACACCACCTATGGTAAAATTGGTGTTAAAGTTTGGATTTGCCGTGGAGAAGTTCTTCCAACAACTAATAATCAAGAGGAGGAATAATCGTGTTAGTACCTAAACGTGTTAAACATAGACGTGAGTTCCGCGGAAAAATGCGTGGAGAAGCTAAAGGCGGTAAAGAAATCGCCTATGGTGAATATGGCTTACAAGCATTAGATTCTAAATGGATCACCAACCGCCAAATCGAAGCAGCCCGTATCGCGATGACACGTTATATGAAACGTGGAGGGAAAGTATGGATTAAAATCTTCCCTCACAAACCATACTCCGCCAAAGCCATTGGTGTTCGTATGGGTTCCGGTAAAGGTGCTCCAGAAGGCTGGGTAGCTCCTGTTAAACGCGGAAAAATTTTATTTGAAATTGCAGGGGTGCCTGAAGAAGTTGCTCGTGAAGCGCTACGTCTTGCTGCCCACAAATTACCAATTCGTTGTAAGATTGTCAAACGTGATGTAGGTGGTGAATCGAATGAATAAATTTTCTGAATTAAAAGATCTTTCCGTGGCTGAATTAAACGCAAAGGAACAAGAATACAAACAAGAGTTATTCAATTTACGATTCCAATTGGCAACCGGTCAATTAGAAAATACTGCGCGTATTAAACAAGTTCGTAAACAAATTGCTCGTATTAAAACAGCATTGCGTCAACAAGAACTCGCGTAAAACGTTAATCAGTAAAGGAGGATATTAAAGAAATGGCAGAAAAACGTAATCACCGTAAAGTTCTACAAGGACGCGTTGTTTCCGACAAAATGGATAAGACGATCGTTGTCCAAGTAGACACATTTAAATTCCATCCAACATACAAAAAACGTATTTCGTATTCCAAGAAATATAAAGTACATGATGAAAAGAATTCAGCAAAAGTAGGCGACACCGTTAAAATTATGGAAACCCGTCCACTATCTAAGGATAAATATTTCCGTCTAGTTGAAATTGTTGAAAAATCAGTTATTATTTAACGCTAACTGGAAGGAGGATACTAGAAGATGATTCAAACAGAAAGTCGCTTGAAAGTTGCTGATAACTCAGGAGCACGTGAAGTCCTATGTGTCAGCGTTTTAGGTGGTTCAGGTCGTAAAACAGCTAACATCGGTGACGTTATTGTATGTACAGTAAAACAAGCTACACCCGGTGGCGTTGTTAAAAAAGGTGATGTGGTAAAAGCTGTTATTGTTCGCTCCAAGAGTGGAACACGTCGTGCTGATGGTTCATACATCAAATTCGATGAAAATGCCTGTGTAATTATTCGTGATGACAAAACACCACGTGGAACTCGTATCTTTGGACCAGTAGCTCGTGAATTACGTGAAAACAACTATATGCGTATTATTTCACTCGCTCCAGAAGTACTTTAATCATATTGAAAGAGAGGTGTCCAAAAGATGCGTATTAAAACAGGTGATAAAGTAGAAATTATTGCTGGTAAAGACAAAGGCGTTCAAGGAACAGTTTTAAAAACTTTCCCTAAGAAAGACCGCGTACTCGTTGAAGGCGCAAACTTAGTGAAGAAACACCAACGTCCATCCCAAGCAAATCCACAAGGCGGCATCATCGAAGAAGAAGCTGCAATTCATGTATCAAATGTCCAAGTAATTGATCCAGAAACCAACGAAAAGACCCGTGTTGCCATTGAAGAACGTGACGGCAAGCGTGTTCGTGTGGCAAAAAAATCTGGCAAAGCCTTAGATTAATCAAGGAAGGAGGAACTAACAGATTATGGCTAATCATTTAAAAGAAAAATACAATAACGAAGTAAAGAACGCTTTAATTGAAAAGTTTAACTATACTTCTCCAATGCAAGTGCCAAAAGTTGACAAGATTGTTTTAAATATGGGTGTCGGCGACGCAGTCTCCAACTCAAAAAATCTTGAAAATGCAGTTGAAGAATTAACCAAGATCTCTGGTCAAAAACCAATTATCACCAAAGCGAAGAAATCAATCGCTGGTTTCCGCTTACGTGAAGGTATGCCTATTGGTACCAAAGTTACCTTACGTGGTGAACGTATGTATGACTTCTTAGACAAGTTAATTAATGTTTCACTTCCTCGTGTTCGTGACTTCCGCGGAATTAGCAAACGTTCCTTTGATGGACGTGGTAACTACACCTTAGGTATTCGTGAACAATTAATCTTCCCAGAAATCGACTTTGATGAAGTTGATAAAGTTCGTGGTTTAGACGTTGTTATCGTAACTACCGCAGAATCTGATGAAGAATCAAGAGAATTATTGGCACAATTAGGAATGCCATTCCAAAAATAGTACAAGGAGGCGAACGGTTTGGCTAAAAAAGCAATGATCGAAAAGAATAAACGTAAACCTAAGTATTCAACACAGGCTTACACACGTTGTGAACGCTGTGGCAGACCCCACTCTGTTTACCGTAAGTTTAAATTATGCCGTATTTGTCTTCGTGAACTTGCCCATAAAGGACAACTTCCAGGGGTCAAGAAGGCTAGTTGGTAATCAAGTAATATAAAGGAGGGTGTACTTAGATGGTCATGACAGATCCAATTGCGGACTTCCTAACTCGTATTCGTAACGCTAACTTAGTGCGTCATGAAACAGTTGAAGTTCCAGCTTCAAAAATGAAAGAAGCAATTGCTAAAATCTTAGAAGAACAAGGCTATATCAAAGGCTATGAAGTCTTAGAAGACGACAAACAAGGGATTATCCGCGTATTCATGAAATACGGTGCCGATAACCAACGTATCATCACAAACTTACGCCGTATTTCTAAACCAGGATTACGTGTTTACGCAAAAAGTGATGAAATTCCTAAAGTGTTGAACGGTTTAGGGATTGCCATTGTCTCAACATCTGAAGGTGTTGTTACTGACAAAGAAGCACGCCAAAAGAACATTGGTGGCGAAATTCTTGCCTACGTATGGTAAGAGAGAAATCATTATAGAAAGAGGTGCAGCCTAGATGAGTCGTATTGGTTATAAACCAGTTGCCGTACCAAGTGACGTAACCGTATCTGTTGACGGTTCTACTGTTACTGTTAAAGGCCCTAAAGGTGAATTAACACGCGAATTCAATCCATTGATTAAAATCGCTCAAAACGAAGAAAATGAATATACTTTTGAACCAGTTAACCAATCAAAAGAAGCCCGTTCTATGCATGGAACGTCTCGTTCATTATTCTATAACATGGTATTAGGGACCCACGAAGGTTTCTCTAAACAATTGGAACTATCCGGGGTTGGTTACCGTGCTCAATTACAAGGTAAAAAACTTGTCTTACAAGTGGGATTATCCCATCCAGTAGAATTTGAAGCACCAGAAGGTATTGACTTTGAAGTTCCAAGCAATACTGAAATCAAGATTAATGGTGTTGACAAAGATAAAGTTGGCGAATTAGCTGCTAAAATCCGTCAAGTACGTAAACCAGAACCTTACAAGGGTAAAGGGATTAAATACGCTGGCGAACACATTATCCGTAAAGAAGGTAAAACTGGTAAGTAATAAGCTTACAGTACTTTACCTAATAAAAATAACAATTAAGAGGTGACAAAATTGATTAGCAAACCAGATAAAAATGCATTACGTCAAAAACGTCATGCACGTATTCGTCGTAATCTTTCTGGAACAGCAGAGTGCCCACGCTTGAGCGTTTACCGCTCAAATAAACACATCTACGCTCAATTAATTGATGACGTAGCGGGTGTTACGCTTGCAAGTGCCTCTGATGCCAATTCAGAATTAAACAAAGGAAGCAAAACTGAAAATGCCCAAGCAGTTGGCCAAGCCATTGCTGAACGCGGTAAAGAAGCAGGAGTTACTGCAGTTGTCTTTGACCGTGGGGGTTACCAATATCACGGCCGTGTCAAAGCTTTAGCAGAAGCCGCTCGTGAAAATGGATTAGAATTCTAAGCAAAGGAGGATACCTAAACATGGCAAAAGATTTCGTTCAAATTGATGACAAAAAGATTGAAGATCGCGTTGTTGCTATTAATCGAGTAACCAAAGTTGTTAAAGGTGGTCGCCGTATGCGCTTTGCAGCCCTAGTGGTTGTTGGTGACGGTGAAGGTCACGTTGGTTTTGGTACTGGTAAAGCTTCTGAAGTGCCAGCAGCAATTAATAAAGCGATTGAAAATGGTAAGAAAAACATGATCGCGGTTCCACTTGCTGGTACAACTATTCCACATGAAGTCATTGGTAAATTCAATGGTGGTCGTGTTATGCTTAAACCTGCTAAAGTCGGTTCTGGGGTTGCCGCTGGTGGTCCAATCCGTGCCGTTGTTGAATTAGCCGGTATTGCTGATATTACTTCAAAATCTCTCGGATCCAATACACCAATTAATATGGTTCAAGCAACTATCCAAGGTCTTGCTGAATTAAAAGACCCTAAAGAAGTTGCTCAATTACGTGGTAAATCCGTACAAGAACTATTAGGTTAGGGGGACAAACCATGTCAGAAGTAAAAATTACTTTAAAGAAAAGTTTAATTGGTCGCAAAGAAGATCAAATTAGAACAGTTAAAGCACTAGGTTTAAAACATGTTGGCTACAGTGTTGTTAAGACACGTGATGAAGCAATTAATGGTATGATTAATAAAGTAGCCCACCTAGTCTCTGTTGAAGACGTAAAATAATTTCTAAAGGAGGTGCAGACTAGATGGCATTACATGAATTACAACCCGCAAAAGGATCTCGTCATTCACGCAAACGTGTAGGTCGTGGATCAGGGTCAGGTTGGGGTAAAACCTCTACCCGTGGTCAAAAAGGACAATTAGCACGTTCCGGTGGACGTACTCGTCTAGGCTTCGAAGGTGGACAAACTCCACTTTACCGTCGTATCCCTAAACGTGGTTTCACCAACATTAACCGTAAGGAATATGCGATTGTTAATATTGAAGACTTAAATGTTTTTGAAGACGGCTCAGAAGTTTCAGCCAATGAATTAGCTGAAGCAGGTTTAATCAAGAAGGAAAAAGCTGGCGTTAAAATTTTAGGACAAGGTAACTTAGAACGTAAGTTAACAGTAAAAGCTGCTAAATTCTCAGCGTCTGCAAAAGAAGCTATTGAAGCCGCTGGGGGAGTTTGCGAGGTGATCTAATGTTTAGCACCTTGAAACAAGCCTTCAAGGACAAAAATATTAGAGGTCGAATCTTCTTTACTCTATGGATGTTGATTGTCTTTAGAATCGGCTCACATATTACCGTTCCCTTTGTTAATGCTGGAGCGGTATCAACTTTAGCAAATTCGGGCCTATTCGGCTTGTTAAATACCTTTGGTGGTGGAGCCTTAGCGAGTTACTCCATCTTCTCCTTAGGTGTTTCACCCTACATTACTGCTTCGATTGTTATCCAGCTCTTGCAGATGGAAATTGTTCCATCATTCACTGAGTGGTCCAAGCAAGGGGAGGTAGGGCGTCGGAAGTTAAATAAATGGACGCGTTACTTTGCAGTAGCGATCGCTTTCTTTCAATCATTAGCCTTGTCTTTAGGGTTTAACTCATTAGCCCAATTCGGCCTAATTCAAAACCCAAGTACGACAACTTACTTATTCATTGCCTTGATTATGACAGCTGGATCCATGTTTGTTACCTGGATTGGGGAGCAAATCACGCAATATGGGGTAGGTAATGGAACTTCATTAATTATTTTTGCAGGGATCGTTTCACGCGTCCCTACAGAAATTGTTGCTTTTGTGAGTTCCAAACTTCTCAAAGCAGAAGGCAACGCCTTGGTTCAAAACGGCTTATTGGCATTGGCCTTTATCCTGATAATGATCCTTATCATTACCTTTGTGGTCTTTATCAACCAGGCTGAACGCCGGATTCCGGTGCGCTATTCTAAACGGGCCAATAGTGCTAACCAACGTGCCCACCTACCATTAAAAATCAATTCAGCTGGTGTTATCCCAGTGATCTTTGCCAGTTCCTTAATCATGGTTCCGCAAACGATCTTGAATTTCTTTAGAGCTTCTCACGGAGAGGCTGAATGGTTTAAACTCGTCTCACGGATCTTTTCATTACAAGATCCTTTAGGGATTGCCCTATATGCGGTGACGATTATTCTGTTCACCTTCTTTTATGCCCATATTCAGATTAATCCAGAACGTGTGGCTGAGAACTTCCAAAAATCAGGGGCCTACATTCCTAGTGTTCGTCCTGGTTTAGCAACTGAACAGTTTATTTCAACGGTTCTCAATCGTTTAAGTTTCTTTGGTGCACTGTTCTTAATGGCCATTGCAACCGCGCCTTTAGTGATATCATATGTCTTAGATATGTCACAAAGAGTCGCTTTAAGTGGGACAAGCTTGTTGATCGTTGTCGGAGTCGCATTAGATACCTATAAGCAAATTGAAGGACGTTTAATTAAACATCGTTATATTGGATTCATTCGTGAATAGGAAATTGGGAGTGCATAGAGATGAAAAGAAATATTATTTTGATGGGCTTACCTGGTGCAGGTAAGGGAACCCAAGCTGAACGCATTGAAGCAGCTTATAAAATTCCTCATATTTCTACTGGTGATATGTTCCGCCAAGCTATGGCTGACGGCACCGAATTAGGGAAAAAAGCCAAGTCCTACATGGATTCTGGTTCTTTAGTCCCTGATGAAGTAACCAACGGCATTGTCAAAGACCGCTTAGCTCAAGTCAAAGATGATGAGGGTTATATGTTAGATGGTTTCCCAAGAACCATTAACCAGGCTGAAGCTTTAGAAGAGATTACGGCAAGTATTGATCAACCCATTGATGCAGTTATTTACATTGATGTTGATCCTGACGTGTTAAAACAACGTTTAACCGGCAGAATCATTTGTCGTTCGTGTGGGGCAACTTATAATGTTAACTCTAACCCACCAAAAGAAGAAAACACCTGTGACCGTTGTGGTAGTCATGACTTCTACCAACGTGAGGATGACAAAGCTGAAGTTGTCGAAAATCGTATCCAGGTAAACCTAAAACAAACCACGCCCCTGGTTGAATTCTATGAAGCTAAGGGCAAGCTTTACAAGGTTCCTGGCGACATTGGCATTGAAAATGTCTTTAACCGCATTTCTGAAGTTATCGAAGATTAGACTTGATAACTATTCTTTGTTGTGGTAAAATATTCGAGTTAGTCGAAAGATACACCTACTGTTTGAAGCTATTACTTGGATAGACTGGGAGGATATATTGTGGCTAAAGAAGATATGATTGAAGTTGAAGGTACTGTTACTGAATCGTTACCAAATGCAATGTTCAAAGTCGAGCTCGAAAACGGCTTTGAAGTTTTAGCGCATATTTCAGGAAAAATGCGTGTTAATTATATCCGTATTTTACCTGGCGACCGTGTAAAGGTAGAAATGTCTCCTTATGACTTAAGTAAAGGACGTATTACCTACCGATTCAAGTAATGGTGGTATAAGGAGGTAAAAGAGTGAAAGTTAGAGCATCAGTAAAACCTATTTGTGAAAAATGCAAGGTAATTCGCCGTAGTGGCCGTGTTATGGTTATTTGTGCGAACCCTAAACATAAACAACGTCAAGGTTAATTAATAGATAGGAGGGACCAGATAAATGGCACGTATTGCAGGAGTAGATATTCCTAGAGATAAACGCGTGGTTATCTCATTAACCTACATTTTCGGTATTGGTAAAGCCACAGCTGAAAAGATTTGTGAAGCTTGTGATGTTTCCGAAGATACTCGTGTTCGTGACCTCACTAACGATGAACTTGACCGCCTACGTAAAGAAGTGGACAAGATCAAAGTTGAAGGTGACTTACGCCGCGATATCAATATGGATATCAAACGTTTACAAGAAATTGGTTCATACCGTGGTATGCGTCACCGTCGTGGCTTACCAGTTCGTGGACAAAACACTAAAAACAATGCACGTACCCGTAAAGGTAAACGTGGCTTAGCGATCGCTAAGAAGAAATAATTAATTTAAAATAAAGGAGGTTAGCATACAGATGGCAAAAGCAAAACGTCAAGGATCACGTAAACGTCGTGTCAAGAAACATGTTGAGTCAGGCGTCGCACATATTCACTCAACATTCAACAATACTATTGTGATGATTACTGATGAACAAGGAAATGCGATTTCTTGGTCTTCTGCAGGGGCTCTTGGCTTTAAAGGTTCCCGTAAATCAACACCATATGCTGCACAATTAGCTTCAGAAACAGCTGCTAAAACAGCAATGGATCATGGGATGAAAACCGTAGAAGTATCGGTAAAAGGTCCTGGCTCTGGTCGTGAATCTGCTATTCGTGCACTTCAAGCTGCAGGATTAGAAGTTACTGCAATTCGTGATGTAACACCTATTCCTCATAATGGTTGTCGTCCTCCAAAACGTCGTCGTGTTTAATGTTTTAAAACGATTGATGCATTTGGACTTACTTAAAGGTGCAAGTTTTCACGTTTTGAAAGGGGTAAACTACTAGATGATCGAAATTGAAAAGCCAAATATCGAAACCATTGAAACCAGCGAAGATAATAAGTTTGGTAAATTCGCTGTCGAACCACTAGAGAGAGGTTATGGGACGACTTTAGGTAATTCCCTTCGTCGTGTACTTTTATCCTCATTACCAGGGACAGCTGTTACATCGATAAAGATTGAAAATGTTTTACATGAATTTTCAACTATTCCAGGAGTACGTGAAGACGTTACCCAAATTGTTCTTAATATTAAGCAACTTGCGCTTAAATTATACGATGTCGATGAAAAGGACATTGAACTTGATATCACTGGACCAGCTGAAGTAACTGCTGCAGATATTACTGCTGATGCGGACTTCGATGTTTTGAATCCAGATCTACATATTTGTTCTTTGGCTGAAGGTGCCAAAATCCATATGCTGATGCATGTTAAGAATGGACGTGGCTTTGTTCGTGCTGAAAACAACAAAACGGACGACATGCCTATTGGTGTCATTCCGGTCGATTCAATCTATACACCAATTAAGAAGGTTAACTACCAAGTAGAAAATACCCGGATTGGTGAAGTCAATGAGTACGATAAATTGACTTTCGATATTTGGACGGATGGAACGATTGCCCCTAAGGAAGCTTTAAGCTTAGCGGCTAAAGTCTTAACGGAACATCTTGCAATCTTTGTTAGCCTAACTGATGAAGCTCAAGAAGCTGAAATCATGGTTGAGAAAGAAGAAACACAAAAAGAAAAAATGCTCGAAATGACCATTGAGGAATTAGACTTATCGGTACGGTCCTATAACTGCTTGAAACGGGCAGGGATTAACACCGTTGAAGAATTAACTCAAAAGACTGAAGCAGAAATGATGAAGGTCCGTAACCTGGGACGTAAATCATTAGACGAAGTCAAAGGCAAACTCGACGCATTAGACTTATCTTTAAAAGATGATGACTAATATCTTTAAGAAGGAGGAATACTAAGAATGAGTTACCGTAAATTAGGTCGTAGTAGCTCCCAACGTAAAGCCTTATTACGTGATTTAACTACTGACTTATTAATCAACGAACGCATTACCACGACTGAAACTCGCGCTAAAGAAATTCGTAAAACTGCTGAAAAAATGATCACTTTAGGTAAAAAAGGCGATCTGGCTTCTCGTCGTCGCGCAGCAAGTTACTTACGTAATGAAGTGAGCGATGTTCGTGTTGAAGACGAAAAAATCGTTATTGAAACCGTTCTTCAAAAGTTATTCAATGACTTAGGTGAACGTTACGCTGACCGTCAAGGTGGTTATACTCGTATTTTAAAAACCGAACCACGTCGCGGCGACAACGCTCCAATGGCGATTATCGAATTAGTATAAAACTTTTGAGTGTTATGATGATGGAAGGAGACCTTTGTCTCTTTTCGAGTCTAGCTCTTTCATCCCTAGGCAGAAGTCTAGGGGTGAAAAAGTTTGTTTTTTATTGAGACATTTTATATGTCTTTTTTTTTTGCGCTTTTTTAGTTTTCGATAGAGAATATTTGTTATAATAATAATGTTAATGAACATTCATAGAGAAGAGGTTTCCCCATGCGCCAAGAACGGCTATATTTACCTCAGCTAGATACCCTGAGGCTCTTTGCCATGCTTGCCATCATTTGTTATCATTTCTTCACCAATTCCTTGCCGGGTGGCTTTTTAGCGGTGGATATATTCTTAATCCTATCGGGTTATTTGGTGACCAGTCAGTTAGAACGCCGCTTAAGGGAGGGCAAGTCCTTCAGACTGGGCTGGCAATTTTTCAGGCGCTTAGGGAAGATGTTTTGGCCCTTGGTCTTTTTTATTATTCTCTTACTAGCGCTCTTACTCCTTTTTCAAGCTGAGCTGTTAACCAATATCCGCCCAGTGGTCTTTTCCAGCTTGGCCTTTGTCAATAACTGGTATCAGATTGCCATCGGGTCTTCCTATTTTGCTGAATTTCTCCACCCCTCGCTTTTGACCCATCTCTGGTACTTGGGAGTCTACCTACAGTCGCTGGTGGTCTTTTATTTCATCTATGGCTTACTGAGACGGCGACTGACCAAACAGCGTTTTACTTATTTTTTGATCGTCTTAGCCTTGATGTCAGTGGCCTGGATGGCTTTTCTCTTTACTCCGGGTCAAGACCCCAGTCGGGCCTACTATGGGACCGATAGCCGCTTATTTTCCTTTTTATTAGGGAGTATCGCTTTCTTGATGGGGGAAGAAATCATAGGCTTCTCAGATCGGCTGCTTAAGACGTCTTGGACGCCAGACTTAATTGCCCTAGTGACTGCTGGTATATTAGCAGTCTTGATGAAGTTCTTGACCGATTCATCCCTGTGGACCTATTATGGGGGCATGTTGGTCTTTGACCTATTGGTAGTCTTATTTGTTTTAGCTATTGTCCAAGACCAGTCCTTTATTGGTAAGGCTCTTCGCTTTAAGCCCTTGGCCTTTATCGGGCGGAAGAATTATTTCGTCTATCTGACCTACTATCCCATCTATATTGTCTTTACTGCCCATGCCAGTCAACAAAACTGGTTTACCATGCAACCCTGGTTACAGGTCTTAGCGATCTTTGTGATTGGTCTACTCCTAGACGCCCTAGTTAACCAGCGCTTAGTGACAATACCGATTTATATACGACCTAAAGGGGAGCCGCTCCGTTTAATTACTGGTTTTCGTCAAGTCCGGGCTAAGGAGACTCCCTGGTACCAAAAAGTCCTCTTTTGGGGCTTTACCCTGGTCCTAGGCTTAGCGCTCTTTGCCCTAGTGACAGCACCCAAGGGAGAAGTGGTGCTCAAGTCCGAGGCTGAAGCGCGGGAGGCCCGAGAAGCTATCGAACAAGCCAACCGGGAAAAGCATACCATTGCTAGTGATAATGACGAAGATATTGAAAAATACCGGCAGTCGCTCAGCCAAGACCAACAGGCCATCGTGAGTGACTTCTCTAATGGGGTCCTCTATCAGGCTAACGGCCTCAGTTTTACCTTCTTAGGAGACTCCTTAACCATCGATGTCTCTAAGGGGATTACGGCTCTCTTCCCACGGTCAAATATCTGTGCCAAGGTGGGACTCCAAGTCTACCAAGCTGGTGAACTGATTGATAGCTTTAGCGCTGATAATGAGATCCAGGATAAAGTGGTGGTAGATTTAGGCGCCAATGGTGGCTTTACTTCCCAACAAATCAACCAATTACTGAAACGCTTTGAAGGTAAGAAGATTTACCTGGTCAATACCCATGTCAACCGGCCTTGGCGCCAACAAGTCAACGAGGCCTTGAAGGCAACCGCTGATAGCAGGAAGGACTGTCAATTAATTGATTGGTCTGGTTACTATGATCAAAATGCCCAAGCCGATTGGCTCAGCCAAGATGGCATCCACTTCTCAAAAGCAGGGGTCAAGGCTTGGACAGACTATGTGGGACGGGCACTAATTGAAGATAATAAGTGATAAATCAGTTGAAATATAGCACTGGTTCCGTTACACTAATAAGAGATTTACAGATATCTTCGGGGCAGGGAGCGTTTCCCGACCGGCGGTAAAAGTCCGCAAGCTATCAAGGGATTGATAGGAATGAACTAGTGTAATTCTAGTACCGACAGTAAAGTCTGATAGGAGAAGAGTGAATACGATAACTATAGCCCCTCCGTTAATTAGAACGGAGGGTTTTATTTTAGAAATGGGGAGACAACTTGGAGTCGATCATCTCTGTCAAAGATGTTAGCTTTCGCTATGATAAGGAAGAAGACAAACAAACCATCAAACAGGTTTCTTTTGATATCTTTGACCAAGAATGGGTAGCCATTATCGGTCATAATGGCTCAGGAAAATCTACCATGGCCAAACTAATTGATGGGTTATTAGAAGCGGAATCCGGCCAGATTACCGTGGCGGGTTTAACACTTAATGAAGCCAATGTCTGGACGATCCGGCAAAATATCGGCCTGGTCTTTCAAAATCCTGACAACCAATTCGTTGGAGCCACGGTTGAAGACGATGTGGCCTTTGGCTTAGAGAATGCTGCGGTACCACACCATGAAATGGTCGAGCGGGTCAATTGGGCCTTAGAAGAGGTCGGCATGTCGGCTTATCGCCAATATGAACCCAGTAACTTATCAGGAGGGCAAAAACAACGGGTAGCCATTGCAGGTATTATTGCTCTCCAGCCCCGGGTGATTATTTTGGATGAAGCCACCTCCATGCTGGATCCAGAAGGGCGCGAAGAAGTGATGGAGGTTATCCGCCGCCTGAAGGAAAAGAGCCAGCTCACCGTCCTATCCATTACCCATGATTTAAGTGAAGCGGCCAGTGCCGACCGGATTTTGGTTTTTCGTCAGGGAGAAATCGTTAATGAGGGCAAACCGGCAGAAATATTTTCTTATGGGGATAAGTTGATCGATATGGGGCTGGGCGTGCCCTTTAGTGTGCAATTAAAAAATGCCCTAGCCCAAGGTGGTTTTTCATTTGAAACAGATTATTATACTGAAGAAGGGTTGGTGGACTGGTTATGCAAATTGAATTCCAAGGCGTAAGTTATGCCTATGGGGCAGGTACTCCCTTTGAAACCTTGTCTTTGCATGATGTGAATTTAACCATTCCCGACCAAAGTTTTACCGCCTTTATTGGCCATACCGGTAGTGGAAAATCAACCGCCATCAAACACCTTAATGGCCTCTTGAAGCCTACCCAAGGTACCGTTCAAATTGGGCCAGACCAGGTGACCAAGAACTCTAAAGGAGAAGTCCTACGCCGTATTCGTAGCCAAGTAGGGATTGTCTTTCAGTTTCCTGAATCGCAACTTTTTGAAGAAACCGTCCTTAAAGATGTCATGTTTGGCCCCTTAAACTACGGAGCTAGTGAGGAAGAAGCTCGTCAAAAAGCCATTGAAGCTCTGGACCTGGTTGGTTTGCCAAGTGAATTATATGACCAATCGCCCTTCGACTTATCGGGTGGACAAATGCGTCGGGTAGCCATTGCTGGGATCCTTGCCATGGAACCCCAAGTCTTAGTCTTGGACGAACCCACGGCTGGCTTGGACCCTAAAGGGCACCGGGACATGATGGCCATGTTCTACCGACTCTATAAGGAACGCCAGTTAACGGTGGTTTTAGTGACCCATCAAATGAATGATGCTGCCCAATATGCCAATCATATTGTTGTGATGAACCGAGGAACGGTGGTCCGTCAAGGGCCCACAGAAGAAATCTTTTCTGATGCTGACTGGCTCAGAGACCATAGCCTGTCACTACCTGATAGTTTAGAATTTAAGGCGGTTTTAGCTGACAAAGCAGGGATTCAACTCCAAGACAATCCGCTAACCGTTGACCAACTTGCGGATAGTATTCTTAACTATTTTGAACTAGGGGAGGTTCAAGATGAAGAATAAATTTATTATGGGACGTTATTTGAACGGGGATTCCCTGGTCCACCGAATGGATCCACGGGCCAAATTGATCATCATGTTCATCTTACTGATCTTTATCTTCTTCGCCAATAATGGCCTGACTTATGGGATCTTAGGACTCTTAGTGGTGGCCTTTGTCTGGCTTACCGGAATTTCTTTGAAAATTTTTCTCAAAGGGTTAAAGCCCATGATCCTATTGATCCTCATTACGGTGGCCTTGCAGTTATTCTTTACCCGGACAGGGGAAGTTTACTGGCAATGGGGCTTTTTAGCTATCACTGATGAAGGCTTATGGAACGCCTTATTTATCTTTTTACGTTTCGTTTACATTATTTTCATTTCTACCATTCTTACCTTAACCACTAAACCCCTGGATATTACCGATGGCTTGGAAAGTTTGATGAAGCCCTTAAAGAATATTCTTCCAGTCCACGAAATTGCCCTAATGCTGTCCATTGCATTACGCTTTGTACCAACCTTATTAGAAGAGACGGACAAGATTATGGATGCTCAATGGGCCCGTGGGGTTGACTTTAGCGAGGGCTCCTTAATGAGCCGGATCAAGGCCATTATTCCCATCTTGGTGCCCCTCTTTGTCTCGGCCTTTGACCGCGCCTACGACTTATCCATTGCTATGGAAGCGCGTGGCTACCAAGGGGGCGAAGGACGGACCAAGTATCGTTTACTCCACTGGCACCAACGCGATACCATGGCTATCGGGCTAGTGGCTTGCGTTTGCCTAGCAATATTAATCTTTAGGTCCTAATGGCCAAGGCAAGTAAAGAATGACAAGAGCGAAAAGCTGGCAGTGATGGCCGGCTTTTCCTATTTATTTGTGATTATATAAGGAGAGAGGCGTTTGATAATTATGCCACAACGCTATAAAGCGACGATTGCTTATGATGGTACTCCCTATGTGGGATTTCAAGTCCAACCCAATGGTCCCAGTATCCAGGCTGCCCTAGAAAAGGCCCTGAAATTAATGACTAAGGGACAAGAGATTCCTGTCTATGGGTCTGGCCGTACCGATTCTGGTGTCCATGCCCTGGGGCAAGTGGTTCACTTTGACTACCCTTCAGAGATCGAAACCGAGGGCCTATTACGGGCTTTGAATAGTATCTTAGATGACGCTATTTGTGTGAAGGCAGTTGAGCCAGTGGAAAAACACTTCCACGCTCGCTACCATGCCTTGAGAAAAGCTTACTTATATAAGGTGTCTCTAGCCCCCTTTGTTTCGCCTTTTGACCGCCACTATGTCCTCCACCATCCCTATC
The DNA here is from genome assembly GCF_905125285.1 of Aerococcus sp. Group 2. NCBI lineage: Bacteria > Bacillati > Bacillota > Bacilli > Lactobacillales > Aerococcaceae > Aerococcus > Aerococcus sp. Group 2. The sequence goes on along the minus strand of NZ_CAJHPA010000006.1, from coordinate 59,152 downwards.
GTACTGATGTTTCTCGGATTCAAGCCGCCTTGCCGGCCTTAATAGGGGCGCATAACTTTAAGAGTTTCTGCTCCACTAAAACGGATAAAACCGTCTTTGACCGGGAGATCTACCGGGCGGAATGTCAGGTCTCTGAGGACGGTCAGGCTTTGACTTTTTATTTTGAGGGCAATGGTTTTCTCTACAATATGGTGCGGATTATTGTGGGGACTTGCTTGCAGATTGGCGATGGCCTGCGTCCGGTGGAGAATCTCAGTGACTTGTTAAGGATTCAAGACAGGAACGCCGCGGGACCCACTGCCAAGGCACATGGTCTCTACTTGCACCATGTGGACTATCCCAGTCGAGCAGAACGCATTGCTAAGTCAGAGGCGAACGGCTTCTATTAGAGAAAAAACTAGGCCTTTACTGGCATTTTTGCTATGATGATAGTACTTATTATTTGTAAAAATATTGTAAAATAACCTTTGTTATAGGAAGAGGATTCCATGCCAAGATACCGCAAGTTGTATGATGAAGAGGGCAATGAGATTATTGTTGAAGAAAAGTCAAAGGGAGAAGAGCTAGAAGAATTCGGCAACACCTTACAGGGCTGTGGGGCCAGTCTTCAAGGCTGTGGCTGCTTATTGACTTTATTCATCACCATACCGATTTTACTCATGCTGGCGGGGATATTTTAGTTAGCCTTGGTATAGCTTATTCCAATTGAAAGATACTGTATACTATTGATCGGTAAATAATACAAGGAATTGTGGAGGAAAAGATGGTAAAGATAACTTTCTTGCTAATAGGCTTGATCATCCTAGGCGGCTTTGCTTATTTACTGGTGCGGGCCATTCGTTTAGATAAGCTAAAGGCCACCAAACAAGTATTGGCAGTCATTACATTGCTTTTATTTGCACTTAATCTGGGCCTGGCGGTCTCAATTATCCGCCAGCAGGCTGCGGGAGAAAAGCAACAAATCGACCACATGGCTGACCAATACCTAGCCTGGCTGGATAAGGAAAGCGGGGCTAGTCAATCCAAGGCGCTAGAATCTGCCTTGCAAAACTTAGTCAGCCAGTTAACAGATGGCCAGGTTGGCATAGCGGTTTTTAACCAAGAAGGCAAGAAAATCGCCGGTATTAACGACCAAGCCGACTTTATTACCGCCTCTACCTATAAACCCCTTCTAGCCGCTGCGGCCCTTTACCTTTTAGAAGAAGGGGAAATTACTGCCAGTCAAGAAGAGCGGATTAAGCAGCTTATTATCCCTACTATCCAGTGGTCTGACAATGAGCGCGCCATTACTTTGGGGCGCGATATTGTCGATTATGATCGTTTTAACCAAATTATGCATGACTGGGGTTTTCAGACTTTTCGTGTTGAAACCTCTGGGGACTATTCCTTACATATTACTCCTGAAGATCTGGCCCGTTTTTACCAGGAACTGGAGCAGGGCAAACTATTGAATAGCGAGCATACGGCCTTCTTAATCGAGCAATTGCAGCAGTCCCAGGAGCCAATCCCCTTTGACGAGGCCCTGGCTGGTGAGGACAATTATTGGAACAAGTATGGCTTGCTCACCGGCATCTATAATGAAAGTGGGATCTATAAAGACGCTAAGGGAAAAAGTTATTACCTGGCCGTGATGACGTCCGATTGGTTAGCCAGTGACAGTGAGAAAACGGACTGGTTTAAGCAATTAGCTGAGGTCTTTAACCAGTACTTGTATGGGGAGTAAAGTTTCAAGGAGAGAGGCTATAGACAGATGGAAAATGAAGGATAAGGAGCGGAGCAATGCTGATCTTTTTAGGTTTTCTAGTGGCCCTGGGTTTAATTGGGTCGTCTTACTATTTTTACAAGCGGGAAGGGCGAGGTTTCTACCTCCTTTTCGTTTTGATTGGTTTTCTCCTACTGGCGGCCATGGTGGTTTTATCGGCCTATTATTTTTTGGGTTAACTGGCGGCTAAAAAATAAAAAAGACTTGACTTTAGGTAAAATTATAGCTATGATATTAGACGGTATTGTTTGCCCCACGATCGGCCCCGGAAACCAATTGTGATACGCAACAATCGTAAAGTAAACGGAGGAAATAAACATGCGTCAAACTTATATGGCAAAAGCTAGCGAAGTTGAACGTAACTGGGTTGTTCTTGACGCGACTGATATTGCATTAGGTCGTTTAGCAGCTGTAGCAACAAATATGTTACGTGGTAAAAATAAACCAACTTTTACCCCTAATGTTGATACTGGTGATCACGTGATTATCATCAACGCTGACAAGGTAAAATTAACTGGTAATAAAGCCCAAGATAAGAAATACTACCACCACACTGGTTACCCAGGTGGGATTAAAGAAACCACTGCTGGTAAATTACGTGCAGAAAAACCTGAACGTTTAATTGAAACCGCAGTTCGTGGTATGTTACCTAAGAATCGTTTAGGCCGTAAACAATTTACCCACTTACATGTATACAGTGGTAGCGACCATAAACATCAAGCGCAACAACCAGAAACCATCGATATTACAGAATTAATTTAAGGAGGGAACAGCAGTGGCACAAGCAAGTTATCAAGCAACAGGACGCCGTAAGGATTCTACTGCCCGCGTACGCTTAGTACCTGGTACTGGTAATATCTTCTTTAACGGTAAAGCGATGGAAGAATACTTACCATACGCATCCTTATTCGTAATCGTTAAACAACCATTAGCCGTAACACAAACTGAAGGTCAATATGACATCCATATTAACGTTCAAGGTGGCGGTTTTGCTGGCCAATCTGGTGCAGCTCGTCACGGTATTGCCCGTGCATTATTGGAAGTAGATCCTGACTTCCGTAAACCATTAAAAGAAGCTGGTTTATTATCACGTGACCCACGTATGAAGGAACGTCGTAAACCAGGTCTTAAGAAAGCGCGTAAGGCACCTCAATTCTCCAAACGTTAGAATTGGCGTCATTACAGCATTTACAACATCTCTTGGTTCACACCATGGGGTGTTTTTTCTTGCCTTTTTTCAAAGTTCACGCCACTTTTCACACCAAATTCACACCATTAGTTTTGAAGGTAAAGAATTACTTCATAACAAAAGAGGCCTCTCAACATTTTTAACTGGTTGAGAGGCTTTTTCAGTTTCTATTTGGTCGTGGTACTTAATTTGCTCCAATAATAGAAGCCTAAAAGCAGCAGGATTGAGATCAGAAAACTCATGGAGACAATTAAACTGGTTGGAAATCGATTGAGGAGTAGACTCATGGCCAGTAAGCAGAGCATTGAAAATAGACGTGATACGGTTGATTTTAAGGAAACTAGAGAAGAAATATTATCTTCTGAAACGGCATCATTAAAATAGGAGTTGACCATATATTCAATTAGGAAAAAGAGAAAAACGAATATAATATAGGCTGAACTAAATAAAAAGAAGTGTTTGGATAAGAGTAAAAAGGGAAGAATGACCATTATTAGTATCAATAGCTGGGTAGAAAAATGTCTCTTAGTTAATCGTTCTTTCACTTGATCAATGGGTACACTATAAGCGACCATAGTGATTATTTGAAAAATGACATAATAGAAAATAAAATGTTCTTCTTTAACTGATTTTTCTAGTAAAAAAGCCTGCCAAAGTTGGAAATGAGTTTGAAAGAATATTTGACTGATCAAAGCCACACAGAATATTTTTCGTAGTTTAGCATTATGCATGAGTTCGGAAAAACTTTCTCTAATTTGTTCTTTCATTAAGACCGTATTGATGGAAATAAGGTCTTCATTTTTTCTAGGATTTTCTTGGTAAAGACAGTAAACCAAGAAAATAGCAATGCCGGTTAATAGAATAGCTAGTAAATATATAAAGATGTTTATTTTAAAATATAAAAAGCTACCTAATACACTGCCTAATAGCAAGGCAAAGGTTTGGGTATTATTATCAATCGAAACAAATTGAGGAATCAGGGCGCGGTCACTTTCTTTTAAAGAAACGATAATTTCTGAATCTAAAGTACCACTATCAAAGGCAGAGGCTATGCCATAGGTAAACCAGGCAAGTGCAAGGGTCCAAAAATTTGAAGTGAATAGCACTAAACAGAACATCACTATTAATAAGACTTTAGACAATAGATATAAGGATTTCCTCGACCACAAGTCTGAAATGACCCCACTAGGAAATTCGGAAAGAATCATTCCACCACTATAGGCCATTTGGATAAGAGCGATTTGAGAGAGGGATACTCCCTTAGCCAGCAAAAGCACCGTTAAAATGGAATGGGGCAGCGCATATGAAATGGTGGTTAAAAAAATCGATAGAAGATAAATTCTAATGTTTTTGTTTTTAAGTAGGTTCATCACTTACACCTTCTTGCTAACTATCATTTAACTAAAAATATTTTATAAATATTAACTCTTTGAGTATAAAAGTCAAGTTGATAAGTAATTGAAAGATTGTTAGAGAGAAGTTGTGTTATATCGATGTTAATCTATTTATAAGTTATAGATAGCTAGCGATCGTTTATAAATAATTTACTGTTTGATTTGGAGGAAATTTTCTAAACTTTTCATAACATCCGCTCTCTCCTGGCTAGTAATAATAGCTCGGAGAGAGTGGATTTTATTGATTTTATCGGAAGAATGACTACTTACTAAAAAATTCCTTATAAAGTTATAAAATAATATTTAAAGAAAAACAATTTTGTATATTTACATATATTTTATTATAATTATTAAAAAGAAAAATTATTATAGAATATATGCTAAAAATCCTTTATAATAATAGCGCTAACATGTTAGAAAATATTATTTATTAAAAAGAGGAATGTTTATGTTAAGTAAAAATAATCAACATGAGCAGATACGTAAGCGTAGTCAACGGAACTATCACTATGCTATCAAGAATCTTAAAATAGGTGTATTTTCAGTAGCTGTATCGGTAGGATTGAGTTTTCTAGGGCAAGGGGCTATTGTCCAAGCCGCAGAACTCCAAGCTGCTGACACGCTACCAAGTTCTGCTACTGTTGTCGATGAGAATGCAAAAGAAAATAAAAATAGTCCAGTACAACCTGAAGCTGTTCACGCTGAAACGCCTGCTTCTAATACACAAGCAAGCAGCAAGCCAGCTGAGGTTCAGCCAGAAGCGGTAAAACCAGCCCAAACTGGTCAAGCAGATAAGGTTCAAGCAGAAGCGGCAAAAGCTGCTAAAGTTGACCACACAGCTGAAGTTCAACCAGTATCTGACGAAAAAGAGAATAAAGTAAGTAATGTAGAGAAGACAGCTTCTCCACAGGCTGAAAAACCTGCCCCCAAACAGGATACAGCTTCCGTAGATGGGGTAGCGCCAGAAGCGCCAAAGCCAACAGAAACAGCTCCAACTAAGCCAGAAGACAGCAAATCAACAGATGACCGTACTCAAGCGGGCTATTATGATGATCGTAATGGGTCTCCTGTGAATACTGGCACTCCTAAGCCAATTAATGAGATTGAATTTCCAGAATATGCTGGCGCCTTGTCGCATAATTTCTTTGAAGAAGGTATTAAAGGGGCTAAGCTGATGGACTTCATCAAGGCCAACCCTGCAATTAAAGAAGCCTTAGAAGCTAACAATATTGACTGGTCCAATATCAGTTTAGAAGTTGATGATTCCGCTTTGACAAATACGCGGATTGATCCAGTGCATGGTCCACAGATTCATTCTGTTACTTATGGTCCTAACCGTGAAGAAAGAGCTGCTGACATTTTAATTCGGTTGAAATACAACAATAAAGAATCGAAGCCAATCAAGCTCAAAGGGATCTATTACAAGTCACCTTATGCTGTCCATGCGACTGACGGTGGTGAGAATCCATCTAACCATACCAACCACAATGGAGGAAAATTAGTTGTAGATGATCCAGACCATATTTCTTTAACAAGTGATCAAAAAGAGAAATTAATCAACGATTTCTTAAAGGCCAATACTAAACTCGGTCTAGATAAGTCGCAGTTGTCTATGGCAGATGATGGAAATCTGACTATTACGAGCAAGCCAGATGATCCTAATCACTGGACCACTGTTGTCCCTAAGACCCAATTTATTTCAGTCATCGCTAAAGTTCCTGATGTTATCGTATTTAAAGACCCTAAAAATTCCGGCTCGATTCCATTGACCCATCCGGTCGTTGTTGACCTAATGGATGGAGAACATATCCTCAATGCCCGCGGGAACAACGCTATCCAAGCTAATCAGAAGAAAGCAAAAGATGAATTAAACGGGATGACATTGGACCAAAAAGATGGCAAATTAATCATTTCGGGTAAATTAGATCGTGAAGACGGCGGAACAGGCCGCTACCTTAAGGTGTGGAGCGGTGATCAAATTCCAGATAAGAAATATGGCCCTGATGATAAAGACTATAACTATCTTTCTTCCTGGTCTAATCTGTTTAAGATTCGCCAACTCTTCCCAAATGGCAGTACCATTATTCGCTGTGTCGATCAAACCCCTAATCATGTCACTAAAGAAGAGTTTGATAATTCCTTGGATATCGGCTTGAGACCATTACGTTTTGGTGGTGATAATGGCGTTGATATGAAGAAATTAAAGGAAGATATCAATAAGAATCTGAAGCGTGAATGGGACAAGGGCTCAGAATATAGTGACCTTAAGCATGAGGTTGGAACAAGAAGCTTTACTGGGAAATTAGTAACACCAGAAGGTAACTATTCCGGTGAAGTAACCTCTACGGTTATTTACTATACTGAAAAACTGAATAGCGAAATTCTTGTCAAGGATCCTAAGAACCTAAACCCAGAAGAGAAGGCAGATATTGCTTCTAAGGTGAAGGAAGCCAGCAAACTCGCTCCTACGGATAAGGTTGAAATTGGACCAGATGGTAAAGTGACGATTACCTTTATTCGTGGTGGTAAAAAACTAGGAACCAAATCCTTTAAACCATCCTTAGTAATAGCAAAATACGAACCTCAAGAAGAGCTCGTTCGTGAAAACGAAGATAAGACCATTAAGGCGCCAATTAAAGGGACAAAAGCTGGAAAAGATTTTACCTTCCCAGAAGGTTCTAAATTTGAACTTCCAAAAGATGCTCCAGCAGGCGTGACTCTAGATCCTAAGACTGGTGAAATCAGCTATAAGGTGCCTAAAAATAACCAAGAGATTTCTCTAGAGGGTTCAGTAAATGTGCAGCTCCCAGGAGAAAACCATATTACAAAGGTACCTTACAAGATCAACGTTCAACGTCCAAGCTACGCCAAAGTGAGATATGTCACAAGTGATGGCAAGGATATTGATCCTAAGTTCCGAGCAGAAGCTGAAGACAAATATCCAAGTGAGATCGAAGGCAAACGCGATGCTCAAGTGATCGAATACACGGAGAAAAAAGACTTTGTTGCGCCTAAGTTTGTTGGTTACACCTTTGAAAGACCACAAGTTAACGGCTAAAACCAAAGCTTTAATCCTCAAAAGAATGCAACCTTAGAACTTGTCTATAGAAAAATTGACGATATCATTCCGGCTGACTCCGGACAAGGCAAGCCTGATGGTTATGTTGAGGTAACCTTTAAGGATGTTGAAGGCGGCAAATTAGACCAAGCGGATGCTGATAAGGTTTACTTCGTCAATCCAAAAGCGGGCGTCAAAATTTCTGAATCTAAAGATGGCGCGAACTTAGTTGGCAAGGACAAGAATGGTAAAGAGCAAAAAGTTGCTCTGCCAAAAGTTTCTCCTGATGAAAAATATAAGGTTAACTATCACAAACCTTCTGCTAATGAAACCACAACTTGGGCTTACGATAAATATGACCAAGTCGGTAAAGAAATTACCGAAGATAAGGAATTTACCGCCCAAGTCGTTAAACAACAAAAAGAAGAATTCGAACCTAAGTACAAGGATACGTCGGGGATTCCAGGTCAAGAAGCTAAGGTAGGAAAACCAAACTTCACAGATAAAGATGGTCAAAAAGTAGATGAACCAAAAGACGCTAAGTACACAGCTCCAGACAAAGATGCAAAAGACTTGCCAAAAGGTGTGACTGTCAAAGAAGATGGCACCCTTACTGTCAAAGTTCCAAATGGTGCCAAAGATGGTTCTGACATTGAGGTGCCAGTTACTGTGAACTCAGATGGTAGTCTAGATGTGAAGATTCCAGAAAATGCCAAAGATGGCATTGAAGTGAAGGTTCCTGTTAAGGTAACTTACCCAGATGGCACAAGCGATACCGTTGATGCCAAAGTTACCGTCGTTGACCAAAGTCAAAAAGTTCAACCTAAGTACGACGACAAGACAGGGACACCAGGTCAAGAAGTTCCGGTAGAAAAACCAAACTTCACCGATAAAGAAGGCAAGAAAATTACTGCGCCAGCAGGCACCAAGTACGAACTCGGTAAAGACGCGCCACAAGGTGTGACTGTCAACCCAGACGGTAGCTTAACCGTGAAGGTACCAGAGGGTGCCAAAGATGGCGACGTGATCACTGTTCCTGTTAAGGTCACTTACCCAGATGGGACCACAGACACGGTTAATGCCAAAGTGACCGTCGTTGACCAAAGTCAAAAGGTAGAACCTAAGTACGAGGGCAAGACAGGGACTCCGGGTAAAGAAGCTAAGGTAGACAAACCAAACTTCACCGATAAAGGTGGTAACCCAACCACAGCGCCAGACGGCACAACGTATGAACTCGGTAAGGATGCCCCACAAGGCGTGACCGTGAACCCAGATGGTAGCTTAACTGTGAAAGTGCCAGAAGGTGCCAAAGATGGCGACGTGATCACTGTTCCAGTGAAGGTCACTTATCCAGACGGTACCACAGATACTGTTGAAGCCAAAGTGACCGTTGTTGACCAAAGCCAAAAGGTAGAACCTAAGTACGACGACAAGACCGGCACCCCAGGTCAAGAAGTTCCAGTTGAAAAACCAAACTTTACCGACAAGGACAATAAGCCAACCAAGGTTCCTGAAGGCACCACGTACGAATTAGGTAAGGATGCCCCACAAGGTGTGACTGTCAACCCAGACGGTAGCTTAACCGTGAAAGTTCCAGAAGGCGCCAAAGATGGCGACGTGATTACCGTTCCTGTTAAGGTAACTTACCCAGATGGGACCACAGACACGGTTGAAGCCAAAGTGACCGTCGTTGATCAAAGCCAAAAAGTGGAACCTAAGTATGGTGATAAGACCGGCACCCCGGGTCAAGAAGCTAAGGTAGAAAAACCAAACTTCACCGATAAAGATGGTAACCCAACTACAGCACCAGACGGCACCAAGTACGAACTTGGCAAGGACGCCCCACAAGGTGTGACCGTGAAACCAGACGGCAGCTTAACCGTGAAAGTACCAGAAGGCGCCAAAGACGGCGATGTCATCACTGTTCCGGTTAAAGTAACCTACCCAGATGGGACCACAGACACGGTTAATGCCAAAGTTACTGTAGTTGACCAAAGTCAAAAAGTGGAACCTAAGTATGGCGAAAAGACAGGAACTCCAGGCCAAAAAGTTCCGGTTGAAAAACCAACCTTTACCGACAAAGACGGCAAGAAAACTCCAGTTCCAGAAGGTACAAAATATGAACTAGGTAAAGATGCTCCTCAAGGTGTGACTGTGAACCCAGACGGCAGCTTAACCGTTAAGGTTCCAGAAGGCGCCAAAGATGGTGATGTGATCACCGTTCCTGTCAAGGTTACCTATCCAGACGGAACAAGCGATACCGTCAACGCCAAAGTGACTGTTAGCGATCAAAGTCAAACCGTTGAACCAAAATACAAGGATAAAGTGGGTACTCCAGGATCATCCGTGAAAGTCGATCAACCAGAATTTACTGGAAAAGACGGCAAGACCACTCCAGCGCCAGAAGGCACCAAGTATGAACTTGGTAAAGACGCTCCTCAAGGGGTAACGGTTAAACCAGACGGTAGCTTGACTGTCAAAGTGCCAGAAGGCGCCAAAGATGGTGATGTGATCACCGTTCCAGTCAAGGTTACCTACCCAGATGGCACAAGTGACACAGTTAACGCTAAGGTTACTGTTAAGGCTCAAAGCCAAACCGTCGAACCAAAATACAAGGACCAAGTGGGCACTCCAGGCTCATCAGTGAAAGTGGACCAACCAGAGTTCACCGATAAAGACGGCAAGACCACTCCAGCTCCAGAAGGTACTAAGTACGAACTCGGTAAAGATGCTCCACAAGGCGTGACCGTAAAACCAGATGGTAGCTTAACCGTTAAGGTTCCAGAAGGTGCCAAAGATGGGGATGTGATCACTGTTCCAGTGACTGTAACTTATCCAGATGGGACCACAGACACTGTGGAAGCTAAAGTTACTGTCAGCGATCACAGTCAAAAATACACACCTAAACCAGTGATTACCTTGGTGGATGACTTGAATAAGATCACTAAGGAAGAGCAAGATCAAGCAGTCAAATCGTTGAAAGACTTTAATAAAGATCTACCTAAGGACACGGTGATCACCATTGATAAAGACGGTAATGCGGTCTTTACCTATCCAGATGGCACCACAGATCTCATTGAAAAAGCTAAAGTCTTTGCTGAACGTGAAACCACCTTGCCACCAGTCTTCGATAAAGTGAAGGAAGGAGACAAGCAAATCAGTGGTAAGACGGAAGCCTTCGCTAAGGTCATTGTGACGATTCCAGGTCTAGATAAGCCAGTTGAAGTAACTGCTGATGAAGACGGCAATTTCCTTGTTCCAGTTCCTGATGGCGTGACTTTGAAAGCTAAGGACAAGATCACCGCTATTGCTCAAGGCAAGGATAAGAAAGTCTCAAAAGTTGGCCAAGTGATTGTGGAAGAAATCCCAACTTCACCGCTACCTTGTCCTTCAAGTCCAGAACCAGCTACTCCAAGTCCAGAACCTAGTCATCCTTCAGCTCCTCAGGTAGAAGATAACGATCACCCAAGTCAAGAAAGTGATCACATTCAACAACCAAGTCAACCAACAGTAACTGATCATAGTCAACAAGCAACGACTGATCAATCTATTGAAACCAGTGCTAAGGAAGACACTCAAACCGCTGCTACAGCAAGTCCAAAGCTCAGCCGAGTGGAAGAGAAAGAAACTCAAACTGAAAAAGCCGCTCAAACTGAAAATGCCAACACCAGCCTACCTAAGACCGGTGTGGTTGCAGCACCAGTAGCCTTGGAACTCTTGTTAGTTGCCGCAGGAGCAATCCTAGCCCTTCCAAGCAAACGGAAAAACAAATAAAAGCTTTTAACCATCACTAGATAATTCTTACCAACCAATCACTTGATGTGAAAAAAGCTTAAAAGAAAACCGATTTCTCCTAGCTAGATTTCTGATTAGCTAGGGGAGATCGGTTTTTAATTTGGAAATAAAAAGGTGTTGAGGAGCACAAGGCTTCACCCAACACCTTAAGGAATAGTTATCTATAGGAATGAATCGCTAGCATTAAGTAAAATATGTATGGTTAAAGAAAACCAAAAAGAAGACGGCTAAGGCAAAGCCGATAGAAATCCAAAGGGTTCCGCTGAGCCCGAGCGAAGCGATGGTTAGGCTACCCAGTAAACTAGATAGCATAATTGCTAAGTCGTAGGAAGTCGCACTGACGGAATTGGCTAAGGACTTGCCATGGTCAACCTGTTTGGTGGTTGCAGTTTGCAGGAGGGTCGTCATCGGTGCAAAGCCTAATCCCCAGAGGGCAAAAGCCAGGTAATTAATTAAGGGACTAGGGACGTTAACCACTAAGATAAAAATGGCGATGGCAGTTAGAGCCGAAATGGCTAGGGTTAACTTGAAGAGATAGCGGTCAATAAAGCGGGCAACGATGACGATCGATAGTAGGGCACCAACCCCAAAGGCCGCTTGAGCAGAGGCCACGGCAATGCCTGCTGTTTGGGCAATCAGTTGGATAAAAATGTAGGAAATATATTGGGCCATCACGATCAGAATCGTTGCCAAACTGGCGATCAAAATTCCTTTATTTTTTAAGAGCTTGCCGTAGTTGTTATCGGCATTGTATTCTTCACCTTCTACTGGAGGGAAGAGTTTCAAACCGAGGAGGGCGGAGGCAATAAATAAGAGCGTAATGAGAACAAATCCCATCCGCCAACCAAAGGCCTTAGCAAAAAGCGTTGCTAGAGGTAGGCCGACACTCAATCCAAAAGTCACTCCCGCTAGGACAATGGCAGTCCCACGTCCTGCTAAGTGCAAGGGTAAAAAGCCAATAGGGTAAGATCCTAACATGGCCCAGAGTGCTCCCGCAGCTGCTCCGGCGATAATCCGTGCCAAAAAGGCGATGAGAAAGTTGGGAGCAAAAGCAATGCATAAATTGCTGACCGCGAAGAAGCCGCAGACCCATAGCAAGTAGTTTTTCCGGTTGACCTGTGAAAAGGCCCGGGTAATGGGAATACCAACTGCGGCCGACATAATGGCATAGGTTCCAATAAAGAGACTCATTCGTCCTAAAGGCACGTTAAAAGCACTGGCCATTTCTTGCAAGAATCCTGAAGGCAGTAATTCTGAAATCATGGCAATACAAGCGATAAAAGCTAGTATCAATAAATTTTTCCAAGGAAGTTGCTTAGTACTCATAAAACAGTCCTTTCTTTTATTAATAAAATTTTATATAACCATTGCTATCATATCACGAAAGTAAGGGGATAAAAGAAAATTTAAGCCAAAAGAATTGAGAATTTCACTCAAGAAAAGGGACTAAAAATAGCGAATTTTTTGCCTAGTTAATCAATGTTCACGATTGAACAGAAGTAAAATTCATCATTTTCTGGAAATTTTAGCGAATTTTGCTAAAATAATGTCCAAAGGAAAAAACAAAACAGGCCGTTTTTTTGGTTCAATAAGAATTATAAAAAACTGGCTTGCTAGCGAAAGGATACTTACTATGTCTAAAAAATTAACTGATACCGTTACTTTGCGGCACGGGGCTCAATTAAAGGGCCGGATTGTCCAACCGCCAATGTTAACTAATAGTGGATTGAGTGAAGGTTTTGTCAGTCAAGACACCCTCGATTATTACGCAGCGCGTTCAGAGTCAGCTGGCTTAGTGATTGTCGAATATTGCTATGTGATTAAGGATGGTGGTCCCTCCCATACCTGGGCAGCCAACAAGGAGCAGTTAGGGATCCAAAGCGATGACCACATCGAAGGTTTAAGTAAAATTGCCAAAAGTCTAAAAGCAAAGGGTAACAAGGCCGTTATTCAATTGAACCACTCTGGTCGGGAATCGAATTTCCCAGCCCGCCACGGTGGCCGTGCCTTAGCGCCGAGTGCCATTGACTTTTCTTTCCTAGACTATCCAGTCCAAGAAATCACTGAAGAAGAAATTGAAGCGACCATTAAAGCCTTTGGGGAAGCTACCCGCCGCGCCATTAAAGCCGGTTTTGATGGGGTAGAAATCCATGGGGCTAACCACTACCTCCACCAACAATTCTTCTCCAAATGGTCCAACCAACGGACCGATAAGTGGGGCGGTTCCTATGAAAACCGGACGCGCTTTATCCGCGAAGTCAATGATGCGGTCTTTGAAGTGGTTAGAAAAGAAGCCCCTGCTGACTTCATTATTGGTTACCGGATCAGTCCAGAAGAAATTCACGGAGACAATGTGGGTTACACCTATGAAGATTCTACCCGCCTAGTGGAAGACTTAGGTAAGGATTATGACTTTGACTATATCCATGTTTCTAACTTAAACTATAAGGGTAAACCCGCTGGTCAAGACAAGACCTATTCCCAATTTTACCGTCAAGTCTTGCCTGACGATGTGAAGTTGATTGTCGTGGGTGGGATCACTGATGAAGAAAAAGCCCAAGATGCCCTGAACTATGCTGATCTAGCAGCAGTCGGCCGGGGAACTTTGATTGATCCTCAATTTGGAAAGAAAATTTTAGAAGGCCGCGGCGATGAAATTGTTACTGCCATTTCACCAGAACAAGTGAAAATTTCGAAACTACCACCCGCTTTGATAACCCTCTTCTCAGACCCACAAATGCCACTGAAAATGCCAGGTCGTGAATCGATTTACCATCTGCATGATCTCTATAAGGGAGACGACTATTACCGCGAAGGCTATTAGTCGTCAGCTTTTATAAGCTGGTCAAAGACCAAGAGAGAAGGACGGCAAGGAACAAGCCAAGGACTCATTAGACAAAAAGGGGACATGACTGTGATTGAGATTATTTGCCATGAAGAGGCTGGATTAGGCCGGGGAAGGAAAGTACTGGACCAGGTTCAAGCTTATCTTGATGACCACCAGCAGGGCTATCGCGTGCATACTACCGCTTATCCGGGCCATATCTTTGACTTAGTGCCAGAGCTCCTGGATAATTTTCAAAAGGATAGCCGCCTCTTGGTGATTGGTGGCGATGGGACTCTTCATGAACTAGTCGCCGTCCTCCAGAATCAGCAAGTCGACATTCCCCTGACCTATTTACCAGCGGGTTCTGGCAATGATTTCTCACGTTATTTCCAGCAGGATAAGAGCAGCTTGTCTGACTATCTAGCTCCTTTAGTGGAAGGATCATCCCCTCAAACTCTGCCCATCTACCACTATCAATTGGGCCAAGAGGGGCGAAGGCGGTCGTTGGTCAATAGTTTAGGGCTGGGTTTTGATGGTGTAGTCATTGAGCAAGCCATCAAGCTCAAAGAAAGTCAGGGGATCTTTGACAAGCCCTGGGGCAATAAATTACGTTATCTCGTGGGGCTTTTTCAGAGTCTTCCCCGGCTATCACTTTTTAATTGTCAGTTGAGGATCGATGGCCGGCCCTATCATTTTGACCGCTGTGCCTTAGTGGTCTTTATGAATAACCCTTACTTTGGCGGGGGCATTCATCTCTACCCCTTGGAAAAAATCAAGGACCGCCAAGTATCTGCCATTGTTATTCATGATATTAAGCCCCAGGCAATTCTAGACCTCCTCTACCGTATTTTTATTAGTCACCAGCAAGAGTCCTCTCCTTATATGACTCATTTAAGCGGGAAAGTGGTTGAAGTGGCGATTAATGGGCCGATGATTAGCCAAGTCGATGGGGAAAGTTTAATGATTGACCAATATCCTGTCCGTGTCTGGCAAGGTCAACAAGATTTTTATCTGTAATAGCAGTCTATTGTCCTCGAATGAGACTAGAAAACATAAAAAGTGCCTATCAAATTTTAAAAAGTACTGACTTCCTTAGTGGGGGTACAAGAAAGCGAGCAGACCATTTGCTGGACCTGCTCGCTTTTTAATTTATTATTATTTTTCGCCTGCTTTAGGGAGTAGATCTTCTTCACTAGGGTCAGGCAGGTGAAATAATTGCTCATAGGCGTAGCATTGCGGATTTCTAGCGGTACAAATGTAACGGCCAAAACGGACTAAGGCTTGGTGGGCTTGCCGCCATTGGGATTCGTCGAGTAAGTCAGTGACCCGCTTTTCGACCTCATTCACGCTGGCATCTTGGTCCACGATGCGGTGGTGTTTGCAGACTCTTTGAACATGGGTATCGACCGCAAAGGCTGGGACATCGTAGGCGATGCTGAGCACCACATTAGCCGTTTTACGCCCGACCCCAGAAATACTTTCAATGGCCTTACGGTCTTTAGGAACCTGGCCGTCAAAATCTTCAATAATTTGTTGGGCAGCTTTTTGGATGTATTTGGCCTTATTCTTATAGAGGCCAATGGGTTGGATATAGGGTTCCAGGTCTTTAGGATCAGCTTGGGACATCTTCTCGGCAGTGGGGTAGTCCCTAAATAATTTGGCTGTGACCTTATTCACTCCTTGGTCAGTAGATTGGGCGCTGAGAATCACAGCAATTAGCAATTGGAAATTGGTCTCATAGTTTAATTCAGTGGTCACATGGGGATAGAACTTGATCATCTCTTGGAGGAGATAATAGGCATTTTGGTCAGATAACATAAGGGTCACCTTTCTAAGTGGAATTCAGCAAGAATTTCTTCCCCTTCGAAAGAAAATTTTGCTAGCGATAACTATACTTTACCATGACTAGAGGGAATTCGCTGCCTTGACAACCGCAATAGAAAAAGGCTGAGACAAAAGTGCTCAGCCTTAATATCTGATACAAGTATTTTTAACAAAACGTGTTCCAAGCGCAGAGCAAGCGTCCGCTTCAGAAAAAGGTGATAAATTCTCTTTGAGAATTTTAACACCTTTTTCTTCCAGCGGTCTTGCTCTTTGACGCGCTTGTCACACTCAGCCTCTTTAAGTCGTTATGTTTTTAGAGGTATTTTAGCTAGGCTTCTTGACTGGCGTTCTTACCGGCAATTCGGCCATAGGTAAAGATGTCAGCTAAGGCGTTACCACCTAAACGGTTACCAGCATGGACACCACCAGCTACTTCACCAGCAGCGTATAAGCCCTTGATGATTTCACCATCTTGGTTGATGACATGGGCATCGGTATCGATCTTCAAGCCACCCATGGTGTGATGGACAGCTGGTTTCCGTGGGGTCGCATAGAATGGAGCGATTTCTACCTTTAAATCGAAGGCATTCTTGTGGAAATCAGGGTCTTCCCCTTGGTCCACATAAGAATTATAGGTCGCTACGGTTTCTTCTAAGACACTAGGGTCGACCCCAATTTGTTCGGCTAATTCGCCAATGGTATCAGCCCGGTAGAGGGTGCCGTCTTCGACTTGTTGGTCGATTTTTTCTTGGCTGGTATTATAAGCCGTTTTCTTAATTTCATCGTCAGCAATTAAGTAGAAGAGACTGCCGTTAGCGATGGCTGCCTTGGAAATTTCATCCCGGGTGCCAAATTCATTAACGAAACGTTTACCTTCTTGGTTGACCATGAGGAAGTTCGCTGGCGGAACTTGGAGACCGGTGAAGAGTGCTCCAGTTTCTGGGTCACAGGTTGGGAGCATTTGGATCATGCCCATGTCGACTAAGTCAGCGTGGACTTGTTCCCCTAATTGAATCCCGTCACCAGTGATGGCAGGGGAGTTAGAGGTTTTAATGTCATCGTCAATCCGTTCCCAGTAGGTGTTGTATTCTTGGAGCATCTTGGTGTTGGCCCCAAAACCACCAGAACCTAAAACAACAGCTTTGGCTCTAACGGTTAAGCTAGCACCTTGGTGGTCTGCTTTCACCCCAACGACGCGGTCGTCTTCAACGAGTAATTCGTTAACGCGGGCATCAGTGATGATTTGGCCACCATTGTCTAAGATGAACTTTTCGAGGTTCTTGACATAGGCATAGCCGTTATCACTGGTTGGTTGGTGACCACGCCGCCACATTGCTCCAACTGGCATTTCCACGCTCTTATAGTTGAAGTCCACCCCAATGTCTGATAACCAGTGGACGGAGTCCAGCACGTTATCGGTTAAGGTCTTGACTAGGTCGTAGTTCCCATAGACTTGGTTACCCTTGAGGTCAGTCCGTTTACCACCGAGGTAGGTTTGAATCCGGTGTAAGAGGGTGGAATCGAAGAGGTATTCATCCTTACCCTCAACTTCGTCTAAGTAAGCCTTAATTTGCTTTCTTAATTCGCGGAAGTCTTCCAGGTATTCTTCGTCGATTTCGTTTTCATCGAGATTATAGATTTCTTCCAGGGTGTGGTCTTCACCGGGGAGAGCCTTGAATTCTTTTTGCCATTCAGGGTCAGCCGCATTCATTGGTCCACCGGTACGGACGGTATTTCCACCAATCACCGGGAATTTTTCCAGTAAGATGACCTTCTTACCGCTTTGTAAACTAGCAGCAGCTGCGGATAAACCAGCACCACCCCCACCAACGACTACGATATCCGTTTCCAAGCTTTCGTCCTGGGCGGTTGCTTTTTCAGGCTTAGGCCGTTGGCGTAAGACTTCTGGATCAGCGCCAGCTTCTTTAACCGCGTCGGCCACCCCATCGATAATGCCGTGGCTAGACACAGTAGCACCCGACACGGTGTCCACGTTTAAGCTTTGCCCAGCAATAATGTCTTGGGGCACTTCAGTAAAGACCGGGCTAGCGATCCCCTTAGTTTCTCCGCTGGAATCGACTTCGATTTTTTCGATCCGATGTTCAGATAACTCAACTGTCATGGGGAGGGAGCCGTTATGTCCATTAGCACGCACATGGTAGGTGCCTGGTTTAAAAGTTAATTCTTTAAATTCACTCATGCTTGCATTCCTTCTTTCTCTTCGGTATTTTCTTGACACCTTAAGAATAGCACAAGTTGTCAGTTTTTGTCAGCGCTTACACTTGCTTTAATCGCCTTTAGCTATGCCTTTTTAAGGTGTCTTTAATAACTGAACGGTTATATAACGAGGGTTGGTAGCCATGCTTTAAAATTGCTATTTGCTTCCCTTTAATTTAAGCTAATGAGAGCTTTAATACTCACCTAGCCAGGAGAAAAATCAGCCAGTAAATAGTGACAACTAAGCATAGTAAGAGGATGGACAAATGATTGCAGAATTAGGAAGTATTTTTCAAGAACGTGGTAGTGACTTACTAGCGGCCAGCTGGGAACACCTGACCCTGTCCCTAACCGCCTTATTAATTGCCCTTATCATCGGGATTCCTTTAGCGATTGGTCTTCGCTCCCAGCCCCGGATCGCTGAAGGGGCTCTGCAGGTCACCGGTGTTTTACAAACCATTCCTTCATTAGCGCTTTTGGGGCTTTTAATTCCCTTAGTTGGGATTGGGACGGTGCCAGCCTTAATCGCCTTAGTCGTCTATGCTCTTCTGCCGATTTTTCAAAATACCTATGTAGGGATCACAGAGATTGATCCATCGATCGAAGAGGCGGCGGTGGCCTTTGGTATGTCACCCCTACGTCGCTTATTAAAGGTGGAGATACCGATTGCCTTACCCGTCATTGTGTCTGGGATCCGCCAGGCCCTGGTTTTAATTATTGGAACGGCTACCCTAGCGGCCCTGATTGGTGGCGGAGGGCTTGGGACTTTCATCCTTTTAGGAATCGACCGTAACCAGCCGCTTTTGACCCTAGTGGGGGCGATCGCTTCAGCCCTCTTAGCTTTGACCTTTTCCGCCTTGATTAAGTTCTTGCAGAATAAGCGACCTCTGGTGGTGGTAACTAGTCTCTTAGGGCTTTTCCTGGTGATTGGTGGGGTCAATCTTTACCAAAATGTCCAAGCCCCTGATCAAAAAGTGGTGATTGCCGGGAAATTAGGCAGTGAGCCGGATATCTTGATCAACATGTACCAAGAGCTCATTCAAGCTGAAGATGATCAGATTCAAGTGGAGTTGAAGCCCAATTTTGGCAAGACTAGCTTTCTCTTTGAGGCCCTTGACCACCAAGAAGTGGATGTCTATCCGGAGTTTTCTGGAACCATCCTTGGCAGCCTCTTGGAGAATAAGCCGACTAGCAGTTCTGGAAAGCTTTCTAAGGAAGAAACCTATGACTTAGCTAAGCAGGGTCTGGAGGAAGAATACCAACTCACCTTATTAGAGCCCATGGCCTATGAAAATACCTATGCGATTCTGATGCGCCGCGACCAAGCCGAAACCATGGGGATTAAGAAAATTTCCGATTTAAAGCCCTATGCGGATAAGTTAAGGGCGGGCTTCACCTTAGAGTTTATCGACCGCGAAGACGGCTACCAAGGCATCCAGTCCCTTTATCAGATCCAATTGGGTGAAGTCTCCAGTATGGAACCGGCCTTACGCTACCAAGCCATTGCCCAGGGGGAGGTCGACCTGGTGGATGGTTATTCGACCGATAGTGAAATCAAGGCCTACGACCTGGTGGCTTTAGAAGATGACCTGGGGCTCTTCCCCCACTACCAAGGAGCACCTATGCTAAGACTCGATTATGCCAAAGACCACCCCCAAGTGGTAGCAGCCCTGAACCGCTTAGGCGGCATGATTACTGAGGAGGAAATGATCCAAATGAACTACCAGGTCAGTCAAGAAGGGCAGTCAGCTAAAGACGTCGCCCATCAGTTTCTTCTCAACAAAGGCTTGATTGGAGGTAGCCAATAATGGAAGATTTTATCCGTTTTGATTCCGTGAGCAAGGTCTACCAAGATAAGTTAGTGGTCGATCACTTAGACCTAGAAATTTCTAGCGGAGAATTCTTTGTCCTGGTGGGGCCCTCGGGGAGTGGTAAAACCACCAGCCTAAAAATGATTAATGGTTTAGTCAAACCAGAATCAGGCAGGGTCTACTTTAAGGGGCAAGATATCCGTTCCTATAACTTGAATAAAATGCGCTGGCAGATGGGTTATGTCCTGCAAGATATTGCTCTCTTTCCCACCATGACGGTTGAAGAGAATATCGAAACTATCCCAGAAATGATCGGCATGGCTAAACAGGAACGACAAGCCCGAACTAGAGAGCTCCTCGACCAGGTTGGCTTAGAATCGGAAAAATATAGTCAACGTTATCCCCACGAACTCTCTGGGGGTGAACAGCAGCGGGTGGGGATCTGCCGGGCTATTGCTGCTAAACCGCCTTTAATTCTGATGGATGAGCCCTTTTCTGCCTTAGATCCACTTTCTAGGGAGTCCCTCCAGGAACTTTTACTGGACCTCCACCACAAAATCAAAACCACCATTGTCTTTGTTACTCATGACATGGATGAGGCTTTGCGCTTGGGAGACCGGATTGCCATCATGCAAGCCGGGCGCCTAGTCCAGGTTGATAGCCCTAAAAATATCAAAGCCAAGCCAGCCAATGAATTTGTCCGCCACTTTTTTAAACAGGGGAGTTTAGTGGCAGAAGAGCCGACTTCAGTCGCTTCACTCATACAGGCTTTGCCAGCGATAAAAAGAGAAGCGAATGGAGCAATGGCTAAAGACCTGCCCCAGCTCGATAGCCAAGCCTCCCTGACTGATCTCTACCAGCTTCTGGCCCAAGAGGAAGCGGTAATTATTATTCATGAGGGGAAAAGCCTTGCTTGCTTAAGTCGCTCGGAGGTCTTTACTTATCTGGCTGAAGAGAAAAAATAATCGATTAATTTTAACCCAAAAATTGTCCCAACCCTTAGCCATTGAAATTGGCCAAGGGCTTTTTTATAACTTTTTTCTGAATTATTGTTACTATATAAGTGGATATTGTTATAGAAAGGAAGTTGTTATATGACAGAAACACGATTATTGGACCAAGAAACCATTAAGAAAATGTTGACCATGGACAAGGTGAATCAAATTGTCGAAAAAACCTTCCAAGAGGTAGGGGAACGTCGGGTGAAGAACCCAACCAAGGTCACCTTAGACCTAGGAAACAACAGTGATTGGCCTGAATATGAAGGGTATATGAATGCTATGCCCGCTTATATTGGTGGCTTAGATGTTGCCGGTTTAAAATGGGTCGGTGGTTTCGATGGCAAACGGAAAGAGGCCGGCTATCCTTACATTAATGGGCTCATTCTATTAATTGATCCTCAATTAGGGACCTTTAAAGCAGTGATGGATGGGACCTTAATTACTAACCTCAGAACTGGTGCTCAAACGGCTGTTGCTATTAAGTACCTAGGCTTTGAGAAAGGGTCTGACCTTAACTTAGCCCTCTTCGGTACCGGGATGCAAGCTTCCATGCAACTCCATGCCATTGCTGACTGGTTTAATATTAAACACGTTAACCTCTGGCACTACCATGACAAAGGCGTTAAGGAATTTATCGCTGAACATGAAGACTTAGTGGATGGCGATATTGACTATGTGACTGATGTCAAGGAAGCTTGTGACGCCGATATCGTGATCACAGCAACCAAATCACAAGAAGCCTTACTTGACTACCAAGACGTTTCTGGTGACACGGTCATTATTCCAATTGGTTCCGGTCATGAAATCGGTAACCACCTGATTAACTATTCTGACCACATTGTGGTTGACCACATTGGCCAAGCCTTACACCGTGGCGCTTTAGCGGATGCAGCAACTAAGTCAATTATTGATGAAGATGATATTGACGCAACCATTGGTCAATTAGCTTCAGGTCGTTTAACCTTACCAGGCCTACGTAAGGGGACCACTATCTGTGTACCAATCGGTATCGGTGCCTTAGACATTGCCATTGCTGGTCAATTAGCCAAAGAAGCAGAAGCTGAAAATATCGGTTCCACCTTCTCCTTCAACCCTTATTAATAATAAGTCAACAAAAAGGCTGCGACAGTTTCCTTTCAGGTCAGAAAAATGACTAAAGGGAGGGCTACGCAGCCTTTCTTTTTATTAATCTTTAAGGTTGAGAGTCATGTTGCGGAAGTCTTTATTATCGGTTTCCTTTTCCATGAAGAGTTGGGCGTTAGACTCCTGGTAGTGGCGGGCGAAGTCATAGTCATTGAGCCAAGACCGGATATCTTTGGCTTGGACAAAATAGGGCATGCGGTGGTGGACTTCCTGAGCCAGCGGATTAGCCGCTTGGGTCATGAGCACGGCCCGGGGATGGCTTTGATCTGATCTTGGCCTTTGATAACAGCCACCCACATAGAGAATGTCATTACTGGAAAAACGGTAGCGTTCTTTGTCCTTGGTCCACTCATAGTAGCTAGACATAGGGAAGAGACAGCGACGATAGTGAAAATCGGCTTTAAAAGTTGCCTTATCCGCGATACTTTCCGAACGGGCGTTGATCAATAATTGCCCCTTATTAAAACCTGCATAACCCCACTCCATGCCGCGCGCATGGACGGACTGGTCCGGGTTGGCGCTCAGGGTGAGAACAACCTGGCCAGGGTAGAGGGTCCCAGTTTGGATGTCGGGGTCATTGGCCCGTTGGTAGAAGTGCTTGAGTAAGGCTTCTTCCTGGTTAAATTCATAACGACCGCACATGTTGATTCCTCCTCAATGATTATTTTAAATGAAGTACCACGAATTTATTGCAATTTTTAGATAACTGTAAGTTTTTACTAGTGAGCGGATAGACTTCTTCAGTGGACAAGGACTAAGCCAATTGCTAAACTTTACCATATAGTATATAAGGAGGTTTTTGGATGAACAAGCAAAACTCATTGATTGAACAACAATTGAACCACCGCACTATTCGCGAATTTACCCAAGACCAGATTAGTGACCAAGTGATTTCACAATTAGAAGAGGTAGCGATCCATACCGCAACTTCAACCGGGATGCAGTATGCCAGCGTTATCCGGGTCAAAGATCCTGATAAGAAAGCCCAAATTGCCGAAGTATGTAACCAGGACTATGTTGCCCGGGCTCCTGAGCTATGGATTTTTATTGTAGACCTATATCGCAATACCCAAATTGCAAAGGAACACGACGCAGATACGGCTTCTTCCCACCAATTAGAACGCTTCTTCCAAGGTTATAGTGATGCTGTCTTGATGGCGCAAAACGTGAATAACGCTGTGGAATCCTTAGACATGGGAGCTGTCTTTTTGGGTAGCATTCAAAATAACATGGGTGCCATGATTGATATTCTACAGCTTCCCAAATTAACGGCGCCTGTTTTAGGATTGGCTTTTGGTCATCCTAACCAAGAACCCCAATTGAAGCCTAGGATTCCTAAGGAAATGCGAATCTTTGAAGACACCTACCATTATCCAGACAATGCTAAGGAAATCATGGATGCCTATGACCAAGAAATGACCACCTACTATGACTTACGTGACACTAACCGGCGGGTCGACTCCTTCTATGAACAAGTCGTGAAAAATCCAACCTCCGGCAAAGTCGACGGGAAGAACTAATCGAAGACCTAGGCAAACAAGGCTTCAATATCCAACCCATTGAATAAAGGATGTGAGGAAGGACCAGGGAGGGAGATTCCTTGGAAGAAAAGATGATAAGATCAGATATAAGGATGTGAGAACGCCATCAAAGACTTGAATCACTGGAAGAAAATACCATAAGCACAGCACGACTGTGCGTTGGAATTTTCTGAAGTGACTTCAAGGCTGGCGGTCGAACTCAACTTGATTGATCGTTCAACTTTTCTGAAAGGACATCCCCTCACCCTTCCGAACTCAACTATAAAGAGTGCGACAGTCACAATAGAGGACGAAACCATTGGAGAAAACTGTCATAAGCTCAGCTAGTCTGAGCGTTGGCAGTTTTTGAAATGGACGTTCGTCCTGTGACTGGAGCACGTTTAAAGAGAGTGCGACAAGTGCGTCAAAGATCGATAGAGCTAGGCATACTATATCTGTAACTCGCTAACGCTTCGAACAGCTATAGCAACTGGAGCTAAAGAGCAAAAATTCTTGAAAAAATTTCTTGCACTTTAGTGAAGTGGAGATCGATCTGCACCCGGAGCACGTTTGGAATAGAGTGCGGCAAGCGCAAAAAGAGGGGAGACCATTGGAAGAAGTACGCAGTAAATCCTCAAAGAGGATTTGCAAGGACTTCTGAAATGGAGCTCACCTCGCGCTTGGAGCAGGTTTGAGAGAGTGTGACAGTCACAACACGAGGAGAGCGCCCCATCGCTGGGGTGCTCTTTTTTACGTCATGAAATATCAATCTTCATCAGTAGTGAACTGGTCTTTGAATATATTCCAGGGCTCTTTACTGAGGGGCGGGGTACTGTTAAAAGTCATTATTTCTTTTTTGGTGGGATGAATGAGGCTTAAATGCTGGGCCCAGAGCGCGATTTGTTGGCCCTTGTGACTATATTTTTGACCGTATTTTTGATCGCCCCAGAGTGAGTGCTGGCGGCTTTGAAATTGCACGCGAATTTGGTGAGAGCGTCCAGTATGGAGGCGGACTTTGACCAGGGCGACTTGCTTTCTTTGTTTCAATAATTGGTAGTCAAGGACAGCCTTTTTACCGCGCTTGTCGGCCTTATTAACCACGCTGACCTTATTCTTTTTACGGTTTTTATAGAGGTAATCGGTCCAGGTTTCTTGATTTTTTAGCGTCAAATTTTGGTCTTGAACCACAGCTAGGTAGTCGCGCTTGACCCTATGCCTTCTAAAATCATCCGATAAGCGGCTAGCGGCCTTGGAGGTCTTCCCAAAGGCCATCACCCCACCCACTGGACGATCCAGGCGGTGGAGCAGGGCCAAGTAGACATTGCCAGGTTTATGGTCCCTTTCCTTAATAAATACCTTGAGCGCTGACAGTAGGTCTAGGTCTCCACTAGCATCTTCTTGGACCGGCATATTGATTGGTTTTTCCACAATGAGCAGGTGGTTGTCTTCGTAAATAATGGGGATCGGCATGATCTCTTCCTTTCCTTGATGGTCAATTACCAGTATATACTAGATTGGCTTTTAATTCATAGAATAGAAAAAGCCAAAAAGAAAGAATTTTCTGAAAATTTACCGCTTCAAAGTCAAAAAGTGTGGTATAGTATGTAACAATAAATGAAAGGAGTGATTGGATGTCACGTCATGTAGCAGTTTTTGGAATGGGAAATGTTGGGTCTACTGTTGCCCATCAATTAATCCTTAATGGCCATGTTGATGAATTGACTTTATTTGATACCAATGAAGCAAAGGTGAAGGCAGATGCCTTAGACTTTGAAGATGCTATGAGTAACTTAAACCACAGCGTCAAAATCAATGTCAATGATCAAGCAGCCCTCAAATCAGCAGAAGTTATTGTTTCTGCTTTAGGGAACATTGGCTTAATTGGTGGCGACAACCCTGACCGCTTCGGTGAGTTAAAACACAACCGTGAACAAGTGAAAAAAGTTGGCCAAACGATTAAAGAATCAGGCTTTTCTGGGGTCTTAGTGGTCATTACTAACCCTAATGACGCGATTTGTAACTTGTACCAAGAAGTTACCGGTCTAGCCAAGGAAAAGGTTATTGGAACCGGGACCTTGTTGGATTCTGCACGTTTACAACGGGCTGTGGGTAAATTATTTGATGTTCATCCTAAATCAGTCCAAGGTTACAGTTTAGGGGAACACGGGGACTCCCAATTTGTGGCTTGGTCAACCGTTAAAGTCATGGGCCAAAGCATTTACAAGCTATTAGAAAAAGTCGACTTCAGCTTAGAAGATGTCGACCAAGAAACCCGTGATGGCGGTTACGTGGTCTTCTCAGGTAAGAAATATACCAACTATGGGATTACAGCAGCAGCTGACCGCTTAGTCGATGCGGTTCTTTCCGATAGTCATGAAGAATTACCTGTTTCTAACTACCGTGAAGAATATGGCACCTATCTCTCCTATCCAGCTATCGTTGGTAAAGCAGGGATTGTTAAACAAAGTCAATTAGACTTAACTGATGAAGAGCTTGCCAAATTACAAAATTCCGCTGACACCATCAAAGAAAAATCTAAAGTCGAAGATTAGAATTATTAACAGACAGTGCGACAAGCGCGTCAAAGAGCAAGACCGCTGAAAGAAAATGGAGTAAGTATTCTTAAAGAGAACTTGTCGCCATTTTCTGAAGCGGGCGCTTGCTCTGCGCCTGGAGCACGTTTTAACAGCACACTAGTGAAAAACTGGTGTGCTTTTTTATTATTATTTACTAATCAAAGTTAAGGAAAAAAGTTTATCAATAACAAAATAACAAGCAATGTATTTACTCAAAGTTAACAAACAATTTACGTGAATATTACATAGTCCTGATATACTGACGTAGTTGATAATATGTTAGCGTATGAGGAAAGGAATGTATATGTAGTGAAGAAATTGAAGCGTTTAACCTTATTGCTTGTGAGTTTCTTTTTCTTAGGTGCTTGTGGAAATCAGGAGTCTTCTGACCAATCTGGCAATGAACGCCCTGAAATTAATGTCCAATTTGTACCTACTAATAATGATGGATCAATGGAAGCAAAGGCTAAACCATTTGAAGAATATCTTTCTGAAAAATTAGATGCTGATGTCACTGTAACTTTAGCAACTGATTATTCAACGATCGTAGAAGCAATGGCTTCTGGGCAAGTAGATTTAGGTATTATGCCACCAGCTGCTTATGTACAAGCACGTGAGCAAGGCGCTGCTGAAGCTATTTTAACGTCTGAGTTAGGTGCTTATAACCGTGAGACTGGTTTGCCAGAGGAAGGTGAAACTCGGAGTAGCTTTAAAGGTGAAGTATTGGTACCAGCTGATAGCGATATACAAGAATTTACGGATTTAAAAGGTAAACGTATTGCTACACTTAGTCCAAACTCAGCAAGTGGTTATATTTATCCAGTTGCAGAATTAAAACAAGAAGGTATCGATCCCACTGTTGAATCCACATTAACGACTGTTAATGATATTCCTAGTCAAATGACCGCTTTGTTAAACGGTCAACAGGATGCAGCTTTTGTCTTTGAAGGTGCAAGAAACGTTTTCCAAGACAGTTTTCCAGATAATGATTTACTAAAAGACTTACGTGTTTTATACCTAACAGAAGGTGATATTCCAAATGATGCTATTGCTGTTCAAACAGATATGGATCAAGAGTTAAAAGATAAAATTAAACAAGCCTTTTTAGATATGCCAAAAGACGAAAAAACTAAAGAAGTGATGTCATTATGGGGACATAAGGGCTATGCTGAAGCCAATGAAGCTGCTTACGATACCATTCAAAAATATATTCAAGCAGCAGCAGAATAATTCAGAATCACACCATGTCCAAATGGATTTGGTGTGTTTTTTTATAGGAGGATAGGATACTATGCTGGAATTCAAAGATGTTAGTAAAGAATACTCTAATGGTGTAAAAGGCTTAGATAATATAAATATTCAAATAAAAGATGGGGAATTTGTATCTATTATTGGGCTGAGTGGAGCGGGTAAAAGTACATTTTTGCGCTCGATTAACCGATTAATCGATATCACTAAAGGCGAAATTATAATTGGTGGTAAATCAATGACAAATGCTTCTAAGAAAGAGCTTCGTATGCTTCGTCGCGATATTGGTATGATTGCACAAAGCTTTAATTTAGTAAAAAGAAGCACTGTTCAAAAAAATGTCTTATCAGGTCGTCTAGGCTATTATTCAACATGGAAAAGTATTCTGGGTTTATTTACTCAAGAAGATTATGAGTTATGTTTAGATGCCTTGAAACGGGTTGAATTAAGTGATAAATTGCATTCCCGTTGTGATGAACTAAGTGGTGGTCAACAGCAGCGGGTTTCAATTGCAAGGACCTTAGTTCAACAGGCTAAGATTATTTTAGCGGATGAACCTGTTGCTTCTCTTGACCCAATAACGTCACAACGGGTTATGAGTGACTTAAAAAATATTAATACTACCTTGGGAAAAACAGTATTGGTTAATATTCATTCGGTTGAACTGGCAAAACAATTTTCCACTAGAATACTGGGTTTTAAAAAAGGGAAAATTATTTTTGATGGGAGTCCAAATGAATTAACGGATGATCAATTATCAAAGATATATGGGCAAGATATTGCAAAAGTGATGGAAGGAAGTGTTTAGGGTGAAGCTTAAAGATACGGTCCACTATAATCTTTACCATAACCTTTTCATCCTCTTTATTGTAATTATATGTTTATTAGCCAGTGTTTCCATTACAGACGCTGATTTTTCTAGTCTGTTTACAAATACTAAACAAATGACGAGCTTTTTAAGTCGTTTTTTAAAACCAGATTTTTCCTATATTCCAGAGTTAATTGGACCAATGTTTCAAACTTTGGCCATGTCTGTTGTGGGTACAGTTCTTGGTGTTCTTGTAGCGATTCCTTTTTCTTTACTGGCAACGACTGTAGTTACAGATAATAAAATTATTACATCTATTTTTCGGTTTTTGCTAGGTATTATTCGAACAATCCCTAATCTTCTTTTAGCTGCATTACTAGTAGCGATAATTGGTATAGGTGAATTTACTGGTGTAATGACAGTTGCTATTTTTACTTTTGGAATGGTGTCACAGTTGATTTATGAAAGTATCGAAACAATTGATTACTTGCCAATTGAAGCAACCTATGCCGTAGGTGCAAATCGGATTCAAATGATATTTTGGGCAATTTTCCCTCAAATTGTAGCTTCGATTATTTCCTATTCATTTTATGCATTTGAAGTTAATGTTAGAGCTTCCACAGTTTTAGGTTATGTTGGTGCAGGGGGAATTGGTGTAATCCTAAATTCATCACTAGCACTATTGCAATATGAAAGAGTATCCATGATCATTTTAATGATTTTACTTATTGTTTGGCTTACTGATACCGTCAGCGAAGCAATTAGAAAGCGGGTGCGCTAATCAATGATTAAAAGTCAAAATAAAAACTGGATTTATATTTTAATTTTAGTGCTTATATTTGTAATATCTGCCATAACTATAGATTACTCAGCTTTAGAGAATTTTAAACTTGCCAATATAGGCAATGTTATGAGTGGGCTTTTGACGCCAGATTGGTCCTTTATTTATGATGGTAGTGGTGAAGATTTAGTCTCGCTTTTATTAATTACTATCGGAATAGCTTTTCTAGGAACTTTTATTGGTACAATTTTATCCTTACCTTTTGTTTTATTTAGTGTCTCAGCTTTTTGGAAAAATGCTCCCTGGGTAGCTAAATTGGGTAAGTTAATATTAAATATTTTACGTGCCTTCCCTGAACTAGTTTATGCGATGATTTTTGTTAAGATGGTAGGGCCAGGGCCCTTTGCCGGTGTAATGGCAATCGGTATTCATCAGATTGGGATGATCGGAAAGTTATTTACTGAAGAAATAGAAAATGCAGACGACACACCAGTGGAAGCGATGGAGGCTGTGGGGGCTAATTTTTGGCAAATTCTATTTTATGCACGAATTCCCCAAGTACTACCTATGTGCGGCTCGCTAGTATTGAATCATTTTGAAATTGCAGTTAGAAGTGCTTCGACTCTAGGGTTAGTAGGAGCTGGGGGAATTGGAGCGCCTTTAATTTTTGCTATCCAAGCGCGAAATTGGCCAACTGTAAGCATTATATTAATTGGTGTAATTATTACAGTTTATCTAATTGATCAATTAGCAGGAATGATAAGGAATAGACTACGGTAAGGTTGTGTAAATTTATGAAAATTTTGCATTTGTCTGACATTCATTTTAAAGTGAAATATTCTGATTCCTCAACTCAATATTTGCAAATGCTTCAATCGATGCAGCATCCACAATTGAAATTGACCCATTTAATTGATTTATTGAAGAATAGAGGCATTGAATATGATTATGTAGTAATCACTGGAGATCTTTGTGATGATGGTACGGTGGAGGATTATCAGCAGTTAAAAATTTTGTTAGATAGTCTATTAGCAGTTCCTTACTTTGTTGCTTTAGGTAATCATGATATCAAGGAAAATTTTTATAAAGGATTTTTGAATCAAGAAGACAATAGACCTTATTGTAAAGTTTTTAACTTAGAAAATTTTTCAATCATTAGCTTTGATAATTCTCAATATGGATTATCAAATGGTTATATAGACAAGGAGCGCTTAAATTGGTTAAAGGAAACATATCGAAAGCTAAATAATGAACCAGCTCTCCTTATGATGCATCATCATTTGATTAAAAGACAAGCAGATATCCCAGCTTTAGAAGCTCCCAAGGCTTTTCGACAAATCCTATGTGACAATCCAACGATGGGGATATTGACAGGGCATACTCATCACCAATTTGCGGATTATTATCAAGGTATTCCTTATTTTACAGCTGATGCTATTGCTTTTGCTGGTCAAGATATGAGTGATGGAAAAGTTCGATTTGATGAAAATTATGGGGCTAATATTTATACTATTAAAGATCGAAAAATAATAAATAACACTGTCTATTCATTATATACAGGAAAAATTATTAAAGAAGTTCAGTTTTAATTTTTTAAACAATGGCTAGATTGGTAATGGTATTTGCTGTAAGGATAGAGAGATGCTTATTTCAATGGAGAATGAATAGGAGCCTATGACTAGTTTGTAGGCTCTTTTTACCCCCTCCAAAGAAGAAAGCGCTTCCCTTGATTTTTAATGGCCTTCTTGACATACTGCAAGTAGAAAATAGTAGCCTATATAAGAATCTGGAGGGATTAAGATGAAGGAGACTTTTAAAGCTGTTGTTGTGCGTAGCGATGGCGATGAAACCTCTTATGCTTTGGAAGATTACCAATTGGGAGACCAGCCGGTGGATGAGGGCGATACGGTTGTCAAACTGTCCTACTCATCGATGAATTATAAGGATATGCTAGCCACCCAGCACCAAGGAGGCGTGATTCGTTCCTATCCACTCATTCCCGGCATCGATGCTAGTGGAGAAATCATTGAGACCAGCCATCCTGAGGCCAAGATAGGAGAAAAAGTGATTAATACTTGTTCACAAGCGGGAGTGACCCATAACGGCGGTTATAGCCAATACCTCAAAGTGCCCTATGATTGGTTGGTAAGTTTGCCAGAGGGACTAAGTGAAAAAGAAGCCATGATCTATGGGACAGCTGGACTAACCGCTGCTTATTCGGTCGATAGTCTGCTCAAACACGGTATGGACCTTGACCAACAGCCTGAAATTCTGGTCACTGGCGCTAGTGGTGGAGTAGGGAGTATCGCCCTAGCCATCCTGCATAAGCTAGGGTTCAAAAATATTAGCGCTTTGATAAGGAAGGACTACCAAGAGGCATTAGTTAAACGATTAGGAGCTAGTCAGGTGATCTGGCCAGCGGATTTAGAAGGGGACAAGCCCTTGAATAAACGCCGCTTTGACTTTGTCTTAGATACGGTTGGGGGCCAGGTTGCTGCCCAAGCCATGACCTTTATTCGTGAGTGGGGATCGATGACCCTGTGTGGGAATGCAGGGGGCAATCAGTTGGAGACTACGGTGCTTCCCTTAATCCTTAGAGGGGTCAACTTGCTGGGGATTAATAGCCAAGAGCTTGATATCCATTACCGGCAGGAATTATGGAATAAACTTGCCACTGACTGGAAGGTGGTTGACCTTTTATCCTATGACAGTATTGGCCTAGACGATATTGAGGAGACGGTTGAAGCCCTAAAGGCCGGTCAACATATGGGAAGAACGATTATTGACCTCAAGGATGCTTAAGAACTGACTGAGCCAGACTAGACTAGCTTTGGATAATAAACTTTCAAAAAGAGTGAAAATAGAGTAGGATGGAAGTGTAACGATTAAATTAATGGAGGTTATGCTATGAAGAAAAAATTTACTAATGCAGTAATTTATAAGCAAGCAGATGCCAATGAATTTATGGTTGAAGACGGTAAATTTACTGCTTTTGGTAAGGATTTAGGTGAAGCAGATGAAGTCATTGACTTAGGGGGTAAATTAGTTATCCCACCTTATGTGGATTCTCACCTGCACTTAGACTACTATTTCACCGGCAAAGCGGATAACTCTGAAAATGCGACCGGGACCCTCTATGAAGGGATTGCTCGCTGGTCCCACATTAAATTAGGACAAAGCAAAAAAGAAGCTAAGGAACGGATGTACCAAGCAGTCCGCGACGTCATGGCATACGGGACCCAATATATTCGGGCGCAAACGGACTGTACCGATCCTGAATTAAAAAATATCGAAGCCATGTTGGAAGTCCGTGATGAATTAAAAGATAAGGTCACGATCCAAGTGGTTGCCTTCCCTCAAGAAGGGGTATTTGCCTATAAAGATGGTAATGGTCAAGGTTTAGAATTGATGGAAGAAGCCTTGAAAATGGGGGCCGATGTTTTAGGTGGGATTCCTCACTTTGAATGGTCTAGAGAATTAGGGGAAAAATCCATCCACAAAATTGTGGAACTAGCCATGAAATATGACAAGCTGATTGACGTTCACTGTGACGAAACCGATGACCCTGAGTCCCGCTTCGTTCAGTTACTTAATGCCTTGGTCTTAACAGAAGGTTATGGTCCTAGAACCACGGCTAGCCATACCTGTTCACTAGGTTCAGCAGATGACGCTTATTTCTTCCGTCTCATGCAACTCTTCCAACAATCGAAGATGAACTTTACCTCCCAACCCACGGAAAATATGTACCTACAAGGTCGGTCAGACTCCTATCCAAAACGTCGTGGCTTGACCCGGGTTGCGGAATTCTTCCACAATGATATTAATGTTTCCTTTGGACAAGACTCCATTGTCGACCCCTGGTACCCAGCTGGTAATGGAAACATGATGAATATCTTAGATAATGGGATTCATGCCGCCCAAATTATGTCTGACGAAGACTTTGAACGGGTCTTGGATTTAATTACCTATAATGGGGCTAAAACCCTCCACATCGAAGACCAATATGGCCTAGCAGCTGATAAACCAGCCAACTTCATCGTCTTAGATGCGCCAAGCCCATTTGAAGCGGTCCGTAACCGGGTAGAGTGCCTGGCTTCGGTTCGCAACGGCGAATACCTCTTCAAGAAGAAACCACGTGAATATGAAATTGGCTTAGACATTTAATGATGATCAGTCTAAAAAAGCAGACGCTCTTAAAACTGGGCGTCTGCTTTTTCTTTGCCTTTTATTGATAATCCTTAAAGTAAGAAGTGGTATCTTGTTGGTTTAATTGGCGGAGGTCTTGACGGGTGGCTTGTGGCAAGGAACCGCCATAGTCCATAAATTCAACTAAGTCCTTAAAGGCCCCTTGGGGGATGGCGAGGTCGGCTAAGTCTTCAGGGTGGAGACTAATATCGATAGCATCTTCTTGACCTTGGGCCAATTTAGTCACGAAGTCAGGTTCAGTGACAAATACAGAAGATAGTCCTACCATGTCCGCATGTTCTAGGGCAGCTAGGGCCTTATCAGGAGAATTAATCCCTCCAGTAGCAATGACAGGTACCCGACCATTGATATGGTCTTTAACCACTTGGTTGACATACTCGCCTTTATGCTTGTCGCTACGAACTTTTTCTAAATAAATGTCATGCCCCCAGCTAGCAATGGCGTAGTATTGGATGTCGGCAACATCTAGGAGACGGTCAAAATAGTCATTGAATTCATCGACAGTATAGCCGATTTTATTGCCCCGGGTTTCTTCTGGGGTGCCGCGGAAGCCCAGGATAAAGTTTTTCACTCCGGATTCATCAATCGCCTCTTGGATGGCTTGGGTGGCCTCAACCCCAAAGCGGGCCCGGTTTTCGAGATTTTGGGGGCCATAATGGTCCTCTCTTTGGTTAGAGAAGGGAGAGAAGAACTGTTGGGGCAATAACCGTTGGGCGTTAGAAATTTCTACCCCATCAAAACCGGCTTCAATGGCCCGTCTGGTGGCTTCTTTATATTGTTGGATGACATGGTCGATTTTACGCTGGCTCATGGCTAAGACGTCATGTTCGACTGGACTCTTAAGATGCATATAGCTAGGTCCGTAAACCACATGGTAGTCTTTTAGGGTAGCCTTAGCGAAACGCCCAGCATGGGTCAATTGGAGGATGGCCTTGGCGCCGTCCCTTTTCATGGCCTTGGCCAGTTGACTGAGTCCCTCAATAAAACGATCATCGCGGACACTGGGGCCAAATTCAAACAATTGGGCATAGTCTTCAATATAGGCTGCCGTGGTGACCTGTAAGGGAGCTGACTGGCTACGTCTTTTGGCGTAATTGATGTCTTCATCGGTTACAAAACCTTCCCGAGTCGACGAGTTAGTCGTCAAGGGGTTCAAAGAAAAGCGGTTAGCCAATTCAATCCCATTGGGCAAGGTCAGTGGCTGGAATAAGGCTTGGTATTTAGGGTTCATTGCTTGCTTCATAATAACCTCCTAATGATTTTATTAATTATATTCTATGGCTTTTAGCTTAAAATGCCAAGTCAAGCTAAGTGTGAATCTTCTCTAGGGTCCAGTGAATGTTCTTAGCCATGCCGTGTTATACTATAAGTGAATGAAATAAAGGAGGTCTATCGGGTGAAAGTAAGTGTTTTAGATTATGCAGTGATTGATGAAGGCGAAACCGCCAGCCAGGCCTTAGCCCATACGATTCAGTTAGCTCAAAAGGCGGAAGCCTTGGGTTACCAGCGCTTTTGGATGGCTGAACACCATAATGTTCCTGCCTTTGCCTCTTCAAGTCCTGAAGTCATTATGATGCAGTTGCTCAACCACACTCAACGTATTCGGATTGGGTCGGGAGGCATCATGTTGCCCCATTACAGCCCCTATAAGGTGGTGGAAAACTTTAAGGTGATGGAGGCTTATTTCCCAGGGCGGATTGACTTAGGCGTAGGTAATAACATGGGGACACCAATCGTCAGGAAGGCGCTGGAACGGGCTGGTGACAAGATACCTTCTTACGAAGCAGACTTAAGACAAGTCTATGACTATCTCACCCAAAGTGAGAATGGGCAAACTAAGATTCTAGCCAATCCTCAAGTGGAAGACTTACCGGCAATGTGGCTCTTATCCACTAGTGTTCGCCGGGCCAAGTGGGCCGCTGAAGCAGGCTGTGCCTATGTCTATGGCATCTTCCCCTATGCCAGAGAGGATGCTCTTGAAGTGGGAAGGCAAGCCATTGCCACTTACCGTAAGCACTTTAAAGCCTCACAATTATTACAGGAACCTAAGGCCATGTTTTCAGCCTTTGTAGCGACTGCTGACCAAGAAGAAGAGGCGGAAGACTTGACCCGGTCGCTGGATTTATGGCTTTTAGGTCAAGATCAGTTTTCTTACTACCAACGGATGCCATCCATCAAAACGGCCAGAGCAACCGAAATCACCAGTCAGATGGCTGAAAAAATTAAGAGCAACCGCAGTCGGATGCTCCATGGTAAGGCCAGCCAAGTAGCCAGCCAGCTGAAGGACTGGATCAAGTACTTAGATGCCGACGAAGCTCTGATTATGCCCCTAGTTCCAGGAATTGACAAGCGAATGCAGACACTTGAACTTCTGGCTCACTATTTGGGGATCAAGTAGGGTTAGGAACAAAAATATTTTCTTATAATGATAAAACATCTTTATTAAGTACAAAATATTTGTCGCTTTGTGTAAATTTTAAAGGGAAAGTTCATATTATTTTAAAATATTATT
Source organism: Aerococcus sp. Group 2 (assembly GCF_905125285.1). Classification (NCBI taxonomy): domain Bacteria; kingdom Bacillati; phylum Bacillota; class Bacilli; order Lactobacillales; family Aerococcaceae; genus Aerococcus; species Aerococcus sp. Group 2. Next base: position 23,480 of record NZ_CAJHPA010000006.1, on the reverse strand, counting down.
AAAGGTTGATATAATTAAGGTAATAAAAATAGTAATATTTTGTATTAGGAGGAGATTATAATGGATTTCTTACATACTTTATTAGATCCAATTATCGCAGCAGTTCCTAATATCCTAGGGACTATTCTCTTAATCCTTATTGCCTGGATTATTGCGGTAATTGTACGTAAATTGATTGTCAAAGGCCTGCGTGCCATTCACGCTGACCGCACTTTCCAAAAATGGGGAGTGGCCAAGAATGAGTCAGATGCCAAGGGTGTTATTAAAACAGTAGCCAGTGTCGGTTATTACTTGGTTTTTGTATTCTTCTTACCGGCGATTTTAAATGGTTTAAATATCGGTGGCGTTCTCGAACCAATCACCAATATGTTCGATAAGTTCTTTGCTTTCATTCCAAATATTATTGGTTCTGGACTTATCTTGGTATTGGCTTTCTACCTCTGCGGATTTGTTCGCGACTTGGTACAAGGCCTGCTCGAAAAGGTTGACATCGATGGTTGGATGAATAAACTGGTTAATAAATCTGAAGGTGCTGTTGGTGAAACGGTTCAAGACCAAGTGGATGCTGCACCAAGTGGTAATAAATTAGCCAAAGTTGGCGCAACCATTGTTTACGTTTTACTCTTCATCCCACTATTAACCGCAGCTTTAGAAGTTTTAGGTATTGAATCGATTAGCCGTCCAATTATTAATGTCTTAAATATGATGTTAGCGGCTATTCCAAATATCTTGGTAGCAGCGATCTTAATTGCTATGGGTGGCCTAGTTTCTAAGTTAGTTGGCGACTTGATCGAAAACTTACTGGAAGCAGCTAATATCAATAAATATACCAAGTATCTTAATACTAGTGGCGATGTCAACGTGAAATTATCAGCGATCGTTGCCAACATCGTCAAAGCAGTCATTGTAATCTTCTTCTTTGTTGAGGCTCTAAATGTCCTTCAATTAGAAGTCTTAAATACTATTGGTGCTGCAATTATTGCCTACCTACCATTAGTATTATCCGCTGTGATCATTCTGATCTTAGGGGTTGTGGGTGGAAATCTCTTATCCCAATTCCTCAAAGAATCAACCGGATCCAATATATTAGCTAATATTGTTCAATATGGTTTAATTGCTCTGGCTATCTTCATGGCTCTTGACCAATTACAATTTGCTCAAACCATTGTTAATACTGGTTTCATGTTCATTGTTGGTGGAGCAGCAGTTGCCTTTGCCTTAGCATTTGGTTTAGGTGGCCGCGACTTTGCTAAGAAGCAATTAGAACACCTTGATCGTAAATTACATGAGGGTGAAGAAGACAAGAAGGACCAAGATGGTGACCACTCTCAATTCTAAAAATAAGCGATAAATAAAGTGAGACTGTGGCTTTTGTCACAGTCTTTTTTTCTGTCCTTAAAAGTAAAATTTGACTTTTTTTACTTAATAAAAACGATGTTCTCTACAAAGAAAATTATCATTTATCTAATCACTTAAAAGAGATTTAAATTTTTGGGTCTCCCTCACTTCTGTGCTAGAATAGTTAAGGATAAGTTGGACAAGTGATTTGCTCTAACGATAAATTTAAATAAAAAGGAGAATGAAGAATGACAAAACGTGGAAATTACTTATTTGTAGAACAAAATGGCGATCTTTATACGGTATCCATGACTCCTGAACTACAAGATGATATCGGTACGGTGGGTTATGCGGAATTTGCCCAAGAAGACCAAGTCGAAAAAGATGCTGCCTTATTGAACATTGAAGCATCAAAAACCGTGATGGAAATCCAATCACCCCTTAAGGGAACAGTGGTTGAACGTCATACTGAAGTGGTTGACCAACCATCCCTATTGAATTCTGCTAAAAGCGAAGAAAACTGGATTGTTCGCTTAAAAGATGTCGACCCAGCTGAATTTGACGCTTTAGAAGAAGCTTAGGGTGATATTGAATGATTCTGTGCTAGAGGTCACACCTTTAGCATAGGATTTTTTTATTGGGGGGAGTATCTTGACAGCAGAAGAATTGCTAAGGCAAATGATTGATTACCTAGAAGCCGAGCGAAGTGATAAATATTATCTCAGAAGGAAGGTTGAAGATAGTCCTGACTATGGGGATTATTCCATGCATGACAAGTGGCGGGCTCTGATTAATACCCGTCCCGCCTGGCCTATTAGTGAGGATTACCTGGACTTAGAAGATGAGTATTTAAAGCGTTGGCGTGACCAAGAAGGGACCGTTAGTCTGGACCAATTAGAACCAGCCTTAGACCGGATTTATCTCTGGCAAGGGGATATCTGCCGCTTAGCAGTTGATGGGATTGTCAATGCAGCGAATTCCTTTCTATTAGGGTGTTTTATCCCTAACCATAAGTGCATTGATAATACCATCCAAACCCGCGCCGGTGTCCGTTTGCGGCTAGCATTGAACGATATCATGGAAGACCAGGGCCACAATGAGCCGGTTGGCAAGGTCAAGACAACATCAGCTTACCACTTGCCGGCTAAGTATATCCTCCATACCGTGGGCCCCAGAATTGAATCTGACCGGGTCAGTCCCATCCGCCAAAACCTCCTCAAGCAGTCCTATCTTTCCTGCTTAAAAGAGGCTGATCGACTGGGATTGAAGAGCTTAGCCTTCCCATGTATTTCTACGGGTGAGTTCCACTTTCCAAATGACCTCGCTGCTCAAATTGCCTTCAATACAGTGAGAGACTATTTAAAGGAAAGCGGGTCCTCCTTGCAAGTGATTTTCAATGTTTATCTGGACCAAGACCTTCATTTATATCAGGACTTAATTGACAGACTAGAAGGGGAAGAGTAGATGAGTGATAAAGAAACAGTTTGGCAAGCATTAAGCCAAAATCATAGTAATGAATCAGACCTTTTGCGGGGGTTAATGGAAGAAGCCCAGGCTATCCTGGTGGGGATTGGTGCAGGTATGTCAGCTGCTGACGGCTTTACCTATGTGGGGGAGCGCTTTGAACAGGCCTTTCCTGACTTTATTGAAAAGTTTAATTTGTTTGATATGCTGCAAGCATCACTTTACGATTACCCCAGTTTGGAAGAATATTGGGCTTTTGCCAGTCGCTTTGCCATTATGAATGGGATTGAACAAAAACCTGGTAAGGCCTACCAACATTTTAACCAATACCTTCAAGGTAAAAATTACTTTATTATTACCACCAATGCTGATAACGCCTTTCCTAAGGCTGGCTATGACATGGATAAGGTGCATTACTACCAAGGGAAGTATGTTCTCATGCAGTGTAAAAAGCATTGCCAGCCAGTGACCTACCGCGATGACGCCTTGCTCTACCGTATGGCTAAGGAACAAGAAAATATGCGGATTCCTAGTGAACTTGTTCCTTATTGTCCAAATTGTGGGGCCCCCTTGGAGTTAAATAAACGGACAGCAGAAAATGGTATGGTAGAGGATAAGGACTGGCAGGTCCACCAAGCAGCTTATGAAGACTTTGTTAAGAAAAACCAATATGACAAGATACTTTATTTAGAAATTGGTGTGGGAAACACCACCCCACAATTTATTCGCCAACCCTTCCAAGCGTGGACCAAGGAAAATCCCAAAGCCCTTTATGTGATGATGAACCAAAAACCTTACCATATTCCACCATCCATTAAAGACCAAAGCTTGCGCTTGACTGACGATATTCAACAAACATTATGTGGACTTTAAAAGGATAAGTGATAGAAAATGTATTTAATTGATTTAAAACGTGATGGTCAACGGATTTATGATGGGGCCCTGGCCCTGGCAGCTCAAGTTTATGCCCAAAGCCATATTTTCTTGGATGAGGACATTCTCTTTCCTTATATGTGTGACCCTAAAGTAGAAATTGGTAAGTACCAAAATGCCCGGGCTGAGGTCAACCAAGACTATATCGACCAAGAAAATATTCAAGTGGTCCGCCGCGATACTGGTGGTGGAGCAGTTTACTGTGACCGTGGCGCCATCAATGTCTGCTTCTTAGCTGACCACAAATCCAATGATTTATTTGGTAATTTTGAAAAAATGTACCAACCTGGCATCAAGGCTCTAGAGGACATGGGGGTCGAAGGTTTACACACCAAGGGTCGTAATGACATGTACCTAGGCGATAAGAAGGTGTCGGGCGCTGCCATGACCTTAGTCGGTGACCGGGTCTATGGTGGTTTCTCCCTCCTCTTTGATATTGATGCTGAAGCCATGGTGAAGGCCTTAAATCCTAACCAAAAGAAAATTATTTCTAAGGGGATTAAGTCGGTCAAGAGTCGGGTAGCACCGATTCGTCCAGCCTTGGCCCCAGAATTTCAAGCCATGTCCATGGATGAGCTCTTTGAGGCCTTAGTTTGCCGACTCTTTGGTGTAGAGGACTTCGGACAAATTAAGCAATATGAATTAACCGAGGAAGATTGGCAAGGGATTGACCAATTAGCCAAGGAAAAATATAAGAATTGGGATTGGAACTATGGCAAAGCTCCGCAATACACTTACAACCGTGATGACCACTTCGACCAAGTAGGAACGGTCGAAATTTCTATTGAGGTTGAGGAGGGCAAGATTAGCCAATGCAAGATCTGGGGCGACTTCTTTGGCCAAGCCGATATTGCTGAATTAGAAGAGCAATTAATTGGTGTGAAGATGCGTCGGGACGACCTATTAAAGGCTCTGGAAGATGTTCAACTGGAAAACTATATCAGTCACATGACGCCTGAACTACTCGTTGACCTTATTCTCTCTTAATAAGTTAAAAGCGATTTTCTCAAAGCCTTATCAAATGATTGATAAGCAAAAGTGAGAAAATCGCTTTTTTTAGTGGTTGAGAATCGTCTCGATTTCAGCTAGGGAAGAAACAAAGTGGATTTGCTCTAATTCTTCTTGGGGCATGAAGGCTTCGGAGACCATGGTCTTGAGGAGGGAGTGGAGGACGTCATAGAAGTGGTCCACATTGTAAATGATGATGGGGGTTTGCTTTTTAGCCAGTCGTTTCCAGACCAAACTGTCGAAGAGTTCTTCCATGGTGCCTAAGCCTCCAGGAAAGACAATCATAGCGTCGGCTAATTCCATCAGTTTTTCTTTGCGTTGATTCATGGTATCAACGACCTCTAAGTGATGGATATCGTAATTGGCGACTTCGGCCTCGACTAGGACTAGGGGGATAATTCCAATGACTTGACTTCCGCTTTGGCTGGCAGCAGTGGCAATGGTCCCCATTAAACCAGTCCGACCACCACCATAGACCAACTGGTGATTGTTCTGGCCAATCCATTCACCTAATTGCCAGATCAGGTGTTCATAGCGTTCATTGATCCCTAAATTGGACCCACAGTAAACCGTAATTTTCATGATTAATCTCCTTTTATCGATGAGAATAAGTGCTTTAACCAGTATAACTAAAGCCAGGCCTAATGTAAAAAAGTGCGAATTGTCTAATTAATTCACAATTGTATATTTTATTTAAATCATTTAAAAAGAACCGCTAAAAATCGCTTGACAAAGGCTTTTGCCTCTTTTAAAATTATCCATGTGAATATATAATCTATGCGAAATAGATTAATAATGTGAAGGTTCACACTTATGAAAGGATGAAAGTGATGACTAAGATTTATATGTATGGTGTCAGCGAACAAGAAGAAGATCTCGCTAAAAAATGGGGCGAAGACAACAATGTTGAATTGACCCTTGACGCAGATATTCTTTCTGAAGCAACTGTTGACCGTTGTGAAGGCTACGATGGGGTATCTACCTACCAATATACTCCTCTAGAAGACAGTGTTTACCCAGTTTTAAAGAGCTTTGGTATTAAGAACATTGCTCAACGTATGGCTGGTTTCGACCCTTACAACCTTGAATTAGCTGCTGAAAATGATGTGATCATTTCTAATGTGCCAGCTTATTCACCAGAATCCATTGCTGAATACACTCTAGCACAAGCCTTAAACGCTATCCGTAAATTATATACCGTTAGAGACCATTCTAACCACCATGATTTCAGAGAATCTCTCTATATCCGTGGCCAACGTTTAGGGACTAAGACCGTTGCTATCTTAGGTACTGGCCGTATTGGTCAAGCAACTGCTCGTCTTTTCAAAGGCTTCGGCTGCAAGATCCTTGGTTACGACCTCTATCCAAATGACAAATTAGGGGACTTATTGGAATACCGTGACACACCAGAAGAATGTGTGAAAGAAGCCGACATTATTTCCCTTCACTTACCTTCAACTGATGATACCTATCATTTATTTAACGCTGACTTACTCAAACAATGTAAGGAAGGCGCTGTGATTATCAATGCTGGTCGTGGGGCTTTAATTGACACTGACGCTTTACTTGACGCTCTTGATGCAGGTCATTTACAAGCTGCTATGTTAGACACCTATGAAAACGAATTCGACTATGTCAAACATGACTGGTCACATAAGGGGATTGTTGACCAAACTTTCTTACGTTTATTACACCACCCAGCAGTATCCTACACCCCACATATTGCCTACTATACTGATGAATCCGTTCAAAACATGGTCTTCCATGCCTTGAATGCTACAAAATCAGTGATTGAAACTGGCGATACTGAATTACGTGTTAACTAATCAGTAATAGATAAAATATAGAAAAAATAAAAAAGGCTAGCCCTAGCTGTTAAAGCTATGTGGCTAGTCTTTTTTGCTTTATCAAATAGTAGAGGGGGAAGCCTTCTGTCTTATTTGACTTTAATCCTTTGACCAGGCATAAGCGCAGGACTAGTCATGCCGTTTAAGTCCATGAGCTCGTCTACGGTCATGCCATGGTCTTGGGCAATGCGGTAGAGACTGTCGCCGGCTTGGACTTGGTAGCTGCCTCCAGCTTGGACCTGGCTCTCTTCTGTCTTAGGAGACTGGGAGGGATACTCACTGCCAGGATTTGAGCTATCTGGCTCAATGGATTCTTGTGTCAGCTTGGAATCCGTCGTTTTTTCTTCCTCTGATCGCTTTATTTTTGTTACCCTTCTTGGGTAACGAGCTCGTTTAGACTCATACTGGGCGACTTTTTCGTCGAGAATAGCTGGGGCTTGGTTCTGGTCTTTAGTGGTCAAGGCCTGGTCGGCTGGCTCCTTTTCCTCTGGCCCATGATAAACTGAGACATCGTCTTGGTCAATCTCCCAGTTATCAGCTTGGTAATGGTCTTGGCCAGCTAGTTGTGAGGATTGTGCCTTGAGACCTAAGAGGTTATCACTAGCCGCCCCCTGATAACTAGGGCTTGCTAGGAAGAAGACCAGCCCTAAGAGTCCAAGGACTCCTCCCCATTGGAGGGGGAGGGATAGTTTTTGCCAAAAGTTTTTAAGAGGATTTAAGCCAGGCTGGAGTTGGCTATTGACTTTTTCTTGGACTTGGCGCTTGAACGGACTGCCTTGATCCTTGTTTTGGCTATTTCCTTGGGGCAGGACTCGGTCAATTCTTCGAAAGAGCGGTAGCAGGATGCGGGTCAGCTGATCAATGAGATAATAAACGAGGCGGGCCAGCATCTTAATGAGGGATTTGAGGGTGGCTAGGATTTCCTGGACCAACTTGTGCCAGGAAAAACTGGGCCCTTGTGAATCTGACATAGGCTTTCCTTTCTTCATTTAAGCAGGTTTTCTCTAGTTTAAACATTTTAGAGTAAACATGCAAGCTACTGCCAAGCTTTCCTTAATCCAAGAGTGGCTTTCTGATGGAAATTAGCCAAGAAAAAAGAGCTTGTCATTTAGACAAACTCTTTCTTGATTTTTAATCTTCGTAACCGTTAGGGCAGGTTTCTTGCCAGTGCCAGGAATCCCGGCACATATCAGCTAAATCTTCTTCTGCTTCCCAACCCAGTAGCTCTTTAGCGTAGGATGGGTCAGCATAACATTCAGCTACATCACCAGCCCGGCGTTCGTCAATAACATAAGGAAGCTCAACTTGGTTGACTTCTTGGAAGGTATTGACTAAGTCCAGAACGGAATAGCCTTGACCGGTGCCTAAGTTGACAATTTCAAGGCCTTGATGTTTATTGGCGTAGTCGATAGCTGCGACGTGGCCCTTAGCCAAGTCAACCACGTGGAGGTAATCGCGGACTCCAGTACCATCATGGGTATCGTAGTCATTACCAAAAACATGTAATTTTTCTAACTTACCAATGGCTACTTGGGTGATATAAGGCATGATATTATTAGGAACGCCTTGTGGGTCTTCACCAATCAGGCCGCTTTCGTGGGCCCCGATAGGGTTGAAGTAGCGTAAGATCATAATGGACCAGTCAGGGTAAGCCTTGTAGGTATCTTTTAAGATTTGTTCGCCCATGACCTTACTATAGCCGTATGGATTGGTAGCACTGGTTGGCAAGTCTTCGGTTAGGGGGGAGACATTATTCATCCCATAGACCGTGGCACTTGAAGAATAGACAAATTCTTTGACATCAAATTCCTTCATCACTGTTAATACTTGAAGGAGTCCACCCATATTGTTGTGATAGTAGTCAATTGGCTTTTCAACCGATTCACCGACCGCTTTAAAGGCTGCATAGTGAATAACAGCATCGATGGATTCTTTCTCAAAGATTTGGCGTAAGGCATCCCCATCTAAGATATTTGCTTCATAGAAAGTCGGACGCTTACCAGCAATTTTTTCGATGCGGTCAAGAACGGTTGGCTTACTATTAGAGAAGTCATCGACAATAACAACTTCGTAGCCAGAGTTGATTAATTCAATAACGGTGTGCGAACCAATATAGCCCGCTCCGCCTGTAACTAAAATGGACATAAGTCTCTCCTTTATTCATTTAATTACTTGGTAAAATTCACTGATTGTTCTTATTATACCATTGATACGAAGGGCTTCTTTCAAAGATTTTTTTAAATATTACTAGAAAAATGACGATTAAAAAATAGCTGAGAAGAGCTATCCCAGCTATTTAATCACTTCTATTTCGTCTTCAGGGTTTTGATTTCAGGTAGGAGTAAGTTAAGAATAATACCTACCATAGCAGCGAGGGCGGTTCCAGAAAGGGTAAAGGCCCCTAATTTAAGCACTGCGCCACCAAGACCGAGAACTAACATGGCACTGGCGATGACCAGGTTGCGGACTTGGTTGAAGTTTACCCGGGCTTCAATTAAGACTTTGAGGCCGTTACTTGCAATGACCCCGTAGAGGAGGATAGACATGCCACCGAGGACAGCTGCTGGAATGGTTGAAATGAGGGCGGTGAATTTACCCAAGCAACTGAGCATGATTGCCAAGAGAGCGGCATTACGGATAACGGAAACCGAAGCCACTCGGGTGAGGCCAATAACCCCAGTATTTTCTCCGTAAGTGGTATTGGCAGGTCCACCTAGGAAGGCAGAAACCGAGGTCGCAATCCCGTCACCCATCAAGGTCCGGTGGAGGCCAGGATTCTTGAGAAATTGGCGACCACAAATTTCACTTAAAACGGTATGGTCACCGATGTGTTCTGAAATGGTAACCACAGCCACTGGTAAAATGGCAATGGCTTCAGGGCCAAAGTTAAGTTGGTAGCTGTTAAAGAATGGTGTCTTAAAAGGTAAATAGAAATCAGGGATTTCAAACCAAGCGGCGTCAGCCACTGGGCTAATATCGACTAGTCCTAGGCAGGCAGCCACAATGTAACCACCAACTAAACCAATCAAGAAAGGAATAACTCGAATAAATCCCCGTCCATAAACATTAACAAAGGCACAGATCAGGAAGGTAATTAGGGCAGTCAACATTTGTTGCCAGGTCCCATCTGGAGTGAATCCTGCGTTGGTGACAGCCGATGAGGACAGACTCAAACCGATGACAATGATCATTGGACCGATAACAATTGGAGGCAGGAGGCGGTCAATCCAGCTACTCCCTAACATCTTAACCAAAAGAGCCACTAAGACATAGATCCCGCCGGCTAGCATGACCCCAGTTTGAGCCGCAGAAATATCGCCACCTAACTGTTCAATAGCGTGGGCCATAGCGCCAATGAAGGCAAAGGATGAGCCCAGATAAACAGGCACCTTATTTTGGGTGGCAAAGTGGTAAATTAAGGTACCAATCCCACTACAGAAGAGAGCAACCGATACCGGTAGGCCTAAGATTAAGGGAACCAAAATGGTTGCACCGAACATAGCGAAGACGTGTTGGAAACTTAGGAGCAGTCCCTCACCACGTGGGGGCTGATCCTCGATGTCATAATTCATTTTCATAAAATTTTCTGCTGATGTCATAGTATCTCCTTCCAAAAATCACAAGGGAAATCCCCTAAGCTAAAATAAAGCGGCTAATTTAGCCCAAATCTTCGAAATTATACACCAATTCTTCAGCCTTGACAAGGGCTAGCTAAGAAAATCAAGCCTTAATGAATAAGAATAAGCATTTGTCCTCCTACCAATAATCTTGTATACTAATAAAGAATGAGAATTATTGTCTATTATTGAGGAGTGGCAAGATGAAAATTGGTCAAATAATTAAAGAACAACGTGAGTTAAATAATATTTCCCAAGGACAATTGGCGAGTTATCTAAAAACCACCCAACAAACAGTGTCTAATTGGGAAAATAATAAAAGCTATCCCAACGTGGAAAACTTAATATTACTATCATCGATTTTTGATCAACCGATGGAAGAATTGTTAAATGAGGATATCCAGGATATTTCTGAAGCAACCGGCCGGGTAATTCCAACGCGTTTGGATGATGAAGAAGTGAAGCGCTTTAACTGGAGTCATCTCTTGCTTGGTTTTGGAGCAGGCTGCTTAGTGACCTATTTGCTCAGTCACTTAGGCCAAGAAGACTAGTCCTTTTGTAGCCCTACAAGCACTTTGATAAATTTACTTTCTAGGCCATGTCAAGCGCTTATATCTATTGGTTGGCTTTCCTGTTCCCCTTATTTTCTTGACGGGTTCACTTTGCTGGGAATTTATAAATATTTGAGATAGCTCGTCCAAAGTTTATATCTATGCATTATCTTATGATTTATGTATAATATAAATATAGGATATATGTTTATTAAAAATATTATGATGAGTTGTGTGAAATATTTAGGAGGGGATGAATATGGATACGCATAGAGAAGACCTATCCCTTGATGAAAAAAATATTGCAAGACAACAAGCAAGTATTAAGGCTTCTGATGTGTTGCTAAAAATCCGTCAAGAAAAGGGGCTATCCCAGGCTCAATTAGCGGATATTTCTGGGCGTAAGCAAAGTTATATCTCACGGGTTGAATCACGTCAACAAAATATTAGTTTAGGTACCCTACAAGAAATTGTTAATGCTGTAGGTGGCCACCTCGTTGTCGATGTGCACTTCTAAAACTGATATCAAAGACGGAATAGCTAGGTGCGTAAGACCTTGAAACAACAAATAACTAGAATCTAATCTAGGGATTTGTTGTTTTTTAATACTTTAAAATGATATGCTTGCTAGTTAGCTATTCAACGACCACTATGTAAAGGCAGAAGAAATGCTCAAAGAGAACTAGGCAAACAAGGGGGCTTTTGTAAAATCAGGGTAAATTTTAGGTAAAAAGGCGGATGTAAGCGTTTAAAAGGAAGTTTTGTAAATTCCTGGTAAAAAATGGATTAGCGTTAAGTAAAGATAGTCTTTACTGGAAGAATATATGCTATCTTAAAAATGGTTTCTCAATAACTGAGAACTAATACAATGAAGGAGTACCAGAAATGTTGGAAAACATGTCGCTAACGTCTTGCCATATGTCCCCGTCTCAAGTGGGAGAAGATCCTGCTGCTGTAAATACCAGTGAGGCCCAATCACTAGAGTCACCAGCTAAGTCGACACTAGCTAATGAGGCCCCAGAAGCAACTCGGTCATCTGACAATTCTTCCCTTATTTCAAATAAGGATAGTGACCATTGCCAGCACCATGCCTTGAATTTACCGCATAAGTACCTTTCTTTAGTGGAGGCTGACGACCTGATTAGAGCCTATCGGATAGCTCAGGAAGTTCCGCGGAGTATCGGGCATTTTCGTGAGGATACCCTAATGGTTTTAGAAGTCAAAGGCCGTTTGCTAAAAAATCACACAGATAAAGCCTATTTAAAGGGGTCTTTGATCTTAACCAGTGAGGGCTTCTTGTACCGGAGTCGGTGTACTTTGGACCAATTATTAAAATCAACCCTAAAAACGCAAATGAATGATCGACTGGTTCAAGAGCCAGTGGACCTGGGAAATACTTGGCTTAGGCCTTTCTTTCTGGGGAAGCACTTATTGATGCCTCTGCGCTATCGCAATCAAAATTTTCACGGCTACTTAAACCTCAACTTGGTGAAATACTTTCACTTCTTCCCGGTAGGAGGCCGGCCGGTGACCATTGAAACGGTTGCATCGACTTCCTTAGTTTTACCGGTTAAAAATGTACAAATCAAAGCCCAACTTGAATTTGCCTATCACTTGTGGCAGAGTTATTATCTAGACCTCCTATCGAATCCTTTAATCGAAGATCCGATAGAGAAAATGCAGTCTTATTTATTTTTCAAAGAATATTATCAAGAACAGCAAAGTGAAAAAAGTCTGATCTAGAAAAATTATTGAAATCTAGCTCAGACTAAGCGTATGGAATGGTGGAAACATGCTAGAAGATAATCAGCCAGTAAAATTAAGTGAGATCAGTCCGGAGAAGAAGTCCAGCCCAAAAAGAGTCAGAGCCCTAGCCGATGAAAGTGCCCAGCTGACCAGGCCAAAAAGAAAGACTAAAAAAAGCGGTTATCGTCCTAAGAAACCAGCTACGTCCTCTGACCCAGAAGACTTAGACCAAGACCAGGAGAGGGTTTTAGCAGGCAAGATCACCATGATTGAAGCCCAAAAACGTCATAAGAAACGTTATAATGTCTACCTTGACGGTGACTTTGCTTTTGGGATTAGTGAAGATACCCTAGTTCGTTATGCCCTGTCTAAGGGGCAGCACTTAAGCCAAGAGGAAAGCAAAAATATCCTGGCCAGCGAACGCGATAACCGGGCCTATCAGATTGCCCTAAACTATTTAAGCCATAGTTTACGGTCAAAAAAGCAAGTTAGCCAACGTTTAGCTAAGGAAGACTATTCCCAAGCGACGATTGATAAGGTCATGGGAAAATTGGAAGACTTATCCCTAGTTAACGACCTCTATTACGGCCAGTCCTATACCCGAACGGCTAAGACTATCAACCGAAAAGGCCCCAAGGTGATTGCTATGGAACTGAAGGAAAAGGGGCTTAGTGAAGACACCATTGACCAAGCCTTGCTGGAGTATAGTGAGGCTGATCAAATGGAAAATGCTCAACACTTGGCTAAAAAGAAATTGCCTAGCTTACTTAGAAAGAATTCCAACCTAAAGGCAGGGGAGAAATTGCAGCAATTTCTCTATAAGAAGGGCTACAATAATGACTTAATTAGCCAAGTTTTATCCCAACTAAAAGAGTCTGACCAGCTCGACCGTGATGAGGGTGCGGCTTTAAATAAGTATTTTAAGCGCTATTGGAAGAAGTACCGGAATTTGGATGAGAAAGAACGACGTTTCAAAGTAAAAACCATGCTTTTTGGCCGTGGCTTTAAGAGTGAAGCCATCGATGCGGCTATAAGGCAGGCAGAGGAAGAAGGAGAACTGTGAGCGGAAGTAATCAAGATTTTTCCCCTAAGGATTGGATCGGACAATCAGCCATTGTTGATTTAGGACCGACCATCTCGGGAGTTGAAGTCTGGGGAGAACAAACCAACCAAACATTTCGAAAAACCTTGTTTGATTGGTATGATAGGGAGGGTCGCCACCTGCCTTGGCGGGAGAGTAAGGACCCTTACCGGATTTGGATCTCAGAAATTATGTTGCAGCAAACCCAGGTCAATACTGTTATTCCTTACTACCAACGCTTTTTACAAGCCTTCCCCACTGTCGAGGACCTGGCAGCGGCAGAAGAAGATGACTTACTGAAACTTTGGGCCGGACTAGGCTATTACTCTAGAGCTAAAAACCTCCACCGGGCAGCTCAGGAGATTGTGAATGACTATGGAGGGCAATTTCCCCAAACTGCTAAGGAACTGAAGAAACTTTCCGGAATTGGACCTTATACGGCTGGCGCCATTGCTTCTATTGCTTTTGGTCAGGCCGTCCCCGCCATTGATGGAAATGCCATGCGAGTTTTCAGCCGCCTCTTTACCATTAACGCTGATATTAGCCGGCAAAAGAACCACGCTATCTTCCGTGAAGTAGTGGCTTATGTGATGGGCGATGAACGGCCAGGGGACTTTAACCAGGCGCTAATGGATTTGGGGAGTAGTTACGAAACCGCTAAGAAGCCCTTGAGTGATATTAGTCCCATCAAAGACTTTAACCTAGCTACCTTAACCGGAACCGAGTTGGATTATCCGGTGAAATTATCCAAAACCAAATCCAAAACTATTCACTACCAAGCACTTTTGCTGGAGAATAGTCAAGGTCAGTATCTGATTGAAAAGCGTCCCAGCCAGGGTCTCTTGGCTAATTTGTGGACGGTTCCGCTTTTTGAAGTAGCTAATCAAGAAGAAAGTGACCAGCAAGGGGGAGAAGAGCGCCAGCCTTACCAAAACCTGGTTGCTGAAGCAGAGGCAGTTTATGATCTTAGACCAGTCGTAATGAAAAAATCCATCGGCCATGTCCGCCATGTCTTTTCTCACCGACTTTGGGAGATTGACCTCTACTATGCTAAATTATCTCCCGCAGCCGAAAAAGTCTGGCAAGACCAAGAAGATAATGATTGGGTTTTCTTGCATGACCTTAACCAGCATGCTTATCCCACCGTCCAAATGAAGATCTGGCAAGTCTTAAAAGATTATCTTGATCAATAGAAAGTAGGCTATTTATAGGCAATATAGAAGAGCATTCGTTCTGCTTTTGATATTTGGTCGTTGAAAAGCCATGGCATCGGTTCGAGCAGCTATAGCTCTTGGAGCAAAGCGACTTAGAGATATAGTTCAAGGTTGCGCATGCAACGTTGTTTTCCTCTTCTTCTCTCACCTAGCGAGCTTCAAACGGATAGTACGGTGTGCACCTACTATCCGTATTTCACATCGCTTGCTTGATCATGGCTAACGACCAAATTCAAAGCGCCACTACTGCTCTACATTAAATGGTCAAAATAAACATTTTTAGTAATTGTTATAAATAGTATTAATCTAAAAAAACGTCGATCACTCCATGGTGTCGACGTTTTTTATCAAGACTTTAATCACTTGAAAAGGTATAGCGTATGACGCTATCTGCTTAATCATCACAGTCTGATGATCTTATTACGACTGAATCCGCTTTTTCTTCTTATATTTGTAGCTTTTCTTCCGTCGCTTACGACGTTGGGTCAGCTGACAGTAGCGTTCGTACCAGAGATCGACATAAGGTTTAGAAAAGGGACCTTTTTCTTCCTCGATCCAGCGTACTAACTCTTTGAGATGGCTTTTAATGATTATATCTAATTCTTTAGAATAATGCATTTCATGACCATGTTCTAAATACTCGTCAATATCTAACAGGCGTTTTTCCCCATCAGGGAAAATTTTAATATCTAAATCATAGTCGATATACTTTAAAGCTTCTTCATCAATGACATAGGGAGAAGCTAGGTTACTATAATATGAGACACCGTTTTGCCTTAACATGGTGACAATATTGAACCAATATTTTTTATGAAAATAGAGTAAAGCGGGTTCACGTGTCACCCAACGGCGACCATCAGATTCGGTAACGAGGGTGTGGTCGTTACAAGCAATAATACTTTGTTCGCTTGTTTTTAGGACCAAACAGTCGCGCCATGTCCGATGGAGTGAGCCGTCATGTTTATAACTTTTGACTGTGATGAATTCTCCTTCTTTTGGATGATACATCACATGACCTACTTTCTTCACTTGGAAAAACCAAAGTCAAAAATAGTATAACATAGCTTAAGGAATAGTGTATAGGTAAAATATTTTTTTCTCGTTTTTAAAGCTGTCTCATGTTACAATCTTTTAAGAAGAAGGAGAGGAGCAAGTTAGATGAACACATCTAGAGATCAACAGCGTAAGATAGCTATTATTGCGACAATAATTACTGTCCTCTTAGTGGCTGCTTTTTACCTGATTGGTAAGCAAAGACAAACAGGGCAAAATAATGTCGCCTATGAGTCAAAAAGCCAAGCAAGTAGCCAGGTAGAAAGTCAAGCGCCAAAAACCAGTGATCACAGTCAGGCAGCTAAACGTTTTGAAGATAAGCGTCAAGAAGCGACTCTTAGCGATTATTTAGCCTATATTAACCAAGCAGGAACCCAAGCCAAAGTGGCTACGGTTAAGGTTCAAGGAGAAAGTGACCAATGGCTAAGCGAGCTCATTAAGTCGAAAGGCCAAGCAGCGGACTTGGATTTAAACGTTCAAGCTTATGACTATGCGGGCCACAGCAGCCAGTCCTTATTAACGAGTGACCTGGTTGACCAAGTGGCTAAGGAAAAACCACATTTATTAATTCTTCCCTTGACCAGTGAAGTGGACTTTGCCCAAGGAAGAAGTCTTGAAGATACCTTAGTTAATTTGAAACAAGTCTATGGCCATCTACGGATTGCTTCCCCAGAAACTAATATTGTTTTCCTGGCTTTACCATCTTATAGTGAAGCGGCTAATGGCCAGGGCACATACGGCAGCTTCTTAGTCCGCTTAATTCAAGCCTTAGAAGAGTCGCATATAAATATCATGGACCTCAATAAGGCTTTCGAAGCGAAGAACTTTGACCCTGAGAAGATCTATGACCAAGAGTCAGGTCTATTCAATGACCAAGGCTTTAAAGCCTTAGCTGATCTCTTTGGTCGAGCCTTGCAGGAAGAACACTTTGACCTAAGTCACGGCTTCCAAGGCAAAAATGATGACAAGGCTGCCTTAGAAGAATCCATGGCTAAGGAAAGTCAAAGTATTAGAGATAAGAAGAAGGCGGAGGCTCAAGAAGCCCAAGCGGCCCAAGCTGAGGCTGAAGCAGCGGCTGCTCGTCAAAGTCAAGCTGCTGAGTCACAAAGACAAGAAGAGGCTAAGCAAAGAGAAGCGGCTCAAGCGGAAGCGGACCGTCAAGCTCAAGCAGCCCAAAGACAACAACAGCAACAGCAGTCCCAAGTGGCCCCTAACCAACAACCAGCCAATGGGCAAGGACAGGCCCCAGCTCCTCAAGCGCCAGCTGCTGGGAATAATAATCCAGCACCGGCCAACCCGTATGGTGGACAGGGACAATAGTTTAATCCTTGTATCAGTCGTTTTGAACGCGATTTTAACAGTAGCAGTCAGCTCTAGCTAGCAATTAGTGAAAAGCTGACTGCTTTTTTTATGGCTTCTTTCCAATAGCCAAGATAGCTAAATGCGCCCATCCTGGTTATAATGAAGGAGAAGATGAGTGAGTAAGAAGCATACGAAGAGGTTATTAAGTGAAAAATCAACTAGAAGAACGTTTAGATAAAATTCTCCAGGGGATCCCTCCCCAAGGCTCTAGCTTAGACCAAGCCATGGATGACCTAGTCAGAGATCCAGAATTCGATGACTGTTTTGCTAGTCAAGCCCGGTTAGGGGCTAACTACCGGCCAGAGGCGACCAGTTTTCGGCTTTGGGCGCCCCTGGCCAATGAAGTCAGCCTGCTCATTTTCCAGGACTTATATAGTAATCTGCAACCCCAATATCATCCTATGCAACGTCAAGAACGAGGTGTTTTTAGCCTAGATCTTCCTGGTGATTGGCACAAAACTGCCTACCTTTATAAGGTGTCCTTTCCTAATGGGAAAACCAATTTTACGAGAGACCCTTATGCCCTTGGAGCAACTCAGAATAGCCAGCGCAGTGTGGTGGTTGATTTGTCTCGGACTAACCCCACCAATTGGGATCAAGACCGAGCGCCCGCTCTAAAGAGTCTTTCTCAAGCGGTGATTTATGAAGCCAGTGTGAGAGATTTGACTAGTGCGGATAATTCAGGTGTCAAGTCCAAGTGGCAGGGTAAATTTCTGGGCCTCAGTCAAAAAGAAACTAAAACGCCCCAAGGACAGAGTACAGGCCTTGACTACCTAAAGGACTTAGGAATCAGCCACGTTCAGCTCCTGCCCATGGCTGACTTTAAGACGGTGATTGAAGGGATCGAGGATAGCGATAATTATAATTGGGGTTACGATCCTGCTGATTACAATGTTCCTGAAGGTTCCTATGCCACGGATTCTGCCGACCCCATCTGCCGGATTAGAGAAATGAAAACCATGGTCCAATCCCTCCATCAAGCGGGCATTCGTGTCATTATGGATGTGGTCTACAACCATGTCTATGATTACATAAACCACCCCTTGGAACTGACTGTCCCTAATTATTATTTTCGTCGCGACCCCGATGGCACCATTAGTAATGGGACGGGTGTGGGGAATGATACCGCCTCAGAAAGAAGGATGATGCGAGAGTATATTGTCCGCTCGGTATGCTACTGGGCCAAGGAGTACCATATTGATGGTTTTCGCTTTGACTTAATGGGGATCCATGACGTCAAGACCATGAATCGAGTCCGCCAAGCTTTAGATGCCATTGATCCAAGTATCCTTATCTTAGGGGAAGGGTGGAACTTAGGGACCTCCCTGCCCGATGAAGACAAGGCTTGCCTTGCCAATGCTTATAAGACTCCCCGGATTGCCTATTTTGACGACCATTTTCGTGACAGTGTCAAGGGCTCTGACCAAGGGGAGGGCATGGATACCGGCTATGCCAGTGGTAAGTTTTCTGTGGAGCGGACCCTCTTAGCCAGTTTTTTGGGTGGGGA
The DNA here is from genome assembly GCF_905125285.1 of Aerococcus sp. Group 2. Classification (NCBI taxonomy): domain Bacteria; kingdom Bacillati; phylum Bacillota; class Bacilli; order Lactobacillales; family Aerococcaceae; genus Aerococcus; species Aerococcus sp. Group 2. The sequence continues at coordinate 4,759 of NZ_CAJHPA010000006.1, read as the reverse complement.
GCGGCTGAATAAGTTGGCCATTAATGTTAAGTCGCCCCTACAATTGGTAAAATATGTGGCTGCCCATGATAACTGGACTTTATGGGATAAACTAGCCATTAGCCATAGCTTTGAAAGCCAAGCCAAACGGCAAAAGCGGCAACTGCTCGCCAATAGCCTGGTTCTCCTAAGTCAAGGCATCCCCTTCTTGCATGCTGGCCAGGAATTCTTCCGGACTAAGCAAGGTGTTCGTAATTCCTACCGCCAAGGGGACCGTATCAACCAGATTGACTGGTCCTTGCGCGATAAACACCGGAATGCCGTGGACTATCTGAGGGATTTGATTGCTTTTCGCCAGGCTCACCCAGTTTTCCACCTGTCTGATTTCGAAAGCATTGACCAGGCAGTGAAGGTTTTGAAGGCTGATTTTCAAATTATTGCTCTTCTTTACCATGAAGAAGACGCTGATTACCTGCTGGTATTTAATGGACAGACCAATACCATTCGTTTTACCTTGCCAGATGGTGATTGGCAGCTTTTGGCAAAAGATTATCATTTTCTCGCTGCCGATGAAGAAAAGCCTTTGTTAAGTAATGAACACCCCCTTGTCGTTGAGGAACTGTCGCTAAGTATTTTGAAACAGCAAGGAACAGAAAAATCTTAGCCAATTTATCGATTAAAAGAAAAACTCGAGCCTATCATTGTCAGGTCATTACCGACTGATCAGCTCGAGTCTTTTTAACTATCTAATTTATCTTTTAAGGCGTAATGGTCATGGTCTTCTTCGTGGTGGGTATGGTAGGAGCGGACCAGGGTATTAAGATGGATGAGAGAACTCTCGACCTTGATCATGGCTCCGGTGATTAAGATTAGGGAGTTGCTCTTCTCAATCCGGTAGTTCAAGGATTCTGTTTCTGGGCCTCGGTTGAGGTCGGTTTCCTTGATGATATGATTCATCAACTCCTGGCGGCGAATCTTAGTAGGCTGGAAGAAGTTGACTTCAGCCGGTGAGATGCGGCCGTCAAATTTAAGGAAGATCTGCTCATGGGCGGCACAGAGAGTTTCAATCCGCTCACGTATTTAAATCCGCAGGTCATCATCAATCACAAAGAGAATATTCGTATGGGTGTGGATAGTATGGAGTAAATTAGTCATATCTAATAAAGATTGGATGAAACTCCGATAAACCACCAACTGCCGTTTCCTTGATACCCTGCGACTGGCAAACCAAATGGGTTCTTCTTTGGAAAGTTGGAAGAGATCGCGAATATAGTTGATCCGCTTATAGGCCCAGTCCAAGTCTGAAGTTAGGGAAGAATATTCGCCATTTTTTCTCAAGATGGCTCGCAGTCGAATCAATACTTCTGAAGAAGTGTCCGAAATTTCCTTGTAGAGGACATTGTCATACTTAGGTGGCATGATAAAGACATTCACCAAGAAGGAGATGACCACACCGAGGATGTTTTCAATCACCCGGGAAGTCGCAATGCCGATTAAGTCATTGACGTTACCGACAGGCTGTAGCATGATGATAACTACGGTAATTGTGGCCAAGGAGATCACGTCTTGGAGTTGGATGGCATTCATAATAGCGATAAAAATAATGACGGTCAGACCAACCACAATGGGACTATTTCCAAAGAAGTAAGACATGACCACGGCGGTTAAGCCACCTAAGAAAGCAGCAGCTCCCCGCCTAAATAGGGTATACCAGGTTTTTTTAACGGATTGTTGCAGCCCTAGAACCGCAACAAATGTTGGTTGCATAATCTCAATATGGGGTAGGAGGCTAGAGATAACCATGGCTAGCATGACGCCAATGCCGGTTTTTATCGTGCGAGCACCTAATTTCATTGGTTTTTAATCGTCCTTTTCTATTTTAATCGATACCATTAAGACCTTGAATTACTATATAGCATAGCATGATTTTCTTCAATAAGCATAAGTGAGAATTTTAACAACTTAAGGGAAAAATATGATATTTTACAGGCTTTCAATTATAATTAGCTAAAGGGCTGATGGAAAGGAAGACAACACATGGATTATGAGCAATTATATGTCGATGCGGTCGCTTATTTGCGTGAACGCCGTATTCGCCTAACCTCCCCACGAAAAAAAATATTAAAACATCTGATTGTGGCTGACCATCATCCTACTGCTGAACAAGTCTATCAAGAGCTCTCCCAAGAAGATCAATCGGTGAGTTTAGCAACGGTATATAACACTTTGAACATCTTTACCGATATTAATCTTGTCAAGGAAGTGCGTGCCAATGATGGGGCCACCCATTTCGATTTCTTCTTGAAAAAGCACTATCACATCATTTGTCAAAACTGCGGAAAAATCGTCGATGTCTATTATCCCGATGCGGCTAAAGTTGAGCAAGCCCTGACTGAAGTGGAAGACTATGCGGTAGAGGCTACTCAATTTGAAATTACTGGCCACCACCTGGAGTTCTACGGAATCTGCTCTGACTGCCAAGGTATCGATTAGACTTAGCTTAAGCAGCCTTAAGTTGAAAAAATAAAAAAAAGGCTATCCTGGGATAGCCCTTCTTGCTTCAAGTAGCTAATTTCTTGTTGTCAATTGAGTTCTATGTGCGCGCTAGCTGGCTTACTTGCCCTTGGCTTTTTGGCAAGCAGCGATGACAGCTTCCATGGCAGCGGTTCGTAAGCCTTTTTCCTCTGCCTTACGAACGCATTCAATGGAGGTGCCAGCAGGGGAGCAGACCGCATCCTTCAGTTGACCGGGGTGTTGGCCAGTTTCTACGACCATGGCTGCTGCTCCCAGAACGGTTTGGGCTGCTAAGCTTTGGGCTTGAGACCGGGGGAGTCCTTGTTGACATCCGGCGTCTGACATGGCCTCAATCAGCATGTAAACAATGGTTGGGCTAGAGCCAGACAGTCCCGTGATGGTGGCAAATTGATCTTCACTGACTTCAGCGACTAAACCCAGCCCATGGAATAAGTCTTTAACAGCTTGGTAGTCTTTAGCGGAAACCTGGTCATTAGCGGTCATCGCAATCACCCCTTGGCCGATTTTTACGGCAGTGTTTGGCATAATGCGGACAATGGCTTGTTCTTTACCAAGAATTGCTCTTGCTTGGGTTAAGCTATAACCAGCTGCTACGGTGACGATAATGGCATCCGCTTTGAGACTGTCCTTGATTTCGTCCAACACCTGGTCCATTAGATAAGGTTTCACTGCCACAATGACGAGGTCAGCATCCTGGGCACAGGGCTGGTTATCAGTTGAGCAGGCAATGTCAAAATGTTTTGCAACTTTATCTGCGCTCGCTTGGCTAGCAGTAGCGGCCTTAATTTCTAATTGAGCTTGGTGGTCACTGGATTGTAAGCCGGCAATGAGGGCTTGGCCCATATTCCCAGCTCCAATAACGGCAATGGTTTTCATAGATACGCACTCCTATCACTTACAAGTATTTTCTGAAAATATCATAGCAGAAAGGAACCCTTCATGCGCTCTTCTTTAAAAAATATTTTTACTTCTGCCTATGTCTATCGACAAAGACGCTCACTCAACACTTTTGGAATGGTCATAGTCATTCTTACCCTAAGCCTAGTTTTAACCTTACCCTTTGCTTGGCGCTTTGAGGGGGTAAATAATGAAGTCTTTGACCAAAGTTACCAAGAATTATTAGCCGACTTTCCCAGTCAGCGTGTTGACCAGAAGCTAAAAGACTATGAACTCCAAGAAGGGCAATTAGTTCCCCGAGATGGGGCTAAGGAGAAGAAGGAAAAAATAGATGCGCCAGCAATAAGTATCGGGATTCTACCTGAACTGGAAGAATTAGACAGTCTTTTCCTGAATAACCCCTCGGCCTTAATCTTTCTAGAAGATATGATGGTCTATCAACCTCGAGAAGGCGATGACTTTTCCGCTCCTTATAATAGAAACACACAGACCAAGCTAAGTAGTCAGGATTTACTGGAACAGTTCTATCAAAACTATCAGAAAAATTATCGTAAGAACCAGAAATACTTATTTGTCGGCATGCGTCATATTCTCTTTTTACTGTTTCTTATCTTATATAGTCTATTAGCTGCTGTGGTCCTCAACCGCTTGCGGCTAGCTCAGCGCTTGGATTTTTATAATCTGAAGGAGTGCTACGGCGCCAGTTTACTTTCATTAATTCTACCTAGCCTCCTGGCAAGCTTATGGGGCTACTTTCACTTAAATAATCGTCTAATGGCACTTCTAGTGATCCTATTAAGTATCGGACAGCTCATTATGGCTTATCATTTTACCGGTTTTAAGGAAAAGAACTTGCCTAAATAGGGATAGGACTAGTGTTTATGTAGGATATGAACAGCTAAGAGTAATAAATTATGAAAAAACTTGGAGAAAGTTATTGACAATCAATGGGGGACTTGGTATTCTATAAAAGTTGTTTCTCACAAGAAATGATTTGTCCCTTAAAACACTTAAGAAAATAAATCAAAAAACTTGTTGACAAACAACTTAGCAATGAGCTATAATAATTATTGCTGATCAGATAAAACTGATCGGTAAAACTTAATTGATTAACCAATTTCAACTGCTCAAAAAAACTTTTAAAAAGTTGTTGACAAGCGTTCGAAAGCTATGGTATACTGATTAAGTCGCTGTCACAGAAGGCAGCAAGATTTAGACCTTTGAAAACTGAACAAAGAAGACGAACCAAATGTGTAGGGCATCAACATTTTGTTGATGAACCAACAATTCAAACAATAAGTCTAGACCAGACTATAACTAGTCAGCAAACAAATGAGCTATCAACGCT
>NZ_CAJHPA010000005.1:0-150408 GCF_905125285.1 Aerococcus sp. Group 2 | reverse complement strand
AGCGTTGATAGCTCATTTGTTTGCTGACTAGTTATAGTCTGGTCTAGACTTATTGTTTGAATTGTTGGTTCATCAACAAAATGTTGATGCCCTACACATTTGGTTCGTCTTCTTTGTTCAGTTTTCAAAGGTCTATATCGCTTGTTGCGACTTTATTATCATACCGCAACCACCATCTCTTTGTCAAGAACTTTTTAAAATTTATTTTTTATTGTTGAGCTTTCTCTCAAAATGAAGAAATAAATTTTATTAGTTCTTTGAGAACAAGTGGAGATTTAAGAACTGTGTTTTGCTCCGCTCATCAGCGACAAGAAATATAATATAATGTTTTGCTATCAAAGTCAATAGATTTTTCCAAAAAAGTTTGAAATAAATAAAAAAGAGAAGCTTCTTGATGAAACTCCTCTTCTAAAAGCCTGATTTTTCAGTATTTATAGCCAATTAGTTTAATTAATAAAAGTGATTATTAGTTTCAAATTAATCTAAGCGTTGGTTAAGTTCATCAGCTAAATCCTCGAATCCTGGTTTTCCGAGTAAAGCAAACATATTTTTCTTATATGCTTCTACGCCAGGTTGGTTAAATGGATTAACGCCGTTGAGATAACCACTCATCCCTACTGCCAATTCAAAGAAGTAAATCATGTAACCTAAATGATAAGCGTCCATTTTTTCTAGATGAATCACAAAGTTAGGTACGCGACCGTCTGTATGGGCTAACAAGGTTCCTTGAAAAGCCTTAGTATTTACATAGTCCAGGTCCTTACCTTCTAGGTAGGAAAGTCCATCTAAGTCACTGTCTAAGCGAGGAATATCAATATTTCTTTCAGGTGTATCAACTTTGATAACCGTTTCCATCAGGTTCCGTTTTCCGTCTTGGATAGATTGCCCAATCGAATGCAAGTCGGTGGAGAAGTTAGCAGAAGATGGATAAATCCCTTTTTGGTCTTTTCCTTCAGATTCACCGAATAATTGTTTCCACCACTCTGCAAAGTATTGCATCTTTGGTTCATAGTTCACTAAGATTTCAGTGTCATAACCCTTGCGGTGAAGGATGTTTCTTAGGCCTGCATATTGGTAGGCACTATTTTTCTTCAAGTCTGCATCTGATAGATCTTCCATGGCTTGCTTAGCCCCTTCAAGGAGGGCATCTGTATCAGCACCACTCACCGCAATTGGTAAAAGCCCTACTGGTGTTAGAACGGTAAAGCGTCCCCCAACCCCGTCAGGAATAATAAAGGTCTCATAGCCTTCTTTATCGGCTTCTTCTCGTAGGGCACCTTTTGCTTTATCAGTTGTCGCATAAATCCGTTGTTTAGCAGCTTCTTTACCATATTTATCTTCTAGTAATTGCTTAAAGATTCTAAAGGCAATGGCTGTTTCAGTAGTAGTTCCTGATTTACTAATAACATTGACTGAGAAATCACGGTCACCAATCACTTCAATTAATTCGCTAAGGTAAGTTGAGCTTAAACTGTTACCGGCAAATAAAATTTGAGGATAGTCTCTTTTATCAGCTGGGAAATAGTTGATAAATTGATGACTTAAAAAGTCAATGGCTGCTTTGGCTCCCAAATAGGACCCACCTATTCCAAGCACCACTAAGACATCAGAGTCGGCTTGAATACGTTTGGCAGCTGCTTTTAGGCGGGCGTATTCTTCTTTGTCATAGTCTGCTGGAAGAGTTACCCAATCCGTAAAATCAGCACCTTGTCCTGTCTTTTCACGTAGCATCTTGTCTGCTGCGGTCACAAAGGGTTGTAAATAGTCTAATTCATGATCTTGAATAAAGTGTTGTGTTTTTGAATAATCAAAAGTTAATGTAGACAATGTTATTCCTCCAATCGATAATCTTTAATCTTTTCTGAATGGATATCTGCTAATGAGTTTTCAATCCACTCAGGCATTTTTTTATTGATTGTTTTAAAACCTATTTGTGGTGTGTGACGCCGCTTGGGTTTCTTTATCCGCGCTGGAAAATTTGGGGTGTTGGTTGCTTTAAGGGCCCGAATCGATAAACTGATTTTCTTGGTGTATTCATCGATATCGATGATTTTTACTTTGACCTGGTCCCCAATCGAAAAGCGTTCTTCGAGATTGGTGACATAGCCATGGTCAACTTCAGAAATATGAACCAAGCCATGGCAATGAGAGTCCAATTTGATGAATAAACCATAGGATTGAATGCCAGTCACTGTTCCATTAAGAACATCGCCAATCCGATAGTTTTCTTGACGCTCCATTACTGATCAAGGCCTTCAATATCAATCATCACAATTGAAACATCTTCTAAGGGTTTATCATGGCTGTCTCGCTCGACTGCTTCGATCTGATAGACAACATCCATCCCATCGACTACTTGACCAAATACCGTATGTTTGTGATCGAGCCAAGGGGTTCCTCCCTTTTGAGCATAGGTCTCAATAACTTCTTCAGGCCAAGAGAGTGCCTTCATCTGGTCTAACATGGCTTGGGGCACTTCTTGAGCAGAGACGATAAAGAATTGCGAGCCATTGGTATTTGGCCCAGCGTTAGCCATGGAGAGAGCTCCGTTAAAGTTGAAGACTTGATTAGAAAACTCATCTTCAAATGCACTGCCGTAGATACTTTCTCCCCCTCTACCCGTTCCGGTTGGGTCGCCACCCTGAATCATAAAGTTTGGAATGACACGGTGGAAAATAACCCCGTCATAATACCCAGATTGACTCAGTTCAATAAAGTTTTTCACTGCCTTGGGCGCTACCTCAGGGTATAAAGTGAGGGTAATATCCCCTAAAGTGGTTTTAATTGTTGCGGTAGGATTCTGATCATTGCTTTCCAGTTGTAGATAGTTCATTATTTACCTCCTTAGTTTAATTGTACCAAGATCGCAAATTTTTGTATAGAAGACTTTCAATAGCAGCAAACTTTCTCAAGGTCCTAAAAAACTTTTCTAGCCTCCTAATTCATGATAAGATTACACTAGTTAATATTAGAGAGGAAACATTCCAGTGAAAAATTTCCCCTTAACTGCCACGATTGTAGCAATTATTTTCACCCAAATAATTAAATACCCGATTGCCTATCTCTTTATGGGAAAAAAGGAAACCAAACTTTCTATTATCCATACGACCGGCGGCATGCCCAGTTCACATACCGCTGCGGTAACCGCCTTAATCACTTCCCTCATCCTTCAAGAAGGCTTTTTGTCTCCCTACGTTTCCATAGCAACAGCCTATGGGTTAATCGTTATGTTCGACGCCATGGGGGTAAGAAGACAAAGTGGTGAACAAGGCATTCTGATTAGAGAGTTATTGGCCATTTTACGTGAACACTATGTTAGTGAAGAGGACGGTCAAATCAATGAGAAGTTAGATCAGATTGATGACCAAAATATGGTTATCGATGATTATCTTGGGCATAAACCTTCGGAAGTCTTTGGGGGCTTTGTCGCTGGGGTCGGTGTTGCCTTTTTTATTCGCTTTATCTTTTTTTATTTTGATTGGATGATTTAATGACAGAAAAAAATATCAAAGATTTAACTATTATTGGCGCTGGCCCCAGTGGTTTATTCGCCGCCTTTTATGCAGGAATGCGTCAGCTTTCTGTACAAATTATTGATAGTCTTGCTCAAGTTGGCGGACAGCCCCACGCCTTGTATCCTGACAAGGCGATTTTTGATATTGGGGCCCTTCCGCAAATTACGGGTAAGGAACTCAGTCAAGCTCTGATGGAACAAGTGAAGCCCTTTGCTTCGACCACTAGCTTTCACTTTAACCATGACATCACTGAAATCAATGATGAAGGGGATTATTTTTCCTTAAAAAGTCAAAAGACATGTTTTTATAGCCGAGCCGTCCTAATTGCCGCTGGGGGCGGCGCTTTTAGACCACGTTCGGCAAATATTAAAAATGAAGCTGAATTTGAAGGAGACAAGTTATTTTATACCGTTAATCAGGCTCAAGATTTTCAGGGTCAAGCTGTTGCTATTTTAGGGGGAGGCGATACCGCTTTAGATAACGCTCTATTAGTCAGCCAGTACGCCAAGAAGCTTTATCTGGTCCACCGCCGAAATAGATTCCGTGGTCATGAATTTAGCCAAGCGCAATTGAAGACTAAAAGCAATGTTGAAATCATCACGCCCTATCAAGCTAAGGCCATTCATGCCCTCGAAGGGTCCCAGCAGATAGAACTCTTGTTGACCAAAAGTCGCAGTCAGGAAAGCAGGCGCCTCCAGCTAGACAGTATTATTTCTTCTTATGGTTTTCAAGCAAACATCAATGCCTTTAAGTCATGGCCTATCGAGTCTCTCGGCCAACGTATTCCTGTTAATGAACACATGCAAACGAGCCTGGCAGGGGTCTACGCCATCGGTGATATTTGTACTTACACAGGTAAAAACCAGTTAATCGCTAGTGGCTTCGGTGAGGCACCAACAGCCATTAACGCCATCACTTACTACCTCTACCCCGAGGAAAAACTAGCCCCTCTTCATAGCACCACTTACTTTAAAAAATAAATTGCATAAACAAAAAAACCGCAGCTAATGATTGCCTGCGGTTTTCTTATGTTAGGATTTCTATTTTTCTCACTCATCATCGGGTGTATTGATAACCTTAGTCATAGGGACTGGGGGGAGGTCATTATTTTGCTGACGAATTTTAGCATTGCGGTAGTTCGGACTAGTCTCGACGTTACCTTTTTTATTTTGCTTTTGCCAATTGATTAGAATGCGGTCAATGTAGCGCAGATTTAATACGCCATTCAAAACCGCTGCTTTAATGGCTTCCTTCACCGTTACCACATCATAGTGGTCTTCACTAAACCAAGCCGCCACTTGCTGGTATTCGATCGGCGATAAGGGACGACCAAATTCTTGTTCAATAATTTGAAAGATCGACCCTTCAGCCTTCTCTTCCGCTTGTTTTTCTTTTTTGGCATGGTTTTCTTCAAATAAACGCTCTAATTTTTGATAAAGCAAGTCTAGACTATAGTATTCAATCTGCTGACCCTGGTCACTTTCTTCGCTCTCAATTGATAAGAATTTTTTATCAATCAAATTCTGAATCATGTCATAAATTTCACCCTGGCTATAGCCCATACGCTTTTGTAAGGCTTGAATCGGTGGAAAATCATCTTGCATTTGCTGAAAGCTGACAATATGAATGAGAAACATCACTTCCTCATTGCTCAAAGAGAGCGCTTGATAGTTTTCTAATAAGCTGGTTTGTAAAACCGTATATTGTTTTCTTTCAACCACTAAAGTCCACCCTCTTAATTCATTTTTTCTTGCATAAAGCTACTAATCCGCTCAATTGCCTCTATGAATAAATTCTCATCAGTCGCATAAGATAAACGGACATGTTCTGGCATGCCAAAGGCGGATCCCGCTACCAAAGCAACGTGGGCTTCTTCTAGGATCGCCATGACAAAATCATCGACACTATCATAGCCACAGCTTAAAGCAGCTTGCTGGCATTTTGGAAACAGATAAAAGGCCCCTTGGGGTTTATTAGCTAGTTCAAAGCCTGGTAAATTGATTACGGCCTCATAGCCCTTATTTAGACGATCTTCATAGGTTGAACGCATGGATTCAACCAATTCCGGACCGCTCTTGAAGGCCCCTAAAGCCGCGTATTGGCTCACACCAGCTGCATTACCACTGATTTGACCCGCTAATTTGTTGAGCATTTTTATAATTTTTTGATCAGCTAAACAATAGCCTAAGCGCCAACCAGTCATCGCATAACTCTTTGACATACCATTCACCACAATGGTATTGGCACGAGCCTCTGGGCTTATAGCAGCAAGAGAATAAAACTGGTTGCCGTTATAAACTAACTGGCTATAAATTTCATCAGCAATCATCAATAGATTGTGCTTCAAACAGTAGTCAGCAATAGCCGCTAACTCTTCCTTACTTAAAACCGTTCCGGTCGGATTAGCCGGTGAATTAATCAGCAAAATCTTTGTTTTTGGAGTGAGGTATTGGTCAATAATTTCAGGCGTTAAGCGGAAATCATTGTCAGCATCAGTTTGAGCTAAAACCGCCTTGGCCCCAGTTAGGCGTATCTGTTCTTCATAACTCACCCAATAGGGACTTGGCACAATCACTTCATCACCTGGGTTTAATAGAATTTGGAACAAATCATAAAGGACTAACTTGCTGCCGTTAGCAATAAAGACTTGATCAGCTGTATAAGGCACCCCATCTTTTTCTTGATGAAATTTAGCAATAGCTTCTCTAACTTCTAAAAGTCCTCCAGCTGGCGTATAATGGTGGCCTTTTCCTTGGTCTAAGGCTGTTTTAGCATAATCAACAATTGGACTAGGCGTAGGAAAATCTGGTTCTCCTAAGGTTAAACTAATAATATCCTTGCCTTGAGCTTTTAATTGTTTGGCGCGATCACTGGCTTTAAGGGTGCTTGATTCTTTTAATTCTAAAGCGCGTTTCGAAAACATGCTAGCTTTCCTCCTATAATTTATCTATGGTTTCATACCAATGGCCACTCGCTGCATTAATGTAATGATAGCCCAAGTGTCCATCTTGGTTAATAAAGGAAACTTCCCATACCAATTGGTCATCTTCAATTCCAATCCGAGCTTCTTTGACCTCTTGGGTATTCACATTATTTAAGGTCAATGACTTAGCTTCTTGTTCATTGACTAATTCGTTCACCTTGCCGGTTATTTTTTTATTGGTTTCCGGTTGGTAGGCATAATAAATGCGCTCACCTTGGTCATTCTCTCCTTGGATGGTATAAGTCGTGTGATCCTTATTTAAAACATAAAATTTCCCCATATTTTTTAAACCAATATCTTCTCGAGCCATAGTCATTAACTGTTTTTCCTCTTGAATAATTGGTTTTTGTGAATTGAAGAAAATCGTAAATAAGCCAAAATTAATAATAATTAAACACACAAGAAATGCATTTGCTAATCTTCTTGTCATAGGTCTCTCCTTTAGTCAGACTTGAGAATAGCGTCTAAACTGACTTCTTCTACTCTTAGTTCATCCCCAATTACCTTATCAATCGCATCCTTATAAGAACTGTAAAAGAGCCGCTTATCTAAAACAATAAAGGCGGCTGGCGCTTGATCACTTAGCATACGTCCTAAACTCTGCTTGAAGCGTAAGAGCATTTGGGGTAAGGATTCTTGGTAGAAATAACTCTGATTACGCTCCTCCCAGTAGTCACGACGGGCTTGCTCCCTCACTTCATCTGGCGAGCGAAAAGGTAATCTCGCTAGTAGGTAATAGTCACTATGAGATGGTAAATGTAGGCCCTCAGTCAAGGCTTGCAATCCGATCAGGAGGCCATGGTGACTATCATTATAGCGACTGATGGCATCTTGGTGGCCATATTTTTTCCCCTGAATAAAAGTGACAGCGATGAGTTCTTCCGGCCAAGATTCTTGAATAAAATGATTTAAGGCAGCCAATAGCTGTTTGGAATTGAGCATGAGATAAATTTTCTTATCCCCGTTAATCAATAGCGCCTGTAAAATCTTTGCTAAATAGCGGATCGATTCCTTCTCCGATAAATCATGGAGGGAGGGGTAATCGCTAAGAATATACAAGCCTTTATTGGCATAAATCGTCTGATCAATTGGATAAGTATAGAGATGATATTTTTTTATCCCATACATGCTTTCCAGACTCCGTCGACTTTCCGGCAAGTTAACTGTAGCCGATAGGAATAGCACCTGACTCGGACACTTTTCCCAAATTTCACTCATAAAGTCTGCTACCGCCTTAGGATAAGCGCTAACTCGAGGATAATTTTCTGGATAGCTAATTATATAATAATAAGCATTCTTATTGGTAAACAGTTTCTGAATATCTTCGATAATTTTTTGACCCAGTCCCAAGGCTTGTAGCCATTTTTGTATGTGATTTTGCTTTAATAAATTTTCTTTTTGCGCCATGGCTAAACTAGTGCCATAGACTCTTTGAACCCCTTTGAGATCTTCCCACAATTGAGCAAAAAGTAAATAAGTATTATATAAACGAGGATCAGTTCCAGAAAAATAAACGGCTTCATGACTGTCATGATTCAATAATTCATCCAGAACATGGTCAAAGGTTTTAAGAGCATTTTGCAGCTGGTCTTGCCAAGTGTATAGGACTTCTTCAATTGCTCGATTACTGGTATCAAGATAATACTTGTCCGTTAACTGACCAAAAAAATGCTCTTGTTGGTTTAAGTAATCATTGATGTCTGCCAAGTTCTGATTAACAGCGAGATCTTTTTCGATAATTTGTGGGAGCTGGTGGCACTCATCAATAATCAGGTTGCTTGCCTTAGTCCATAATCCATTAGCGACTAAGTCCTCTTTATGGCGAATTAAGTAGGCGTGGTTGGTCCAAATAATATCAGCCTTTTTGGCTAAGTGCAATTGGTGTTGGTAATAATTCCACTGCATAGGCATCTGGTCACTATGATAACGATTCTGATAGAGTGCCAGATTATCCCACTGTTCCCAGAGGGGAGATTGTCTCAAGCCATGATTTAATTCCGCTAAATCTCCTGTTTGCGTCTCACTTACCCAAAGTAATAAGGACAAGGTAAACATACTTTCATTTTTAGAAACATGATTTTCCTTAGCCTTCAGGTAATTGATATAAGCTTGGAAGGTGTTTAAATCTAGATAATGGTCCTTACTTTTTAAGACCGCCACTTGTATCCTTCGCCCCAATTGATTCACCAATTCTTGCAGGTGGTCTTCTTGCCATTGTCTGATCATGACATTATTGGGAAAAGATACGATTAAATGTTTCCCAGTCTTAGAAGCAACTTGTAATTGACCTAAGATACTGTTATAGGTTTTTCCTTGGCCCGAATTGGCTTTCAAAAAGGCAAATTGCTCACTATTTTGGTCAAAGAAATTCATTACATCCTCTTGGATACTCAGATGACCACTATCTTGGTCTTCTTCTGTACCAGCTAGTGGCCGATATAGGCCCTCATTGATTTCAGGATTAAGGGTAAATGATCCACGGATCAGGCCCTTATTTCTTTGACAATGGGCATGATTATACCAATAGCTGAAATATTTCCCGCTTTGCCGAATAAAGAATTTTAACCAGGGCTGCATTGCTTTATATAAAGATTCAGGGAGGCTGGCCACTTTATCCATGACTTGGACTAGTAATTGAGCAGTGGCCCGGGCGTCTTCAATGGCTGTGTGAGCCTTCACTAGGTTAATGCCATGGTCAAGAGAAAAATCTCCTAGCTTATAGCTGGCTGCCTGAGGATATAGGACGCGGATTAATTCCACTGTATCGATCCCCTCTAGATCAAGAGTGGGTAAGCCCACACCTTCAAAGGAAGCACTAAGAAATTTATAATCAAAATTAATATTGTGGGCCACAAAGACACATTCTTGTAATTGTTGAAAGAGGTCTGGAGCAACGTCTTCAAATAGGGGGGCATCCCGTAAATCTTCAGTCTGGATACCAGTTAAATCGCTAATATTTTTAGGAACAGGGATGAGTGGCTGGATATTGCTTTTAAATTCACCAATCTTTTTCTGCCCTTCTAAAAAAACAACCCCAATTTGAATAATGCGGTCGCCACGGTTATATTTGGTACCGGTAGTCTCTAAATCAACCACGGCATATTTGACAGGCATCTACCGTACACTCCTTCTATTTTCAGTTCATTGATTGGCTTTCAAATAGGCTAGTAAGTCGTCCTTGCTATTAGGACATTGTCCAGCAACAACAGCTGCTTCAGCCTGATTAAGGTATTGGCCAATAAGGCGTTTATCATTCGGGGCTAAGTCAGCAATAATATCGCGGCCATTAAGGGCTAAGTCTTTACGGCTATGGATAGGCAGCGCTTCCCATATGGCTTCCACTTGCCCGGCTTTCCCTTTAGGGAAATGGCGAGCAAATTCACTCTTAGCCTGGCCTTCTCCTTGAATGAAATTTTCCACTGTTTGAGCTGTGTTTAAGCCAAAACGATAGAGTAATTGCGCTGTCCAAGCAGACTGACTTTCTTGACGGGCGTTTAAGGCTAGTAAATATTCCTTAATTAATCGGTTCTGCTTATTCGACATTTTCCAAGCCCGGGTAAAGTCATCAATAAATTGCAGGTCATGCTTAGCCAGGAAAAAATAAACTGCCCAAGCGAAAGTATCACTAGGAAAAGCCCGCTGAGGGCTCAAGACATCTAACATTTTTTGAAAGCTAACTTGGCCATCTTCGGTTAGAGGACAGTAAGGGTAGAGCTCTAAATCAATAAAATAGCTGAGTCCGGCTTGCCAGTGTTGGCCTTGCCATAATTTAGCCATCTCTGTCTCAATCCGTTCCACAGCAATTTTTTCAAGTAAGGGCGCTGACACCTTTATAGCTTGGGCAGTATCAGTCTCAAGGGCAAAGCCTAATTGACTGGCAAAGCGAACTGCCCGCATCATTCTCAGAGCGTCTTCTTGAAAGCGATCATGGGCCTTTCCAACCGCCCGTAACCGCCCTGCTTTTAAATCTTCTTGACCCTGAAAATAATCAATTAAGTTTCCTTCAGAATCCATGGCCATAGCATTGATAGTAAAATCACGGCGAAGAAGGTCTTCCTCTAGGGAGCGAACGAAAGTTACCTCTTTAGGTCTGCGATAATCTTCATATTCAGATTCCGTTCTAAAGGTAGTGATTTCATAGGTGTCCCCATTGAAATAAGCCATAACCGTTCCATGTTCTAGGCCGACATCAAAATGTTTGGGGAAGATTGCCTGAATTTCTTCGGGAAAAGCACTGGTGGCGATGTCGACATCATGACTAGCCAATCCCAATAAAGCATCACGGATACAGCCTCCGACAAAATAGGCTTGGTAACCGAAAGTCTCTATTTTCTTTAAAACCGGTAAGGCCTTTTGGAATTCTTTATTATCAATAATCATAAAATGTGTTCCAATCCGTAGACAAATTCCTCTAATTGGTCACTAGCCTTCAGGGCAAGAGCAACACCATGCATATAGGATTCACGGTTATAAGAATCTTGGCGGATAGTCAAACCTTCGCCTGGCGCGCCAAATTGGACAATTTGATGCGAATTTAGGCCAGGCAAACGGACACTATGGATAGGAATCCCTTTATAATCAGCCCCACGAGCCCCAGCTATCGATTCATTACGGTTAACGACAAGGTCTTCTTTTTGCTTTTGACTTTCATGGATTAAATCCGCTGTCTTAATGGCGGTACCGCTAGGCGCATCTGCTTTTTGCGCATGGTGCATTTCAATAATTTCGACATGGTCCAAATATTTGGCAGCTTCTTGACTAAATAGTTGCATGAGGACGGATGATATTGCAAAATTAGGTGCAATCACTCCACCTAGTTTCTTTTCACTAGCTAAGGCTTGTAAGTGGCTAATTTCATCACTTTCTAAACCTGAAGTTCCAATGACAGGATGAATATTATGTTCAATATAGGTCTTACAATGATCATAAACCACACTTGGCTGGGTAAAATCAACTACAGCATCGACTTCAACCTCCCCTAAGGCTTCTTCCACACTAGAATAAATTGGCGCCAAGCCTTTAAAAGTTTCCAAGTCGTCTTGATGTTGGTCTAAATGATGGTTAACTAGGGCTGCTAGCGTAAAGTCGTCACTTTCATTAATCATATTGACAGTCGTCTGTCCCATTTTTCCTAAAAAACCAGTAACCATTACCTTCATCTTGATCGCTTCCTTTCACTATCAATCTTCATATGCACCATTATAGCATGACTTAAAGCTCCTGTTCCCAGTCTTTTACTTGGTCGATAACTGAGCTAAGCGCTGGGGATTGCTTGAGTTCTGGTTTATCAGCTAATAGTTTGACAATTTTTCTAAATTGTCCCTCTTCCCTTAAGAAATAGATATAATCCACTAAGAAGTCATTGTCATCTTTTAAATCGCGACTAGCCAGGTCATAATATTTTCGGGCTTGATCATAATTTTCCGTTAGATTATAGAATTGGGCCATTAACCAGTGACTATTTCCATCGCTGATCCCCTTATCCTTCATGGCCTCAATAAGTTCTTGAGCCCTATCCTCATTATCAGAATCTAATGCCAAACGTAATAATTGTTGATAAGCTCTGATATTATCCTCATCAGCTTCTAGGACCTTCTCATAGTCTGCTTGGGCCCGCTTGAATTCCTTAAGGTAGAAATAGAAATTTGCTCTTTCCATGTATAAGACGCTGGCATAAGGGTCCTTACTAATGGCTTCATTAATGACTCTTAGAGCCTGATCGCTTTCATTAAGCTCCCATTTACACTTGGCTAAAAGCAGGTAATAGGAAGGATCTAGCAAATTATTTTCATAGAGAGGACTTAGTAATTGGTCACAATAGCTATAATCCTTGTCGTGGTATGCGAGAAAGGCTAATTGTTCCTTCTCAGCCTGGCTCAGTGCGCTGTTTTCTTTATTAGAAAGCAGCTGAGCCGCCTTGTCATATTGACCGGTAGCAACTAGGGCATACTGATAGTTATCTTCCACTTCTTCTCTAATTTCAGGGCTCAGGCCCTCCTTTTGACTTAGGTCATGGTAAAGTTTAAGGGCTTCTTTGAAATCCCCCATGGTAAAGACTAATTGAGCCATACCAAATTCTATCGCCTCTTGGCCAGGAGCCAACTGGTTGGCTTCCTTCAATTTAGCCAGACTAACTTCAGGTAGACTGAGCATTTGATAAGCGTCAGCTTCCAATAGCAAGGCTTCCAGATATAAATCATCATTTGGATCAATACTGAGTAGGTAGTCCAAGCCCTCTTCATAGCGACCATCGTCCATAGCCAATTCTCCCAATAGCAAAGACCAGGTGGCTTCACCGGGATAGCGCTTAGCGGCTTCCTGATAAATTGCCTTGGCATAGGGAATAAAGCCAAGTTGTTGGAAATTATATCCCAGCTGAGCAAAATCTTCCTTACTTCCCCTTTTAATCAGTTGGTTAAGCAAGTCCGCTAATTTTCCTTGGGCTTGGTCATATTTTTCTTGAACAATCAGTTCGGTGATTTCTTCATATAATTCCTTCATGCTAACCTCCATATTTGTTTATTTTAGCATAGATATAAAGCTTAACCCTACCGATAAGTAATAAATAAAAACTGCCAAGTCCTTCTGAGAACTTGGCAGTTTCAAGTTAAGGAAGATTAGCCCTTAACAACGTCTTTTAAACCTTTACCTGCTTTAAATGCAGGTACTTTACTTGCTGGAATTTGAATTTCTTCACCTGTTTGTGGGTTACGTCCCTTACGAGCGGCACGTTCACGTACTTCAAAATTACCAAAACCGATAATTTGAACATTTTCCCCATCAGCTAAAAAGTTTTCAATTGAAGAAAATACTGCATCAACGACTGGTTGAACATTTTTCTTAGATTCACCAGTTGATTCAGCTACTTTTTGTACTAAGTCAGCTTTATTAGCCATTTTTACACCTCCAAAAATATTTCCATTCTTCTCGTGAATGGAGAATTATCATCAATGACAATTCTCTATAAATATACCACAGAAAGCACGTCATAACAACATTTATACCTTATATTTCAATGTTTTACCGCCGATTTCTGCTAATGATATGCAGGGGCGTTCCGCTAAAATCAAAGGCCTGCCGAATTTGGTTAGCCAGGAAGCGCTCATAGGAAAAATGCATAAGATCAGTATCGTTGACCATCACGACAAAGGTCGGTGGCCCTACGCTCACCTGAGTCATATAGTAAACCCGTAACTTTTTCCCTTTATCTGAAGGCGCTGGATTAATGCGGATAGCATCCGCCAAAACTTGATTAAGTAGGGAGGATTGAATCCGACGGTTAAAGTTTTCATGAACTTGGATAATAAGATCTGGGATCTTATCTAAACGCTGCTTACTTTTTGCAGAGACAAAAAGGATAGGTGCATAGGATAGGAATTGGAATTGAGCGCGAATATTATCTTCAAATTCCTTCATGGTGTGGCTGTCTTTTTTTAGGGCATCCCATTTGTTAACTAGGATAATAATTCCCTTCCCTGCCTCATGAGCGTAGCCAGCTACGGTCTTATCTTGATCACGGATGCCTTCTTCGGCATTGAGGACGAGCAAGACAACAGATGCCTGTTCAATCGCAGACATCGACCGCATGACACTATATTTCTCAGTTGATTCAGAGACTCTCCCTTTTCGGCGAATCCCTGCAGTGTCAATAATTTTAAAACTGCGCTCATTATATGAAAAGTAAGTATCCACTGCATCTCGGGTGGTGCCAGCAATATCAGAAACAATCACACGGTTCTCACCCAAAATCGCATTTACCAAGGAGGATTTCCCCACATTTGGCCGTCCAATTAAGGCAAAAGAAATCGTTTCCTCATCTTCGCTATCCTCATCTTCTAAAGGAAAGAGACGGTAGATTTCTGCCAAGAGATCTCCGATTCCTAGGCCGTGTGCACCTGAGATTGGAAAGGGATCATTAAGGCCTAGTCGGTAAAAATCGTAAATTTCTGCTTGTAATTCGGGGTTATCCACCTTATTTACCGCTAAGAGGACAGGTTTATCAGACTTTTGCAGTAGACGGGCGATCATTTCATCGGTTTCTGTAACCCCATCAACTACACTAGTCATCATAATAATTAAATCAGCCTCTTCCACTGCAATTTCTGCTTGCAGGCGGATTTGTTCGACAAAGGGTTCGTCGTTAAATTCAATCCCCCCAGTGTCAATTAAACGTAGCTTCCGACTCAGCCACTCTCCTTGGGCATAGACACGGTCACGGGTTACTCCAGGAACATCTTCAACGATGCTGATTCTTTGCCCGGCAATCCGGTTAAAAATTGTCGATTTCCCCACATTAGGTCGTCCAACAATGGCGATATTTAGGGTTTTCATCCATAGTCCCCTCCTTCTAGGCGAATAAATATTCCAATCGGATTAAACAAAAATAGGGCCGGGATCGCTCCCAGCCCTTATTAATCTTTACTAATCTTCTGAAGAATCGTCAAGATTTAAGTCTTTTAGTTGGTCACCTAAAAGATCAGCGAATGAGAAGCCTGTGTCTTCGTCATTGCTACTTTGAGATGCTTGTGAACGTTTTGCTTGAGCCGGTTTGTTACGACGGTTATTTGCTTGGCTCTTACGTTCGCGACGTGGAGCTTTTTGTTCGTCTTTGTCAGACTCAGAACGTTCTGGAGCTTCTTCAAGCGCTTTGATTGATAAAGATAGACGGTGTTCTTCTGGATTTACATCAAGCACTTTGACTTTAATATCTTGGCCTTCTTCAAGTTTATCCGAAGGATGGTTGACATGTTCATGAGAAATTTGTGAAATGTGAACTAAACCTTCAACGCCAGGGAAGACTTCTACGAAAGCACCAAAGTCTACGATTCGGCGTACCACACCATCAAGTTCAGCGCCTTTAGGAGCTTTTTCTTCAATATCTTCCCAAGGACTTGGAGTAGCTGCCTTAGTAGATAAGGAGATACGATCACGGTCTTCATCGATTGACAAGATCTTCACCTTAACAGTTTGGCCAACTTCTAATTCATCAGAAGGATGGTTAACATGGTGGTGAGCAATTTGTGAAATGTGAACTAAACCATCGATACCACCTAAGTCAACAAAAGCACCAAAGTTAGCTAAGCGAGCGACAGTTCCTTCAACAACTTCGCCTTCTTCAAATTGAGCTAATTTTTCGGCACGTTCAGCTTCAGCTTGTTCACGAGCAATTTCTTTATGGGAAAGAATTAAACGGTTTTCTTGAGGATTAATTTCCACAATTTTCACTTCTAATTCTTTGCCTTTATATGGTGTGAAGTCACGTACAAAGTGGTCTTCAACCATAGAAGCTGGGATGAAACCACGAACACCAGCATCAACCACTAAACCGCCCTTAACAACTTTTGTTACTGGAACAGTAATGGTTTCTTCATTTTCAGCTTTTTCTTCTAATTCTTTCCAAACTTTCTTTTGTTCTAAACGACGACGAGAAAGTAAGAAAGTTCCGTTTTCTTTATCTTTAATGTGTTTTACAACCACTAATTCTAGAGTATCACCAACATTAGCGATTTCAGTGACATCGTCAACATGGGAAGATGACAATTCACGGAAAGGTACGACCCCTTCAACACCAGCGCCTTCAATACCAACAATTAATTGATTGTTTTCATCAATGGTTAATACTTCTCCTGTTACCGTATCACCAATTTTCACTTCTTTTGTTTCTGCAAGCATATCCTCCATAGAAGGCATTTCTTCATTTGCCTCTACTTCGTTATTTGCTTGTTGTTCAAACTCATTTGTCATAAACTTATATCCTCTCCTGTAAATAAAAGTACTAACCATCGACACTTTGGTCAATGAATACCCTTCGATTATAACATGTTAATTTAAATAAGACAAATTTCTTAAAGCTTTTTTTAGATTTATCTTATTTACTTATTCTTTTTCCTCAATTAGACTCAATATCTTTTCTTCAACCTGGTCTAAATTCAAATCAGAACTATCAATAACAATAGCATCCCCAGCTGCTTTTAAGGGGCTATTTTCACGATGGGCATCGTAGTAATCACGAGCTTCGATTGCCTCAGTTAATTCTTCAATTGTTTGTTCAGATAGTCCTTTAGCCTGATTTTCTAAGAATCGTCTCTTCGCTCTAACTGCTGCTGAAGCGGTGAGAAAAATCTTAAGATCGGCATCAGGCAATACCACGGTTCCAATATCACGACCATCCATCACTAAGCCAGCATGGTTTCTAGCCCAACTTTGTTGTCGTTCAACCATAGCCTGGCGAACTCGGTCGATCGCAGAATAAGCAGAAACCGCTTGGGTAACATGGTCTTGACGGATCGCCTTAGTCACATCCCGTCCATTAAGAAAAATCTTTTGGCCTTCAGAGTCCGTCTCAAATTGAATATCGATGCTTTCTAATAGCTCATTAAGTGCTGGTGAATTTTCAGCTTCAACCTGTCCTTTTAAGGCCAGGAGAGTTACACAGCGGTACATGGCACCCGTATCCAAGTATACATAATTTAAACGTTCAGCCAATCGTTTAGCGATGGTACTCTTTCCCGAAGAAGCGGGGCCGTCAATAGCGATGTTAATTTTTTTCATTTTCTACTCCTCAATTACTCAACCTTCGCGCCTATTGGTAGACCCGAAGAACCGTACCCGGTGCGATCGGTGAATTGGCGTGTAAGCCGTTTAATTCTAGTAATTGATTCAGAGTCATTCCATGATTAACCGCTATCCGATAAAGGTTATCCCCAGCAGAAACTTGATAACTTCCTACATTTTGATTTTGATTGGTATTTTGTTGATTTTGGTTTCGACTCGCTTGTTGACGGGATTGCTCTTGGGCAGCTGCTTGTTGTTGAGATTGTTGAACGGCTTGGGATTGTTCAGCTGCTTGACGGGCTTCCTGGGCAGCTTGTTGAGAAGCTTGAGCCGCTTGTTGGCTTTCTTCTTGTTTTTTACTTTCTTCTGCTTGTTTTGATTCCTCCGCCTTCTTACTTTCTTCTTCGGCTTGTTTTTGGGAATCATTTTCAGACTTAGACACCATCACTTGGTCCACATTCATGCTTTCTGGTTGTTTTTGTTGGTTGCCGTAAATAATGTAGGCTGCATAAGGGATCAATATAAACAAGAGTCCTAGAGCAATCAAGACCTTGACCGTTGGGGATACACCCTTTTCCTTTTTATTTCTGGAAGACCGTGAATATTGACGGTTCTTCAAATTTTCGTACTCATCGGCCGAACTCGTCTCTGGTCCTGCTTCAACTTCCTCTTCTAAGTTAGCATTTTCTTCCTCAACTGCTGGCTCTTCTTTTTTCCATTTATTTTTAAACTGATTCCAATTGTCCTTGAATGCCATGATTATTCCTCCTTTATTACTAGAAAATTGTAGCATTTATTAGGCAAAATGTCAGTATTTTCCTTAGTTAAACCATTCCTAACTAGGAAATAAGACATTAAGTCGCGCCCGCCAATCCTTCAACACTTTTTCTTTGGGATTCACCAAGCGATTAGGGGCCAAGGTCAGATATTCCTTAAAAGTTGCCGTATCTTCAAAGTCAGCCTGACAATGCGAGCAACAAAAGCGATTAGTACTTATCCTTTCCTTGGAAAAATGACTTAGCAAGTAACGACGATAACAGCTATTTAAGGTGAGGTATTGGATCATTTGTTCGATTTCATTTTTCTTTATTTTTTGATAGTTTTGAAAGTCCTTCTGAATCCGCTCCTTATCCTGCGGTGAATAATTATAGTAAAAATAAGTGATTAAATTTTGGATTTGCTCCTCAAGTGCTAAGAAAGTCTGGCTTTGCAAAAAATCAGCCCGCTGATAAGCCTGATTTAAACCTTGATAAAAAGGCGAAGCTTGAGCGTCAATTTGATCTTTAAAATAATTTAAACGGCTAATTTCTTGGGGATTAGAATAAAGTAATACCAAAGCTTCTTGGCCGTCACGACCACAACGGCCACTCTCTTGCAGATAGTCAGCTAACGATTGCGGAGCATGATAGTGAATAACAAAACGTACATTGGCCTGGTTAATCCCCATGCCAAAAGCAGATGTGGCTAAAATCGCGTCAAGATGTCCCTTTTGAAATTGCTCTTGGACTTGCAAGCGCTCCTCACTAGTCTTGTCAGCATGGTAGCTGGCGAGCTTTAGCTGGCTGCTTGCTTTTAAGTCTTGGTAAAGTTCTTCCAACTCCATTTTATTGTGGACATAAATGATTCCCGGCTTCGGTAAGGTCTCAAGCAAGGAATTAAGATGGTGAAACTTGTCCTTTTCATTAAGCTTCAATTGACCATAGAACAAATTAGGGCGGTCCAAGGGGCATTGGACTTGCTGATAGCTTTCCCAATCACTAAACAAATGCTGGGCAATCTCTGCTAGTGTATTTTGACTAGCACTGCCGCTCAGAGCTAGGGTTAAAGGATGATTTAAGGCTTGGCGAAATTGTCTGAGGGCACTGTACTCCGGGCGAAAATCATAGCCCCATTGAGAAATACAGTGCGCTTCATCAATGACCATCAGTTTGATAGCAATTTGCCTTAAGCGCCGTAAGACAGCGGGTTGGGAGAGCATTTCTGGTGACATAATAATAAATTGAAAGTCATGGAGATGATGAAGTAACCAGTTTTTTTCTTGTTTACTTAATTGACTAGTTATAGCCACACTTGCTTTAAAACCTAGTGCCTGCAGCTGACTCACTTGGTCTTCCATCAATGCCAACAAAGGGGAGATAAGCAAAATGGGACCGGGATTTAAATACTGGTAGATCTGATAAATCAATGACTTGCCGCCAGCAGTGGGTAAAATACCAATCGTGTTTTCTCGCTTCTGTAAGTGGAGTAAAATTTCCTTTTGCCCAGGGCGAAAAGACTGGTAACCAAAGTGATTCGCTAAGAGATCTTCTAACATCTTACTTGCTCCTTTCTGGCCTCTTTCACTTGCATCACTTGATAATAACGGTAAAGCCAATAAGGCGCTTTAGGAAAAGCTTTCTGAAAGCTTTCAAAATGATTATAAGCAAGCGACCAATCAATCTTCTTTAAATCTGCGCCGAACAAGTCACTGGCTTCCTGGGCTAAAACTTCTGGACGAGAAAGCATAATGTCCACATAATGATCAGCTATGGTAGAAACTTTTAAATGGCGATTTTTAGCAATTTTTTCTAATGAATAGCCCTGTTTAATATAGCGATAGCTCACATTAGCAGAATCTGACCAAGGAGGATAGGGGGCAATAAAGCTTTCAAAAAAGCTTTTTAAGAGGGGGTAGGTATCCGCTGATAGAACTGTGATCATGAGGCGATCAATTAAACTACTATAGTACAAATGGCATTGGTCTAAAGTAAAATGATATCGACTTGCTAATTCTTCATAAGTCAGCGCTGGCAGGTCAACATAACCGATCCGTGCCAATAACATATCGGCTTGCTCCAGAGGCCAAGCAGCTAAAATTGCTTCTAGTTCCTGCCCTAGTATAGTCGCTAACTCCTTTTTACGATACTTTTTTTGCGTCCAAGCAAAGAAACACTTGACCTGGTATTGAATTTGAGCACTTTGTGTAAGGGGTTGGTAGCTTTTTTCACCATGGCTAGCATTAGCTAGAGTTTGAAAGAATAAGAGTAGACTAGTCTGTATAGCCTGGTGGTTAGTTTTTGGAAATAGCCCCTGCCGGTATTTTAGACCAGCCAGTAAAGTTTGCATATCAGTCTCTGGCTCATGATCAACCTGGCCTAACTTTTTCCAGCTTAACTTGGATAATTGAGGACATAAGTTAAATAAGAATAAGAGCTGGTGACTATAGGCGTAGAACAAGCTAGAGGGTGTGCGTTTACCAATAAGAATCTGATAAAGTGTATTTTGATTCAAGTCTGCTGTGCCTTTCTTGACTTCAGCTAAGAGTTCTAACATCTTTTCCCCCCTCATTGTCTATTTTCACATTCATTATAGCGAAGACCTACGGAAAAGGAAAAAGAAGAGGCAGATGAAAGGCCAATCGAAATAAAGCCTATTAATTTTATCTATTTAACTCACCATTACTGATCAATACGACTTTGTAATTCTTACTAAGTCTGATCTCAATAATTTAGCCTTTATTTAATTTTTGGGATAGCTATCCCAAGGATTGTATATTAAAAATCAAATTCTTATGTTTTAATGTAATAAGACTATTTGTTTTTACGCATCAAGACTGCATGTGTATCATAACTGTTTTTCTAAAAAGCAAGCCAACTATTTAAAAAGACATTTACTATCAACATGATTGAGATTAAAAACAAAAAGGACGACTGGATAATTTTCCAAGTCGTCTTTAATTTTTCTTACAGAAGGGAGTAATATTTAAATGGATACATCAACAGACCAAACAATGGCCAAGCTACTGAGTAAATTAGACCAGCGGCGCTTAAATATTATCAAATACCTCATTAGCAGTGACCAAGAAATGGTGGCCATCAAAGATTTAAAAAACCATTTTAATTGTTCATCACAGACAATAATTTCTGACTTAAAGCAACTCATTCTAATTTTTCCTGACAAACTACAGTTTGAAATGAAATATAAATACATCAAATTAGTTGCTTCTACCCCGCCTCAGGTTAATGCGTTTTATCCTTACTTTTTTAGCAATAGTATTTATTTCATTTTAATACGGACCATTTTCAGTCAAAAAATTTACTATATTTCTTATATGTGCGAAAAGTTATTCGTTAGTCGGTCTACTCTTTATCGCATCATTGATTCCATTAACCAATTTTTTACCAGTTATTATCCAAGTCTCAGTCTCACCATGAACCCCTTTACTATTGAGGGACCCGAACGTGAGGTAAGGAAATTTTATTACGATTTTTTTGAATTTGGTTACCAGTTAACCCAATGGCCTTTTAATGAGGTGAGTCATCAGGACATTAACAAAATCTCACTCTACTTAAGGCACTCCATGCCTAGCCTAGGACTTTATAGTAGTCACCCCATGTTCCCCATTATTCTTGCCATCAATTTAATTCGTTATAAGCATAAAGACCTGGTCCAAGACAGTTACTTACCAAGGGACCTATCGAGCTTACAAGAATCCTTAACCGCCACAAAAGCCCAATTTACTATCTTTGATATCGAGTATCGCCTAAAGGTATCCATCAATTCTGAAGCCGTCCGTCAACTCTTAGTCGGTCTAGCAACACACACCACCTACTTATCTATCCAAGCCTTACAAGAAGAAATTCGTTCTTCAAATGATCATTCTCAAGCCGTCGCTAACTTCTTTAAAGAATTGGATCAACTAACGACCAGCCAGCAATTAAGTCCTTTAGACCAAGATAAGAAGGATTTGTTGCTTTTATTACTCTATAATTGCTGCCAGGATAAGCTCGATTTAAAGGAAAATGAAAATTATTCTAAGATGCAATTGACTGCTTTAGAAATCAGTAATTTAAAGGAAAAATGGGAACTCATCCTTCCCGGCTTTAACGCCCGTCTACAGCCAATTCTAGAAAGTTTTCAATCCTATTTCAGTAAAGGGCTAATGGCCAAGCGTACGGCTATTATGTTTTCTTATGTCTATTCATTTTATCCCTTAACGATCAATCATTTTTATAAGGACTATAAACGCCTAAATATCGCGGTTTATACCGGTCGTTTCTACAGTACTGGAGAAATCTGTGGAAAACTCCACCTGTTTTTCGGCTCATTAATTGAGGTCACCCCCATCACAGATACTTACTTTATGGAAGACCTAGACCATTCAAGGATTGATATTTTATTAACCACCTACCCCTTATTTAATCTTAAGGGCATAACCATTCATACAATAAAGGATGATCTAACGACTGAAGATTTAGGTTGGATTTACCAAATGATTAACCAACTCAAATTTTCTTAAAGTCCAGGAAGAAGACTACCATCTTCACAACACGAAACATATAAAAATACCAGCTTAAGGAGCCAAGCAAGTATTAGCTTCTCATTAAGCTGGTGTCTTTTTTATTTCAATGGCAAGGGATTTACCTAGCAAATAATAACTGCCCTGAACTAAACTAAACGCCGCTTAGCCACAGGTAAGGCAGCCGATAAAACAATAAAGTTAGCTATCGAAATAATCAGACCCTTGAGTAAATTAAAGGGAACTATGCCATAAAGAATATATTCCTGCATGTTAGGAATTTCGAAATTCATCACAGCCATATAGAAGGGAGTAATGACATAGTAGTTAGCCAAGGAAAGGACAAACGTCATTAATACGCTACCGATTGCAAAAGCAAAGCAGACTTTGACATAGTACTTAGCCCTTTCAACTTGTTTGCTCAAACGAAGATCATAATTACGTAAAATATAGTAAATTGGCAAGCAATAAGAAAGAGTAGCTATGAAAGAAGCCATATCTCCAATTGGGTAACCTGCATTACCGCCTGTTTGCATATAGTGTAAAAAGTTCCGTACAAAAGCAGCCCCTGCACCACTCCATGGACCAAATAAAAAGGTGGTGAATAGGATCGGTACATCAGAAAAATCGACCTTTAAGAAAGGTATAGCAGGCAATATCGGAAAAGAAAACATCATAAGGATAAAGGCAATAGCCCCCATAACTGCGGTAACAATTAACTGACGTGTACTTGTTTTCATAACAATTTCCCCTTTCTTCTTCTCAGTCAGGGTTAATTGTTATTTCTTGAAAATAAAAAATTCCTTTCACCGAAAGTCTTCAATGAAAAGAATTAATTAGTAAGTATTTACTATCTTCTCCCATTCTGACTTTACAGTCGGTACTAGAATTTCACTAGTTCTATCAGCTCACTGATTCGCGGACTATCACCGCCGATCGGGAATCTAACCCTGCCCCGAAGATTTCATTTATTTAATTTTACAAATAAATTATAACCCCATTATAGGAGAAATGCAAGCGTTTTATTTTTGTAAGGCATATTGTTTTAAACGCTCAACTTCAGCTTTTAATAATGGCCGGTATTCACCCACCCCTAGACCTTCAGTCGTTAAAAAACCATAGCGTTCTCGGTTCAAACGTTTTACGGGATGGCCAACTGCTTCAAGCATCTTACGAACTTGACGATTACGTCCTTCATGAATTGTCAACTCAACGGTTGCATTTTCCTTAGCAGCCTTATTTTTCCGAATGCGCGCCTTAGCCTTAGCGGTTTTTTGCCCGTCTATCACTAGACCTTCTTCTAAGCGCTTAAGAGCATCGGGGCTAGGATAGCCCTTTACCTTAGCCACGTAAACCTTATCAATTTCGTAACGAGGATGCATTAATAAATTGGCAAATTCCCCATCATTGGTTAAAAGTAAGACTCCAGTCGTATGATAATCTAAGCGCCCGATAGGATAAATACGTTGGGGGATCTCTTTAAGATAATCAACCACTACTTTTCTGCCCTTATCATCAGCAACAGAAGAAATGACCCCATCCGGCTTATTGAATAAGTAGTAAACGGGTTCTTCTTTGTATATAGGCACCTGGTCAACTTCAACGAGGTCCTTCTTGGTGACCTTAGTGCCGAGTTCAGTAACCACCTGGCCGTTGACCTGCACCCGACCAGCAAGGATTAATTTTTCGGCATCACGTCTCGAAGCCACACCAGCATGGGCAATGACCTTTTGTAATCTTTCCATTATTTATCTCCTTCTTCATCAAATAAGCCCTTATCTTCCTCATCTTCAGGTAAAAGCGATGATATATCAGGGAGGTCGGCTATTGAATTCAATCCAAAATATTGATAAAAATAATTAGTTACTTGGTAAAGAATCGGACGTCCAGGACCCTCTTTTCGCCCTGCTTCTTCAATCAAATCATGCAATAAGAGGCGTTTAATCATGGCTTGCGATTGAACTCCCCTGATTTCATCAATTTCTAATCGGGTAATTGGGCCTTGGTAGGCAATCACTGCCAAGGTTTCCAAGGCTTGTTGGGACAGCTTCAAAGCAAAAGGACTGACTGCATATTTTTGGATTAAGTCAGCATAGATCTTTTGAGTCAGTAATTGATAGCGCCCCCCTAGACATACTAATTCTAGCCCCCGCTGACTATCAGTTTTTAATTTTTTGTCTAAGTTCCATAAACTATACTGGACCTTTTCTTTAGAAAGATCTAAAAGATTAGCTAGTTCCTCTAGGCTAAGACCTTCCTCACCAGCAACGAATAATAAACTTTCGCAAGCACCCTCAATGGTCAATCCCCATCATCCTTCTTTTGTATGCTTATATCTGCAGCAATCTGATCTTGCTGGATAAGTAATTTTCCTTGTTTAACTAATTGTAACAGAGCCAAAAAATAAGTCACCACTTTCTCTCTGTTAGGCTGATTCGAACTCAGCAAAGAAAAAAAGGACAAGTGGTCTGACTCTTGGTCCAAGGCTTCTTCGATACTCATAATCGCCTCATCAATTGTAAAAGTTTCCCCTTTTACAGTTCTTTCAAGTGGTTGTTCCTGCTTCAAGCGTAAAAACATTTTTTTAAAGGCCGATAAGAGGTCTTCACTGCTTACTTCGTTTTCAGGTAAAGGCACAACGGCTTGTAAATCCGAGAGGTCACTGGCCTCTTTAGAGTAACTCAAAGACCGGTCAGCTTGTTTTTCTTCTAAGATGGCTGAGACAGCTTTATATTGCTTATAGGTTAGTAATTGTTGGACTAAATCGGCTCGTGGATCGTCTTCCTCTTCTTTTTCCATAGCTTTTTTGGGTAAGAGTAATTTAGTCTTAATTTCAATTAAACTGGCCGCCATAATCAAGTAGTCACTGGCTAGTTCCAAGTCCCTTTTTTGATGGCGGTGAATTGTTTCTAGATATTGGTTGGTGATATCAACAATGGGAATATCAAAAATATCAACTTCCATCTGCTTAATTAAGTGCAAAAGCAAATCTAGCGGCCCCTCAAAAGCCGCTAGATCGATGTGTAATTCATCATTAGAAGTTTCAGTGTTTTCTTGCTTAGTTTTATTCATAAACCTTCCCCATCGTGATGAATAATATGTGGCATGGTACGTTGCTCATGTAAGGCCCATCCTTTTAAGATATCAGACATAGCTAGTGAGCCGCTAATGGTATACATAGGAAATTCCTGGGTTAAAGCAGTCAGCATGGCATAGGTAATCTCATTTTGGTCGAAAGAAGGATTAACTGAGCTATAACGTACTAATACTAATTCTTTTTCCTCATCTTGGTCAAAACCAATAATACCGACAATATTATCGGTTTCTTCATCACGCCATAAATAGAGTTGACGTTTACCTGTTTTTATACGCTTCATTTCTGCCATCAAGTCATCCATAGACTTATAGGCATCTAGATAAGATAACAAACCCATAACTACTTTCTCATAATTTGAAATGTATGAAATTAGCATAACTCACCTAACCTCTCTTAAAGATTCTATGGTTCATAGACTATCACAAACGCCCCAAAAAGAAAATACTCACTTTTCTAAGCAAATATCCAATACCATAAAAATAGAAAACTTTTTGAAATCACATTCCTAAATATCTAAGGCCTTAAAGACATTAGTTAAGGAATCCTCAAAGACCAGCGTATCTTTTCTATCTACTTGAATCTTTGTTTTATTAATGACTGCTAAATAAGAGCCATTAAAATAATCAATTAAACCAGCGGCAGGATAGACTCTTAAAGAAGTCCCAGCAACGATCATCAAATCCGCTTGCTCAATGGCTCTAACCGCCCCTAATATCTCTTTTTGATCGAGTGCCTCTTGGTAAAGAACGACATTAGGACGTACGATGGCCTGGTCAAAGCTGCATCGTGGGATCCCTTGCTCATCTTTTTCTAAGTCTTCTGTCCGATAGTGTCGTTTACATTTTAGACAGTAATTATCCCAGACATTGCCATGTAATTCATAGACTTTTTGACTTCCCGCCTCTTGGTGAAGACCATCGATATTTTGAGTGACAATGGCAACTTCTTTCCCCTTAGCTTCTAAATCAGCTAAATAGCGGTGACAGGCATTGGGTTTAGCATCTGGATAAACTAAATGATCAAAGTAATAGTCAAAAAATATTTGGGGATATTTCTCAAAGAAAGAATGTGAAATAATTTCTTCTGCACTGACCTGATATCCAGAATCTTGCATAAATAAACCATCCGCAGAACGAAAATCAGGAATGCCACTTGCTGTGGATACTCCTGCTCCTCCAAAGAAGACGATCCGATCACTTTCATAAATCATATTTTTTAAAGTTTCGATCTTATTCATTACCAGCCCTCCTATAGTTCTATTGTATCAAAGTTTAGCATGATCTTCGAATGGCTTTTCCTTTCAATTCCTTTCTATGCCTATTAAAGTAATGATATAATAATATCAACTTAAATGTAGAAAGGACCTATTTAATGAAGCCATTCAAGAAAATCATTGCCTTGGCCTGCCTCTGTGCTGCCTTATTCTTTCTAAGTGCTTGCTCTTCGCAAAACAAAACCGATGACCTATTTTTTAGTGATCTCTTTACCACCTGGCAAAAGAAACAGGAAGCAGCTAGCCAAGTGGATAAAAATAGTGACAATGCAGGTAGTCAAGCCCTTATCAATTCCTTCAATACTGAGTGGGAGGAAATGAAAAAGTATCAAGACCAAAGCTTTAAAGATAAAGATTTAGAAAATAAGGTGAAGAACTACTTAAATGAATTAAAAGCTTGCGTGGATGCTTTGAACCAAGAGCCGGCTACCATCGATAGTCAGACTGCTTTTAATGATCATTACCGGAAGCGAATTGATATCCTGAAAGACTTATCCCAAGATTCACGCTTTATCATTCAAGCAGAAGCTTTGGAAGAAATTGACGCAGATAAAAATTCCAAAGCCCTTGAAGATGCTAAAGAAAATCTTGACTTCCGTAAAGCGGCCTATTCTCAACTTGAAGAGGATTTAAATAATTTACAGTTCACTGTTGACCAAGCGGCAAGTACTGACCAAAGCATTGTCATGACGGGGACATTAACTAACCATGCCAAAGCTGACTTGGTGAATTTGGGGATAACCTTTAAATTTGTCGATGCTGACCAAAAAGAGTTAGCTTCTGATACCTGGAAGACTGACCGGCTCAAACAAGGTGAAAGTCAAACTGTAACCATTAAGAATACCGCTCCTCAAGCAGCTCACATTCAAATCGAATTGAATGACGGCCTGTCTATTGAAAAATAATATCAATCTAAGAGGATAAATAAATGCTGATAAGGTCTGTTTCGGATACTTAGCGAAGACATCTTAAAAGAGTCATCACTACAGAAAGAGGTTGGAACATAACTTCCAACCTCTTTTTCTATGCTCTCGGAAAAGTTTTTTTATAAATTTCGCGCATATGTTGCGAATGGATGTGGGTATAAATTTGCGTGGTAGAAATGTCAGCATGGCCCAGAAGTTCTTGAACCACTCTTAAGTCTGCCCCATTTTCCAATAAGTGGGTTGCAAATGAGTGCCGCAAAGTATGGGGGCTGACTTCTTTTCTTATCCCAGCAGCTTGGATATATTGCTTGAGCTTCTTCCAAACCCCTTGCCGACTAAGGGGACGTCCGTGATGGTTCAAATAAATCATCCCTTGAGATTGGTCATTTTCGCCCAAGAGTTTGAGGCGGCTCTCTTTGAGATAAGTCTGTAGCCAATCCTTAGCCACTTCTCCAAGAGGAATGATGCGCTCCTTGTTGCCCTTACCAATCGTTTGGAGAAAGCCGAGATCTTCGTGAAAATCACTGATTTTTAAATGGACCAATTCGCTTACCCGCAGCCCACTCGCGTAAAGTAACTCTAATAAACTACGATCTCGCAAGCCAAGAGTCGAATTGACGTCCGGCATTTCTAACAAACGATCAACTTCTTCAACACTTAGCACTTGAGGGAGCTGCTGTTTCTTCTTAGGCAAGGAGATATTTTCCACCGGGTTCTCTTCAATTACTGAGTCTAAAATCAAATATTTAAAGAAGTGACGTAGGGTCGATAAATATTGACTCATGGTTGAGACAGCCCGACCCTTTTGATTTAACTTTTCCAGCTGTTGGATAATATCCTGGCGTTTGACGGCTTGAATATCCTCTATCCCCGCTTCAGACAAAATCATTTGAAATTGATTTAAAACATTATGGTAAGTTTTAATGGTATTTTCCGAAAGACCTTGTTCTACCCGTAAAGCAATTAAAAAATCCTCAATCAAATCACTGATAGTCAAAAAATCACTTATCCTTTAAAGTTATCCCATCTTCATTTTGTTCAATTCGCTGAGTTTTCATCAGGTGGCCCAAGGCACGTTTAAATTGGGCCTTAGAAATATTAAAGGCTGATCGAATCGCATTGGGATCACTCTTATCGTTATAAGGCAAAAAGCCCTCAGGAGTACGTTTTAAGACTTGATAAATCATTTCGGCATCATCATTGATTACTTCGAAAGCACGTGGCTTTAGGGATAAGTTTAGATTCCCATTTTGACCGATACCAATAACCCGAGCTTCCACCTCTTCTCCTAGGCGGGGCTCTACTTCCCATTCACTGGGGTGAATAAAAGCCAAGTGGTAATCCTCTGTGATTAAGTGGCTCCCATTCAATTTACACTGGTAAACCCGGGCTTTTTTGACTTGATTGACCCAACGCTTTTCATTTCCCTTAACTTTACTGGTTAAAGACTGGACAACCACAGAATCGGCGAGGTTAGCCCATTGCCGGGCCTTACGATCTACAGATAATTTCACATAAAGCTTATCGCCCTTTTTAGGCCAAAGCCCTGTTTCACTAGGTAATTCATCCATAGACAGAACCATATCCTTATCTGGAAGGTCAATATCTAAAAAGACCCCTAGATCATGGCGAACTTGGGTGACTTCAGCCCAGCCATAGGTGTTTTGGCGACTCTTGGGAAAATCTAGAGTCGCTTTGGCTTGATTTTTTTGATTAGTATAGATAAACACTGGGATTTCTTGTCCAATATTCAGCGATTTTATCTTATCACTGGGGTTTAATTCAAAGGTCTTCCCCTCGAACTGGACATAATAATTCTTTGTATTATAGTCACTCACTCTAGCAGAGACTACACTAGCTAGTTCTTTCATTTACTGGTCTCCTTCATATCGATTTCTTTAAGTATAGCATAGACGCGGCCCTCCCCAAATGAATTGCCAGAAGGCCTATGAAGAAAAATAAAAAAGCCAGTACCTTATAGGCACTGACTTCGTCTCGTTCAGGCTTAGATAGTCGTTGTGGCACCATCATAAACCATACCGCGACGTGCATCCAAGGTAATCAATTGGCCTTCTTCAAGAATGTTCGTCGCATCTTTAGCATTAACGATAACCGGTGTTCCGGTATTGACACTCATTACAGCAGCATGGCTAGTTAGGGTGGCATTTTCTACAATAACAGCCCCTGCCTTCTTAATGGCTTCATTATAGCGTTCATCAGTTGTAGAAACCACTAAGATGTTATCATGGTTAGCTTTTTCAATGGCTTCTTCTGGGCTTTGAGCTTTAACCACGTGTCCAATGACTGATTGATTTCCTAGCCCTTGAGCTTCAATCAAACGTTCACCGATCATTTGAATCTTCATCAAGTTGGTGGTCCCTGTTTCCCCAACCGGTACACCAGCTGTAATAAGGATAAGGTCGCCATCTTTAGCGTAGTCTTCTTCTTTAGCAATTTGGGTGGCAAGTAAGGTCATTTCATCGGTAGATGCTGGTTTTTCAATGACCATTGGAACCACACCACGGCTAAGTAATAACTTATGCGCACGACTTTCAGAGAAGGTAAGCGCTAAGATCATGGCATTAGGACGGTACTTAGAAATTAAACGAGCAGTATGACCTGAATTTGTCGCAGCAACGATGGTTTGAATATTCAAATTGCGAGCTGTATGGGCAACAGATTGGGCAATGGCTTCAGAAACATCACTGTTTTGATATTCTTTAAGGGCTTGTTGGGCTTGACCACGTAATTCGCTTTCACGTTCAGTAGTCATAGCGATACGGGTCATGGTCTTAACGGCTTCAAGTGGGTAGTCACCAGCAGCTGTTTCACCGGATAACATAATCGCATCAGTACCGTCTAGAATGGCATTAGCAACGTCAGAAGCTTCAGCCCGGGTTGGACGTGGGTTACGTTGCATAGAATCTAACATTTGGGTAGCAGTAATCACTGGTTTACCAGCAGCATTACACTTACGGATTAATTCTTTTTGAACAACTGGCACCATTTCAGTTGGAATTTCTACCCCTAGGTCACCACGGGCAACCATTAAACCATCAGAAACTTGCAAAATCCCGTCAATATTATCTACCCCTTCTTGGGTTTCAATTTTAGGGATAATTTGAACTGTTTCGTTCCCGGTTTCTTCTAAAATTTCGCGAATCTCTAAAACATCTTCTGGCTTACGAACAAAGGAAGCAGCGATAATGTCAATTCCATTTTCTAGACCAAAACGAATGTCGGCTTCATCTTTTTCAGTGATACCAGGTAGGGAAACGGAAACACCAGGGATATTAACCCCCTTCTTGTCTTTGATTAAACCACTATTTTCCACAACAGTGGTAACAATTCCCTTATCAAAGTCAATGTCAGTAACACGTAAATCAACTAAACCATCATCAATGAGAATATGAGAATCAACATGAACATCATTAATTAATTGAGGATAAGTGACTGAAATCAAGTCTTGGGTTCCTTCAACTTCAGTCATAGAAATTTTAACGGTTTTACCCTTTTCTAAGAAAACCGGAGCATGGTCCTTCATGTTATGGGTACGAATTTCAGGGCCCTTGGTATCTAGCATAACCGCAATCCGTTTTCCAGCTTCACGTTCCACTTGGCGAATCGCTTTGATGCGGGCTAAGTGTTCATCGTGGTCACCGTGAGAAAAGTTCATCCGGGCAACGTCCATACCTGCTTTAGCTAGTTCGACTAGGGTTTCTGGATCTTCTGAAGCAGGTCCAATCGTACATACAACTTTGGTTTTCTTTAATAATTTCATATCAAATGGCATTTCATTTTCTCCTTTTATTTTTAAGACCAAACTGAGGTTTCTTGGTTAAGATCATAGAGATATTTATTGAGCGTATTACGTTTTTGACGGTCGTCTTTTTTCTCTAGGGCATTTTCAATGTCGGTATGGACAATTTTATTATCTACAATCCCCATACATACTCCAGATTGACCGTTAGCTAAAGCTTCAACCGCTGCATGTCCTAAAGAAGTTGCTAACATACGGTCTTTAGCGCTTGGTGATCCTCCACGTTGAACGTGTCCTAATACGGTAGTCCGAATGTGGTAATTCCCATATTCATCCAGTAAATCAGCAAATTTATAGCCTGGCATAACGCCTTCAGCTAAAACAATGAGGGTATGCTTCTTACCCTTTTCACGTCCTTGATTAATTTGGTCAACGACCTCTTGGATATCAAAATTAATTTCTGGAATAATCACTTGGTCAGCACCACATCCAATGCCAGACCATAAGGCGATATCCCCGGCATGCCGCCCCATTACTTCAACCACAAAAGTCCGCATGTGGCTTTTGGCGGTATCTCTTAACTTATCCAAAGCTTCTAGGGCAGTGTTGCATGCCGTATCAAAACCGATGGTAAAGTCAGTACCAGGAATATCATTATCGATTGTTCCAGGAATACCAACCGTTGGGAAGCCACGTCGTGACAAGGCTAAAGCCCCTTGGTAGGACCCGTCTCCGCCAATGACAACCAAGCCGTCAATTTCATGACGTTTTAATTGTTCTAAGGCTTTGAGTTGGCCTTCTTCCTCTGCAAATTCAGGGTAGCGGGCTGTAAACAGAATCGTTCCGCCACGCGAAGATAGGGTGGAAACATCAGCAGCAGTCATTTGGAAAATATCTCCATCTGCTAAGCCACGGAATCCATAACGTACCCCATAAGCTTCGTTACCATCAAAAATGATCTTACGTACGATTGCGCGGATCGCAGCATTCATGCCGGGAGCATCGCCACCGCTTGTTAAGACCGCAATTTTTTTTGCCATATAAATCTTATCCTTTCTTTTCCCTTCACGTCATATAATATCATGTTTCTAAGCTGATTACTAAGGGTTTTCCTATTAAAACGATTTCATTAATAAAGAACATTCTCAGAGCCGTAAATTTTTCTTAATTCTTGAATGACTTCGGGGCGGGCTTGAACAGCAAAGCGCTCACCCAATTGATATTTTTTCTGTTCTTTGGCCATGGTGAAAGTTAATTTAACCCTGCCGTGATACTGGTTGATAAGAGCAAGAAGGTCTGCTTTTTTCTCACTAGCCAGCTGGCTACTTGCCACGCGAATGTTTATTGCTTGAATCGAGTTCAGCCGTTTCCTTTCCAATTCAGTGAGTAACTGATGATTTAAGGGTTGACACTGGTCTAAAACCACTTGCAAGCCCTGTTTCCTGGTCTGAGTCTTGCCTTGGACAAGGACTTGCTGGCCTTCCCTTATGTAGGCAGCAAAATCAATATAAGCTTTAGGAAAAGCAATCACCTCAACTTCACTATGCTCATCACGCAAAGTTAAGAAAGCCATGGGCTGGTTCTTTTTCGTCTGAATTCTTTTCACCTTGACAATTTCTCCAATAATCGTCACCTGACTTTTATCGCTTAACTTATTGATGGGTTGAATTTGACCATTTTGGTAGTAAGGACGGTAGTCACTGTATAATTCGACGCTAATGGACTGACCCAGGGTTTCTTGCTCCCCCTCCAAAAGAAGACGATCATCATACTCATTCAAATGCTTAATTTCAGGAGCATAAAGCTCGCGATTCTCCTGATTGAACAAGGAAAGTTGCTGGTTGTTGC
Organism: Aerococcus sp. Group 2; assembly: GCF_905125285.1. Taxonomy (NCBI): domain Bacteria; kingdom Bacillati; phylum Bacillota; class Bacilli; order Lactobacillales; family Aerococcaceae; genus Aerococcus; species Aerococcus sp. Group 2. The sequence continues at coordinate 117,174 of NZ_CAJHPA010000005.1, read as the reverse complement.
TTCCTCCAAATAAGTTCACCGCTTCTAGTAACTTTGGCAAAGCCTCTTCTATTAAGGTGCGGCGATTATATCCAAAGCTGTCCAAGGCTCCCGCAAGCGCCAATTTTTCCAGATTGTCAGCCTTTGAATAGTTTTTTGGCAGGCGTTGAATAAAGTCACCCAATGACCGATACTGACCCCCATTGAGCCGTTCCTGGACAATGGCTGTGGTAAAGTTTCGCATCAAGCCCCGAATATCAGTAAGACCGAGTAAAATATGCTGGTCATCAACTACCTGCATGGTTGTGTATGACCGGTTGACATCGGGGAGTTGGAGCTTAACCTGACAAAGACTAGCCTCATAAGTCAATTGCTGACCCTTAGTCTCATAAATCTTATGTTGCAAGAGATTCCCATAGTAAAAGGCGGCCGGATAGTGAACCTTTAGCCAGGCCATCTCATAAGCTAAATAAGAATAAGCATAAGCATGTGACTTGTTAAATCCATAATCAGCAAAAGCTTCAATGTAGGAATAAATTTTTTGGGCAACGCTTTGGCTGTAGCCCTTAGCAACAGCTTGGCGGATAAATTTCGCCTGTAAGCGGTCCATGGTTGCCTTATCTTTCTTACTGATCGTCCGCCGTAAGATATCAGCTTCTCCCAAAGAAAATCCAGCAATTTTTTGGGCAACTTGCATGACTTGTTCCTGGTAGACAATAATGCCATAAGTTTCCTTCAAAATACCTTCTAAGTCCGGATGGGGGTAAGTAATCGGCTCCTTACCATGTTTACGATTGACAAAGTGATTAATTTGTTGCATGGGCCCTGGCCGGTAGAGAGCATTTACTGCTGCAAGGTCCGCCATTGAACTTGGCTTCACTCGCCTCAAGACACGGCGAATCCCATTAGATTCAAATTGAAAGACACCTAAGGTATTGGCTTGACTAAAGAGACGATAGACCGATTGATCATTACGAGGAAAGTCTATAGGACGTAAGCGCCTTTTGCTGATTTTTTCCGCTGCTCTGACACTATTGGCTAAAATCGTTAAGTTACTTAAACTCAAAAAGTCAATTTTTAATAAACCAATCCGCTCAATTTCATGCATGGTGTATTGGGACTGGTGAATGGAATGGTTAAGGGCAGCCTGTAAGGGGATAAAATCGGTCAAGTCTTGGTCACTGAGAATAACCCCTGCCGCATGGGTAGAGACGTGGCGAGGCAAGCCTTCAATCTTTTTAGCGGTCTGAAACCAGAGCTGGCCATCCTCCTCTTCTGCTATATATTGTTGGAGTTGGCTGGAACTTTGATAAGCTTCTTCAAGAGTCTGATTTTGTGAGCTAATGGTATTGGCCCAACGGCTCATGGTCGCTTGACTCTTATTAAAAGCATTACCGACGTCCCTGATGGCCTTGCGGGCAGCAAAGGTACCAAAGGTAGAAATTTGAGCCACGTGGTCACTACCATATTTGTGATAGACATAATTCAAAATATCCTGGCGCTTATCATCAGGAAAGTCCAAATCAATATCCGGCATCGACTGGCGTTCAGGATTAAGAAAACGCTCAAAAAGTAAATGATTTCTTATAGGGTCTACATCGGTAATAAAAAGACAATAAGCTACCAAAGAACCCGCAGCAGATCCCCGACCTGGTCCGGTCATAATATGCTTCTTATGAGCATAATCCATCACGTCCCAAACAATGAGAAAATAATCATTGAAGCCCATTTGATCAATAATGGAAAGTTCGTAATCCAAGCGCTCTCGGTAGCTTTTCTCATTACCCACCCGCTTAGACAGGCCTTGATAGGCTAACTCTTTGAGAAATTCCTTACTACTTTGCCCTGATTCAATGGGATACTTGGGCAAAAGCGCTTGGTCAAACTGAATGTCTAAATGAACCCCATCAAAAGCCTCTGACACTTGGTCAAAAGCCTTAGCTAGTCCCTTGTTTTGGTAGGATTCTTGATAAGACGCTAGACTCCTTAGAAAAAACTGCCCTTCTGCCCCTGCTTTTTCTCGGTAATTGTCTAGGGGCTGATTGACTTCAATAGCAGCTAATACTTCCTGGGTAAAGACATCATTTTTTGACAAATAAGCCAACTTTGACTGGGCAATCAAGGGAATCTGACTTTTCTTAGCCAGGTCTTCCAAGGCTTCTTGATGGTAGAGATAAGATTCATCAACCCCCATATATAAGTCAGAAGCCTTGAAGATTTCCCGTAATTTATCTAAGAAGGCAGCGGCCTCTTCTTCACGCTGTTGCTTGAGAAAATGCATGTGTGGGCCATTATTAGCTTCTAAAATAGTGATCCAATTACTGTGGTTGTTAAAGATAAAGTCTCTAACCGCCTGATAATCAATTGGCTCTTGGCTTTTAATTAAGGAACTTAAGCGCATAAGAGAGCGGTAGCCTTGATCATTTTTAGCATAAATCAGCCACTCTTCTTGGTCACGCTGGTCAGGACGTTGAATTGAAACGGTCATTCCAATTAAGGGATTGATGTCATAATGCTTGCAATAATTATAAAAATCAATTACCCCATACATCACATTGACATCACTTATCGCTAAGTTTTGATAGTCTAAGGCTTTGGCCGCTTCGACATAATCCTTTACCGGCATGGGACTCTTTAAAAGCGTATAGGATGTATTCACATTTAAGGGTGTAAACACGATAGACCAACTCCTTTTAACATGATAAAAACCATCAGTTTAGCCAGCTTATTTACATATAGTCACCGCTTACTGATGGTAAAGACACTTATTTTTCTATGTATTGCGGGCCGCGGACAAACATGGCATCCCCAAAAGAAAAGAATTGATACTTCTCCTCGACCGCATGACGATAGGCGTTAAGCACATGGTCTCTTCCGGCAAAAGCAGCCACCAACATCACTAGGGTTGATTTAGGTAAATGGAAGTTGGTAATGAAATGGTCGACCACAGTAAACTTAAATCCTGGATAAATGAAAATATCAGTCCAGCCAGAATCTGCTTTCACTTGGCCATCAAATTTTTGACCAATAGTCTCTAAAGTACGAATACAGGTTGTCCCGCAAGCAATGACATGGTGGCCATTTGCTTGGGCTTGACTTATCATTTCAGCATTTTCTGGATCTAAGCGATAAAATTCTGAATGCATTTGGTGGTCACTCAGATCTTCTTCATTCACTGGTCGAAAAGTTCCCAAACCGACATGGAGGGTCAGATAAGCAATCTTAACTCCTTTTTCCTGTAGGCTCTTTAGATAGTCCTCAGTAAAGTGTAAACCCGCTGTCGGGGCTGCTGCCGAACCATTCACTTTAGCATAAACTGTTTGGTAGCGGTCTGGATCAGTTAATTTGTTCTTAATGTAAGGTGGCAGAGGCATCTCTCCTAGACTCTCTAAAATCTCTAAGAAAATCCCATCATAATAAAATTCCAGCAGGCGACCACCACCATAGTCAAGTGTTTCTTTGATTTCAGCTTTCAAGCGACCATCGCCAAAGCTAAGCCTTGTGCCGGCTTTCAAGCGTCGTCCTGGTTTAACCAGGGTCTCCCAAAGGTCGCCTTCCACATTGTTTAAGAGTAATACTTCAACGTGGCCACCTGTTGCTTCTTTTTCGCCGTAAAGACGGGCCGGTAAGACCCGAGTATTATTTAAGACTAAGACATCCCCTGCTTCAAACTCCTCTTCAATAGCTGAAAACATCTTATCCTGGTAGTGGCCATCTCTAGCATTCAAACATAAAAGTCGACAGTTTAAGCGATCCTTAGTGGGACTTTGGGCAATGAGTTCTTCTGGTAAATCATAATCATAATCTGTCGTTTTTAAGGTCATCCTCGTTCTCCTCTTTATCAATTCCTAAATGTTGGTAGGCCTTAGCGGTGGCCATACGCCCTCTAGGGGTACGTTGTAGAAAGCCCATTTGAATTAAATAAGGTTCATACATATCTTCAATGGTTTCTTTTTCTTCTGATAAATTAGCCGCAATAGTGGATAAGCCTACCGGGCCACCTTGATAATAGAAAATAATAGTCTCTAAGATGCGTCGGTCAAGATCATCTAAACCAGCCTTATCAATTTTTAAAATACTTAGGGCTCTTTCAGTAATTGCTAAATCAATAATTGCATTGGTATTATATATTTGAGCAAAGTCTCTGACCCGCTTCAATAAGCGGTTGGCAATCCGAGGGGTTCCACGCGACCGTAAGGCAATTTCATAACTTGCTTCATCTTCGATGGTTACCTCAAAGATTTGGCTACTCCGCTTAACGATTTCTTGTAATTCATCCACCTTATAATAGCGCATATGCTGGATGATACCGAAGCGGTCCCTTAAGGGGGCAGACAAGCTCCCAGCCCTAGTCGTGGCTCCCACCAAGGTAAATGGAGGCAGATCAAATTGAACCGCGTGAGCTGAACTCTCTTGGCCAACAATAATATCAACACGAAAGTCCTCCATGGCACTGTAAAGCATTTCTTCGACATTGCGGGGCAGGCGGTGGATTTCATCGATAAATAAGACATCTCCAGGGGCCAGTTCGTTGAGTAAAATTAAAAGATCACCCGTTTTTTCAATGGCTGGACCGCTACTGGTCTGCATATTGACCTGCATTTCATTACTAATGACATTGGCTAAGGTGGTTTTTCCTAATCCTGGTGGGCCGTATAACAAGACATGGTCTAAGGATTCCGTTCGCTGTCTAGCAGCATGGATATAAACCGATAGTTCGTGCTTGGTTTCTTCCTGACCAATGTAGTCTTTGAGAAGTTGCGGCCTTAAGCTAGCCTCCATGTCTTCTTCTTCAAAAAATTCTTCACCGCTTTGAAGCCTTTTTTCACTAGACATACTTATAACTCCTCACTACTTATTTTAAGGTTATGTATCTTAAAGCGACCCGGATAGCATCTGCAGTATTATCGACCTCTGAAAAATCGCCTTTTTTGATCACTTGATCAATCTCCCGCTTAGCGTAACCTAGACTGTTTAGGGCTGCTTCTAATTCAATCATCATCTGACTTGACTCTGATTGATCAGAAATGACTTCTTGGTTAGCTGGAAGCGCTTCGGATTTAAGGCGGCTGAGCTTACTTTGTAAGTCTAAGATGATCTGTTGGGCTGTTTTTTTACCAACGCCGGGAAACTTGGTTAAGAATTTGACATTTTCCGATTCAATCGCTGCAATAAAGCCAGCTTGGTCACCATAAGCTAAAATTGATAAAGCACTCTTAGGCCCAATTCCCGAAACACTTATTAATTGTAAAAAGAGTTGTTTCTCGGCCTGATCAAAAAAACCATACAGGCGTATGGCATCCTGGCTAACCGCTTGGTAGAGCCAAACTTGCACCTGTTGGCCTTTTTGATCACTTAAGCGATAAGGATTTGGAAAATAAATATAATAGGCAAGTCCCGCCGTTTCAACGACTACCGCTTCACTAGTTAAATCAACAAGTAATCCCTTGATATATTGGTACATCACTCAACCTCATTACTCCACATATTTTTTGTAGTCACTATAGCCAGCTTGGTCCATTTCTTCATAAGGAATAAATTTTAGAGCAGCAGAATTAATACAATATCTTAACCCCCCTGCTTCACTCGGACCATCAGTAAAGACATGTCCCAAGTGAGAGTCTGCTGTTTGACTTCGTACTTCAGTACGAACCATGCCATGTGAAGTATCTTGGTGCTCGTTAACAACATCCTCTTCAATAGGTTGGGTAAAAGCCGGCCAACCACAACCGGAATTGTATTTTTTACTGGAAGAGAATAAGGGTTTTCCATCCACAATATCTACGTAAATTCCCTTTTCAAAAAATTCATCATAGTCACCTGAAAAAGGACGTTCAGTGGCTTGATTTTGAGTCACTTCATAAGCTAAGTCACTAAGTTCTTTTAAACGAGCGTTTTTTTCTTCTTGATTCATAGCAGTCTCTCCTCTTTCTTTAATTTGCTTTATTTTATCATAACTAGCGGATAATCCCTATATTATTGATTCTTAGGACTTTCATGGGCATCTTGGATCCGTTTGAAGCTGCGTTCGATTTCATAATTAGAATAATGGATTAAAACGGGACGTCCGTGGGGGCAATTATAAGGGTTCTCACAGTAAGTCAGGTCGTCTAACAATTGCCGGGCCTGACGATCATCTAAATAATGATTAGCTTTTATCGAAAGCCGGCAAGACATCATAATAGCGGTTTTTTCCCGGTAGGTATTAACCGAAAAATCTTTATTTTCAATGGCTAGTTGGATCATGGAATCAATGTGTTCTTGGACCTGGTCACTCCCCATCCAAGCGGGATGGTAGTTGACTAAAAATTGATTGGGGCCAAATTCTTCAATGCCAATCCCCATAGCCCGTATCCGGTCTAAGACTTGTCTGACATCATGACTTTCTGATGAGGGATAGTCTAAAACTAAAGGAACCAGTAATTCCTGGCTAGCTGTATCCATATCACCGATGGCTTCGCGGAAGTATTCATATTTAATCCGTTCTTGAGCCGCATGCTGGTCAACTAAATACATCCCGGTTTCATCGGAACAGACCAAATAAGAAGCCTGTAATTGGCCCACATAGTCCAGTTGAGGGAAGCTTGGATTTCTCTGGCCTTGGGCTTGCCCCTCTTCATGATTAGGGCTAGCTGGCTTAAGCTCACTAGGTGTGCTTGTGCTTGGTGGGAAACTTTCTCTATGAGCACCCTCCCCTTGGTCAGCTGTCTGGGCTTCCGCTTGCCAGTCTTTGCCATGGTCTGTTTCCTTAACTAGGAAAGCTTCATTCTCAGCTGGCTCTACTTGATTTTTAAAATCAAAACGCAGTTGCTGGGTATCTTCTTGACTTTTTAGATCAATGCTGGCTTGGTGGTTAGCTGTCTCAGTAATCTCTTTCTTGCCTACATCGGGGATCCGTCTTAGGGGAGATAGTCTTTCCTGAACACTGCTTTGGATGAGGTCGTAAAGTTCTTCTTCCTTACTAATGCGAATCTCTTGTTTGGTTGGATGGACATTAACATCAAGTAATTGGGCATCAGTAGAAATATTAAGGACAGCTATGGGATAACGGCCGATCATGAGCTTAGAAGCATAGCCCTTGATAATCGCCTGACTGAGGACGTAATTTTTGATATAGCGGCCGTTAACAAATAGGGACATGTAATTGCGTGAGGCCCGGGTAAGCTCCGGCTTAGAGATATAACCGCTGAGTTGGAAATCATGGTCCTCATTCTCAATCGCTAACATGTCTTGAGCCTGTTTAAATCCATAGACGGCAGCAATAACTTCTTGGAGCCGGCCCTTGCCATTGGTTCGTAATAGCTCCCTGCCATCATGAGTATAAGTAAACCGGATATCAGGGTGGGCCATGGCTAAACGGTTCACGACATCCGTAATATGAGAAAGTTCGGTGCTTAATTGCTTAATGTGCTTTAAGCGGGCTGGGGTATTGTAGAATAAATTTTCTACTTGGATGGTTGTTCCTTGCCGTAAATGCGAAGGACGATACTCCACTTCATCGCCCCCAATTAAGCTGATAGAGGAGCCCTCTTTTCCATCACTGGTTTCCAGCGAAACTTCAGCAACTGAGGCGATCGAGGGCAAGGCTTCACCACGAAAGCCCAAGGTTTTGATCCGAAAGAGGTCTCGTGAATGATAGATTTTACTGGTAGCATGGCGTTTAAAGGCCAACTTCACATCTTCCCCACTCATTCCTAAACCATTATCAATGACTTGGATGCTCTTCAAACCAGCCTCTTCGACTTTGATATCGATACTGGTTGCCTGGGCATCAATCGCATTTTCTAAGAGTTCTTTTACCACGGAAGCCGGCCGTTCGACCACTTCCCCAGCGGCAATCTGATTAGCAACTTGTTCAGGAAGTTCGTGGATCATCCTAATCCTCCTCGCTTAGTTTCCTTTGTAATTGGTTCAATAATTCTAAGGCTTCAATAGGTGATAAATGGTTAATATCAACAGCGTCTAGCTGGTCTAAAACATAATCTTCATTCGCTGTCTTTTGATTGAGATTTTCTTGGTCAGTAAAGAGATTAAGCTGCTTGGGCTCTGCCCCTTTAGCGGATTCACTCTCCAAGTCAGATAAAATCTCAGCTGCATTGGCTAATAAGCTCTTAGGTAAGCCAGCCAGCTTAGCAACATGAATCCCATAACTCTTATCGGCCGGGCCATCATAAACCTTATGAAGAAAGACCACTTCGCCATCTTTTTCTATGGCGCCGACATGAATATTCTTAAGGGCCGGTAAATGATTATCCAAATCAGTCAGTTCATGGTAATGGGTTGAAAAGAGCACCTTCGCCTTAAGATGGTCGTGTAAATACTCTAAAATAGCTTGGGCTAAGGCAATGCCATCATAAGTCGAAGTCCCCCGCCCAATCTCGTCAAAGAGTAACAAGGACCGGTCAGTCGCATGTTGAATAGCCTGGTTAGCTTCCATCATTTCGACCATAAAGGTACTTTGCCCCGCTTGCAGGTCATCGGTTGCCCCAATCCGGGTAAAAATCTGGTCAAAAATAGGCAGGGTCGCTTGACTAGCGGGTACAAAACTTCCCATTTGCGCCATGATTACGGTAAGGCCCAGCTGACGCATGTAAGTGGATTTCCCTGACATATTAGGTCCGGTAATTAATAGAATGGAAGTGTCCTTATCCATGATGATGTCATTAGGGACAAAATCATCTCGGCCTAGGGTCTCTTCAACCACTGGGTGGCGGGAATCTTTAATCAATAAGGCCCGGTCTTCTCCACTAAAATGAGGGCGCACATACTGATTTTGTTCGCTAATTTCTGCTAGGGACTGGACCACGTCCACCTGAGCAATGGCCTGGGCGATGGCTTGCAAGTCTTTTTGATAGACTTTAACCTTTTCTCTCACCTCAAGGAAAAGCTCATATTCCAGGTCAACTGATTTTTCCTGAGCTTCCAAGATCCGATATTCCATTTCCTTTAGTTCTGGGGTAATAAAACGCTCAGCATTAGTTAGGGTTTGCTTTCTCTCATAACGACCTTCTGGTAAAAGATGAAGGTTAGCCTTGGTTACCTCGATATAATAACCAAAAACCTTATTATAGCCAATTTTTAAAGATTTAATCCCGGTCGCTTCACGCTCCTTGGCTTGCAGGTTAGCAATCCATTCTGATCCGTGGCGAATCGCCTGACGATAGTCATCCAGCTGGTCACTAAAGCCATCCCTAATAATGCCACCTTCAGTAATCGATATATTAGCTTCCGGATCAATAGCGCTTTCGATGGTTTCAACCACTTCTGGTAGGGCTGCCAGGCTGTTAAGGAGCTTGTTCCAAACACCGGTTTCTTGTCTATCACTTGGATTACCTTGGATAGCTTGTAAATTTTCAGAGACTTGGGGAACCTTTTTCAAGGAATTCATCAATTGCAGGAGCTCGCGGGCATTGACCTGCCCCATCGATATCTTAGCCACTAAGCGCTCTAAATCGTAGACCCCAGAAAGATTTTCTTGGATATTGCGCCGTTCAAAGAAGGCGTCGATCAAGGATTCTACTTGGTCTAAGCGCTCTTCAATCGTTGCTTGGATAATAAGGGGCCGGTCCAGCCACTGCCTTAGCAAACGTCCGCCCATGGCGGTTTTAGTCTCATCGAGAAAATGCAGTAAACTTCCTGAACGTTTCTGCGTTCGAATCGATTCGGTTAATTCTAAATTGCGTTTCGCAAAATAGTCCATATGCAAGTAATAATCTAACTCATAGGACTCCGCTTGGCGCCAGTGGTTAACCATACGAAACTGAGTGCTATAAACATAGGCCATCAAAACGCGCAGAGCCTTAAGCTCAATACGATGCTTAATATTTTGAGTAATTTTTTCAAAGGCGCTTTCCGGTAATTGATCGAGGGTTTTCTGATTAATATAGGAAGAGGTGAAAGGAAAGAGCTGCTCGAGTTGGGCCAAGTCATCTTCGCTCAGTTCATGATAAAAGACGACTTCCTTGGCTTGAATTTGTGAGAATTCTGTTAACAACATTTCAAATGAATCCATATGGGTCACTTTCAGCTCGCCTGTTGAAATATCAGTATAAGCTAAAGCATAGGCGCCTTCTTGATGTATAATCGCACAAATAAAGACATTTTCTTTATCGCTAGAATTGTAATAAGTCCCCGGGGTAATCACTTTGATCACCTGGCGGTCTACCATACCCTTAGCTTGCTTAGGATCTTCCATTTGTTCAGCGATAGCGACCTTATAGCCTTGGTTGACTAGGGTTTTCACATATTCGTCCGCTGAATGATAGGGAACACCGCACATGGGAATGGGGTCATCCGCATTCCGATTTCGACTCGTTAGGGTAATTTCTAATATCTGTGCCGCTTTTTTGGCGTCATCATCAAACATTTCATAAAAATCGCCCAGCCTAAAAAATAAAAAGGCATCGGGATATTGATCTTTGATCTGATAGTATTGCTCCATCATTGGTGTTTTTTTCTTCGCCATTGTTTACATCCTTTAATCTTAACTTTTTACAATCTTATCTATTCTAACACAGAAAAGCAAAGGGTGAAATTCACAGCCTTAATAATTCGTGATAGAATAAAAGCTAAAAAAGGAAAGGAATTAATCATGTTAAAGCACTTATATCTCATGCGCCACGGCGAAACAGAATTTAATTTGGAGAACCGCGTACAGGGCTGGTGTGATTCCCCTTTAACTGAAAAAGGCATCCGACAAGCCGAGCTGGCTAGAGATATGCTAAGGGAACGGGAAATCACTTTTACCCATGGCTACAGCTCACCACTTGATCGGGCCAGAGAAACGCTTAAATATAGCAGCCCCAATCATATGCCCACAGAAACAGTCACTGGTTTGAAGGAATGGGGCTTTGGTTCACTAGAAGGGCAATCTCGCGACCTCATGCCTAAACCTCTCTCAGCACCTAAAACGGATGATTACTACTGTCAGTATGGTGGTGAAAAAGCCAGCGAAGTCTGTCAACGCATTAATCAGAGTCTTCAAACCATTATGTCTAAAGAGGATAGCCAGCAAGTCTTAGCCGTCGCCCACGGAGCAGTCATCTACCAATTTGTAAAAGACTTCCTTCCTGACCCGGTTGCTGGTATCGGCAACTGCGAAATCTTTCACTTTGTTTACGATTTCAACACCTTCACCTTTATAGAAAATATGAAGCCTTATCGGGAAATGTCCGTGTCTGGTGAAAATTTATTTGCAAAATCGGACAAAACGTTATAAGATATACTTTGTTGCTAACTTAGTTTAGCCGGGAGAAGTAGCGAAGAGGCCGTAACGCGCTTGACTCGAAATCAAGTTGTCGGGAAACCGGCACGTGGGTTCGAATCCCACCTTCTCCGTAGTCAAATTTCTAATAACACCCAATAACCCCTAATCGTTTTTAAATCAGCGTTTCTAAGGGTTTCGATTTCCTAATAATTTCTAATAATCGCCAACTTTCACCCAAAAATATATAACTTTTTTATTTCACAAACTATTGCCAGTCAACGTGTCAGCACCCCAAGGGGTGCTTTTTTCTATAACTTTTTTGCCCTTCTTGTCCTATATTGAAAAACACTTTTAAAATAAGTTGTGACTACTTAAAAACAGTTAATTCCAAAATAAATCGTACAAATATCGTACAAGTTTTTGTCCCCGCCTAGAGGGGTAATAGAATAGAATGAATGAGCGGTCATTAGAACCGCTTTTTTATTTTGCTTATTTAGGACTTCTGTCTGCTCTCCTTCATAAAAGCACAAAATCTTAGCTTTTTTACATTGTAATATCCTAGAATCACATCCTATGTTAACAAGCATAATAAAAAGCCCAAGCTCTACTTGAACTTGGACTATAGCTATCTCAATGCATGCTAATTATTTGCGACGTTTCAAGACAGTTGCTCCAGCTGCGACTAAGGCAAGGCCAAAGCCTGTAAAAGATGCAGCAACTACACCAGTTTTAGGTAAAACAGAATGAGTAGCCGGTGCAGAGGTCGCTTTAGCAGTCGAAGATTTTTCTTCCTTAGGAGCTAAGGCTAGGACTTTATCTGTCTTGGTATCTTTATTTTGATTTGCTGTCACTGGATCATTTGTATCAGAAGCAGTCACTAAAGTTGAAACTTGTGAACCTTCTTCTGCAGTCACTGACTTATCACTATCGCTAGATGGAGCAACAGCTGTAGGAGTTGCTAGTGTAGGTGCTACAGCAGTGTTAGCTTGGCTAGTTGGACTAACAAGCGGAGTGATTGGTACGGTTAGAGTTGGTGTTGTCGGTTGAGCTATAGGTTTTGGCGTTGGGACTGGATCCGGCGTCGGTTCTGGTTCAGTTTTGTTTGTTGGTTGAACTGGCTTTGGATCCAGTACTGGAACTGGTTCTGGATTTGGCTTAGGTTCTGGTTGTGGTTTTGGGGTTGGCTTTTCTTCCGGTTTTTGTTGAACCGGTTCTGGTTCTGGATCCGGCGTTGGTTCTGGTTGCGGGTCCGGTGTAACTGGTGTCGTTGGTTTTTCATCCAACGTTGGATCTGGATTTGGCTTAGTTGGTTCCGGATTTGTAGGCTTTGGTTTTTCAGCTTCCCTTGTACCGACTAAAATAATTTTATTTTTCGGTTGACGAATAACAACACCCTTCGAATCTCTTAAACCATCCTCACCTTCTTGTTTAACGATGGTTTTACCCTTTTCAAGTGTTGAATCTTCAATTCTTTCCACTTCAAAAGGAATAGGCTCAGTTTTTTGATCTTCTGGTGCTGGTATCGTTTCAGTAATCTTTCCAGCTGGATAATCAGTATCACCAACTTGACGAGATATGGTCAAGGTGCCAATAGGATCTATAGCATTTTTATACTTAGAAGAATCTACGCCAGGGGCAAATTTTGAAAATCTTCCGTAACCAAAAGAAATATTATTAGGATTTAAAATCTGATAAAGGTGGCCGTTATTAGCAGTAAATTTCCCATTGGCTTCTTTCAAGGCAGGTAATTCACTACTCATCCAAGCCTTCATATCAGCTTCGACATTGGGGCGACCCCAGCTCAGGTTTTCCAGTGTAGCATTACTATTTTTATATTGTGGTTTACTTACCCCATCGGGTCCCTTATGGTCAATTTTTCCATGGATAGCTGTTTCTTCCGCCCGGATGTAGGCATCCTTTTCATTCATGCGGTCATAGCGGACATCATTGACATACTGCTCCTTGGTCAAACCTTTATGGGTCACATAGTTTTTAAGTGAAATTCCTTCAAAAGGCACGGTTTCATCATCATAATAAGCATTACGGGTATTGCGGATTATTTCCAAAGCTTTTTCAGCTTGCTGTGGATCTTGGATTTCATAGCTATCATTTGCAAAATCATTGTTTGGAGTGGCTGAAGCATATGTTGTAGTCAAAGTGACATTAGTAGTTCCATTTTCTTGGGCTTGGACCTCTTGAGGATTGGCTGCTAAGAAAGCGGCGACAGCAACAGAGGCAAGGCCAAGGTTTAATTTACGAAATGAAAGTGTCTTTTCTTTATTCTGCATGGATTCTCCTCCTTATTCATCTCATGTCCTAAGTATACTATATTTTTTACAAAATATTTATAAAAATAAAATAATTACTTGAACTATTATTAACTTTAATAAAATGAACACATGCAGAAATGAAATAAATCATAAAAACTAACATTTTAGACTAAGTCACATAAAAAATAAGCGAACCGACCTTTCCAATAAGGATTTATCGATTCGCTTATTCTTTCATTCTGGAATTTACTACTCCAGATTTCTTTATTTTTAATCAAAGCTTATTGTATAGCTTAGGTAATTTATCTTGCATAATCCACAGAACGGGATTCACGTATTACCGTCACCTTAATTTGGCCTGGGTAATCCAGTTCGTCTTCAATACGTTTAGAAATATCATGTGACATCTTAACGACACTTAAGTCATCCACCTTTTCGGGGTTAACAATCACACGAATTTCGCGGCCTGCTTGAATAGCGTATGTCTTCTTCACACCACTAAATTCATTAGCTAAGGCTTCTAAACTTCTTAAACGTTGAATATAATTCTCTAATGATTCACTTCGAGCACCGGGACGAGCAGCCGACAAGGCATCAGCAACCTGAACAATAATGGCAATCGCAGAAGCAGATTCGATATCTCCATGGTGGGCCGCAATGGCATTAATAACGATATCATTTTCATTATATTTACGAGCGAGTTCAGTACCAATTTCAACGTGGGTACCTTCCACCTCGTGGTCCACGGCTTTGCCAATATCATGTAATAATCCACTTCGTTTAGCCAGTTGTTCATCTTCGCCGAGTTCACTAGCAATAATACCAGCCAGTTTAGCTACTTCGACACTATGGTTCAAGACATTTTGCCCATAGCTGGTGCGATAGTTTAAACGTCCGACTAACTTGACTAAGTCTGGATGCATATCATGAATACCTAGGTCAAAGGTGGTCTCTTCCCCAGTATCACGAATTTTTGTATCCATTGATTTTCTAGCACGTTCAACCGCTTCCTCAATTTTTGCTGGATGAATACGTCCATCCTTAATTAGATTTTCTAAAGCAATCCGAGCAATTTCCCGACGAATCGGATCAAAACCACTGAGTACCACCGTTTCTGGAGTGTCGTCGATAATTAAATCAATCCCAGTCAAGGCTTCAATGGTTTTAATATTCCGCCCATCTTTACCGATGATACGACCTTTCATATCATCGTTTGGTAAATCGATACGGGTTACCGAAGTATCGGCGACTGTATCGGCAGCAGATGTTTCGATTGCTTGTAAGATAATTGAAGTAGCGAGCTTATGTGCTTGCTCTTTATAGTTTTCTTCTGCATTTCGAATTCGTAAAGCAATTTCATTAGATAAGTTTGCTTCTGTCTCTTTCAAAATCAAAGCCTTGGCATCTTCAGTTGTCATCATAGAAATCCGCTCGATTTCATCTTGACGTTCCTGGACCATTGCTTGGGCTTCTTCTTCTTTTTGAGAAACATTTTTTAAGCGATCTTGAATCGATTGCTCTTTAGAAAGCTGATCATTTTCCTTATTGGTAAGAACATTTTCACGCCGGTCAAGATTTTCTTCTCTTTGGAAGAGTCTTTGCTCTTTTTGAGTGATTTCTTGACGGCGATCACTTAATTCGCTTTCTACTTGATTGCGATAATCCTGAGCTTTCTCTTTTGCATCTAAAAGAATTTCTTTTCTTTTAGCTTCAGCATCTTTATTTGCTTGAGCTAAAATTCCTTTTGCAGTATTTTGCGCCTCATTACGTTCTTCTTCTTCAACATTTTGACGTCTTTTGTAACCAATTACTAATCCGACTAAAAGGCCAACAATTAAAGTAACGATAACGAAGGCAATAGTTAAACCATCCATAGTTTCACCTCCGTGTCTATTTAATTGTTTGCTTTTTTAAATAAAAAAATCATAAAATTTCAAATGCAAAGCATTTATTTAAATTTTATATTTTTTTCACATTATTGTCAATTATTCTAGAAGCGCTACCAAAAAATTCTCCTTCTGCTCTGAAAGCAAATATAAGGAAATATTGATAGGATGAGACGCTTATAGGTAATAGATACAGGTCATAATCTCATTATTTATAAGACTTTTCTAAAGAAAAAACTTGGTTAAGAACACCAAGTTTTTGGAAAAATATTTTATTCTTCATCATCGTTAAATAAATCTAGGGTTTCATTTTCTTCATCACTTGATGAATCGTTTTTAGCTTCTTCATTGCTTGTTTCATCCTCTGAATCATCATCTTCAACAGCTGGACCAAAACCATACTCTGCTCGAACCTTACTATCAATTTCCTTAAATATGTCAGGGTTTTCGGTAAGATATAGTTTGGCATTCTCGCGTCCTTGGCCAATCCGGTCATCCCCGTAAGAATACCAAGAGCCGCTCTTCTTAATGATATCCATGTCAGCAGCTAAATCAACTAATTCACCCGCTTGAGAAATTCCTTGCCCATACATAATATCCACTTCAGCAACCTTAAATGGCGGAGCTACCTTATTTTTTACTACTTTAATCTTAGTGCGGTTACCAATAATATCCTGACCGGATTTGATCCGTTCCCCGCGTCTAACTTCTAGACGAATAGTGGAATAAAATTTTAGGGCCCGTCCCCCTGGGGTGGTTTCTGGGTTACCAAACATGACACCTACTTTTTCACGGATCTGGTTAATAAACATGGCAATGGTTTTCGTCTTATTAATGGAACCCGATAACTTCCGTAGGGCTTGAGACATCAACCGAGCTTGGAGCCCCACATGGGAGTCCCCCATCTCACCTTCAATTTCAGCCCGTGGAACTAAGGCAGCAACAGAATCGACAACGACAATATCAATCGCACCAGAGGACACTAAGGCATCAGCAATTTCTAGCCCTTGTTCACCAGTATCCGGTTGGGAGAGTAATAGCTCATCAATGTCAACCCCCAAAGCTCTAGCGTATTCAGGGTCTAAGGCGTTCTCAGCATCAATAAAGGCAGCAATACCACCTTGTTTTTGAACCTCGGCAACAGCATGTAGAGCAACAGTGGTTTTCCCAGAAGATTCTGGACCGTAGACTTCAATAATTCGTCCACGCGGATAACCTCCGACTCCTAGGGCAATATCTAAAGATAAGGAGCCTGACGGAACAGTCGACACCTGAGTATCCGTTGATTCTCCCATCTTCATTATAGCTCCCTTACCAAAGTTTTTTTCAATTTGTTTAAGGGCCTGGTCTAAAGCCTTTTGGCGGTTTGCATCATGTGATGTACTCATTCAATATCCTCCTCGTTTATCTTTCTATCTTAGTCTAACGGCATTAAGTCAAAAAAGCAAGCAAAAACAGAACAAATGTTCTTAGGCTTTTTCTTGGATAAAATCTAACACAGCTTGGTAGATAACCTTTAAACGAATGGCTGAACGGTTGCCATTAATGTGATAGCGTTTGACCTGGGTAGACTGCCCTTGGCTAGCAAAACCACAATAGACGGTTCCAACTTCTTGACCTTCCATCTTATCAGGACCCGCAACTCCGGTGAAGCTAATGGCATAATCAGCCCCATAGTCCTGGCAGGTTAATTCAGCCATTTGCCGAGCACAAGCCTCGCTAACCATGCCCTCTTGGTCGAGAGTTGCTTGACTTACGCCAATGACATGAGCCTTGGCATATTCACTATAGGAAACTGTTGACCCTTTAAAAATTTTTGAAGAGCCTTCATGGTTGACCAATAAATGCGCCGCTAGACCACCCGTCAGGCTTTCAGCAAAGGCAATTGTTTTTCCTTCTTGGTTCAAATAATCGAACAAGGCATCCATAGGGAGGTAGTTATAACCACTTCCGTAATAATAGTCACCAACCAGGGCAAGTATTTCTTCCTGGGTTTGGTCGAGCAGTTTATCTGTAACTGCGTGATTCTCCCCTTGGGCCGTGAGTCTTAAGGTGACTACTGATTTAGAGGCATAAGGAGCGATCGTTGGATTACTTTGTTTAGCGATCAGGTCTTCTAGACGACTAGTTAAGGCCGCTTCCCCAATACCAAAGAAATTTAAAAAGCGAGAAGCCAATACCTGTTTATTGGACAAATGTTCAAAGAGATAAGGCTTAACCTCATTAATAAACATAGGTTCCAATTCATCTGGAAAACCAGGCAGGAAGACATAGAGACAGCCATTTTTATGAATGAGGCTTCCACAGGCTTGCCCCGTTTCATTCTTTAGCGATAGGCCATTTTTGAAAGTCAGGGCCATCTGTAGGTTGTTGGAGGACATGCTTTGATGGCGGTCCTGGTAGTACTGTTTTATCTGCTCTAAACATTCTTGGTCGTAGATAAGCTCTTCATTTAAGTATTCGGCAATGACTTGCTTGGTCAAATCATCCTGGGTCGGTCCAATTCCTCCAGAGTAAATGATCATATCACTACGTGACTCGGCAATCTGAGTTAATTCAACTAAGCGCTCAGGATTGTCCCCCACCACCGTCTCATAGTAGTGTTCAATCCCTAGTTCATTCAGTTGTCTGGCGATAAATGGGGCGTTGGTATTGACAATTTGTCCCATCAGCATTTCTGTTCCTACCGCAATTATTTCTGCCTTCATGATTTCCTCCACTCTATTATTCCGTACTTTCAGCAATTTTTATTCTCTTCTTTAAAAACTATCACTAAAGACTTGCCAATTCTTTTTAAAATAATCATAACCTGAATAGATGGTTGCTAGTAAAGCCAGGTAGAGGCAAAACTGTCCGAGTGAAAATGGCAAGGCTTGGAAAGGAAAATCGTTCACTAATAATAAAATGATTGCCAACATCTGGGTACAGGTCTTGATTTTTCCTGGCCACTTAGCTGCCAAAACCTCTCCTTCAGTCACGATCAATAGCCTTAAGCCCGTAACAGCCAACTCCCGCATCACAATAATGGCAACAAGCCAAGCTGGCGACTTGCCTAGAGCAATGAGCTCGATTAGGGCAGTAATGACCAACATTTTATCCGCTAAGGGGTCGGCAAATTTACCAAAGTTGGTCACCAGGTTATCACGACGAGCAATATAGCCATCCAGCCAATCGGTCAAACTCGCTATGGCAAAAATAAGGGCTGCTACAGCGAATTGAATATTCACGCTTTGACTGCCAATGGCCCATGTTCCCCAATCAAAAGGAATTTCTATTAATAAAATAAATAAAGGAATCATCAAAATCCTTAGCATGGTCAGTCGATTAGGTAAATTCATTATGACAATGTCCTCCTTTAGGAAAATATCTCTTACATTATATCACGTTTTAGACAGTCAAAAAGCAATCCGTCCCATTAAAAAAGTCAAAGAGCGAGTCACCACTAAAGATTCCCTGCTCTTTGACTTATTTAGAATGAGAGTGCAACAAGTGCGTTTAAATAAAAAGCGATCTGCACCCGGAGCACATTTTGAATTAGATAGTTGGATTTTGAAAAGAGATTAGGGCCTTTAGCCAGGCCTCCTAATCTTCTTGATCTTCTTGTTTTTCAGAAATATTAACCGTGCGCGGCTTACTTCCGTTTTGTTCTGAGACAATGCCGCGTGCCTCCATGTCATCAACTAAGCGGGCGGCACGGTTGTAACCAATGCGAAATTGACGTTGCAACATGGAAATCGAAACCGTTTCGCGGCCCTTGACAAAATCAATAACCTCATCCCACATCTCATCAAGGTCGTCAGCCGCGCTATTCTCATTCACTTCGCTAGGCATCATCGCCTCACTATAATTAGCCTCTTGCTGGTCTTTAACAAAGTCAACTACGCTTTCAACCTCTTCATCAGTAATGAAAGCCCCTTGTACCCTTAAAGGCTTACCCTCGCCCATGGGCATAAAGAGCATATCACCACGACCAAGGAGTTTTTCCGCGCCATTTTGATCGATAATTGTCCGTGAATCAGTCCCACTAGAAACAGCAAAAGCAATCCGGGAAGGCACATTAGCCTTAATGATCCCCGTAATAACATCAACGGACGGCCGTTGGGTAGCTAAAATCATGTGAATACCAGCTGCCCGTGCCATTTGTGCTAAACGGGTGATGGCAGCCTCAACTTCTTTGGAAGCTACCATCATTAAGTCAGCTAATTCATCGACAATAACCACAATATAAGGCAGCAAGGCTTGTTTATCATCACTGGTCTCATTATATTCACTCACATGATGGTTATAGCCATAGATATTCCGCTGACCCGTTGCGGCAAATAATTCATAACGCCGCTCCATTTCCTCAACGACCTTATTCAAGGCTTGGGCGGCTTTGCGTGGATTAGTTACTACTGGAGTTAGTAGATGAGGAATACCGTTATAGACGTTTAACTCAACCTTTTTGGGGTCAATCATCATTAATTTCACTTCATTAGGCTTAGCCTTTAATAAAATGGAAACAATCATCCCATTGATGCAGACGGATTTACCAGAACCAGTAGATCCCGCAATTAAGAGATGGGGCATTTTCGTTAAGTCCGCCACCCGGGTGTCCCCATAAATTGACCGTCCCAAGGGAACTTCTAGTAACTTCGTATTGGCTGGCTGGTTCTCAAAACTGTCTCTAAAAGAAACCACAGATACCTTTTGGTTAGGAACCTCAATACCAATCACTGATTTTCCTGGAATTGGCGCTTCGATCCGGATATCCTTAGCAGCTAAGGCCAAGGCGATGTCGTCAGCTAAGTTGGTAATTTTAGATACCTTGGTACCGACTGCCGGTTCAATTTCATACTTGGTAACTGCCGGACCTAAATTCGCCTTAGTCACCTTGGCATCCACATTAAAGCTGGCTAAGGTTTTTTCCAAAGTTTTGATGTTTTCTTTAATAATGTGGTACTCACTACTTTGATCCGTGTGGTGAATTGGATTTAAGAGGCTGACTGGAGGGAGTTTATAATCGGGATTTTCTTCTTCGGCCTCGATAGTTAAATCAGATAAGTCTTCTCCATCATCCTCTTCGTCGATATCTAGGCTTAATTGGCTGGCTTGGTCTTGGCTTTGGCTTGCCTTTTCCTGGTCAAGACTTGTTTCTTCTGATCCCACTAAGTTTTGGTAGTTGGGGCCCACAATTTCCACAGCGGATTCTTGATTTTTATCGTCGTCAAAACTGACTTCACTATCTTCATCTGCTCCATCAGCCAGCTTAGGGGAATAATCTTTCACTGGGGTTTCTGGCTGACTTTCCTTAACCTTATTCGCCTTGGCTTCTTTTCGCTTAGCAGATCTCTCCTTAGTAGCATTTATAAAGCCTTGTAGCCACTGCACCGCCATTTGAAACAGATTTTGGACACTGGAAATCATTTCTTGACCGGATATATTTAGGCAGTAAGCTAGCCAAGCTAAAGCAGCTAGCAAAATAAGTAAGTAAGTTCCCCATTGGCTGAGGATAAAGTAACTCACTTGATAGAGACCAGCGCCCATGATACCGCCACCAACATCGGGCTGAAAATTTCCCTTAAAACCTGCCAAAAAGTGATTTAAACTAACAGCAAATAGAGATTCCCCCTTGGCCATGACTTCTTTAAACTGGATCGCATGGCAGAGTAAAGCCAAAATGGGGACGGCTAATAGCAGAGAACTGTAAGGGCGTTTGCGCCAATTTGGCCCTTGGTTGGTTAACAAATAGGCAAGGGCGGTAATGGCCACCAGGAAGAATCCCAATAGATAGAGCTCGCCCACCATAAAGCGCATGCTGGCTTTAACAATTCGACCTAAAAAGCCCAGTTGAAAACTCCCTAGCCCGGTTAAAATTAAAATAAAAAAAGCGATAATCGCTTGTTGGTAAGTATTATTTGTTTTTTTCTTTGAACGTGTTTTTCTTTTTGCCATAGTTCCTCCCGACTCATCTCTTCTTAAGTCAATCAGTCTTCATTATATAATATCCCTCCATTTTTTTAAAGCTGGGTCTTGGTGGGCCTCTCCATAGAATCAATCAATTTAATTAGCGGGATTATGTTAAAATAAAGCAATAGGAGATGATCATATGCTAACCAGTAAAATACAAGTTCAGGGCCGGGTACAAGGCGTCGGCTTTCGTTTTCATGTTACCCGTCTAGCCAATAAACTGCAACTGACCGGTACGGTAAAAAATGAGTCAGATGGCAGTGTGACTATCCAATTACAGGCAGATGAAGGCCAAAGAGAACATTTTATCACAGAGCTCCAAGATCCTAAGAATATCCCTTACGCTAGAATCGACCAGCTTAGTGTCACGGAGGAAAAAGATCTTCCAGCCATGCACGATTTTCACCCCATATATTGAAAAAAACAATATTTTTCGCTAAAATTAGGGGCGTTCGACAAATCTATAATTAAGGAGTGCTATTTTGAAAACAAGTCTCAAATCAAAACACCTCCAGCTGCTCAGTCTATTGGCTGCCTCTTCCTTATTCTTAGGGGGCTGTGTTAGCCGTAACCAAGACAGCTGGACTTTTCGTTTAATTGCTAGTCCAATTAACCAGTTAATTGAGTGGTTGGCCCAATTTTTCAATGGTAACTACGGCTTTGCTATTATTGGCCTAGTGATCATTATCCGCCTACTACTTATTCCACTCACCTACAAGCAACAAACCAGTTCCATTCTGGGAACAGAAAAACGCCGTTATTACCAACCTTACTTGATGAAATTCCAAGAGCTAATCCAAGGCGCCGAAACTCCAGAAGAACAAATGGAATATACCCGTCAACAGCAAGCCTTTATGAAGGATAATAATATTTCCTTATTTGGAAATATGGGCTGTTTACCCCTACTAATTCAGTTACCTATCCTTTCCGGGATGTATGTGGCAATCTATAATAACCAAAATATTGCTAACTACAATTTCTTTGGCTTCTCTTTAGGAGAACCCAACCTGGTTTTAACAATTATCTTTATTCTTTTATCTTTCTTACAAACCCGGATCAGCATGCAAACCATGCCTGAAGAAGTTCGTGAGCAACAAGGTAAATCCATGCTATTTATGCCTCTCATGCTCGGTTTTGTTGTCTTCAACGTCCCTGCTGCGATTGGTTTATACTTAGTAACAACCACCATTTGGGGGATGCTCCAACAATTGGCTATTAATACCTTTGTTCATCCTCGTATTAAAGCCAAAGTGGAAGATGAAATGAAGGATAATCCCATCCGCTTTGACCAACATTATAAACCCAATAATTCGGTAAAAGACGTCACCCATACAGCAAATTCCTCAACTTCAGCAACTAAGCCTCATAAATCTAACCGGAATGCGGGAAAACAAAACAGAAAGAAATAAAATTTTAAGTAAGCATTCAAACGAAAACACCCCCTAGCTGCTAGCCCATTAAGCTCACAGTTAGGGGGTGTTTTGATGTCTTTTTTATGCTAAGAGTTATCCTCATCGCGCATGACATAACCAGCACCGCGTATGGTTTGAATATACTTTTGATTCCTATTGGGATCAATTTTATTACGTAAGTAACGAATATAAACGTCCACGACATTGGTTTCAACCACACTTTGAAAGCCCCAGACATCTTTAAGTAATTTTTCCCGACTCAACACCTTATTGATATTCTCCATAAAAATTACTAGTAGGTCATACTCGCGCTTGGTTAGGTCTAGGACTTCTTCGCCGCGATAAGCAAGATGATTTTCTTTTTCTACTAGTAGATCGCGAAAGACCAAGCGGGTCTGTCTAATGTAGTTTTCATTGGCTTCAATGGTCATACGCCTTAAAATTGAGCGTATGTGTGCTAAAAAAACTTCAATTGGAAGCGGCTTAATTAAGTAACCATCAGCTCCTTGGTCCAAGGCAGACACTTGGTCAATGACCGATGAGCGCTGGGTCATCACCAGAATTGGGACCGTCATCTCTTGCCGCAAGCGGCGCATGACCTCTAAGCCGTTTAACAAAGGCAAATCTAAATCAAGTAAAATCAAATCCCATTGGTGTTGATGAGCCAGTTCTAAGCCCATTGGACCATCATGAGCGATTGTGGCAAAATAATTTTCACTATTTAACTCATCACCGAGGTAATGCACCCATTCTTCTTCAGCATCGATTAAAAGAATTTGCTTTTTTGCTTCCAAACCCTAACACAACTCCTTAATGCGGATTACTGCTTAACTTCCTTTTCTTCATCCCATAAGAAATGATAAGTTCCTTCTTGGTCCACTCTTTGGTAGGTATGGGCCCCAAAATAATCTCTTTGTGCTTGGATCATATTAGCAGGTAGTGTAGCGGAACGATAGCTGTCATAATATGAAATCGCACTAGTAAATCCAGATACCGGAATACCCGCTTGAACTGCTGCACTCACCACATCCCGGGTAGCTTGTTGGTATTTAGCGGCTATTTCCTTAAAGTAATCATCTAAAAGAATATTTTCTAATTCTGGATTATTCTCATAAGCAGCCATAATTGTTTCAAGGAATTGGGCACGAATAATACATCCCCCTCTAAAAATACTTGCAATGGCCTTATAATCTAAGTCCCAGTTGTAAGTCTTGCTTGCTTCACGGTATTCCACAAAACCTTGGGCGTAGCTCATTAGTTTAGAGAAATAGAGGGCTTGACGAATTTTTTCAATAAAGGCTTCCTTGTCCTCAACGCCTTTCACTTGGCTTGGTCCTTCTAAGACTTGGCTAGCACGGACACGTTCATCCTTTAAAGCAGAAATATAACGCGCGTAAACTGAGTCCGTAATGGTTGGTAATGGCACACCTAAGTCTAAGGCCTCTTGAGATGTCCATTTTCCGGTTCCCTTATTCCCCGCAGCATCAAGAATAACATCAATCATTGGCGCTTGGGTTTGAGGATCCTTCTTGGTCAAAATATCAGCGGTAATTTCAATCAAATAGCTGTCTAATTCGCCTTGGTTCCATTGCTTGAAGTATTGAGCGCATTCTTCCACGCTTAAATCTAAATAATGACGCAATAAATCATAGGATTCACTAATTAATTCCATGTCCCCATATTCGATACCGTTGTGGACCATTTTGACAAAATGACCGGCTCCATTTTCACCAATATAGGTCACGCAGGGTTTACCATCACTTGGTGCCTTAGCCGCCATGGCTTCAAGAATATCTTTCATTTCTAGATATGCTTCTTTTTGACCACCTGGCATTAAAGCAGGCCCCTTCAGAGCACCCTCTTCACCACCAGAAACACCCATACCGATAAAGTGGATCCCGGATTGGGCTAATTTTTCTGAACGACGCATAGTATCTTTGAAGTAGGTGTTTCCTCCATCAATGAGAATATCGCCTTCTTCTAAAAGCGGTAAAATTTGGTCAATAAAATGATCAGTAGCTGCCCCGGCCTTTACCATGAGTAAAATACGACGGGGACGTTCAAGATGTTCAACAAATTCTTCTAGGGAACGGGTAGGGACTAAGTTCTTGTCCTTATTTTCTTCATAAACGGCCTCCATCCGTGAGGTAGTCCGATTATAAATAGCGACCGTATAGCCGCGGCTTTCAATATTTAGGGCTAAGTTTTTCCCCATTACCGCCATTCCGATTACACCAATTTGTGCTTGAGTCATAGTAGTTCCTCCTACATTCTAATAACATTCGATGAGATTGCGTCATTAGGCTTCTCATTTCAATGATAATATTATCAAAGTCTTTAACAAAAATAAAGACGTAGCCAGGCACTTGTTTTCAACCTTTGCTTAAGTGAAGGCTTAAAGAAATCTTTCTAAGTCCACGTTAAATGTCATTAGCCTTTATGCTATAATAGCAAGGAGATTATTGTAAGGAGCGTTATAAGGATATGTCAAATTCAACGAATTGGAAAGAGCAACGAGAAAAAGCCTATGAAAAATCAGAACGAAAAAAAAGACGTAAGAAAAGATGGGGCAAATTATTCACCTGGGCCATGTTACTTGCCCTCGTATCGGGCGTAGTGATTAGTCTAGGCGTTGCCGTTTACGGGTATTTTTTCTAAATAAACGCTAAAAAGCTTGCCAATCGAAGAGAGGCAAGCTTTTTATATTATTCTGATCTATAAACTGGATTAAATCATTGCTATGTTTAAAGCAAGTCATCCATGGCTTCTTCTTGAGCATTGCTTTTCTCTAAGGAATGGTGGTCAATTCGCTCAAAGTTAAGCTTAGCTAGGCAATTGTCCACTAGAGTGTCAATATCAAGACGAGATTCATAATGTTCACAGCGGTCCACTTTTGGCTTAGTACTTGGTGAAGCCGGTGCAAAAACAGTACAGCAGTCCTCAAAAGGCTGAATCGACAAATCAAAGGTGTCAATCGCCTGAGCAATATCAATAATTTCTAATTTATCCATGGTAACAACAGGACGAATAATCGGCGTTGTGGTCACGGCATTGATGGCATACATAGATTCAGCGGTCTGAGAAGCCACTTGCCCCAGGGATTCCCCATTAATAATGGATAAGGCGTGGTATTTTTCACGAATGCGGTCTGCCACCCTTAGCATCATCCGCCGGGTAATGGTCATTAAATACTCACTAGGGATATGCTCCTTAATTGCTTCTTGAATTTCTGTAAAAGGCACTTCAATAAAATCGATCCAAGAGCCAAATTTAGTCAACTTACCCGCTAATTGTTTCGCCTTTTCTAGGGCTTGGGGACTGGTATAGGGTGGTGAGGCAAAGTAGATGGCAATGGGTCTGACTCCACGTTTCATAGCTAAATATCCCGCTACCGGAGAATCAATCCCCCCAGATAACATGAGGATCCCACGAGAACTGGTTCCCACCGGTAAACCGCCGATCCCTTTAATCCAGTCCGAGGACACGACAAAGTCCTTGAAGCGCACCTTGACCCGGACAGTGAGGTCGGGCTTTTTCATTTTAACTTCTAAATTGGGGAATTCTTCCATCAGATAAGCCCCTAATTCCCGGTTAATAGCATTGGTATCCATATGATAATTGTGGTCGGAGCGGGAAGTAGCGACCTTGAAGCTATGAATCTCCCTTTCATCTAACTTTTCTTTCACCACTTGTTTGGCCACTTCTTTTAACAGGTCAAAGTCGCGGTCAATTTCGTAGACGGGACTATAACTTTGGATACCAAAAATATATTGCAAGCGATCAATGACGATTTCCTTATCGACACCATTAAGCTCAATAAACATGAAATCGAACTGTTCACTCACCTTAACCTGTGGATAGTCGGAAAAGATTTGGCGAATATTTTCAGCTAAGCGGTTAATAAAACGACGTTTATTTTTTCCTTTAACTGATAATTCGCCATAGCGAATCATGATTTTAGTTTCCATAAGACCTCCTATTGGATAACAGTAAATTTTTGACGTAATTCTTCAAAAGTATCAATGAAACGTTGGGCTTCTTCTTCTGTATTTTCAAAGCCAAAACTTAGACGAATAGCCGAATGAGCCCAAGACCCGTCGACTCCCATAGCTAGTAAGGTCGAAGAAGAATGACCGGTTTGGCGGCTAGAACAGGCACTGGTGGTGGACACATAGATGCCCTTTTCTTCCAAAGCGTGGACCATCACTTCTCCACGAACCGCCTTTAAAGCAAAGCAGAGTACATGGGGAGAAGCGCCTGATGCCGGAGAGAAAATCCGGATGGTATCAGGGTATTGTTTGAGGTAAGCTCTGATTAGAGCTTGGATGCCTTCTTGGCGCTGATTTTCTTCCTGAGCCCGCTCTAAACTTAAACGGAAGGCCTTGGCTGTTGCCACAATTCCGGGTAAGTTTTCGGTACCACTCCGTAAATTTGCTTCTTGGCCGCCACCTTCTACTAAATTCTTCAAAGTCCGGTTTTTCTTTTTGTAGAGAATTCCCACTCCCCGAGGCCCATTGAATTTATGCGATGAGAAGGAATACACATCTACCCGAGGATGAATGAGGGGATCCTTAAATCGGCCTAAGCTTTGGACGCCATCAACATGGAAGTGGATGGTGGGGAAATCGGTTAAAATTTCAGCAATCTCCTTGATCGGTTGGATGGTCCCAATTTCATTATTTACAGCCATGATTGACACCAGAATCGTATCCGGTCGTAATGCGGCCTGAAGATCCTTGGGGTTTACCCGCCCTTCCTTATCAACAGGTAAGTAAGTCACTTCAAAACCTTCTTGTTCTAGCTCTTTTAAAGTATGACTGACTGAGGGGTGTTCAACACTAGAAGTAATAATATGTTTGCCCCGGCCCGCCTTTTCATAAGCCGTTCCTTTGAGAGCCCAGTTATTGGATTCGGTTCCACCACTGGTAAAAAAGATTTCCTCAGCTTGACAGCCACAGAGCTCAGCGATTTGCTGGCGGGCTTTATTGAGCAAGGCTTTAGCTTGGTTACCTAAGTCATGCAAGCTAGAAGGGTTGCCGTAATAATTCTCCATAGTCATCACCAGGGACTTTAAAGCGGCAGGATCAATTTTAGTTGTTGCACTATTATCAAAATAAATGATTTCTGACATGATTACTCCTTTACAAAAGGTCAAATTAGTGACTGCTAGTCATTCACTCAATGGATAAAAAGCAAAAGTGCATCAAATCAATAGCTATCCAATTGATTGAAGCACTTTCCTTGTATAGAGACTGGTCAATGAGTCCCTATTAATATTTAATATAAACGCTCTTCTTTCTCTTGACGATATTGGTTCTCGACTTTATTAGAAGCCCCTGACTCTAATTGGTCAACAGCTTGACTAATAGTCTGATGGGCCTTTTTATAATCGAAAGTTTGATTAAAGTAATAAGAAGATTTTTCGATGGCTTGATTCAGTTCAGGATGGTTGGCCCGGTAGCGGTTAGCATATTGAACGGTCTGTTCGGTCAATAAGGCTTGGTCAATCATATTTTCCGTTTCTAAATCCAGGCGCTCAATCGCTTCGGAAACTTCATTGACGAGCTGGTCAATTTCATCCATATCCAGTTTGACCCGATTCATTTTGCGCTCGAGTTCTTCAACTTTATCTTCAGTAGCAAAATAACGATCTAGGTAAGCATCAGGAAGTCCCGGTAAATGATACTGATTAACCCGACGTTTCATGTTACGCATATCTAAGTCGAAAGTGTAAAGCATGTCACGGGCATCGCGTTCTTTTTGCCGGAGATTGGCTAAGGACCCCACAATATGGGATTGGGCCTTATCAATTTCATTAAGCTGTTCATATTTATCTTTATAAACGCTCTGCATGTCGGTATAGGCAATGACATGGGCTCCTAGACGTTGGTTAACGGTATCCACTTCTTCGTGGATGCGGTCAATTTGATCGGCGTAGTCCTGTAACTTGCCCAGTTCATTATCATGGAGCAGATAATTTTGGGACACCCGGTCAATTTCTAGTGATCCATAGCGATTACTTTGGCGGACTTGGTTAATTCTTTGTTCAAGGTTACCTTGGTTTTTCTCAATATATTCCTTAGCCCGTAATTCAACTTCCATTAATTCATAGCTGCGGTCAATTTGAGCTTCAGTTGCGCTCATTAAGGAAGATGTTTCACTTAAATCGCATTCAGCTAAGGCTGCATAGCATTGCTCGATGCCCTTTTCTACCTGTTGAATTTCTTCATCAACCCGCACACCAGAAGGGAATTGGAAGTCCATAGCTAGCATTTGCGAATAGCCTGATTTAAGGTCTTCAAGTTGTTCTTCATATTCATTATCAATCTTATCCAATAGCTTAGGAATTTCTTCCATCATCGCTTCTAAGGCTTCGATATCTTCCTTAGTTTGGTCTAAAACATCATGAGCGGCTAAATAGTCGGCATCGCTCATTAAGGTATTGTATTTGGTAAAGTCCAATTCAATATAAGAAAGATGTTTTTCCAAAGTTTCTTGTGAATCCCCATAGGCATAACCATGGGCAAGGAGTTGTTTCCTTATTTTGGCATAGCGGTCATTAACCTCTTGAAAATAAGCTTCATTTTTTGACTCGCTAGCTAAAAGTTCTTCTAAGGATTGATTGATATTTTGAACATCTTGCAAAGTATCATAAATCAACTTTTCGGTTTCTTCGGCCGTTTTTCTAGACTTAATCAGCGAAAATTTATCAGCATCTGCCTGGGCCTGCACCAGTGCCGCTTCAATTTCAGGCAACTTATACTGTTTAATGGTTTGCCACTTGGCTTGTTCAGCCTCAAATAGCCGGCGTGTGTTTCCACTCACATTTTTATTACGGATAGTGTAGAGTTTATCTGCAACAGGAATGGCCATGATTTCCTGTTTCTTCTCATCAAGTTCTAGGTTGGTTTTGCTTTGCTTGCGACCTAAGTAGTAGAGTAGGCCATAACCAATCAAAATAATCACAATGATGATGATTAGAGCAATTATAAATCCCACTGTCTTCCCCCCTCTATTGCTAAAAAGACGCTTTTATACCTAATAATAAACATTATACGCTAAAGTTAGGACTTAGTCCACACTGGCCTCAGGGCAATGGCTAAAGTATTCAACAGACAAGAGTCTACTCCCCTTATACAATAAAAGTCTGTTACACAAACTGTAACAGACTTTTCTAAAAGCGGATTAAACTTGGTTGTAGTATTCAACAACGAGTGATTCGTCAATTTCTTGGTTCATTTCATCGCGTTCTGGTAAGCGTGATAATGAGCCTTCTAGTTTATCAGCATCAAATTCAACATAAGGAACATGGCCGTATAAACCTTCAACAGAATCTTTAATCACTTGTAAGTTCTTAGATTTTTCACGAACGCCGATAACTTGTCCTACTTCAACAATGTAAGAAGGAATATCAACACGTTTGCCATCAACTGTGATATGTCCATGGGAAACTAATTGACGTGCTTGGCGACGAGTAGAAGCTAAACCTAAACGGTAAACCATGTTATCTAAACGTTGTTCTAAAAGGGTCATGAAGTTGGTACCCACAGTACCTTCTTTAATCTTTTCAGCACGGTTGTATAGATTATGGAATTGTTTTTCAGTTAAACCATAGATAAAACGTAATTTTTGTTTTTCTTGTAATTGAAGACCATATTCAGATAAGCTCTTACGACGTTGGTTAGGTCCATGTTGACCAGGAGCGTAAGGGCGACGAGCTAATTCTTTACCAGTTCCGGATAATGAAATCCCATAACGGCGTGATTTCTTCCAGCTTGGTCCTGTATAACGTGACATAAATTGTTTCCTCCATTTTTTAAAATAATTAGTATTGGAGTAAAATAATTATGGAATTGATCGCATTCGTGTAGTTCATCCAAGGCTTTCCCCTATGCAGCCGCAGGTACTCACTACACCATTCGTGGGCGAACTATTGACGAGCTTGCTTCAACTCTGCTGCATTATTTTACACAACCAATAGTGTACTAAACATCTACCCTGCTGTCAATTTATTTGCCGATATTTTTCTGATCCTTCTTCCTAAGCAGACTTATTGAAGTTTTGCTATAAAGTCCAGCGTAGCTTGGGCGCTTTGACGACCCACTTTTTCAATAAACTCTTCAAAAGTTATATTAGCATCATGGTTAGCGGTATCTGAGATGGCCCGGATAATGACAAAAGGAATCTTAAAACGATAAGCCACTTGGCCAATCGCCGTGCCTTCCATCTCGGTACACATGGCTCCGGGAAAGTGCTCTTGAATCCAAGCCACCTTGTCTTGGCTAGCAATAAAGGAATCTCCAGAAACAATCGGTCCAACTTTAATGTTAGCTTGGCTAGCATGTTCAGAATAATACTGATAAAAAGCTGAACGCCATTGAGGGTCGGTTGGGTAGTTAACCGGCATCCCATCCACTTGGCCTAAGACATTATCAAACGCAGTCGCATCGACATCGTTATAGATGGCATATTCCGCCAAGACAATGTCCCCAATCTTTAAACTAGGATCAATCGCTCCAGCTGAACCGGTATTAATAATCACATCTGGATCTTCCAAAGCAACGACAGTCGTAGCCAAGGCCGCATTAACCTTACCCACACCGGATTGGGCGATCACTAAGTCCTTGCCCTGATAGCTGCCTAGCCAATAGGTCATATCGGCGATGGTCTTTTCTTCTAAATGGTCAATAGTTTCAATATAATAATTCACTTCCCGACTCAAGGCCGCGATAATAGCAATTTTCATTCTTCTCTCCTATACAAAAAATGCAATAGCAGTAACGACTATGATGGCTAAAATTAAAATAATGATACCCCAATTGAGGAAGCGGTCAATCGAAGGCCACTGCTTAACAGTTCTTACGCTTTCGTTTGAGTTCGCTTCGTCAAGGTCTGCTGACTCACTGCCTGGCTTTGCCGCTTCTAGATCTACATCTTCCTCTTGAATGGTCGCAGAAACTTCCTCGCCCTCCTGATCACTAGTTGCTTCAGATTGATTGACTGAGGGCGTTGGGCGAGATTCATTATCCACTTCATCTTGGTCATCAAACTCATCCTCTTGTTTGAAGAGGCGCCGCCAGATATTCTTGCGGTTGTTCTTTTCCCGGGCCTTCCGATAAGAGCGTCGGGTAATTAAAGGATCCTTTTGCTTCATAATGATTACTTCGTTTCACCTCGTAATTTGATAATCTCCCATTGCTTGACGGCATAAATGGTCTTCATGTCACAGATATCTCCTTTTTCAATAGCCGCTTGTACTTCTTCGAAACTTAATTGAAAAACTTCAATATGTTCATCCGCGTCTTGGGCTTTAGGATGAGCGACTTTAGCCAAGCTGGAAGCGTGATAAATTTGAAGCTTTTCATCTAAGTAGCCCGGTGAGACATAAAATTTATCCAGGGCTTGCCAGTTTTCAGCTTGAAAGGCAGTTTCCTCTTCGAGTTCACGCTTGGCAGCAGTTAAAAGGTCTTCTCCAGGATCGACTAAGCCGGCCGGAATTTCTAAAATTGCCTTTTCAATAGCTTTACGGTATTGCTTGACTAGTAATAATTTATCATCATTAATAGCTAAAATCGCCACTGCGGGGGCATGGTGGATGATTTCGCGATTGGCTTTTTCTTTATTTTGTAATTCCACCACGTGCTTTTCAACTTCAATCAAACTTCCTTGGTAAATCGTTTCTTTACGGAGTGTTTTTTCACCGAATTCCATGAGGCTACCCCTTTTCTTTGCAATTAAATTCTTTTTTATTGTAACAAAAATCTCTCAGAATGGGTCAAGGTCTCTTATTCTTAAGCAGAACTTACATATTATTTGTTAAAAGCGCCTTTTTCAACTAGAATATAAACAGACAAAAATAAAGGAGGTAATCACTATGGGTTGGATTTGGTCCCTCATTGTTGGTGGTGTACTTGGTGCAATCGCTGGTGCCATCATTGGTAGAGACGTTCCCGGTGGAGTGATTGGAAATGTAATCGCAGGTATTCTCGGTTCCTGGCTAGGTGGAAAATTAATGTCTGGCTTCGGTCCAGAAATCGGTGGTTTTTACATTATTCCTACCCTACTAGGTGCCATTATTATTTTGCTCATCTATTACTGGCTGGCTAAGAAGCTAGGCTAATTAATTATCAATTAAAAAAAGGCCCTGAGTCACTTGATTAGAATTTAATCAGTGACTCAGGGCTTTTGGTTTTTCTTAATGGCTGCTATTTATCAGCGCTTAAAGCTGCCATTGTGACATAGTTATAAGGTTGGTTATAGTGAGGCAAGAAGAAGATATCTAGGAGTTGTAATTTATCCATGGTTAATCCTTCTTGGATTGCTAGGGAGAACATGTGGATTAATTGGTGCATATCGTAATGAGAAGCTAATTGGGCACCTACGATCCGGTTACCTTCTTCAGTATAGACAATCCGAATTTTTACCTTTTCATTCTTTTCTTCTGGCATAAAACCTGGTAATTGTAAGTCTTCATAGTCAACATATTTCACTGGAATATCGGCTTTTTTCGCAGCCTTAACACTTAAACCGGTGGAAACTAATTTCAAGTCAAAGATTTCAATTCCGTTAGAGCCTTGGACGCCAGCGCCATCAATGGCAGTCCCTGCTGCATTATGGGCACCAACGATTCCGGCACGAACTGCATTACTTGCTAAAGCAATATAGGTAGTATCTTGCAAAGCATTGGAATAGTTGGTTGCACAGTCGCCCACAGCATAAACATCTGGGTCAGAGGTTTGGAAACCACGGTTAACTAAATAAGCGCCATTACCGAAACGTTCCAGGTGGTCTTCACCAAGGTTTGAATTAGGTCTAAAGCCGATACAGTTAATCACAGCATCCACTTCATATTGGCCTTTATCGGTTTTTAGTCCGGTGACCCGTCCATTTTCACCTAAATATTCTTGGGCGAATTCACCGTAATGGGTCTCAATCCCGTTTTCTTTAAGGTTTTCATCCATTAATTGGGAGAACTCTTTGTCATAGTAGGAAGCCAAACAAGTATCTTCAGCATCGAATAATAATACATTCTTACCACGACGTCTTGCTGCTTCAGCAATTTCTACTCCAATATAACCGGCACCAATAACGGCTACGGTATCTACACCTTCCTTGCTGAGTTCTTGGTCAACCGCTTGGCCTTCTTGGAAGAGCTTGAGGAAGTGAATGCCATCTAAGTCTTTACCTGGTAAGTTAGGAGCAATTGGTGCAGACCCTTCAGCAAGAATTAACTTGTCATAAGATTCTTCAATTTCTTGCCCGTCTTTTGTTTTGGCATAAACGACCTTCTTATCAAAATCAACCTTTTCCACATTAGTTTCCAAAGAAATTTTAGCACCTTTGGCTTCAAAATCTTCTGGTTTAGTATAGAAAAGTCCTTCATAGCCATCGATTTGGCGACCTACCCATAAGGCAGTCCCGCAGCCTAAATAACTTAAGTTTGAGTTACGGTCAAGCATGACTAATTCATTGCCTTCTCCATAATTATCTAAAATAGTATTTGCCGCTGCAATCCCAGCATGGTTTGTACCAACAATTACAAATTTCATTTTGCTACCTCCTAAATTTTGTACTATTTTCTACATGTTTATTATATCACGAAGTCATGTAAGCGCTATTTATATTAGCAAATTAGCGTAAAATCAAGGAAAAAAGACACAATTTGTATTTATTTTCACTAACTAGATACAATTATTGTTTATTTTATAGCTGAATTACCTTTTCACTTTCCTTCTTTGTTTTTATTTACTCCTCTTCTATGGATTAGACAAATAAAAAAAGCTACCCCAATCAGGATAGGAATCTGATTGGAATAGCTTATTTATTTATTGAACGTTCACCGCTTGAGGGCCTTTTTGTCCCCAAGCAATTTCAAAAGCTAGAAGATCATTGACCTGCATTTTTTCATAGTCAGCTGCCTGTAAGGCAGTCCGGTGGATAAAAACTTCTTTTTCAAAATAAGGATGAAGGACTTGAATAAAACCATAGCCACGTTTTTCGTCGTATGACTTTAAAATTCCTTGGTACATGACTAATCTTCCTCTTTGACTAGTGCTTCAGGAAAGTGTTTAAGGACGATATCAGCACAGCGTTGGCAAAGATTTTCTGCCCCTTCAACACTACCTACTGAAGGATAGACGCCCCGGCAACGGTCACATACCTTACCCTCAGCTGGAACAATAGCAATGGCATAGTC
The DNA here is from genome assembly GCF_905125285.1 of Aerococcus sp. Group 2. NCBI lineage: Bacteria > Bacillati > Bacillota > Bacilli > Lactobacillales > Aerococcaceae > Aerococcus > Aerococcus sp. Group 2. The sequence goes on along the minus strand of NZ_CAJHPA010000005.1, from coordinate 82,276 downwards.
CTCGTAATCGGCAGCTTGGTCACCTGCTTCTTGATAGTCTTTAATTTCTAACTGGGAAACAATCAGATAAGTTTTTAGGTCTTCCCCAATGCTTTCCAAGAATTGGCGACTATCTTCATTAGCATAAACAATAACTTTGGCTTCTAGGGACTTACCGATCACTTTTTCGTTACGGGCGCTTTCTAAGCTATGGTTAACGTCACCTCTAAAGTTGAAGAATTTTTCCCATTTTGCTTTTAATGCTTCAGCATTGCTATAGTCTTCTACTTGTGGGAAGTCTGCTAATTGGACATAGTCCTCAGCTTCACCCATGTAGGACCAAATTTCTTCCGTGGTATGAGGAATAATTGGTGTCAGTAAAATAGTCATTTTCTTCAATACTTCGTACATTACCGTTTGCATGTTGCGACGTTTAGGATCATCGGCTAAGAGAATATAAGTAACATCCTTGGAATAATCCAAATAGAAACTAGACATGACTTGGGTGAGGAAATTAATGATTTCTTGGTAAATACTGTTGAAATCATAGTGATTGTAGTAGTCAATGACATGGTCGACTAATTCATTAAGTAGGACCAAAATATATTGGTCAATACTGTCAAGTTCCTCATAAGCTACATAATTTTCCTTAGCGTCGAAATCAAAGAGATTACCTAGGGTAAAGCGCAAGGTATTCCGAATCTTCCGGTAGGACTCAGCCACTTGACCCAGGATATCATCAGAAATGCGGACATCATAGCGGGAATCTACTGAAGCCACCCAGAGGCGCAAAATATCTGCCCCACGTTGGTCACAGACATCATTAGGCGACACAGTATTTCCTAATGACTTACTCATTTTACGCCCTTCCCCATCGTTAACAAAACCTTGGGAAACGACTTCCTTATAAGGGGTATGGTCATTAACGGCAACAGAGGTTAAGAGACTAGAGTTAAACCAACCACGGTATTGGTCAGACCCTTCCAGATACATGTCTGCTGGATAGGAAAGTTCATCTCGCGTTTGTAAAACCCCAGCCCAAGATGAGCCTGAGTCAAACCAAACGTCCATAATGTCATTTTCCTTGGTGAATTCTCCATTTGGTGAGTGCTCATTTTGGTAGCCTTCAGGGAGTAAGTCTTTAGCTTCTTTTTCAAACCAAATATTTGACCCATGTTCTTCGAAGAGCTTAGCCACATGATCGATCGTTTCTTCGCTAATGATTGGTGTGCCGTCTTCTGCATAGAAAATAGGTAGTGGGACTCCCCAAACCCTTTGTCTAGAAATGACCCAGTCACCCCGGTCGCGAATCATGTTATAGATCCGGTGTTGACCAGAAGGATGCCACCAAGTCACTTCATTATTGATAACATCTAGGGTCTTTTCACGGATTTTATCTACTGAACAGAACCATTGAGGGAGGGCTCTAAAAATAACTGGTTTCTTGGTCCGCCAGTCATGGGGATAGCTATGGACAAAGTATTCTACCTTTAATAAGGTACCATTTTTAGTCATTTTATCAATGACTAAGTCATTCCCTTCTTCGTAGAAGATCCCCTCCAAGCCTTCTGCTTCTTCAGTAAAGCAGCCTTGGTCATCCACAGGGGATAAGACATCTAAGCCATATTTAACCCCGACATAGTAGTCATCTTCCCCATGACCAGGCGCCGTATGAACTAAACCAGTACCTGATTCAGTGGTCACATGGTCCCCCAGGATGAGTAGTAATTCGCGGTCATAGAATGGGTGGTTGGCCTTCATCAATTCCAGGTCTTGACCTAAGACTCTATCTTCAACTTGATAATCAGTCCATTGGAATTTTTCTGCTAAACTTTCTAGCAATTCGCTAGCAACGACATAGTGATGACCATTGACTGCCACTAAACTGTATTCGATTTGTGGATGAACTGCAATAGCTTCACTAGCAGGCAAGGTCCATGGTGTAGTGGTCCAGATAATAAATTCAGTATCCTCTGGTAATTTACCCTTAGTATCCTTGGCCTTGAAGGCAGCATAGATACTTGGGGTTTCCACGTCTTTATATTCAATTTCCGCCTCAGCTAAGGTCGATTCACTTGAAGGTGACCAATAGACCGGTTTATTCCCCCGATAAATTAAGCCCTTCTTAGCCATTTCACCAAAAACACGAATTTCTTGGGCTTCAAACTTTTTAGTATAGGTAATATAGGGATCTTCCCAATCACCTTGTCCCCCTAGTCGTTTGAAATCTTGACGTTGGCTATCGATTTGTTGGCTGGCATAATCTTGACAGATCTGACGAAATTCAGCTGTCGACAATGACTTACGGTCTACCCCTGAATTAGTCACTGCTTGTTCAATCGGTAGGCCATGGGTATCCCAGCCTGGCACATAGGGGCTATAGTAGCCCTGCATGCTTTTAGAACGGATAATGATGTCCTTGGTAATCTTATTTAAAGCATGACCAATATGAATATTCCCATTAGCATAAGGAGGGCCATCATGGAGAACAAAGGGTTGATTGTCCTTATTCTGACTCAAACGTCTTTCATAAACCTGATTTTCTTCCCATTCTTTTTGGCGTTCTGGTTCTTTTTTGGGTAAATTTCCCCGCATAGGAAACTTAGTTTTTCCTAAGTTTAAAGTATCTTTCATTTTCATAAATCAATTGCTCCCTCTCATTAAAATAAAAAAACACACCGCCCAAAGGGACGATGTGTGCTCGTGGTACCACCCAATTTTACAGATAAAGATCTGCCTTAAAGTCTTAACGCAACTAACGGCCCAGCTTACTCTACATGTTCAGCTAAACAGGTCAACAGATGATAATCTAAGGCTTTAATCATCTATCTCACACCCCACATAGACTCGCTCACACTAAAGTACCTTAAACCGTGTTCTGTTGTAAATCTTATTGCAATCAATTATACGCAAGAAATGCTAAATTTTCAACTTCAAAATAGCGCCCATTTGCTCTGTTCTAATTATCGCTATCCAGTTTCTCCGCTTCTTCATCAAATAGTTTTTGTGCCTCCTCAGGCATTTGGGCTGGTTGGTCTCCAGAAGCTTGGTCAAAAAATTCTTTTTGTGCTTGTTTATGCTTAGCCTCATCCAAAGCTTCTTGGTAGAGTTGGTCAGCTTCCTGGTTGCGTACCTGGAAGTTCTCCCCAGCTAGGACTTCGTCCAATACCGGTGTCTCCACTTTTTCTTCTTCTTGATCACTAAAGAGTTCCTGCCATTGCGGATCATCTAAAACTTCTTTGGCATTATTAATCAAGCCTTGCATTTGGAAGATGTAGTAGCGCGACATTTCCCTGAGCCGTGATTTCTCTTTAACAATGGTATTGGCTTTATCTGCTGCCGTTTGTAGGAGTTTTTGGGCTTCCGATTCGGCTTTTTGAATAATAAGATCAGCCTCATTCAAGCTATCCGCGCGCACCCGGTCAGCGGCTTGTTGGGCAACTACTATAGACCGATTGACTGAGGCTTCTCGTTCACGATATTCATCGAGTTGGTTATTGACATCGTATAATTCTTGTTGCAAATATTGGTTATTGGTCTCCAAATTATCCATGACCATGGAAAGCTCTTTGAGATAAGCGTCGACCTCTTTTTTATCATAACCCCGCATTTTGCTATTAAATGTTTTTTCTCTCACTTGTTTAGCTTGCATCGAAAGTAACCTCCTAGCGATTTTCTAAACGACTTAATTGTACCCGATACTTGCCCTTTTTGCTGACCTTTAGCACCTTGTCTAAGCGCAGCCGACCATGATGTCTAAGCGATAAAATATCTCCTTCAGACACTGTTTGAGCACTATTGGTTAAGGGCATCCAATTGTATTTCACTAAGCCAGCTTCAATAGCTGATTTTACCTTTGACCGCGACAAGTTAAAGCCCTCGCTTAAAACCAGGTCCATGCGAAAAGAGGCTAGTGATCTTTCCAAAGGCTGCCAAGGGTCTTCCACTTGGATCCGATCAGCAAAATCGATGGCTTCTAATTTAACACTCACTTTCCCAATGCGCTGAATTTGGCTGGTGACAAAGCCGGTTAAGGAAGCATCAATAAAAAATTGCCAGTCCAAGTCAGAGTGAATAATATCGCCAATTCGATTTCTTTGTAAACCTTCTCCCAGTAAAGTTCCTAAGACTTGGCGATGTTCAATATGGTTGAACTTGGCGGCATAATTAATCTGAATCAGGCTAATGTTAAAATCACTGTCATTGACCTTCTCATAGCGAGGGGCAATGATCATCCGGCGCATTTCAGCTTGAGGATAACCGCCAAAATCTTTAACCTTTAGGTCTTCATCCTTACCAATGATGGAATAAACAATGGCCTGCTCTCTAGGATCCAAAAAGTGGCTTAAAAAGGGTTGAAAAGATGCAGTCACTCGGTTTTTCCAATTAATCACCTGGTCAACAAAATCCGCCTCACTCGGCAAGAAATGCATCAAAGTCGAATCGGTCATCTCAAATAACAGTCCTTCTAACGTAAAACATTTAAGCCACTAATGGCTAATTCTAAGACTAAGATGGCTACAATAGGGCTAAAACTAATGCCGCCGATCGGTGGGATTATCCGTTCGAACCAGTCAATATAGGGTCTGACGATCCGGTCCAATAATTGGCCCAAGCGACTTTGTCTTGCGCCTGGCAACCAGGATAAAAGTGCCCAAACGATGATAACAGAAATATATATTTGCAATACATTTTGAATAAAATTAATCATTAACATTCCTACCTTTTTGGCTAGTCTTTGAAGAAAGCTGACCCTACTCGAATAAAGCTGGCCCCTTCTTTAATGGCAAGTGGATAGTCTTGGCTCATTCCCATGCTAAGCTCGGTGCAAGGGGCGTGCATCCATTGCTGGTCAGCAACTTGGTCACGCAAGCTTGCCAATTGTCTAAAAATTTCTTGAACTTCTGAGTCACTGGCGGCACTCGGAGCCATGGTCATCAGACCAACTACCTTGATTTTCTTAAATTCAGCTAATTGTTCGATGAAGGGAAGGGTCTCTTCCTTTGTTAGACCATGTTTAGTAGTTTCTCCAGAGATATTCACTTCAACAAAACATTTAACCTCTTTAGCCGCCCGCTTGTCGATCTCTTTAGCTATCTTTATACGGTCTAAGGCATGGTAATAGTCGATTTCATTAATAACCTCTTTGACCTTCCGTGACTGCAAGGGCCCGATTAAATGCCAAATCACATCATCCGGCATAGCTGCTTTTTTAGCTAATAAGCCTTGGACATAATTTTCTGCAAAGTGACGGATGCCACAATGGTATACTGCCATGGCCTCTTCAGGACTATGATATTTAGAAACGCAAATCAGCGTGACCTTGTTTGAAGAACACGCTGATTGCTTAGTATCCTCTATGATACCTTCAATTTGTTTTACATTCGCTTGAATCGTCATGATCTTAACGACGACGCTTTCTAAAGAATGGTGGTGTATCTAACTCATCATCTTCACTAACGTTATCAGTAAAGCGGTTGTCTTGTTGGTAGCGTGGGTCTTGGCCACCATAATTACGTCCTGAATCATTCCAAGGCTCTTGGCTTACTTGCCCTTGGCGGTTTTGGAAAGCTTGGTTATTTGGAACTTGTTTTTCTTCAAAGTATTCGGGACGGTTCCCCAAATTTCTGGCTTGTCCTTGGTTTTGAAAGGCTTGATCTTGATAATTTGGTGTAGGTTGGCTAACGGGACGTTGCTTTTTTGCCTTACGTTGTTTTTCTTGGCGACGTTCAGGATCAATCCCGGTAGCAATAACGGTTACCACCACTTCGTCATCTAAACGATCATTGATAGTGGTACCAAAAATGATATTCACTTCGCTAGAAGAAGCTGCACCAACGATTTCAGCAGCGTCTTGGGCTTCAAATAAGGTTAGGTCTTCCCCACCAGAAATATTCAAGAGAATTTGTTCAGCCCCATCAATGGATACTTCCAATAATGGTGAAGAAATAGCCTTCTTGGTTGCTTCAGCGGTACGGTTTTCCCCGCTTGCTGTACCAATGCCCATTAAGGCTGTCCCTTGGTCTTGCATCACGGTACGCACGTCAGCAAAGTCCAAGTTCACATAGCCGGGTGAGGTAATCAAGTCAGAAATTCCTTGTACCCCTTGGCGTAAGACATTGTCCGCTTCACCAAAGGCTTCCCGCATTGGGGTTTTCTTATCAACAATTTCTAATAAACGGTTGTTAGAAATGGTCACTAAGGTATCCACATATTCCTTCATGTTGGCAATACCTTCTGCAGCTGCACGACCACGTTTAGGGCCTTCAAAGGTAAATGGACGGGTAACTACCCCAACGGTTAAGGCACCCAAGTCTTCCTTAGCAATACGAGCAACAATTGGAGCAGCACCGGTACCAGTACCACCACCCATGCCAGCGGTAATGAAGATTAAATCAGCACCTTCTAGTGCTTCGCGAATTTGGTCTTCACTTTCTTCAGCGGCTTTTTGCCCTACTTCTGGTTGGGCCCCAGCACCAAGGCCACGGGTCACTTTAGGGCCTAAGTGAATCTTTGCATCTGCTTTAGAGTTAGCAAGGGCTTGGGTATCAGTATTAGCAACAATAAATTCAACACCCTTAACACCTTCATCGATCATGCGGTTAACAGCATTGTTACCCCCACCACCAACACCAATGACCTTGATATTAGCGTTATTGTTGTATTCTGCAGTATTATCAAATTCTAAATCCATAGTTAATCCTCCTATTTATAAGCAATTCCCTCTTAACTAAACATATCATCAAAAACTTGACGTATTTTTTGTAAGAATCCTTCATCTTCTTGGTTGTCATCTTGATACTCTTGACCAGCATCTTCAGCTGTTGTATAAACATCACGCTCATCATTCGTTACAGAATCCTTATAAGTTGGTTCATCCACAACTGCCTCTTGATGAAGGGCTTGATTGGAAGCTTGGTAACTTGGTTTACTTTGATTACTGTTTACAGAATGGGTCTTTCCTTGAGCAACATGATAAATATCTGGTAGCTTAGCTGCATAAGCCACAACGCCATATGCTGTTGTAAAGCTTGGATTTCTTAGGCCAACTTGTTCAGGAATATAGAACCTAACATCCGTGCCAAACATTTCCTCAGCCAAATCAACTAAACCTGGTAAGGAAGCGGCTCCTCCGGTGATCACAACTCCTCCAGGAAGTTCAAAGGCTTCCACTTGGTCTAGGGCTTTCTTTAGCGTTTCAAATATTTGTTGTAAACGTGCTTCAATAATTTCTGCAAGATACTGTTCATCAACACGAACAGGGTCTTTTTTCCCGATCGTTTCAACTGGGAAATATTCATCAGGACTGGTAACGTCTGATTTTGCGTAGCCATATTCTAATTTAATACGTTCAGCATTTTCTAAAGTCGTATTGAGTATGGTGGAAATATCTTTTGAAACATATTCTCCACCTTCTTGATCAACATAAGAGAATTTTAATTGACCTTCATGAATCACACTGGCTGTAGATTGCCCGCCGCCCATGTCAATGATAATAGTTCCAAAATCGCGTTCATCTTCCGATAAGGCCACTTGACCATTGGCCAAGGGTTGAACAACTAGGTCATCAACAATGAGACCAGCTTTATCGACACAACGTTTAATGTTGTGAATGATGGTTTTGGGACCGGTAATCATGCTGGCGTATAATTCTAAACGTACGCCAATCATACCACGTGGGTCGCGAATGCCATCAAAACCATCAACGATAAATTCTTCAGGAACAACTGAAATAATTTCTCTCTCTGGGGGTACAGCTCTCACTTTAGCTGCTGATAAGACATTGTAGACGTCCTTGTCGGTGATTTCTCGATTTTCTCCTGAAACGGCAATCATTCCGTAACAAGGTTCAATATTAATTTGATTACTTGGAACGCCGACAACCACTCGATCAATTTGTATGTTAGCTTTCTGTTCGGCTTGGTTTACTGCACTTCTAATCGCTTCGACGGTTTTATCAATATCAACAATTACTCCTCGGCTTAGGCCTTCAGAGCGTTGACTACCAACACCGATAATATTTAAACGTTGATTAACATTTTCGGCAACAACGACTTTGACGGAAGTGGTTCCAATGTCTAATCCTACATATGTTTTGGGTTGAACCATATGATTGAAACCTCCTATTTAATTCTATAAGTATTAGATATGACTATATCGCAATTAATTTTAACATAAATCCTATTAAGACGAAACGAATTTGTTAGTAATCGGCCTTTTTACTTCTACCACTTGGCCAGCAAATAGGACTATTAATTGTTTTTAATCATTGTATAAGAGACAAGTCCGTTTTTTCAATCCAATTTAATAGATAAATTTTAAGAATTACTTGACCTAGTCTGAGTCACTGTTGATGACTGCTGGCTCGAATTAGTGCCGGGTCTAAGGTTGGACTGACTACTCGTTTGCCTTTGTGAAGAAGTGCCTTCCCCACTTGCTCCGCTTTGCTCTCCTCTAGGCTTAGGCTTAGACTCGCTGCTATGCTTATCAGTCTTTGCCTGCTTTTCTTTAGACTTTTCCTTTGCCTGGTCTACTTTTTCTTGGTAGGAAGACCTTTCTTCAGGGCTTACAAAGGGATCGTTGAGGGGATTCTTTTCTTGGAAATAGCTCCCTACCTCCATATTAATTACCCCGGTTTTTCCTTCTAATTCACTAACAATTTGGTCATAGTACTGCATCCGGTCAGCAATACTATCGATAAAACCTACCACGATATTGCCATCTTCCATTTTTAAAGCAATGTGGTTAGGGTAATTATCATCGCTAATATTCACAACTTCATTAATCTTAGCCAGTAAGTCATCAGACAATTTGGAAAGTTGGTTGGCCAGGTGAAGAAGTTCTTGGTCTTCAAAACCAGTAAAGAGGGGAATATCCTGGTCAAGATAAGGAATAGCCCCATCAAGAATAATATGATTTTCCAAAACCGGGTAATAAAAATCTTGTTTCTTCACATAGCCAATGGCGCGGAATTCTTGGACATTAACTTCGACCGTTCGATTTCCCTTAGCATTCAGCTGAACACTGCGGACGCTGGGGAACAATTGTTTTAAGCGGTTATCCACCACCCCGGTTTTTGATTCAATCCCTAGATAGGTCATATTTTCCCGTAAGCCTGATCCATAGAGAATCTGCTCTTGGGGGACAATATTATTCCCACTTACTTCAATTGCAGCGATACGGTTAAGTGGTGAAAGCCAAAAGACACTAAAAATAATCATAAAAAGGAAAGCAGCAGCTAAAATCAATCGTGACCATGAGACTGATTTTAACTGCACTTTTTTGTTCTTTGACCGGGATAAATAGGTCCAATTGATATATTTTCTATGATTAAAAGTCTTTTTGTGCTTTTGCTCTTGATCTTTAGCAAAATTTTCGCCCTTTGCCTCTTCTTCATTTGGCAGGACTTGTTGCTTATCTTCTAGCCCTAAGTGTTTTTGCGGATGCGTTTGACTTAGTCCAGGGTCATCACTGGACTCATCGGCTTGCCCTTCACTTGAAGCCAATTCTTCCTGCTTCTCGGCCTCTTGACGCCGTTGACGAAAGCGTTGGGCTTCCTTATCCCAATCAACCATAGTAACCTCCTTTAAAGCAGATCTTTAATAACTTGAATAATCCGATCACTAGCATCAGGTACGCCTAAGTTTTTCGCTTGGTGACTCATTTGGATGCGATTACCCGGATTAGTCATTAGTTCATCAATAGTTTGCAGTAACCGTTTAGGGCTGAGGTCTTTTTCTAGGATCATTTTGGCAGCTTGGTTGTTGACCAAGCTTTCAGCGTTATGTTGTTGGTGGTTATTGGTTACATTAGGACTAGGGATCAAGATACTTGGTGTACCGACTGCCGTCAGTTCGGTGAGCGTCGTTGCTCCACTCCGACAAACAACTAAGTCTACCTTACGCATAAGTTCAGGCATATTATTGATATACGGCAGGATTCTAACATTGGAAAAATTCTCCATATTAGGAAAACGAGCCTGCCAATCCTCATAGTAAATATCTCCAGTAGCAATGATACTTTGATAGGACCGGTGTTGTAGTTCACCCACCATGTCCAAAACCACTTCATTGATCCGTTGTGCCCCCCGGCTTCCGCCAAAGATAAGCACTGTCGGCAGGTCATTATCTAATTGAAAGCTCTCTAAATCAACTTGAGAACTATCTCCAGCTAATTCTTGGGCCCTAGGGTTTCCCGTAAAGACCACCTTATTTTTGTGATGTTTAAAATCTTGCTTGACCTCAGGATAGCAAATACAAATTTTATCAACATAGCGACTGAGAAACTTATTGGTGACCCCAGCAACACTATTTTGTTCATGAATAATCGTTGGAATTTTCATCTTAGCGGCTTGGTAAAGAACCGGTGCACAAACATAGCCACCTGTTCCAATCACCACATCTGGTTGGAAAGCTTTTAAATATTTTTTACATTGATGAATACTTTTGACCATGTAGGCTAGCGTGCGCACATTGTCAAAGGAAAGTGAACGTTTTAGCCCCTGGATTCTAATCGTCTGAAAGTCAATGCCCAAATCAGGAACAATTTTTCCTTCAAGCCCCTTTTCTGTTCCAATATAGAGGAATTCCGCTTGGGGGTATTGCTTTAAAATTTCTTTCCTCAGTGCTAAGGCTGGATAAATATGTCCGCCTGTACCACCACCAGATAAAACGATTCGCATAGTAAAACTCCTTTTTAGCTTTCCTGTTTCTTTAATTCTGCTACTGCATCGATAAAGCGTTGACCACGCACTTCAAAATTAGGGTATTGGTCCCAAGAAGCACAGGCAGGGGATAAAAGAATCACATCTCCTGGCTGGCTTAAACGGTAAGCGACTTGGGTCGCCTCTTCAATATTTTTAGCGACACTAATTTGAGAAATTCCTGCCTTATTAGCGAGATCGATAAATTTATCCTGGGTTTCTCCCATAGCTACTAGGGCATGCACCTGACCTAGCTCTTTTAATAGCTCATCCACACCATTTCCCCGATCCAAGCCACCAGCTATCCATACCAAGGGCTCTTTGAAGCTGCGTAAGGCAGTGATGCTGGCTTCGTTATTGGTCGCCTTAGAATCATTGTAAAAGCGGCGTTCTTTTATTTGATCAACAAATTGAATCCGGTGTTTGACCCCATGGAATTGTGAACAAGCTGCTTGGATACTTGCATTGCTTACGCCTAATAATTTAGCGATGGCAAGAGCGACTAAGGCATTCTGAACATTGTGTTTACCAGGTAAGAAGAGGTCTTCTCGTTTTAGGACCGTCTCACTCCCCCACATTAGGGTCCCTTCTTTTTCATTATACCATGCCCCTTTTTCCAACTCACTTTCTATAGAAATCGGAATAACTTGGGCAGAACTTTCCTTAGCCTTATGCCAAAGGATTTCTTGGTCATAGTTTAATAGTAAGTAATCGTCCGGTCCTTGGTTCTTAGTAATCCGCCATTTAGCAGCGAGGTAATTCTCAATGGAACCATGGTAGTCTAAGTGGGTGGGGTAGAGGTCAATAATGGCTGCAATATGAGGACGAAAAGTTTCAATTCCCATTAATTGAAAACTGGACAATTCTAACACTAAGCGGTCTTGAGAACTTAACCCTTGGCTGGCGGTTAAGGCTGGAATGCCTATATTACCGGCTACTTCCGTTTTTCCGGTTAATTCCTTAGCGCCTTGTAGGATCTCTCCCAATAAAGAGGTGGTGGTTGTCTTACCATTTGAACCGGTAATGCCAATGACCTCCGCTTGGTTAAACCAGGCTAGAAGTTCGATATCGGTATAAATCGGTAAATTCAACTCTTGGGCTCTTTGAACCATCGGATTACTGTAAGGAATGCCAGGATTTTTGACCATAAAAGCAAAGTCCTCATCTAGGAGTTCAATAGGATGATAGCCAGAAATAATACGAACGTTGTGCTCAATGAGATCTTGGGCGGCTTTATTCTCATCTAGGGGCTGTTTATCATTGACAGTCACAATCGCACCTTCGGCAGCGAGTTTCTTAACCACACTCAGACCCGTTTTGGCCAAACCTAAGACCAAAACCTTTTTATTCTTTACTGTTTGCTTACTAGATGTTTGCTCCATAATATACTCCTAAAAAATAAAAATTCCGATAACACTTAAAGCTGCAGCAATGCCCCATAAAACAAAGTCAATTTTCCATTCACTCCAACCTTCCATTTCAAAATGGTGGTGGATGGGGGTCATTTTAAAGATTCGCTTACCAGTCTTTTTGAAATAAGTGACTTGAATCATGACACTAGCCGTTTCCACGACGTAAATAAAACCGAAAACTAGTAAACTCCAAGGATTTCCACTCATTAGGCTAATCACCGCTAAGCTAGCGCCAATTGCCAATGAACCAGCGTCACCCATAAAGACTTTAGCAGTTTTCATATTAAAGATTAGAAAACCAAACAAAGAAGCAATCAAGGCAACATTGAAAAGCGCCAGGTCCATCTGCCCTTGTTTTAAAAAGATAATGAGATAGGCAGTTAAGCTAATAATTCCGTTACCACTGGCTAAACCGTCAATCCCATCGGTGAGGTTGAAAGCATTTGAAAAACCGGTGATCCAAAAAACCGCAAAAATAAAGACCACTAAAAATGAGGAGGTACTAAAGCCAAAGGGAAGCGGTAAGGAAAAGTTTAAGCCCGAAAAATACATGGCCAGAATCAGAACGGCCGAGGCCATAAGTTGAGATAGAAATTTTTGCTTCGATGTAAGGCCTTCATTTTGTTTTTTGAAAATTTTCAAGAAGTCATCAACAAAACCGATTCCAGCGAAAAGAATCAGGGAAAGCATTAAAATGACCAAGGGAAGAGAAAAATATTGATTCCAAAGCTTGTGAACCGTCAAGGCCAACAAGCTAGCAAAGAGGAAAACTAAGCCCCCCATAGTAGGTGTACCGCTTTTTTGCTTATGCCAGCTGGGACCAATGGCTAAAATTTCTTGACCAAATTGTTTGGCATGCATCCATTGGATAAAGATCGGCATTAAGATAACCGTTATTAAAAAACTCAATATAAAGGTAAATAGCATAAATGATTCTCCCGTTCTCATTATTGTAATTCTACAGTAAGCCCCTGGCCATCAGAAATTGGTCGACCAGGTTCAATATTTTGACTGATCACTTTACCTTCACCATTCACTTTGAGATTAATTCCTAACAAACGTGCTAAGGTAATAGCTTCCGTCTTTTCTAAGCCAAGGAAGTTAGGCATTTCCACTTGCCTATTAGTTAAGAGATAAACACGATTATCTAAAGACCGTCTGGTACCCGCTTGTGGAAATTGTTCAATCACCTTATCCCCGTCACCAATCACCTCAACGTTGACAAAGCCATTTCCCTGCATGGTTTGCTGACCATTTTGGATACTGCTGTTAACCACATTAGGCACTGCTGTTAAATGGGCTTGGTCGGATTGGTCTAACTTCCCATATTCCATCGCCCGTTTCATAAAGGGAACAAAGATTTCTGAAAGCTGTACCTGGGCCAACTTCCCTGCTGAAGGAGATGGTTTCTTTAGGGTTAAGTATAAAATATATTGGGGATGATCGGAAGGTGCAAAGCCGACAACTGAATGTAAATAATTCGATTCACCGGATAAGTAACGACCCGCTTTTTCGTCAAAAATTTCTGCTGTCCCAGTCTTAACCGCTAGGCGGGTACCTTCAACATCATAGATTTTACCAGTACCAGTTGGGGCATAGACGATGGACTCCAAGGCTTTCAGGGTTTTTTGAGCGGTTTCTTCAGAAATCGGTGAGGAAATCACTTCTGGTTTGACAACTTCAATGCTGCCATCTTCTTTTTCTAGGCGGTCAATCACATGTAATTTCATCATCTTGCCGCCGTTACCTACTGCGGTATAGGCTTGCATTAGGGCCCAAGGCGTGACTTGAATCCCTTGTCCAAAAGCGGTATTGGCCTTTTGGAGTTCTTCATCATAATTCATCGAACCCGCTATTTCATCAGAAAAACCTGAATTAGGTTTCTGAGTTAAGCCAAACTCCACCATATACTTATGCCAGGTATCATAGCCCATGGCTTGAACCAATTTTACCACAAGCACGTTAGATGATTGGGATAATCCTTCTAACTGGGTAATCGTTCCCCAACCGACCTTATTCCAGTCACTAATGCGGATACCATCCACAATAATACTCCCCGATTGGTATGTAGCATCAGGATCAAAAACGCCTTCTTCGATAGCAGCAGCAATGGTCAAGACCTTAATGACTGACCCAGGTTCAAAGGCTTCGCCAACCAAAAGATTGGTCCACATATCTTCAATCCCTTTGCGGGTTTGCATGTTAAAAGTCGGTCGTTGGCTGGCTGCCAGAACATTCCCAGTGGAAGGCTCAACCAACATGGCTGTCATTGATTCGGGATGGTAATTATCATAGATGTTAGACATCAAACCCTCTAGGTAGGTTTGTAAACGAGTATCAATGGTCGTGTAGACATCTAAGCCATCTTTAGCTTCACTGTTAGCCGCTTCATTATCATCACTATTGGCGTCATTGACAGCGACTTGGTCATGGCCAGCCTGGTAATCTTTGATAGCATTCTTTCCTGCCAGATGGGAGTCTAAGCTCTTCTCTAAGCCTAATTGTCCTACGAGGCGACTATCCAGGGGATTTTCTGCCTCTTGAAATTGGGCATAACCAATCACGTGAGAGGCAAAGATTCCCGAGGGATATAGGCGGGAAGGTTGGGGGTCAAAGTGGATCCCTTGCAGGTTTTCATTTTGAATTTCTTGCATTTTCGCATAGGAAAGGTTTTTCCCAGCTTGGCCAAATTCAATTTGGGTGGCATTTTCCGTGTTTAATTGTTTGAGGATGTCTTCTTTTGACATATCAATATGCTTACTTAAAACTTCTGCTGTGTGCTCTTTTTGATCATCAGGAACATGGATGGGTTCGGCGCCTTCATCAGCCCAAGCGGAGGTTAAAACAGCGTATAAATTATAAGAAGTAGCATCCGTAGCTATCGCGTTACCACCAACATCATAGATGGTTCCACGTTTAGCCAATTGAATACTACTTCTTCCATATTGTTGCTGTGCACTTGCTCTTAAGTCCACCCCATCAACTTCTCCACCCAGCATGATATAAGCCAGTCTCCCTACAAAGAGGACAAAAATAAAACTAACCAAAAGCATCATGATATGCAGAAATTGTAACCGGTTTTGCTTGCTATTTTGATGTTTCATTGGTGACATTCCTTATATTTTCTTCTTCTAGCTTCAAGCCGTTGTCCTTAGCATACTGCATAACTCTTTCATAACTAGATAGTTCATTAACTTCTTGTTGGAGATTACCTTTTTCCGTTTTTAAGGCCTGGGTTTCTCTTTGCACATTTTGTAATTCTTGTCTTTTAGCATCCACTGATGAACGTGCATTAATCAGCCAAAAAATCGCCACCATTAAAAAGAGAATCATTCCTGCTGAAAGCAAAAAATCTTTTCCCGTAAAAAAAGTAGAGGTCTCCACATGGTAGTGACCATTTAAAGATTTTGCTGAATGACTATACCTATGATCAATTTCCTCCTTAGGCAGGGCATATTGAAGTTTAGCTTTCTCTCTTTCAAGTGCTGGTGATGACACATTAACGACTCCTCTCAAATTACTCCGATACCCGTTCAATGACACGTAACTTGGCGCTTTGTGCCCGTGAATTCTTGTCTAATTCTTCCTGGCTGGGATAAATCGGCTTTTTATTTACTAAATGAAACTTAGCTTGGGGCAATTGGCTTTCCAATAAGGGTAACTGGCTAGGAAGATTATCCACAGTGCTGGCCTCTTTAAACATGACCTTAACAATTCGGTCTTCCAAAGACTGAAAACTAATGGCAGCAATCCGCCCTTCAACCTTTATCAATTGCAAAGCCTGACTTAAGGAACTTTCAATCGCTCCCAATTCGTCATTGACTGCGATACGGATGGCTTGAAAACTGCGTTTAGCTGGGTGACCACCCTTACGGCGGGCTGGAGCGGGAATGGCTTCTTTGATAATTTCCACTAATTCAGCTGTCCGAGTAATGGCTGCCTTTTGACGATGGTTTTCAATATTTCGCGCAATGGCCTTGGCAAACTTTTCCTCACCATAGCGTTTGAGGATGCGAACTAAATCGGCATAAGACCATTCATTAACCACTTCTTTAGCAGTCAGTGATTGACTTTGGTCCATCCGCATATCCAAGGGAGCATCCTGCTTATAGGAAAAGCCCCGCTCTCTATCATCTAATTGCGGGGAAGACACGCCTAAGTCATAAAGAATACCGTCAACTTGCTTAACGCCTCTTTGGGCAAGCTGCTCTTCTAACTGAGCAAAATTAGCATGGATCAAAGTCAGTTGTCCAGCTGCAATCGCATCAGCAAAACGGTCCTTAGCATGGTTAATGGCCTGGATATCTTGGTCAAAAGCATAAAGACGGCCCTTGGCTGATAGTTTACTTAAGAGATAGCTGGTATGACCGCCGCCTCCCAGGGTGCAATCTACATAAGAACCATCTTCTTTAACATTTAAGGCATCTACCGTTTCTTTTAAAAGAACCGTAATATGATGAAATGTTTCTGACATAGGGGCCTCCTTCTCCTAAAGACCAAAATCAAACAGGTTTTCTGCAATATCTTCAAAATTATCTGAAAGCGACTCGGCTTCTGCTAGCCAGCGACCTTCATCCCAGATTTCTATCCGTTCACTGACACCAATCACGCGACAGGCCTTTTCTAAATGGGCAAAATCGATCAAGGTTTGGGGAATATTAATCCGCCCTTGCTTATCCAGTTCTACCTCTTGGGCAGCCGAGTAAAAAAAACGGGTAAAGGCCCGGGCATCCTTCTTAGCTAAGGGAAGTTGTTTTAACTTTTCCTGGACCAGGTCCCAGGTGGCTTTCGGATAACCAAAAATACAGCCATCCAAGCCGCGAGTAATTACAAAACGCTCCCCTAAATCATCGCGCAATTTAGCAGGCATAATCAGGCGACCCTTGCTGTCAATATTATGTTTATATTCTCCCATTAACATAATTTTTCGCCTTTCTGTGCCCCTGGTCCGCCTAGCTTACTAAGATAATATTAGTTTACCACAATCCTCCACAATCCTCCATTATTCCCCAAATATTTTTGAAATTTTACCACATCCCCCACTTTCTTAAAAAAGGGCAGAAAAAAAGCCCAACCTAGAAAGGAAAATGCCCTTTCTAGGCTAAGCTATTTGCTCTAGTATTTACAAAAAAGACCTACCTATTTAATGATAACTTGGATAAAACGAACGATAAGCATAAGTAAGTAGGAAATAGAGGTCAGAACAAAGAGACGCTTGGAGAGTTTCCTAAAGAAACGAGTCCAGCGAAAATCCCCCTCTCCTTTTTCCTCTTGGTACAAGCCCCAGAGCCCCAGAATCCCCAAAATAATAAAATACAGGGGAAGTAAGGAAAAATAAAAAATGGTCTCAGTTAAATAATGGAAGCATAGCCATAATATAGGATGCATGACATCAATAGGTAACAAGTGGATATGGCCTCCATCATTTAAATACTGACGAAAATAAAGGGCTAAAAATAAAGTTAAAAATGGCATGAGATAAATAATAATTTCTGTCCATGAAAATGACATTGACTGACCTCCTTAATGAGTAAAGCTAATAATAGTGGATAAACTGGCTTGATTAAATAGGCGGACTAGTGCCAGCTCTCTCAAAATGACATCTATATACTAACCTAAAGTCAAAAAAAGCAAAAGCCCTTTCGCTAAGTAGCCACAGACCTAAACTGTTTAAGACTTAGATAAGAGAGAAATAAGCTAAAAATAAAAAAAGAGATTAGAACTTATGTCCCAACCTCTCACAACAGAATCGTTATTCTGCATCTTCATTATTAGACATCACGTCTTGGCCATCGTAGTATCCACAACTTGGGCAGACATGATGTGACTTACGGTATTCACCACAATTTGGACAAGTAACCATTCCTGGAACTTCCAACTTGTAATGAGTACGGCGTTTGCGTTTTCTTTGTTTTGATGTTTTACGTTTTGGTACTGCCATCTCCATTACACCTCCTAATTAGTTTCAGATTATGATTCAGAAGTATCATCGCTCAATAGATCCTTCAACTTGGCAAAGCGAGGATCGATTTGATCCGATTCTTTTTCATTATTTTGAAATGAAGCTTCTGTCATTAAATTCCAATCGTCGCCAGATGGTAAATCTGTTGCTTCCAACTCATCAGGCGTCAATCGTTTAAGAGGGATATGTGTGATGATATTATCAACAATGGCCCTCCCCAAATCCACTGTATTATCCTCAAGTTCAATCACTAAGTTGTCCTCGTCTTGGACAAGTTCACTTTGCCAACCTGATTCAATATAGCGTTCTCGAATTGGAAACTGCATTGCCACATCTACCGGTTCAAGAGACCGTGAAGATGGGAGCGTTATAGTTAAAGCTATTTCTAATTGAGCCAATACTGTATGATCGTCGTATATCAAATACCCTTGAACCTTTACTGGTGATAAGTCGAGGACTTCTTGATTTTTATTCATTAAATCAGCTTTAAGGTCCAAGGTCTTATCAACCTTTAAGGGATCTTGGGCTTTTATACGGAGTTCTTGAAAAGACCATTTCATCATTGACCACCATTAAGCAACAAGAAAAATTATACCGATTTTCAATCGCTTTGTCAATGTTATTTCCTTGACAATCTTTTTCTCTACTTGCTCCCTTTCCACTATTTTTTATAACATGATCGGAGGATGAGCGAAAAGCTGACTTTCTTTACTTTTCATAACTACTTGCTGATAGACTTCATCCACACGAATCCATAAAGGCCAGGCCTTACTTTCATCCTTGCCTACACGGTTTATCATAGCATAAGAAGATGGATCTGTAATTTCTAAGCCTTTTAAATAATTTCTTCCCCTGGCATTGGCCCCTAACAGATAAAGCGGTTGGCGCTTCTTTAAATGATCCTGCATTTCCTGGTCAGATACCCCTAATAAAATCATCAAGAGTGCCCGTTGAATCCGGTATTTAGACCATTTTTTATTGGTAACCTGATTAAGAAAATCGGCATAACAGGTCTCCTTCCGAGCGGCTTCGATAAAGTTTTTTTCAACACCTTCGTAAACTTGATAATAGTCTGCCAGCTTTTGACGGGATTCAGATAAGATTTTATAACGCAATAAGGGGTACAAAGCTGACCAGGAACTGTCATAATTGACTAATTCAAGCTTTTCCACCATTGCCTTAGGCATCAGCTGGTCAAGCTGATGGGAGTCTACCTGGTCCTCTAGCAGTGCCTTCCTAATGCTGGTACTGGAAGCATAATTAGCCCCTGGACTCATGTCTTGGTCTCGGTGCTGACTTCCTTGGCGTTTGATTGCAGTTAGGGACATGGGCGCTTGATACTTAGCGTTGGCCTTGGCGTAAGAATAAGCTAATAAGACATTACTGTTATCAGTGAAATCGATCTTTAAATGCCTTAATTCAGGAACTTCCGCCACTAAATCAGCTAGGAGACTAATCGAGCTCTTGCCATAATTATTGGCATGAAAGGCTTCATTTTGCTGTTTCAAAGCCACAATTTCTTCATGGTCGCTCACCCATTGGGCTAATTTTTGGTAAGGCACAAAATCCTCTAGCTCACTACCAAAAGCTAATTGCTGGCAGCCCAGTGCATGTAGGCAGCCTACCGCCCCTTCTGCGAAGAGGTCAGCCGGTTGAACGGCATACCAGAAGGGAAGTTCTATCACCAAGTCACATCCATTTTTCAAAGCGACTTCCGCTCGTTGCCACTTAGAAAGCAAGGCTGCTTGACCCCTTTGGACATAATTGCCACTCATTATGGCAATGATAACTGTATCCGGTTGACGGTCCTTAAGCTGTTGGATCAGATAAGCATGGCCATTATGAAAAGGATTCCATTCCACAATCATTCCACAGACAGACATCTTAGGTTTACCTCCTTAACTCACTCAGTCTTCCCCTGGAAAATATCTACTTACTTTTTACAAGAAAAGAAGAGGCGGCGACTATTTTGGCTAGGTTTATCTTGGCTAAAGTCTGCTGTGATTTGAATATCAGTAAAACCTGAGCTGAGTAAGGCTTCTTGGTAGTTTTTTAGGGGCCAAATTTGTTCCTGATGCACTTCTTCAAAACGCTGGTAAAGTTGACTGGCCTCATCCTTAACGAAGATATTCAATAAATGATCGATGGTATTAGGCCCCCTCAGCTGGTCACTTTGCCAGGTAAAAACAGCATCATCCCAGCTATCCACCCATTGAAAGTCAGGGTAGATGCAATTCATCTGGTAAGAACTATGGATATCAAAAAGCAAGAGGCCCCCCTTTTCTAAGGCCTCATAGCAAGCCTTAAAGGTAGCTTCTAAGTCAGCTAGACTATCCAAGTAACAGATACTGTCGCAAAAGATGGAAATCAGGTCATAGCTTGTCTCAGTTTTAAAGCTGCGCATATCTGCTTGAAAATAAGGAATGTAAACCCCTGCCTCCTGCATCTCTGCTTGAGCAATGGCTAACATTTCTTCAGACAGGTCCATGCCTGTCACATCATAGCCGGCCTTAGCCAGTTCCAGGGTTAAGCGCCCATCTCCACAAGCCATATCCAAAATTTTTAGTCCCTCTTGATGAGTCAAGCGCGTCTCAACCTGATCTTCTAAATAATTCTGCCAGGCCTGATAGAGCGATTGGTCAAAAATTTGGTGGTAGACTTCACTAAACAAGGCATATTGGTTAGTCTTCATCATCAGTTTCCAATAAAGCCGTTAAATTGACCAATGGGGCATCATTCCACAATTTTTCAATATTATAATGACTACGCACTTCTTTATTAAAGACATGGACAATAACATCCACACAGTCAATTAATACCCAAGCATGGCCGTCTTTCCCTTCAATGCCTTTAACCGTATAGTCTGCTGCTTCAACAGCTTCCGCAATACTTTCCACAATGGCATTGACTTGTCGGTCATTTTTAGCGCTAACAATAACGAAATAATCAGCCAGTGGCGTTAATTGGTTAACTTCTAAAGCGACAATATCTTGCCCTAAACGATCATCAGCTGCCTTTACAATAAGCTCCATTAACGGACGATTTAATTGATTAGTCATTCACTCTTTCCTTTCTTATTAATCCAAGCATTATATACCGCTAAACTTTCAGGATAAATACTTTGACCCTTTTCAAGCAGATGTTTTAGGTTTTGCTTAATTTTATAATCCACTGCCAAATCGAGAGATTGCTCAGTTAAGGCCCGAGCTCGTTCCACACCAGGGAAGTCGCGGCCCGGTTCCATGTAGTCTGCTAAAAAGACTAACTTAGCCGTATCGGTCCAGTCAACACTTCCAGTGGTGTGCTTATAAACGGCATAATAAATTTCTAGATCGTGGAGGCCAAATTCATCCACAGCCTTCATCGCTGCTAGGGGCCCATGCCAGATCGCATTACCATAATTCACCCACTCTTCATCAAAACCCGGAAAATGGGCATAAGCCTTTAATGTGGCTAGGCTGTCTTCTTTGGCATAGTCATGGAGTAAGCCAGCTATCCCTGCCCGCTCCCAGTTCAACTGATATTTTTGGGCGAGCTCTATAGCGGTGGACTCCACCCGTAAACAGTGTTCGAAGCGATCCTTTGATAAATTATTTTTTAACGCCTTAATTAAGTCTTCACGACTAGCCACAATGTATTTGTGGGAATAACTTATTTCTTTAGTCACGATATAACCCTTCCTTATCAATATAGTCTCTGACCGCTTCAGGCAATAAGTATCGGATGCTGGATCCCTTATTGACGCTTTGCCGTATATAGCTTGAAGAAATATCAATTTGAGGACTATCAACATAGATAATATTATAATCACTCGGCATATCATAGCCAGGTCTTTGGACCCCGACAAAATGACAAAGCTGCATTAATTCTTCAACCCGGTACCACTTGGGGAGGTTTTCCACCATGTCACCGCCGATAATAAAATAATACTCATTGTCAGGGTGGAGGGTGGTCAAGATATCCATGGTATCGTAAGTATAGGATTTACCGGGACGATCCAGCTCAATTTTTTCTATTGCAAAGTGGTCATTTGCTTGGATGGCAAGGTCTAGCATGGCCAAACGTTTGTCGGCAGCAATGGTCTCCTTATGCTTGGCATGGGGCGGAAGATTGCTAGGCATAAAGTCCACGCGGTCCAGGCATAACTTTTCATAGACCTGTTCAGCCACCATCAAATGCCCCTGGTGAATGGGGTTGAAGGTTCCCCCTAAAAGACCAATTCTTTTTTTAGCCGAACTGCTTTCCTGGGATTCTTCAAGGACTTGGCAGCTGTAATTCCCTTGTCTTTGCCTGTTATCAGCCATTCATTACACTCCTTTATTTTTTAAGGCGCGAATTTCTTTCGATAGCTTTTGATTCTTTTCTTCTGAGGAAGTCCGGTAGAGGACGATAGTGTGTCCGATACTATAAGCAAATTGAGGC
Source organism: Aerococcus sp. Group 2 (assembly GCF_905125285.1). NCBI lineage: Bacteria > Bacillati > Bacillota > Bacilli > Lactobacillales > Aerococcaceae > Aerococcus > Aerococcus sp. Group 2. Next base: position 59,799 of record NZ_CAJHPA010000005.1, on the reverse strand, counting down.
GCTAGGGCCTGGTCAATAGCTTCAAGAGCTTGGTCGGTTTCAATCCCAGCATTTTGTAAAACCGAGATTTTAACTAGCTCTCTCTTCTCTAGGGCTTGGTCAATTTGTTCCATTAACTCATCTTTTAAACCATTTTTTCCAATTTGCAAAATGGCCTTCTCATGATGAGCTGCTTTTTTGATTGCCTTTTTTTGTTTATTAATTAGCATATTTCCTCCTAAATAAGTGGTTTTCTTTGAAAAATATCGACTGCTTTAGGTGCATAAATAGCTACTTTTCCTGGTTTTTTGATACTTAGCCAACCTAGGCCAGCAATAACTAAATCACATGGCTCCTTAATGGTATAGACCTGACCAACAAGATCGGGAAATCGCTCGACTTCACTGGCACTTGGCGGAGTGAGTAAGTCTCCTTGATGCTTAGCTAAGAATTCATCAGATCCTTCAGTTTTCCGACGGTGAATGTCCACTTGATTACTCAAGTAAACTGTTACCCCCTGTTTGTCTCCATCTAAGTAGTCAAAGCGAGCCATTCCGCCTAGGAATAAACTCTGACCCGGATTTAATTGGAAGGTTCTCGGCTTTATCCGTTTTTGGGGGAGGATTTGCTCAATGCTCTTATAATCCAGTAAACTGGTCATTTGACTGTCCTTAAGAATACCAGGCGTGTCAATTAAGTCACTCGCTTCATCAAAAGGAATTTTTATCAAATCTAGAGTAGTTCCTGGAAATTGACTGGTGGTAATGACACTATCGCTAAAGCCTTGGGCCCTGAGCATACTGTTAATTAAGGTCGATTTCCCCACATTACTTACTCCGACAATGTAGACATTGCGCCCCTTGCGGTGTTGGTCAATAAAGCTAAAGAGATCATCGATGGCTTTATTTTTGACGGCAGAGGTTAGGAAGACATTTCTAGCTTTAAAACCTTGGTCCTTTAAATATTTCTTCAGCCAGGCTTCAATTTTACTGCTTTTGACATCACTAGGGAGCAGGTCAACTTTATTCGCTACAAATACAATATCATTATTTCCCACTAAACGTTCTAAGGCCGGAATAATGGTGGACTGGACGTCAAAAATATCAATGACATTGACGATTAAAGCATCGTCCTCACTGATCTCATGTAAAATCTGCCTAAATTCTGCTGGGGTCATTTGGACTTTTTCTAATTGGTTATAGTGGCGCAATTTAAAACAGCGTTGACAATAGAGCTCGCCACTTTCTACCCCCTTATCATAGGCACTTTTTGGAGTATAGCCTCGCTCCTTGGGCTGGTCTATTTGCAAGCCCGCTCCACAACCAATACAATAAAGGACTTCCTCAGTCAATCCGATCCCTCCACTTTAATTCTGAATAGCGTCTTTTTAGTCCATTAAAGACAAAGCTTTCGATACGACGGTTTATCCGCGTGACTACACTATCACTGTTGGTCACCGGTCGGACCAAGACACTGCGCAAGCCTTGCCGGTTGGCCACAAAAATATCAGTCAATAGCTGGTCGCCAATGATAATAACTTCTTCTTCTTTTAAGCCGGAAATTTTCAATAAATGTCTTATTCCCTTGCGAAAGGGTTTAAAAGCTGCTGAATAGTATGGAACTTGTAATTGATCTGCGACATGTTTTACCCGCTGTTCATTGTTATTAGATAAAATCATGACCTCAATGCCATTTTCTTGCATCTCTTTGACCCATTCAATCAATTCCTGGGTAGCATCCGGAAAATCCCAGGCAATTAAGGTATTATCTAAATCAGTTATTATCCCTTTCACACTCAAGCTCTTTAGGGCTTGGGGAGAAATGGAATAAATTGTATCTACCAACCAAGTCGGTAGGAAGTAGTCTGTGAGCATATCCCTCTCCTCTCTACATTTCTTACATTATAGCATAATCATTGGCATTGATAATTGATGGGCTCTTTTAAATAGAGGAAAACACGACTTCTAAAACTAGCGGCTAGAAGTCGTGTTTAAGCATATTATTCAAACTCATCCAGGGTTTTCACTTCTTCAAAGCGACTCCCCTTATCATCAATAGCAAGGTCATAGAGGCTGACCTCTTCAAGGCTAGCCCCCAGCAGGTCCTTAATTTCTTGGCTATGGGAAGCCTGGACCATGGTCATTACAGTAGGCCCAGCGCCACTAAGATAAGTGCCATAGACTCCAGGAACACCCTTTAACAGTTGACGCACTTGTTCTAATTCAGGCACTAAGCTCTTGCGATAAGGCTCGTGGAAATAATCCTGTTCCATTAATCGGCCCGCATCATCCAGATTACCTTCCATTAACTTAGAAACTAGAACATTTCCCATTCCATTGGCCCGAACAGCATCAGCGTATGACAGCTGGTCGGGTAGGACTTCGCGAGCTTTTTTGGTCGACAGTTGATAATGAGGCACGGTTGCGATTAGGCGAGTATTAGGAAAGACTTCCTTAGACCAAATTACTTCTTCCGAACCGATAGCCACTCCAATCACTAGTCCGCCTGCTAAACAAGGAGCAATATTATCTGGATGCCCTTCGATTTTATTGGCTAAATTGATTTTGTGGCTAAGTGACCACTGGAATTGATTGAGATAATCAACAATTTCAATAGCAGCAACAATGGCACTGGAACTGCTCCCTAGGCCACGTGTGATGGGAATCTGACTGTGCATATATAATTGTTGGGGCGGTGTTTTGGGGGCAAGATCGAGAATGGTTTTTATCAATAGGTTATTCTCATCAGTCGGAACATCCTCCCCCAGGTTATGTCTAATCTCCCATTCTTGACTAGGGCCGATAATATCTACTCTCAAATACAGGTCGACAGCCACCCCGATCGAGTCAAAACCTGGGCCTAAATTGGCTGAAGTGGCGGGAACTATAACACGTTGCATGCTTTAGTCCTCCTTCTCTTCATTAAAAATAGGATAGGAAGCCAATAATTCCACTCCTTGAGCGCTTTCAAGCTGCTTAGCAATGGCCTTATGGGAAGAATAGCTTCCTGGACTAGTTAAAATATACAACACTCCTTCTTGGTAATTACCTAAGTGGTTGATAGAGATTCCTTCTTGGTTGAGCAGACCGAGGAGGGTCTTTAGGCCTTGACTCTGGTCCTGGATGGCTAAACGATAGTAATAAGGATAGTTGGCTTGGGCAGACAAGTGGACCTTTTCATCTAAACGATAATTGGCAAAGACTTGGTAGTCATCATTTTCCTGGTTCTTAGCGACTTGGATGATATCATTCACAACAGCAACCCCTGTTGGCAGCTCGCCGGCTCCGGGACCGTAAAACATCATTTCTCCCCCAGCCTTGCTCTTGGTATAAACAGCATTCATCTCTTGCTTAACCATGGCTAATGGATGTGACTTTTCCAGTAAAAAGCTTTGCACTTCACAGGCAAAATTTTCTCCTTGACGGTCGAGGACTGCCAGGGATTTAATCACGTAACCTAAATTCTTAGCGATCTCTATATCCACCGCATTTAAGTCACTAATCCCTTTGATCATCACGTCATCTAAATTGAGACTAATACCAAAGCCCATCTTGGCGAGGATAACCGCCTTACGCCCAGCATCAAGGCCATCAACATCGGCACTAGGATCAGCTTCAGCAAAACCGAGTTTCTGAGCTTTAGCTAAGGCTTCTTGGTAGCTAGACCCATTTTCGGTCATTTCACTAATAATAAAGTTCGAGGTTCCGTTTAGAATCCCTAATATTTCAGTGACTTCATCGCCAGCGAAACTATTGCGTAAGGTGTTTAAGATAGGGATGCCACCAGCGACCGCCGCCTCGAAGCGTAAGTCAAGTTCCTTAGTTTCAGCGAGTTGACTTAAGGCAGCTCCATGTTCACAAATAAGGTCCTTATTGGCAGTAACCACCGCTTTGCCTGCTTGAAGAGCGCCTTCAATACATTGCTTGGCAAAATCTATGCCACCCATAACTTCAACCACAATATCAATGTCAGGGTCAGCAATAATCTCCTGATAATCAGTAACAATTTCAGCCTGACTAGAAAATTCTTCAGTGACTTTTTCGGGGCTTCTGACAAAGATCTTTTTTACTTCAAGGGCATGGTGGAGTTGGCTGGTAATTTTGGCCTGATGATCGCGCAAAACGCGAAATACACCCTGACCAACTGTTCCTAAACCTAAAATAGCTATCTTCTTACTTACCATACTTGCCTCCTTCTTATCTAATGCTTGGGTATTTCTTCTAAAGCCTGCTTCACATAATAGCGATCGGTTGGGTAAGCTTGGTCGACACCATTAATTTTCATGGTATCTTCATCCCCCTTACCAGCAATCAAGACCACGACCTCTCCATCATAAGCAGAAGCTTGCTGAAAAGCATAGGCAATCGCTTGGGGACGATTAGGGATAATTTCTGCCTGACGCTTAGCCGTTTGAATGGGTTGGTTGATTTCTTGGCATATTTTTTCCACTGATTCAGTCCCAGGGTCATCCATGGTGAGGATAATTTCATCCGCATATTGGGCGGCGACTTCCCCTAAATCCTTACGTCTAGAAATTGCTTTGTCCCCTGCAGAGCCAAAGACCACAATGCTATGGGCCTTAGGATACATTTGTCGGCTTGCTTCAAAGAGTTTTTCTAGGCTCAATTTATTGTGGGCGAAGTCAACGATAGCATGGATGCGTTTATCCGTAGAATGATAGACTTCCATCCGGCCTTCAGTTTGTGCTGCTTGTAAGGCTTTTTTTATGATTTCATAGGGAACTTGGTAGTAGCGAGCAATCGCAATAGCGACTAGGGCGTTTTCTACATTAAACCGCCCCAGCATCTTCATCCGGATTTCTCCTTCAAAGTCAGGAGCATGTAAGACAAAGTGTTGTTGATCAGCCCCAGACACAATATTTTTAGCTAGATAATCGGCCTGTTCATCCTTAGTCGAAACCGTCACAATTTCCTTGACCGTTTTCGAATCGCTTGCCCTTTGATAAATTCGATCGACATGGTCAGCGTCTAAGTTAATCACCGCCAACTGACTTTGGTCAAAAAGCTTTAACTTACTCATGAAGTAATCTTCGAAATTGGGATGCTCGCTTGGTGAAATATGGTCCGTGGAAATATTCAGAAAAGCTCCGACTTCAAAGGGAACTTCTGCTACCCGGTGATACTTGAGAGCCTGACTGGAGACTTCCATAGTCATAAAGTCGATTGCTGACTCGCGGACATGGTTAAAGCGATAGAAAAGTTCAAGGGACTCGGGCGTGGTTAAGTGGGATTCTCCTTGGTCAACTCCATCATAATAACTTGAGGAAGACAGATAGGCAGTTGGCTCCTTGCCTAAGCTTTTCTGATACAAATCAAGAATCTTAGTTAAATAGAAGGTAGTCGTTGTCTTCCCCTTAGTTCCCGTAATCCCAGTTAGGTGAAAGGCTTGGTAAGGGGCTTGGTAAAAGAAATCCGCAATAATGGGCATGGCTAAACGGATATCTTCCACTTGTATCAGGGGGAGATCCAGGCCATAGTCCTGCTCACTCACATAGGCAATGGCTCCTAAAGCTTGGGCTTGTTCTAAATAAGCAGGCTTAAAGTGAGCTCCCTTGCAGAAGAATAAGGTTCCTTCAGAAACCGCTTTGGAATTGTAACTTAAGTTTTGGACTGACGCCTGGCTCGTTAGCAGCGGACTCTTTAATTGCCCTCGTTCATCAAGTAGGCGACATATCTCCCTTAATGTCTTTTTCATAATTGCCTCACTTTCTCTTCTGAATTTTCATTATACACTAAGTCAACTTTGTTTAACAAGATCAGGCCAATGTCCAGCTATAGAAAAAGCCTGGACAATCTCCAGGCTGTTTGTTAGTCAAATTATTGAATGAGGTCATAAATCTCCATAGCGGCTAGGTCGATATCATCAAATTGAAAAGTTTGATCTACCCCATGCTCGATTAATAGAAAGCTTTCACTTTCACGATCATAGCGCACCATGCATCGTTCCTCGCCCTCTTTTTCAAATCGTCTCACTTCAATATCTGATCCCTCTTCAAGCATGGCCTCAAGTCGAGAAATAATCGCTTTTAGTTGTGAAGCTTGCATTTTCTGTCCCCTTTCATTACTCTTGTTTCATTTTAACAAAAAGTCATGAAATGAAAAGGAAAAATTATTGAAAGGGCCAGATATTTTCAGAAATTTTCTCAAAAAAGCTAGTATCATCATCTTCCATCTGACTTTCTTGCTTTCTTATTAAAGAAGTATACAAGGCATAGACCCGTTCATAGAAAGTCTGGGCAGAAATTTCCTGCTCTAAACGTTTAAAGGCTTGGCAATTCTCAGAAGCTGATCCTGCTAAGGAAAGTACTGCCTGGCTGAACTGGTCAACCTGGTCAAGTAATTTACCAATCGGAGCTGTCCGGTTTAAGTTGAGTAAGTAATCGTTCTTCATAGCTACGATTGGTAGGTGATTGGCAATGGCCTCAATAAAGGTGATTCCCTGGGTCTCAGTCACGGATAAATTCACATAGATATCAGCGATTTGATAATAGCCGTTAATTTCTTCATGGGGAACCATCCCAGTAAAAATAACTGCATGACTTATCTTGAGTTCTTGGCTAAGGGCCATTAGGTGGTCTTTTTCCGGGCCGTCACCCACGATTAGCAAACGGGCCTGGGGCATGCGCTCTAGAAGATGGGACATCTGCTGAATTAAACTATCTAAATTCTTCTCTTGGGCAATTCGGTTAACCGTGATAAGAACCAGCTGGTCATCCGCAAGCCCCAGTTTCTGCTTTAATTGTTGGAGATCTATCTCTGCTAGCTGCTGTGAAAAACGGACGCCAGACGGTATGACTTCAATCGGACGCTCGACACCGTATTCCAATAAAACTTGACGGATCATCTGACTAGGAGCAATGACCGTATTGGCTAATTGACAAAAATAACGGGTATAGGACTTAACCGCCGCCTTAGGCACTAAGTGACCATTTAAGATATAATGCAGGTAATTTTCATACCAGGTGTGATAAGTATGCACAATTGGTAAACGCAAGCGGTGGGCCACCATGACACCAAAAATTCCCATGGTAAACTCGGTATGGGTATGGATGATATCTAAGTCTAATTCTTTGGCCTTCTTATAAATCGGTCGCAAAGTTGTCACCGCCACCCGACGTTCTTTAAAAAAGAGAAAGGGAATGGATTCGTACCTAAATATTCCTTCTTCCGCTTGATCCTTTTTCACCTTAGGATCTGTCGTGGTGAAAATATAAACTTGGTGGCCGGCCTTGGTCAATTCTTCTTTTAAGGTCTGAATTGAGCTAGCCACTCCACTAGTTTGTGGAAAATAAGTATCCGTAAAAAAGCCGATCTTCATTTTCCTCTCCCCTCATTATCATCTACTATTAAGCTGTGCAAAGTACTTTTATTTTAGCACAGGTCAGAGTGAATACCAATCCAAGAAAAAAGTGCTGGTATGATTGAATCACTCTCCTTCACTGAAGGCAGTATTCATTACCAGCACTTAATCAGTTTATTCTTTTTAGTCTAACTTAGAGACATAGTCATGAACCATTTCGGCCACTTCTTCTGAACTGGTCTTTTCATTCATGGCTTTGTGAGCTAATTCTTCACATTCCTTAGAATCTAAGCGAGCCATTAAGGAACGCGATTTAAGAATTGAAGTTGCGCTCATAGAGAATTCATCTAAGCCCATACCAACAAGTAGTGGGATAGCAGTTTGGTCACCAGCTACTTCCCCACACATACCAGTCCATTTACCTTCTTTGTGACTAGCTTGAATCACATAGTTAATCAGACGTAACACGGCTGGGTTATAGGGTTGGTAGAGGTAAGAGATATTATTATTCATCCGGTCAGCAGCCATGGTGTATTGGATCAAGTCGTTGGTTCCAATACTAAAGAAGTCAACTTCCTTGGCAAATTGATCAGCTAAAACAGCAGCTGCTGGAATTTCAATCATAATCCCCACTTGAATATTGTCAGCGACTTCAACGCCCTCGTCAATTAATTTTTGACGTTCTTCCTCATATAGGGCTTTAGCTTGACGCCATTCTTCTAAAGTGGCTACCATTGGGAACATAATGCTTAATTTCCCATAAGCGGAAGCACGTAGAAGTGCCCGTAATTGGGTCCGGAACATATCCGTTTCTCTTAAGCAAATCCGGATAGCACGGTAACCCAAGAAAGGATTTAGCTCTTCAGGTAAGGGTAAATAAGGGAGTTCCTTATCCCCACCAATATCCATAGTCCGAATAACCACATTCTTACCATTAAGAGATTCTAAAACTTCCTTATAAGCTTCAAATTGTTCTTCTTCAGTTGGGAAGTGGTCTGAATCCATATAGAGGAACTCAGTCCGATAAAGTCCCACACCTTCGGCCCCATTTTCATGGACACCGGTTAAGTCCTTAGGTGAACCGATATTGGCAACAATTTCAAATTGTTTGCCATCTTTGGTTAGAGAGTCGGCATCTTTAAGGCTTTCCCATTCAAGTTTTTGTTTTTGATAAGCCTTAGCTTTGTCCTTATAGCTATCAACAGTGGCTTGGTCTGGGTTAATTAAAACTTCTCCTTCAAAACCGTCGACAATGACTAAGTCACCATCACTAACCGCTTCAGAAGCAGAAGTAGTCCCAACAACAGCGGCAACTTCTAAGCTACGAGCCATAATTGCCGAGTGGGATGTCCGTCCACCAATATCAGTAACAAATCCTTTAACATATTTGTTTAATTGTGCGGTATCACTCGGAGTCAAATCAGGAGCAATAACAATTGCATCCTCATCAATTAAACTCAAGTTAGGAATTTTGGCGCCGATTAAATGTGCGATGAGGCGGTCGGTAACATCTTTAATATCCGCTGCACGTTCTTGCATATATGGGTTATCTTCCATGGCTTTAAAGATAGCAATAAAGCCATCAGCAGTTTGGCGTACAGCAGTTTGAGCATCAAGATTTTCATCTTTGATTTTTTGTTGGTAAGTCGCAATCATTTCTGGGTCATCTAGCATTTGTAAATGCGCATCAAAAACGCCTGCTTCTTCTTCAGATAGACGATCTTGCGCAATCACTTTAATCTTAGCGATCTCAATGCGACTATCGTCAATAGCCTTAGTTAAGCGGTCAATTTCCGCATCAGCATCTTCTACTTTTCCTTCTTCAAAGGATAAGTCAGGTTGTTCCAAAAGAAAGGCCTTAGCAATGGCATAACCATCACTAGCCCCAATTCCTTTCAACTTTTCCATGTTATTCTGACAACCCTTCACTTTTCATGGTTTCTTGGATAGCTGCCATTGCTTCTTCTTCATCTTCGCCTTCAACAGAAATGGTTACATCTGCACCTTGGCCTACTCCTAAGGACATTACACCCATGATGGATTTCAAGTTAACAGATTTACCTTTATATTCTAAGTTAATATCAGATTTAAATTTGCTTGCAGTTTGCACAAGTAAGGTTGCTGGACGAGCATGGATACCAGTTTCTGCAGTAATATTAAAGTCTTGAGTTTTCATTATTATAATCTCCTTTTTTTAAATCTACATAATTTGACGACTTTCCCAACTATCGCTTAAAAGAAAAGAAAACCGTTACATTAATAATGTACCATTTTTTAAGCATGGTGACAACTACTTAATTAAATTCTCCTTGGCTTTAGCATGGGAAAACAAGCTTTATGACTTGAATGTCAAACATGGTCAATGTATAATAACTATTGAAGGTCAATGTTTATCAAAAAGGTATTTTTACAATATATGTATATTAAAAATATTGGCCAATTTCTTAAGAAAGGAGCGTGGCACTATTGAAATGCCAACGTTGTAACCAACGCGAAGCTGCCATTCACATGTATGCGAATATTAACGGTCAAAGGCAGGCAATTAACCTTTGCCAACCCTGTTATGCAGAGATAATTCGCAACCAATCTCAAACTGGGAAAAGCAATAATGACAATAATTCATGGGGAAACCTCTATGAGCTACTCAGACAAATGCAAGATAAAGGCCCCCATAATGCTAACGGCCAAGAGCCTCCACGCCATCCTAATGATGGCCAAGGAAATAGCTTGTTGGCTAATTATGGAACCAACATGACTGAATTGGCTCGGCAAGGCAAGTACGACCCGGTAATTGGCCGTGACCAAGAAATAAATCGGGTAATCGAAATTCTCAACCGTCGAACCAAAAATAATCCTGTCCTCATCGGAGAAGCTGGTGTAGGTAAGACGGCAGTTGTGGAAGGTTTAGCCCAAAAAATAGTGGCTAAAGAAGTTCCTGAAAAGCTACAAAACAAGGAAGTTATTAGTTTAGATGTGGCTTCCTTAGTCCAAGGTACTGGCGTTCGGGGCCAATTTGAAGAAAAAATGCAAGCCCTGATTAAAGAAGTCAGCTCCAATCAATCAATCATTCTATTTATTGACGAAATCCATGAAATTGTGGGGGCAGGAACAGCCGATAATTCATCAATGGATGCTGGCAACATCTTAAAACCTGCCCTTGCCCGGGGCGAAATGCAATTAGTCGGAGCAACAACCTTAAATGAATTCCGTCGTATCGAAAAAGATGGCGCTCTGGCCCGCCGCTTACAACCGGTTCAAGTGGATGAGCCTTCGGTGGGAGAAGCCATCACTATTATCAAGGGCCTAGCCGACCAATACCAAAAATTCCACCATGTTCACTTTACTGACCAAGCCTTAGAAGCAACGGTTACCCTGTCTAATCGTTATATCCAAGACCGGCAATTACCTGATAAGGCCATCGACCTACTTGATGAAGCGGGCTCCAAGAAAAACTTAACCATTCCCTTCTTGGATAAGGAGGCCTTAGAAGATCAGATTCAAGAATTAGAAAAATTAAAGGAAATGGCTACCGATGCTGAAGACTATGAGAAGGCGGCCTATTACCGCGACCAATTAAAGAAATATAAGGATATGGCCGCTAATAATGAAGCTGTTGTTGAACAAGTCCCAACGATCACCGTCGAAGACATCGAAGAATTAGTGGAAGCTAAAACCGGTATCCCCGTTGGCCAGTTACAAGACCAAGAACAAAGCAATTTATTGCAACTTGAGGAAGAACTCAAGGAGACAATTATCGGCCAAGATCCTGCTGTCGAAAAAGTATCAGCAGCAATCCGCCGTAACCGTGTGGGCTTCCACCCAGGTAATAAACCCATTGCTTCCTTCCTATTTGTGGGGCCAACAGGTGTCGGCAAGACAGAATTAGCCCGTCAGCTTGCTAAACAACTCTTTGGTAGTCAAGAAGCAATGATCCGCTTTGACATGTCTGAATACATGGAAAAACACAGTGTCTCTAAGATGATCGGTTCACCACCCGGCTATGTCGGCTATGACGAAGCTGGCCAATTAACTGAGCAAGTCAGACGGCAACCTTATTCTCTCATTCTCTTAGATGAAGTGGAAAAGGCCCACCCTGATGTCCTCAACCTCTTCCTACAAATCATGGAAGACGGTCGACTTACCGATGCACAAGGTCGGACGGTTTCCTTTAAAGATACCCTTATCATCATGACTTCCAATGCCGGAACGGGTAACGTCGAAGCTAGCGTCGGTTTTGCCGCTAGTCAACAAGGAAAAAACCAATCTGTCTTGAACCAATTGGATAATTACTTTAAACCTGAATTCATGAACCGCTTTGACGGCATCATCGAATTCCAACCGCTGACCAAGGAAGAATTAATTCAAATTGTCGACCACATGCTCACCAGCATGAACAAATTACTCAAGGGACAAAAAATCAGCATTGCCATTGACGACCAAGTGAAAGAAGCTATTGTTGAACTAGGCTATGACCCCAAACTGGGTGCCCGCCCATTAAGACGGGTCATCCAAGAACAAATCGAAAACCAAGTCGCGGACCTATACTTAAAAGATCCAAACATTAGCTATGTCCACTTTACCGTCGATGATTCTGGCGACATTGTCATTAATGAAAGTGAAAACAGCCAAGCTCTTGAAGAAACAGAAGTTGATTAATCAAATAAATCATTTTTAAAAGGAGTTGGGGTAAATCCCAACTCCTTTTTGCCTGCCTAATGAATAGGATATTTTTTTAAGTGCTAATCCATCAAAGATTTATACCATTTAGCCGCGTGAATAATTAGGAGCTTCCTTAGTGATTTGAACGTCATGAGGATGGGATTCCACTAGGCCAGCCGAACTGATGCGGACAAATTGACCATTTTGGCGTAAGTCTTCCACATTGTGAGCACCGCAATAGCCCATACCTGACCGTAATCCACCCACCATTTGATAAACGATAGCACTAACAGGCCCTTTATAGGAAACTCGGCCTTCGATACCTTCGGGCACCAATTTATTGGCTTCATTAACTTCACCTTGGAAGTAACGGTCGGCTGATCCTTTTTTCATGGCAGCCATACTCCCCATGCCACGGTAAGTCTTAAAGCGTCTGCCTTGATAAATTTCCATTTCACCAGGGGCTTCATCAGTACCCGCTAACATGGAACCTAGCATAACTGCGTGACCACCAGCTGCCAGGGCTTTCACGATGTCCCCAGAATACTTGATGCCCCCATCGGCAATAATGGTTTTACCAAATTCATTAGCTACTTGAGCCGCATCGTAAATGGCGGTTAATTGGGGCATCCCTACCCCAGCGACCACCCGGGTAGTACAAATGGAACCAGGTCCAATCCCTACCTTAACCACGTCCACGCCTGCTTCAAAAAGCGCTCTCGTTCCCTCAGCAGTGGCTACATTACCAGCAATAATAGTGAGATGAGGATAGGATTGACGGACTTCTTTGATCTTATTCAAAACGCCTTGAGAATGACCATGAGCCGTATCAATCACAATAGCATCGACCTCTGCTTCAGCTAAAGCTTGAACCCGACGGAAGGTGTCAGAAGTCACTCCCACAGCCGCAGCACACAATAAACGGCCACTGTCATCCTTAGCCGCATCGGGATAATTTCTTACATTAGCTAAATCCTTAAAAGTAATCAAACCGGACAGATTTCCCGCTTCATCGACTAGGGGAAGCTTTTCAATCCGGTAACTTTGTAAAATTTCTTCAGCCGCTTCTAAACTGGTCCCGACAGGCGCGGTGACTAAATTATCCTTAGTCATATAGTCAGCAATTTTTCGCGAGCTATCAGTAACAAACCGCTTATCGCGGTTAGTAATAATCCCTACTAACTTATGGGAGCTTTGACTTTCCACAATAGGAACACCAGAAATGTGGTAAAGGCTCATTAATTCTTCAGCTTCTCTAACGGTACTATCAGGATAAAGATAAAAAGGATTAGTAATCACACCACTTTCTGAGCGTTTAACCTTTCTGACTTCCCCCGCCTGGTCATCAATGGTCATATTTTTATGGATGACACCCATACCGCCTGAACGTGCCAGGGCGATGGCCATTTCTGACTCAGTCACAGTATCCATACTTGCCGAAAGTATCGGAACGTTTAAGCGTATATTATCAGCTAATTGAACACTGACATTGACCTGGTCAGGAACAATATCGCTCGCTTGGGGTATCAATAATACATCATCAAATGTTAGTCCTTCTTTAACAAATTTATTTTCCCATTGATTCATGAAGCCAAAACTCCTTTTTATGATATTTTATATTGATCCCTAATATAGCACAAGTAAAGGCAAAAATACATACATTTTTAGTAAAACTTGATTAAAATATACGTTTTATAAGCATTTTATTGAAAAATAAACCCCCTTTTTACCAAAATAGACTATTTTTGGTAAAAAGGGGTTTAGTGAATTAACTAGCTATAAGTGTTCAACTTATAAAAACTGACAGGCCTATAGGTAGCCTATTGGGGCTGCTTTTGCATTTTTGCTCACTTATTCGATTCCTATAACAAGGATTCTAATTGCACATCAGGATATTTTTGTTGGAACCAATTTTCAGCAAATTGATTTTCAAAGAGAAAGACAGGTTGGTCGAAGCGGTCTTTGCAGAGCAAGTTACGACTCGATGACATGGAAGGATCCAGTTGATCTTCGGAAATCCAACGGGCAATTTTATTGCCTAGGGGTGTCATTTCCACTTCCGAATTGTATTCATTTAATAAGCGGTATTGGAAGACTTCGAATTGGAGTTGTCCGACTGCCCCTAAGATATACTCTTCGGTGTGCCAAGTTTTATAAAGTTGGATAGCCCCTTCTTCAACGAGTTGTTTAATCCCCTTATGGAAGGATTTTTGCTTCATAACATTCTTAGGACTCACCTTCATAAATAATTCTGGCGTAAATTGTGGGAGGGGTTTAAAGTTTACCTTGTGCTTGCCTGAATAGATGGAGTCTCCAATTTGAAAGTTTCCGGTATCATAAAGGCCAATAATATCCCCTGCCACTGCTAAACTAGCATGTTCACGAGTATCTGCCATAAAGCGCGTGGTATTATTCAGCTTTAGCTTCTTATCCGTTCGAGCTACAGTGACATCCATGCCCTCATGAAACTCGCCCGAGCAAATCCGAACAAAGGCAATCCGGTCACGGTGTCTGGGATCCATATTGGCTTGAATCTTGAAGATAAATCCGGTTAATTGTTCATCAAGAGGGTCAACTAAGTCCTCTTCCACTGTTTCAACCGCTTGGGGCGCGGGAGCAAAATCGACAAAGGCATCTAAGAAGGTTTGAACGCCAAACCCCGTTAAGGCAGACCCAAAGAAAACTGGCGTTAACTTCCCTGCTTGGATGGCCTCTGAGTCGAAAGGATTTCCGGCCTCATTTAAGAGTTGAGCATTCTCCACGGCCTCCTCATACCAAGGCGATTTTTTCACTTCATAATCCCCTTCAAGTTCACCATCTTCATTTAAAGGTAAGAAATCATTGCCGCCATTAGCTTCTGGGTGAGTCAATTCTAAGCGATTATTAAAGAGATCGTAGTTGCCTTGGTAGGTCTTTCCCATACCCATGGGCCAGTTCATCGCATAGGCATCGATACCTAGGACTTCCTCTAGTTCACTAATCAGTTCCATAGGTTCACGGCCATCACGGTCTAATTTATTCATAAAGGTGAAAATTGGAATGCCCCGGTGGCTAGCCACTTCAAACAATCTCTTGGTTTGGGCCTCAATCCCCTTACCTGAGTCAACCACCATGACCGCAGCATCCACGGCCATAAGCGTTCGATAGGTATCCTCGGAAAAGTCCTCGTGGCCCGGGGTATCCACAATATTAATTTGGTAGCCGTCATAGTCCACCTGCATCACCGAACTGGTCACTGAGATCCCACGCTGTTGTTCAATCTTCATCCAGTCGGACTTGGCAAAGTGGCCACTTTTCTTGCCCTTAACCGTCCCTGCCTGGCGAATAGCTCCTGAATATAGGAGTAATTGTTCAGTAATAGTCGTTTTCCCGGCATCAGGGTGGGAAATAATGGCAAAGGTCCTTCTTTTTTTTACTTCTTCTGCTCTATTCATGCATGACATCCTTTTTATAACATCTTTTTTTCTATGGTTCAGTAAAAAACTTGCTTATTTATCATATCATACCCCCATAAAACTAAGAAAGTTTTCTTTTAAAAAAGCTTGCGAACTGACAACAAAAAAGTGAAAGGCTGGAAGAAAGAGAAATCAGAAAGGAGCGAATACTTGACTCTTATTCTGACTTGATCCCATCACCCGAGTCAAAAGTCCTCGTCTCACACCCTTTATGAAGTGGACGTCAGGGCTAACTTTTGGAAGACATTTTAATCCGAAAGTCCGTGTAAAAAAAGCTGGGACTTTCGCCCCAGCCTCTTAGTTGAGTTTATTTTTCTGCTAAATAGCGTGACAAGAAGGACTTGGTCCGTTCATGTTGAGGGTGGTTGATCACTTGGTCAGGTTCGCCGTCTTCAACAATGACCCCTTGGTCCATAAAGCAAATTCGCGAAGAAACATCACGAGCAAAGGCCATTTCATGGGTCACCACAATCATAGTTAGGCCTTCTTTAGCGAGTTCAGTCATAGTTCCTAGCACCTCACCGACCATCTCCGGATCCAGAGCCGAGGTCGGTTCATCAAAGAGTAAGATTTCTGGGTCCATAGATAGGGCCCGGGCAATAGCAACCCGTTGTTGTTGCCCACCTGATAGTTGGTCAGGACGAGCATCACGGTAAGGAGCCATGCCTACTTTTTCTAGGTTTTTCAAAGCAGTTTTTTCAGCATCTTTTTTATTTCTTTTCAGAATTTTTTCTTGGCCGATAACACAGTTTTCCAGCACATTCATATTCTTAAACAAGTTGAACTGTTGGAAAACCATGCCTACCTTGGCCCGATATTTATTCTTATCAAAGTTTTTATCTAGGATAGACTGGTCATGGTAGATAATATCACCAGAAGTGGGCTGTTCCAGCAAGTTCATACAGCGTAATAAGGTTGACTTCCCTGATCCTGATGAACCAATAATAGAGATCACATCACCAGGGCTAACCGCAAAGTCAATATCCTTTAAAACCAAATTATCGCCAAACTTCTTCTCTAAGTGAGAAATTGTTAAAATCTCATTTTTCATGAATATTCACCTCACTAGTCGATGATTGATAGACAGTATAAGTATCGCTTCCCGACATCTTCTTTTCCACCAAGCGTAGTAAGCGGGTCGTGGTAAAGGTCAGTACGAAGTAAATAATCGCTGTGATGAAGAAAGTTTGGAAGGTCAGATAGGTAGTCCCTGCTGCCGATTTAGAAACAAAGAATAGTTCAGTAACAGCAATAACATTTAAGACTGAGGTGTCCTTGATATTAATCACAAACTCATTTCCCAAAGCAGGTAATATACTACGGATCGCTTGTGGTAAGACCACATAGGTCATGGTTTGGAAGTGATTCATACCAATTGCTTTAGCCGCTTCTGATTGCCCATCGTCGACACCGATAATCCCACCCCGGATAACTTCAGCGAGGTAAGCACCGGTATTCACTGAAACAATGAGCAAGGCGGCGAACATGGAACTCATATCAATCTCTAGGAATAATTTCGACCCATAGAAAATCATCATGGCTTGGACCATCATTGGGGTCCCACGGAAGACTTCAATATAAGCCGTAATCAAGAACTCAACAACTTTGTATAAGATAGATACTATCCCGCTACTTTCACCAATTGGCATCGACCGATAAATCGCAATCAATAAACCAATTAAAAAGCCGACAATGGTAGATATCAAGGCAATATACATGGTCGTCGCAGCACCTTTAAGCAATTGACCCTTGTAAGTCGACCAGATGCTGGCCACTTCACCCCAAAAGCCAATATCTTCGCCGCGATTATTTAAATCAACCATTTCTTGCATCAGGTTTTCCCGATCCTTATCTGGAATGGTCGATAAAGCTTGGTTAATCGGTTCCATTAAAGGCGAATCTTTGCGGAGCCCCACGGAAGACCAATTAGCAATATCCCCAGTATCAAAGCCCTTCCCTTCATCAAAGGAAACAATCTTTAAATCCGGATTAGCAGCGACAGCAGAGAGGGCCCCCGGCCGGTCGGAAATATAGGCATCAATCTTATTACTTAGCAAGGAAGAGATCATAGTTGGGAAAGAATCCATTGGGGTTTGTTTGTCAATTCCTTGCATTTGATCGAGTAAATCAACGTGGAAAGTATTTAATTGTGCGGTTACCTTGGCCCCATTAAAGTCATTAATGGATTGGGCATTGGCATAAGGACCATCCTTTAAGGTCACTACAACCATGTCTGAGCCATAATATTCATCGGTAAAATCGATTTGTTTTTCCCGTTCAGGTGTCGGCGACATCCCCGCTACAATGGCATCAATCTTAGCCGATTGTAAGGCCGGTGGTAAACCATCCCATTCCATCTTTACGATTTCTAGCTTTAGCCCTAAAGCATCGGCAATTTGCTTGGCTATTTGCACATCGTAACCATTAGCATATTCCCCGCTAGCGTTAGAAATTTCGATGGCGCCATTAGCGTCTGTCGTTTGACTCCAATTATAGGGAGCATAATTTGCTTCCATCCCTACTCTTAATACACCAGGTGTCTCTAATCCCTGATTAAGAGCTTCTTGATCAACCTCAATCTTTGGCTGATTTTCAGCAGCATCTACCCTTAGTGGACTAGCTAAACCAACTAAAAGGGATAAGGTTAACAAGAGAAAAGAAAGCGCAGCTCCAAATCTCTTTGACATATATCTTCGCTCCAATCTTCTATTTGAATGGTTCTAAAATAAGAAATAAAAGTTATATTCACAAAGCTCTCTACTCCCTTATTGATAGAACATTTCTCTATTATAGACCAAAGGAAGTCCATAGTTCAAGAATAGCAAAAAATATCCAAATAAAAAGCCCTGCTAGGTCTAACTAGACCAAAAGCAGGGACTTTTCATCACGATTACCCGTTCATGTCTTTAATTTTGATCATCCGGGTCTTAGTCGACCGCTCATTCTCTTCTAATTTACTTTGAATATAAGCGATCGTTTCCTTGGTATCAGGAATCACCCGATATTCCAAGGCATTCACCCGTCGTCTGGTTGATTCAATATCATCAGCCATTAACTGACAGGTCTTTTCAATTTCACTGAGTTCTAATAACTTAGGCATGACTTGATTTAAGGTTGCAATCGCGTCATCTAACTCACTTGCAGTATTTAAGAAACTATAAGTGTTACGGTCCTTACCTTCTTGGTATTCATCTGAATAGTGAAAATTCATCTTAGGAACATCGACACTCATAATATTTTCATGACGAATTTCAAGTTCCACACTCTGACTAGGTATGGCCACTAATTCATCAATGTAAGCCTCGTTAACTAGGGCAGATGCAAGCACAAAATTTTCCAGAGCTAAGGATAGGTCCGCTTCAACCTCTTGACGAAGCTCATTATTTTTTCGAATGAGGTCAATAAACTGACGCATTAGCTCATCTTGCTTATCTTTTAACAATTTATGGCCGCGAGTTGCTATGGAAAGATTGCCTTGGAGTTTTTGCAATTCCATCCGAGTAGGCTTAACATTTAAAGCATTTGCCATAAAATATCACCCCTTCTTCACTAGGCCTCTTCATGACTTTCTTGGTCAGCTTGCTTATTGTCTGATTCTTGATCTTCCTCTTCCTGATCAGATTTCGGATAGTATTTTTCAATATACTTATCATTAATCCGAGTTAATTCTGATTTTGGTAGGATGGTTAATAATTGCCAAGCCAGGTCTAAGGTTTCATAGATCGTTCGGTTAGTATCGAAACCTTGGTTGACATATTCTTTTTCAAAACGCTCAGCAAATTTTAAGTAAAGTTTATCCGTATCAGAAAGAGCTGATTCACCTAAGACAACCGCTAATTCACGCGCTTCTTTCCCCTTGGCATAGGCTGCAAAGAGTTGGTTCATGGTATCGGCATGGTCTTCGCGGGTTTTTCCTTCACCGGTCCCATCATCTTTTAGACGTGACAAGGAAGGTAATACATCAATCGGAGGAGTAATCCCTTGGTGGTTCAATTCCTTATCCAAAATAATTTGTCCTTCAGTAATATAACCAGTTAAGTCAGGAATTGGGTGGGTAATATCATCTTCAGGCATGGTTAAAATTGGAATTTGAGTCACTGAACCTTTAGCGTCCTTAATTCGACCGGCACGTTCATAGATTCCGGCCAAGTCGGTATAAAGGTAACCAGGATAGCCACGACGTCCCGGCACTTCCCGTCGAGCAGCAGACACTTCCCGCAAGGCTTCACAATAGTTAGTCATGTCTGTCATGATCACTAAGACGTGCATGTCTTTTTCATAGGCTAGGTATTCAGCTGCCGTTAAGGCCACCTTAGGAGTAGCTAAACGTTCAATGGAAGGATCATCGGCCAAGTTGATAAACATTACTGACCGGTCAATAGCCCCAGTTTCTTTAAAACTATCAATGAAGAATTGAGCGTCCTCGAAGGTGACCCCCATAGCGGCAAACACAACCGCAAAGTTTTCATCATCATTTAAAACAGTCGCTTGGCGGGCAATTTGGGCAGCTAATTCCTTATGGGGCAAACCAGATCCAGAGAAGATGGGTAATTTTTGTCCCCGGACTAAGGAGTTCATATGGTCAATGGTTGAAATCCCGGTTTGGATAAATTCATCCGGGTATTCCCGGGCCATGGGGTTGATCACCTGACCATTAACATCACGGGATTGTTCTGGAATCGGTGTTGGGCCACCATCAACCACATTCCCTAAACCATCAAAAGTTCGGCCAATAATGTCCTCTGACACACCGAATTCCAAAGGATGGCCTTGGAAACGAACCCGGGAGTCACGGATATTAATCCCTGAGCCACCTCCATAAATTTGGACAATGGCCTTGTCTTCTTGAACTTCAAGCACTTCCCCAATGCGGGACTCGCCGTTTTGCATTTTAATTTCAACAAGTTCGTTATAGCCAACACCTGATACGTCATCGACAACCATTAACGGGCCCGAAATATCAACAATGGATTTATATTCTCTTTGCACTATTTCACGCCTCCTTTTTGAACAACTTCCTGCATAGTCGGTTTGATTGAATTGTTCAAGTCATCCAACTTGGAAATTTCAGCTTCTGGAACATATTTCATCCGGGCGATTTGCTCACGAATGGTTGAAGTTCCTTCCACAATCTCATCATAATAAGCCCCTAATTCCATGGCTTTACGCGCTTCACTGTTGAAAGCTAGAATATTTCTTAACATCTTAAACTGCTTTTCTGAAGAAGTCTTGGTGTCGACTTCATCATAAGAGTTTTGTTGTAAATAATCTTCTCTTAACATACGAGCGATAACCAGAGTCAGACGGTCTTCTTGAGACAGGGCATCCACACCAACTAAGCGGACAATTTCTTGGAGGCTATCCTCTTCTTGTAGAATCGCCATAGACTTAGTGACCATACCCGTCCAATCCACATCGAGTTCTTTTGAAATTCCCTCTGTCACTTCTTTTTGATAGAGAGAATAAGAATCCAGCCAGTTAACCGCTGGGAAGTGTCTTTGTTGGGAGAGGGTAGCATCCAATCCCCAATAAACCTTAATCACCCGCATGGTATTTTGGGTAACTGGTTCTGAGGTATCTCCCCCTGGAGGTGAAACCGCACCTACTGCGGTAACTGCTCCACGACGTTCATCAGAGCCCAGAGTCTCAACCATTCCGGCACGTTCATAGTATTCAGCCAAACGACTACCCAAATAAGCTGGATAACCTTCGTCCCCTGGCATTTCTTCCAAACGCCCTGACATTTCCCGCAAGGCTTCAGCCCAACGAGAAGTCGAGTCAGCCATGATAGCCACAGAATATCCCATGTCACGGAAATATTCAGCGATGGTTATCCCTGTATAGATCGAGGCTTCCCGGGCTGCCACTGGCATGTTTGAAGTATTAGCAATCAAGACCGTCCGTTCCATGATCGATTCACCAGTTTTAGGGTCAATCAATTTAGGAAATTCATCAATAACTTCGGTCATCTCGTTACCACGTTCACCACAACCAACGTAGACCACAATGTCAGCGTCAGCATACTTGGCAACTTGGTGTTGCAAGACGGTTTTCCCAGCACCGAAAGGCCCAGGGATGGCTGCTGCCCCGCCCTTTGTAATTGGGAAGAAGGTATCAATGACCCGTTGCCCTGTCGTCATAATTTCATGAGGTAAGAATTTTTGCTTAAAGGGTCTCCCAACACGCACAGGCCAACGTTGAGACATACCGAAGGATTTTACTTGGTCACTGTCTTTTAAGCGAATCGAATAGACATCATCATCGAGGGTATAGTCGCCTGATTCAATGCTTTCAATGGTCCCACTCACCCCGTTAGGAACGAGGATGCGGTGTTCAATCACTGATCCTTCTTGAACGGTACCTACAATATCACCACTGACTACCTCATCACCTACTGATTTAGTAGCTTGGAAAGTCCACACTGCTTGGTGGTCAAGGGAATCGACTTCTGATCCTCTAACCAGGTAATTCGACTCAGTGACTTGCATAAATTCATCTAAGGGACGTTGGATCCCATCAAACATTTTGGTTAACAATCCAGGCCCCAACTCTACAGAGAGTGGAGATCCCGTTGGGTGAACGGGTTCGCCTGGTTTAATTCCTGAGGTTTCTTCATAAACCTGAATATAAGCCACGTCTTGATGCATTTCAATAATTTCACCGATGAGGTTTAAATTTCCTACCCGGCAAACTTCTTGAACAGCTGCATCGTCCATATCTTTGGCTTTTACTAAAGGACCAGAAACTTCAATAATTTTTCCTGATTTCAACTAGTTTCCTCCTTCATCCTATAAAATATTTTGTCCAACAGCTTTTTCGACATTATCATTCACACGTTTCTTACCAATTCCCAAGCTGCCATTATTTGTTGGAATAAGAATAATTGCTGGAGTGACTTGGGAATCGTAAAAAGAAATGGTTTCTGGGATCTCCTTGGCAAGACTTTCTGTCAAATAAATAATCCCATAATTATTTTCAGCTAAATGATGGATGGTACGGCGAGCTTCGTCGCCACTAACCACAGGATAAGCGTCAAAACCAATGAGTTGAAAAGCAGTGACAACTTGTTTTTCACCAACTACTCCTATTTTACTCGTCATATATCGGCCGCATCCTTTCTTTTAGCTTATTTTCATCAATTTGGTTACTCTTACCAACAAGTATCAAGCGCAAATTGGTCACTTCGTTATTTAAAAAGTAGAGATAAGCCAAGACTGGTAGGGGACCAAAGGCTTGTAAACGCGCATCACGCAAGTGGTCACTAATGACGCCTTCAATAGCCGCATCTAAGCCATCGAGGGAAATTCTATCTTGATTGGATAGTTCACTTTCCGTTTCAGATAAGACTTGGCTAAAATGTTCCCCATAATCCTTCACTTCATAGGCCTTAAAAATACTGGAATAATCCTTTTTCTCAGCCCATTCTAAGAGTGAAGAAAGCGGAATAGAGCCGTGTTCATTGAGTAATGAACGAATGAAGGAACTCGACCGCTTCTGTTGCATGGCACGTAGTAAAAGAGATAAATTCTCTAAATCAATCCGTAAAGCCACCCATTCAGTCACCTGGTCATCATCAATGGCTAAAGCTAAATAGTGAATGTGGGACAAATAAGCGTCATCGAGCATCACCGAAATGTCATTAATTTGTTTGGTGTCCTCAACGTAGGTCCTCACCGTATCAATAGCTTCAAGCATGCGCTGATCAATGACCGATGACTTGCCAGTTTTTATCGCCTGCCGCAAACTATCTATCTGATAGGGGCCGGCTGGCAAATACATATGATGAAAGTCTTGGTCACTAAATAACTCTTTAAAAATAACCTTGGCGTTATGATAGCTATACCGCAGACCTAAAAGATCGACTACCTTTTGGTCAGGAATGTTTTGATAAACTTCTTGCATAGCCTGCATGAGCCGGTCGATTAAGAAACCATCAAAATCACGACTTGATAGAATGTCATCAGGAATCCGATAAGCACTATGCTGTAATTGAGCGATAGCGTCTTCCAAGTTTTTGGCGCTTAGTAAGGCTTGATAGTCGCTCTTATCCAGGAATTCTTCTTCATGGATACGTACAGTGACATTTAAACTCGCATAACTTGTTTCAGTCACAGCTATCTTCTCCCTTCTAATCATTCAATTGTTTAGCAACGTAGACAGATAGATGATCTTCTTGTTCACGAATCAATTGGTCAAAAGTCAGATCATAGTTCATGGTTTCTTGCTCGATCACTACCCCACCATGTCCTTTAAGTAAGTCTTGGCTAAAGCGAATGTGGGGATATTTTTCTTGCAGGTTTAGCTTAGCCTCTTGGCCCAGTTGCTTTTGGCTCAGTTCTCCAATAACAATTTGGGTATTTTCTGCTTGTGGAATTGCTGAAAGCGCCTGGTCCAGCATACTGACAAAGTCCGCTTGACTGAGTTGGCTTAAGGCCAGTTGGGCTTCTTTAAATGCCTGCTGAATTAATTCTTGCTTCTTAGCTAAGAGGTCTTGATTTAATTGATTACTATAACTTTGCTTTTGTCTTTCTAGATTATCATGATAGTCACGTTCAGCTTTTTCTTTTTGCTTTTGCCATTTGGCCTGGCTTTGCTCCTTGGCATCACTTATGTCTTTTTCTAATGTTGCTTCGGCATGATCCAGCTTGGCTTCATTTTCTGAACGGACTTCTTTGTACACTTCTTCAGTTAGTTGCTTAATTGTAGCCATATCCGTCCTCCTTTATCATGCTTAGCTAATTGAAAAGACCATCATTACTGAAATAACCAAGGCTAAAATCGCATAAGTTTCCACCATGATCGCTAGGATGATCCCGTTAACATTGTTTTCAGGGCGTTTTGCTAGAATCTGTAAGGAAGAAGTTGCCACTTGACCTTGATATTTAGCAGACACTAAACCAACAAAAGCTACTGGTAGGCTAGCTAAGAAATATTGGAAACCTTGACTTAAACTCATTCCTGCACTGGCTTGAATGAAGATCAAAATCCCTACCACGAAACCATATAAACCTTGAGTACCTGGCAGAAGTTGTAAGATTAAGGCTTGCACAAATTTTTCGGGTTGGTCTTTAATTAAGGCTGCAGCAGCTTCCCCTGTTTCACCAACACCACGGGCAGAACCCATACCTGCTAAAATAACCGCTAAGGCTGCACCTAAATAGGTAAATAAAATTCCGCCGTTTTCAGTTAAAAATCCTAACCAATTTTCCATTAATGTATACCTCCATTATTTATTTTCTACATTTTCATTAACGTCCGATAAATGAATATACTTTTGTAAGGTGTCAATCGGCTTAAAGCGACGTCCCCCACCTTCAACAAACTTACCAAAGAATTCCACGAAAGTAAGTCTGAGTCCGTGCACATAAGCACTTAAGAGTGAAAGGAACATGTTAAAGCCGTGCAGGGCAACAATCAATACGATCCCCACTGTAAAACGAAGTGGGACGGGTAATAAGCCCACAATCATATTGAAGGCCATGGCGATGCTCCCCCCAGATAGCCCTAAGGCCATCAGTCTTGAATAGGAAACAAAGTCACCTAAATAGGAACTCACGCCATATAAGTTATATAACCCACTGGCAAAACCAACAATTTTCTTATCAGCATAAACCATAGGGACAATAATCATACCGATAGCCGCTATAATTGCAATTACACCCGCTATCGTCATTAGCATGGGGTAATTGAAGACATAGCCAGCAATGACTAAGGCTAAACTCAAGAACATCAGTAGCCAGCCACCACTTTCGCTATACATTTCCTGGAAGTCGCCACGGCGCCATTCCGTCACTGCCTTAATAATTAAAGCGACCATCATGTGAACAAAACCAAAAGCAATCGAAATAATCAATAATTGCATGGCTTGGTTCAAGGGATCAATTAATTTAAAAGGTAATGAAGCCCCAAAGAATGACCCATAGGCTAGCCCCACCAACATCGTTGTATAACTTAGCAAGTGGCCCATTTTCATGGTGCTACGCATGGAAGCTTTCATATCGACAAACTTTAGAGCCAAGAAAGTAACAATCCACATCACTAAACCATAGCCCAAGTCTCCCATCATCATCCCAAAAAACAGCATATAGAATGGGGTGAGATACGGGGTTGGGTCCGTTTCACGATAATTAGGTGTGGCATACATCAGCGTAATGGCTTCAAAGGGTTCAACTAAGGCATTATTCTCTAACTTAATCGGAACTTGATCATCATCAATTTCTTTTTGACTAATTTCCTCTTTAATCAGCGCATATTGATTGTCATCCAAATCAAGAGCAAGTTGCTGCTCCAATTTTTCCAGGTCTTGGACACTCACCCAACCTTTAATATAGGTAAGATAGTTGGTATCATGCGCTAAATCTTCAACCAGAGCCCGCTGACTGCGATTATAGAATGTTTCAGAAGCAAGCTGTAAATTGAAAATTTGCGCTTCCAAACTCCTAAAGTTTTCCACTAATTCTTGTTCCCTACGATTGAGCCATAAGCGGTGGTCCTCTAAGGCATCATACACCTTATCGGGAGCTTCATGGTAAGGGTAGTCCCACAGTTCAAAGTGACTATTATTTAGCAAGTCACTATAGGAATTGTCGTCCCTTTCATCTTGAAGCAGGACAACCCCAATATGTTCCTGGGTAGAAAAAACTTCCTCAATCGCTAGACCATCAGCTGCTTTAATCTTATTAAAATAGGACCGGTCCTCATCATTAGGTAAGTAGCCTAAGAAGGCTTTAAAGTGTTTACTTGCCAATAAATCACTAGGATTTATTGATAGAGCCCGCCAATTACTAATGGTATTTTGAGCTTGTTCGACTTTTTGCCTTTGTTCGATGAGGTCTTGGCGGTCTTTAGATAATTGTTCAATCTCTTGAATAAGGGATTGGGCTTGATCAACGTCAACCGCTTTAATTAATTCGCTCATGGTATATGTGGGACGCTTGGTCGTCAATCGACTCAAAAGCGGCTGGATAGTTAAGTAGCGTGACAAGGTTGTTAAAGCTTGCTCTGACCGCCGGTACCAACTTTGATAGTAGTCATATTGGCGGTTGTTTTTCTTAGCAAGTTCTTCACTTGAAAGCTCCTGATCTTCACTACTTAAGTCGCTAATTTCCACATTTTGTACACCTTGCAGGGATTGAATTAATTCTTCTTTATCTGTAGGCTTGGTGATCAATGAAATTTTTTGCATTTTAGCAATTGACATATACCTTTTTCACCTCCTCTACAATATAGTCAACAATACTTGCTTCTTGGGCTTGATAATCCTCAACCAGCTTAGCGATTCTTTTCTGATTCTTCTCATCACCTTGGCGCTTGTAGCTTTCCAACGCTTCTTGATTAGAGCTTGCTAAAGATTCGACATATTGGCGATATTCCGCTTTTGCTTCTTGCTCAAATTGCTCAATTTGGCTGTCTTTTTCGTCTTCTAGCTCTTGAATTTTTGCTTGGGTTGCTTCACTTAATTGATTGGCCTCCTCATCAACAGCTAAGACCTGCGCCAATGTCTGATTTTCCATACTTTCACCCCCCTCACATACCTAGCCTATCTAGCAAAATCTTTGAAAAAAGGGAAGTTCGACGTGACCAAACTTCCCACAACTATTTTTTATATATTTTTGACCAAGACAGACTTTGGCGTATATACTAATGTACTACAATAAAAAGATACCACATTTGTTAACAAAGGGTCAATTGATACCCTTTATGTATATATTATAAGCTGCTTTTTATGGAACAGCAATAAAAAGATAAGCTTTCTTTTCAGGCTGAACGATTTTCCCTATAATAAAATCATTACAAATAAAGGAGCCCATCCCATGACCACTATTCTTATGAGCCAAGCGCTCGACTCGAAGCTATATCAGGATTCACTTACCATTAGAAAGCAAGTCTTTATTGAGGAGCAAGGCATCAACCCAGCAATTGAAATCGATGACTTAGAAGCCCATTGCTTCCACTTCTGTCTCTATCGAAATGACCAGGCGCTTGCGACATGTCGACTCTATCCTTTGAACCAAGAGGAAATAAAAATGCAACGGTTTGCAGTCTCTAAAAATGCCCGTCATTTAGGCTACGG
Source organism: Aerococcus sp. Group 2 (assembly GCF_905125285.1). Lineage (NCBI taxonomy): Bacteria > Bacillati > Bacillota > Bacilli > Lactobacillales > Aerococcaceae > Aerococcus > Aerococcus sp. Group 2. The sequence goes on along the minus strand of NZ_CAJHPA010000005.1, from coordinate 32,313 downwards.
GCAAGCTTTAATGGAAGCCTGCCTAAAATTTGCTAAAGACCATCATTACTCAAGCTGTGTCCTCGATGCCCAAGTAACAGCCATTCCCTTCTATTTAAAACTCGGTTTTAAAATTAAAAGCGAGGTCTTTTTAGAAGCGGGGATTAAGCACCGTAAGATGGCTTATGCCTTAAGATAAAAAAATTATTTTTCTTTATCAATGCGTTCAATAACAAAGGGTGTTTCTTGGTAAACATAATAGTTTAACCAATTAGTAAATAACATATTTGAGGTTGACCGCCATCTCAGTAAAGGTTTTTTATTGGGATTATCTTCGGGATAATAATTCAATGGCACCTTGATTTCTATCCCTTCATTGATATCTCGCTTATATTCCCGGTCCAGCGTATCAGCGTCATATTCCACATGACCAAAGATAAAGACAAAACGTTGGTCCTTGCTATGGACAGCGGTTATTCCCGTTTCTGGTGAGGAAATAAGCACTTCCAGATCGGGATTGGCCTCGATATCCTCGCGACGGACTTCAGTATAGCGGGAATGAGGGATATAGAAGACATCATCTAAGCCCCGTAGTAGGGAAATTTCCGGATGGTCCATGTATTGGGGATAAACTCCAAAAAGTTTATGTTCCAAGGAATATTTCTTGATGCCAAAGTGATGGTATAGACCGGCCTGGGCTCCCCAACAAATATGGAGGGTAGAGAAAACATGGTTAGAGCTCCACTCCATAATGTCAACTAATTCATCCCAATAATTAACTTCTTCAAAATCCAATTGCTCTACTGGCGCTCCGGTGATAATCATGCCATCAAAGTAACGATCTTTAATATCAGCAAAGGTCCGGTAAAAAGTATTCAGGTGTTTAGCTGAGGTATTTTTTGCCTTATGGGACTGCATGTGAATGAAGGTGACATTAACCTGTAGGGCAGAATTACTTAACAGCCGCAACAATTGCTCTTCAGTGGCCTCTTTGGTCGGCATTAAATTGACAATAATGACTTCCAGCGAACGAAAGTCTTGCATGGCCGCGCGACGTTCATCCATGACAAAGATATTCTCACTAGCCAATTTCTTTAAAGCAGGTAAATTTTCTTGTACTTTTATGGGCATGATCCCCATTCCTCCATTCCATAAAAAAAGTCCCTACAGCATGAATACTCATACTATAAGGACGCTTCACCGTGTTACCACCCTACTTCGTAATCGATTGATTACCTCTCATCTACACTATCATGTAGTGGTAAGTTATCGATTACCAAGCGCTAAGTGTTCACCATTGCTCACAATTAGTTGCTCATAGACCATCTTCAATCAGCGCCTCATACTCTCTTTCACCAAACAGAGCTCGCTCAAATAATTAACTGACTTACTTATCTATTCAAAGCTTACTTTTTATGTTATTGATCTCATTTTATCGGTTGTAACTATCTTTGTCAAGATAGGACTAGGATAAGTAAAGCAGAAACTGAGAAGCAATTGAAAAATAGATTAAAACACTGGTCAAGTCACTTAAAGTCGTAATAAAGGGGCCAGAAGCCACTGCCGGGTCAAAGCCAAGCCGGTCCATAAGGAGGGGAATGATGCTTCCTGCTAAATTTGCCACGGTAATCGCGCATAGCATAGCTACCCCAACGACCAGACCCAAGACCATATTCTTTTGCCAGAGGGTAATAATTAGGAAAATCGTTCCCCCAGTAATCAGTCCACAAATTAAACCCGTAAACAGTTCGCGAAAGATCAATTGAAGAAAGGTAGACTCTTCATTATCTGGATTAGCAATTTTTCTCACAGCAACCGCTAAGGACTGAGTCCCTGCATTACCTGAGGTCCCGGTAATTAAGGTAATAAATAAAGATAAAGTGGCCACTTCAGAAATCATATCCTCAAAATGACCAATCAAGGTAGAAGTCCCCATCCCCAAAAACAAGAGAGTAATTAACCAAGGTAAACGTGACTGGGCTGATTTGACTGGTGTTTGATAAGGTTCATCAACCGACACCCCAGCCAATCCAGAGTAGTCAGCCACGGCTTCTTCATCCATAACATCCAAGATATCATCAACCGTAATAATCCCTAGTAACTCCCCGGTCGCTTCAATAACGGGAATAGCTAGGAAGTCATAGTCTTGAATGGTTCTAGCCACATCTTGTTGGTTATCATCAACCGACACCGTCACCACCCGTGGCGACATGGCTTCAGAAACTAGCCGGTTAGCATCAGAGGTGATTAAATCTCTCAGGGTGAGAACCCCGACTAAACGGGAATCATCATCGACAACATAGAGATAATAAATGGTTTCAGCATTCTCAGCTTTGGCCCTCACTAGAGTCATGGCCGATTTAATGGTTTGATTGGCCTTAATCTGGACGAATTCGGTTGTCATAATTGCCCCAGCAGTTTCATCTTCATAATCCATTAAGGTCTTAATCTTTTCCGCTTGTTCGATGGGAATTAGGCGCATATAATGGACAATTTTATTAGGAGAAAATTTTTTCAGGATATCCGCTGCATTATCCCGGTACATTTCTCCCAGCATATTGGCTGCATATTGGTCATCCATGGCCTCTAAATAATCAATAATATCTTCTTGCTCATCCTCATCCAAAACGTCATAAACATCGGCTAATTCCTTAGCTGAGATATATTGGTAAAGCAGACGACGTTCTTCATCACTTAGTTTGATATAAATTTTGGCTTGGTCATAAGGATGGTTCTTAAAAAATTCATAACGCAAAGCCGACTGATCATGTTTAGCTAAGGCTTCTTTAACGCGGTCAACAATTTCTTCAGGAGTCAATTCCTCTTCTTGTTCTGGCTTAGAACTGCTAAGTCTTTTTTGTTCTTGATCCTTCATTTAGGCGTCCCCCTTTTGATAACTAGCTAACCAAGTTTTAAAGTCTTGGGATAAAGGTGCTTCAATCACTAAATCTTCCTGGGTTAAAGGCTGCTTGAAGGCCAGGCGCTGACAGTGTAAAGCCTGACCAGCCAGCCCGGCTTCCTGACTACCACCGTAGAGGTCGTCCCCACAAAGAGGGGCGCCTAGATAAGCAAAGTGGACTCTAATTTGATGAGTACGTCCGGTATGGAGTTGAACCCGATAGCGGTACAATCCAGCCTGGCTATCCTCCAACCAATACTCTGTCTTAGCGTGTTGACCATCTGCTCTGACACAGCGTTCGATAATTGAGCCCTCCTTGCGACCAATCGGCGCTTCAATCAGGCCATGCTGGTCTGCCCCGATAGCAGAATGGGTAAAGGCTAAATACTGCTTATTGATGCCGCCAGACTGCATTAATTGATCGATTTGTGAATGTGCATACTTGTGCTTAGCAAAGATCATCGCTCCACTCGTAAAGCGGTCTAAACGGGTCACGACATGGATGACTTGGTTTTCATAATTTTGATTAACAAAATAGCCTTTAACAAAATTAGCCATGGAGTATTCATCCTTAAATTGTGAAGGAATGGAGGTGTAGCCAGCCGGTTTATTAACAATTAAATAATCGCGGTCTTCATAAAGAATATCCAAAGGAAAATCCACCGCCATAATTTGATCTTGGCTGCCCTCAGCTGGGTAGATGATGGTCACTTGGTCTCCCAAAGAAAGGAAGTGTTTACTCCCAACTCGCTTATTATTAACTAAAATAGTCCCCCCATGGTATTTGATTTTAGCCAGTTGACGGCGGGAAACGCCTTTCTGCCTAAGAAAAGTCTTCACATATACTTCCTGGTCACAAGTCCATGAGAAAAATAACATAAGTCGTCAATTATCCTTTCTTATCGCGGTCGCCTAGGCCAATAAAGGCATTTTCCACCCGGTCCCAGAAATGCATATGACGGTACCTGGCAAAGTGAACCCGTGATTTAGCAATTCGGAACTCAATATTTTTCACTCCTTTTAGGGAAAAAGATAAGTGATCCAGGGTCATAAAGACTCCTGCTAAAAATTCATCATCCAATTTTACCCGGATCCACTCATCTCCAGCAATCAGGATAGGACTAGAGATGGTGCGGTAGACCCGGTTATTTAAAGAAGCAATCTCTGTGACTTGCAGGGTATCCAAGCGGGGATGAACCACCGCGCCTCCTAGAGACTTGTTCAAACCTGTTGACCCAGTCGGTGTCGATACACATAAGCCGTCCCCTTTAAAGAGTTCAAATTTTTCTTCCTTTATAAAGACTTCCCCAGTCATCGTCCCTTCAAAACGGCGCAAGGTCGCTTCGTTAAGCGCAATCAGGTGATTTTTTTCGCCATCCACCTTTTCTAGAGCCACTTCTAAGAGCGGGTAAGAGACACTCTCACCCGAATCATTGAGGAGAAAATCAATAAACTGGTCCAATTCATCAACTGTCCAGTCGGTATAAAAACCTAAGTGCCCAGTATGAACGCCGACAAAACGGACATGGTCGAGCTGTTTTTCATAGTGGTGGAAGGCTTCCAATAAGGTCCCGTCCCCACCAATGGATACCACAATATCTGGATGGTCTTGGTCAATGCTGAAATCAGCCTGTTTACACGCAGAAAGCAGCCTCGCTTGGACATCCTTAGATGATTCATTGTCGTTACTTACTATTGCGATACGCATTGGTTGATTCTCCTTTTACATCCATATTATGATAAAATTTTAACTTGAAAAAATAATTCTTTTGGCCTATTTTATTAAGTAATTATATTAACTTAACTATAATCCTTACCCTACTATTAAAACATATTTTTCTTGCTTTAGGCAGCCATTACTGACTTTAAAGGCAAGTTTTTTGGCAAGGCCTTGAATGCTTGTTATAATACTTGGAGAAAAGAGGAGAGTGAATTTATGCACAAGGACATTGAAACAGAATATAAAAATATTCTTAGTCCACAGGAATATCAAAAGCTCTTATCTTTATTTGATCTTCATTTAAATGAAGCCAAGCACCAACATAATATGTACTTTGATACCGAATCTCTCCGCTTGAAAGCAAACCACAGTGCCTTAAGGATTCGACTCAGTGATAGCTATGCCCATCTCACCTATAAGCAGTCACTGACTAGCGCCAAATCCTTGGAAGTTACTGATAAGGTCAGCCGTGAAAGTGCGCAAGCCATGATGGAGACAGGTAAGTTTCAGCCTGGAGCACACTTAAGTGCCTTATTCCATGAAATTGGTTTAGACGCTAACGAATTACGACCCATTGGTCAATTTAAAACCACTCGCTTGGAAAAAAATTGGAAAAAGCAAAAGCTTGTATTAGACGCTTGCTCTTTTTACACTTACAATGATTATGAATTAGAATTAGAAGTTGAGCCTGGAGAGGACGATCCAAAGCGTTATTTTGATGAATTTTTATCTAGCTATCATATTACTCGTCGGCCTTCCAAGCCAAAAATTGCCCGGATGCAATTAGATAAACCATTATATCCATTCGAATAATTTATACAGTTTGATCATCATTAATTGGGGGAGAATACAATGAAATCGGACTATAATTGTCATAGCATGGCAAAAAAACATCATAATAATCATATCTTTGAAATCTTTTTATTTGTTAATCCAATTGACCCGTTTTGTCTAGAGTTGGAAGAAGAGTTATTGCGTTTTGTTGCCAACAGTGATAAAAAAATCTACTTCCGCCTCGTCTCCTGTGTGGACCACCACTTCTTTTGGAACTATTTCAAGACTTTAGCCAAAAACAAGCAAAGCTTAGAAGAGAGAAATGAACTTTACCAATGCATGTATAAGGTGTCTTTGGGATACAAGGCCGCTCTCTGCCAAGGCAAGAAGCGAGGACGCACTTTCCTAATGACCATGCAAGAAGTCTTTGGCTGTCAAAAGAAATCCTACAGCTTAAAGCGTATGGAGAAATATGCTAAAAAGATTGGCCTTGACTTTGATATGTGGATGGAAGATCTCTATTCTAAGCAAACCCGTGAAGATGTTCTAGAGGATTTACAATTGGCCCATCAAATGGAAATTGTGAACTACCCTTCTTTAGTTATCTTTGATAACTTAAACTACCAATACGGTCTGAGAATCGAAGATGCCTTCACAGCCCAAGATCTGGAAGAATTGACCACTCAAATGTTGCCCCAAGCAGAAAAAAAAATTAGCGAGCCTGCTCATTTAGAAAGAGAAAACAAGAGCCAGTCAAAGAAAAAATCACAATACCGCTCCTTGGATAAGGACAGTCTCAAATTAATCCGCCATTGAAGCCATTTTGGCAACTTTTTCATATAAAAAGCGATCCGCAAAAACGGATCGCTTTTTTTATAGCAATTTTACCATGGCTTGACTGACCTGCCATAACCAGTTCTCATAAGCAAAGCTCAATTGAGGCCTAAAGGGACGCGGATTAAGGTAATTCAGTAAAAAAGTATAGATCTCTGAATCAAGTAAATTTTCTTCTTTAAGTAGGAAAACATAGGCAGCTAATAACCAGAGTTTTTCTTTGATATAGATAGACTCTCCCCTAAAGAAAAAACAAGTATCCGGTAAGTCGTCTAAGGACAATTTTCGAAAATAGAGCTGCTCTAGGAGCTTTTTCTCAGCCTTAAGCGGACGTTGACGAATTTTGCGCCTTAAAGACCTGGTCTCCCTTGCTTTTAACAACTGACTAATCCCGGGTCCGCTAATCCCCTCTTGATTAAGTAAGCCAACTTGCTTGGGGTAAGAAAATAAATAGAGATAATCGTCAATACTTAAGTGATAACGGCATAAGAGATGACCATAATCGTTAAAACTTTGAATTTCAACTAAGCGAGTCTCCTCCACCCAATAAGGCAAATAAGTGCCAAAGCAGGGCAAATACTGAAAAAACGGGGCTAAACGATTTAAATTGTTAGACGTCAAGCGTAAGTCTCTTTGTTTAGGATTGAGTAGCCACAAAACCTGCACTTTTGCTTGATGATAATCTTGCTCGCGACTGATGACAGCTGCTTTGGTCAGTAGGCTAGCCTGAAGTTCAATACTTACCACCACATCGCCTGCTTGAAAGAGGATATCTGAACGATGGTCAGGCGTGTAACTAGCTACTTCTACACGGGCCTGATAGCCCTTAGCTACTAAGATTTGCCTGATCTGCTCTTTATTATTCAAGTGCCAGTGGGATTCCCGGCGCCAATATTTGAGACTTAATTGATTATTTTGGTGGGCAAAATGTGGCTTCTTCCTTGAATGACAACGATAAACTAATTCTTGCCCGCAATTTGGGCAGTAAAAATCCTGCTGGTTAAGGGCTAATATTTTTCTTTGAATGCGGTCATCAACCTCATAAGAACTAATCAACTGGCCATTAGCTAATTTTGCATAATACATGATTATTCCCCCCTCATAGGAATATATCCGTAATCAGGGTTAAAATTAGCTGATTAATGCAGGATCAATTCTTTTTATCTAAAGCCAATCGCTTTTTCAATGCGTGCTAGGGTTTGGTTAGCGACTTCATTGGCTTGTTTAGCACCAGCTGCTAAGACATCATCCAGTTCACTGCTTGCTAAGAGACGTTGATAGTCTTTTTGCATCGGTCCTAAAACGGCAATTAGCGCTTGGCTGAGGTCCGTTTTCAGTTGGCCATAACCCGAATTGGCATAGGTTTTTTCTAGTTGACTAATGCTTTGGTCAGAAAAGGCTGAGAAAATATCTAATAGGTTAGAAACGCCTGGTTTATTTTCTGGATCATAGGAAATTTCTCCGCTCGAGTCCGTTACCGCACTTTTAATTTTCTTTTCAATCGTTTTCGGATCATCCAGTAAGGAAATAAAAGCTTTTTTATTGTCATCTGATTTACTCATTTTCTTGCTTGGATCTTGTAAACTCATAATCCGCCCACCTGCCTTCGGTGTATAGATTTCTGGTTTAACCAATAGCTTTTCTTCCTTAGTGCCGAAGCGGTTATTGAAACGGTCGACAAAATTACGGGTCAATTCCATATGTTGCTTTTGGTCTTCACCCACTGGTACCAAGTCAGCATCATAAAGCACAATGTCAGCCACCATCAAAGCGGGATAGCCTAAAAGGCCGGCAAAAATATTGTCTTGCTTTTGTGCCTTGTCCTTAAACTGAGTCATCCGTTCCAATTCCCCTAGTGGAGTCAGACATTGGACAATCCAAGCCGCTTGGGCGTGGGCTGGAACCTGACTTTGGATAAAGATAGCGGATTTGTTAGGATCAACCCCTAAGGCTAGGTATAAGGCCGCCAAAGACCTGGTATTCTTTCTTAAAGTCTCTGGATCTTGAGGGACGGTAATGGCATGTTCATTGACCACACAATAATAAGTGTCAAATTGATCCTGTAAATCGACAAATTGTTTTAAGGCACCCACGTAATTACCAATGGTTGGCGTGCCGCTTGGTTGTACCCCGGAAAAAATTCGTTTCATGAAAAGAAAACCTCCTCTAATTTTCCCTATTATATCACGAACCTGATCGGATAGACGGTATAAGTAATAAATTCACGAAGTCTTTTTTAATCGAGCTGGTGATTTTTTCGCTTATAAATAGTAAAAATAGCTTTCTCAAACGCTGTTTTATTGTGTGTTATGTTTTATAAGTTAAAAAATCAGAAATTGATCAAACAAAGGTCAAATAGCGACTATATTGAAATACCTAGTTCCATATTGCTTATTTTATCACAAGCTTCGCTAAGTTTTGCTCATTTATTTTTAAAAAAGAACTAGTATACGGTTCACTTTTATGATATACTGTGTATGTATACGGAACACAAGTCAAACCTTAAAGGAGAAATTGACATGGTTAAATTATATACTTCCCCTAGTTGTACTTCTTGCCGCAAAGCTCGAGCTTGGCTAGAAGAACACAACATTGCCTATGTGGAACGTAATATATTCCAAGAACCTCTAAGCCGCGATGAGATTAAAGAAATCTTAAGAATGACAGAAGATGGTACTGAAGAGATTATTTCTACGCGTTCAAAAGCCTTTCAAGAATTACATATTGATTTAAATGAAATCAGTTTAAATGAATTATTCGATCTTATCCAAGAAAACCCAGGACTATTGCGTCGACCAATCATCATGGACGAAAAACGTCTGCAAGTAGGCTATAATGAAGATGAAATTCGTCGCTTCTTGCCAAGAGAAGTAAGAACGATCGAACTTCACGAAGCTTTAAGAAAAATGGGATAAGATCCCTTACTTTTAAATCGATGGCATGTTCATCCTCTAGCTTTTTGAATGGAGGGTGAAGATGCCTTTTTTCATTTTAGATGATTTATGGTAAAATAATCGTTGAAACAAAATATGCTTAAAGAAAAGATAATCACTAAATATTCGGAGGTGATTTGTGATGGAAATGGAGTATCTTAACGATAATACCATGCGCGTATTCATTGCCAAAGATGATCTCGAATCGCGCGGAATTACCCTCTTAGACCTCATGAAAGATCAAAGCCAAGTTGAAAACTTCTTTATGAGTATCTTAGAAGAAGCAGATGTTTCAAAGCGCTTTCAAGATTCAGAAGCTTTAACTTTCCAAGTCCTTCCTAAAAATGGCGGTATCGACCTCTATATTAGTAAAGCCACAGCAGATGGCCAATATATGGACAAGGATGGCTTGGAAAATCTACTTGAAAATATTACACAAAATATGAGTCCCGAGGAGGAAAACTCCTCTACAAACCCTAGTGAAGCAGAAACAAAGGGAGGTCGACCTGAACTTACTTTAGCCTTTAAGTCCTGGGACCAAGTCCTGACTTTTCTGAAATCCTACCAAGTGGATGAAGCTAGGCTAGAAGTCTATGTCTACCAAGAGCTTTTTCAAGTGATTATAAGATTTGAGAAAGAAGACCTAACCCAGGCTAGACAAGCAGATCTGACTAGCTATGCCTTAGAGTTTGGTCAGCTGAGTCCCTTTGCTCCTGCCCTACTCCGCGAGCATGGCCAATTATTAATTCATCCAGAATCAATTAACCAGGTCGCTCAATTATTCCAATAAAAAATCCAGCTCATCAGCTGGATTTTTTTATTGGAATAATTTTTTCGTAGGCATAGCGTCTGCCACTACCCGCTAATTCAATCTCTCCTAAGTACTGGTAACCGGCTTTTAAGATAATCTTCTGCATGCCAAGGTTATCGGGATGGGTATCAATTCTTAAGTCATTAGTCTCTAAATGATAAGCTAGGTCTTCAAAGGCCTGAAATAAGGCCCGACTAAGCCCCTGACCACGGTACTTAGTCGCCAAGGCCACCCGATGAAAAGCCAGGTAGTCTCCCTGACCCTGCCAAATTGAATAGTTGTCATAATCCCTGTCTATGGGCCGGGCAATAAAAAAGCCGGCCACATCCTCTTCGATTAAGCCTAAATACGCGTTTTTTTCTTCAATATCTTTTAATAAGCTGTCCGCTTGGTAGACGGTTGGACCCTGCCATTGATCAATATTTTGTTGGCGTAAATAAGCCGCCCCCGCCTTAATAATCGCCTGGATAGCTGGTAAATCTTCACTCTGAGCTAAGCGAATTCGCATTTTTTCCATCCTAATTCCTCCCGGTAAGAAGTTCATTACCACTTTACCATAAAGTCCATTAGCTTGAGTAATGAAAATTCTTTAGCTCAAAATAAAAAAGCTTCCATCCACAGATATTTCTAAAGTCTCATGTGGATAGAAGCTTTTAATGCTTAGTAGGCAATCATTAAGAACTTAGGATTATTTTTGCCCTTCATCTTGAAGTTTATGGAAGTCTTCTTCTGGTTGATCATTGTCGGTCCAGGCTTTTTGGTCAGCGTTACCAGAGATTTCTTTAATTTTCTTCTCAACGTCTTCACTTTGGTAGGCTTTCACAATCTTCTTATAAACTTCATTGTCTTTATTTTCAGATTTCACTGCAATAATATTCTTATATTGAGTTCCTAAATTATCAAGGTCATCGGTATCAGAGAAAATACCATCATTAGGATCAAAACCTGCTGAAACCGCGTAGTTGGTATTAGCAACAATAGCGTCAGAGTCTTTCAAGGCACGTGGCACTTGGGCAGCATCCATTTCAACCAGCTCAATATTTTTAGGATTCGAGGTAATATCATTAACAGTAGGAGTAATCCCTGCATTATCGTCGATTTCTAAGACACCAGCTTGTTCTAATAAGAGTAAGGCCCGGCCCCCATTGGTAGCGTCATTAGGGATAGCTACTTTAGCGTTTTGAGGAAGGTCTTTAAGGTCTTTAACCGTATCGGAGTAGACCACCATGGCTGAAATATAAGTATAACCAATCGGCACTAAGTCAGCATTATTGTTCTTATTATAGTCCAATAAATAAGCCACATGTTGCATAGCATTCATGTCAATTTCGCCTTCTTGAACGGCACGGTTAGGTTGCACATAATCAGAGAATAGTTGAACTTTTAAGTCAATATTTTCATCTTTCAATTTTTCAGAGACTTCGGTCCAAATCTTTTCTTCATTTTCACCAGCAACCCCAACAGTGACAGTACCGCCCTCTTCTGGCGCTTTGGCTTCTTTTGAACAGCCTCCTAGTAATAATAAGGATAAGGCTGAGGCTAAAACAACATTCCATTTCTTCATAAAAATTCTCCCCTTTTATAATTCGTTTAATGTTCGAAATGTTTTACTAAACGGTCAGCAACAGCTTGACTGATGAAGACCATTATTAAAATCAATAAAGTAGCAACTAGGATTACATCATTTTGGTAACGTTGGTAACCACGGTTAATAGCTAAGTCCCCAAGACCACCGCCACCAACGACACCTGCCATAGCGGTTAAACCAATCACGTTAATGATGGTTAGGGCAGATACCCGAATCAAACCTGGGATAGCTTCTTTCAAGTAAACCCGGGTAACAATTTCAGTTGTGGTAGATCCCATGGCTAGGGCTGCTTCTATGACACCAGGATCAATTTCTAATAAGGCGTTTTGGACTTGGCGGGCATAGAAAGGAATCGTTCCCACAATTAGGGGAACCAGGGCTCCTGCTGTCCCGATGGCTGTCCCCATAATTAGGCGGGTAAAGCCCCCTAAAAGTGCAATTAAAATAACGAAGGGAATCGACCGACCGATGTTAACAACCTTATCTAAGACATTATAAACTGCCTTATTTTCTTTAAGACCTCCTGGCATATAGAGAACTAGGAAGACGCCGATCACTAAACCAATAGCAAAGGCAAAGAGGCAGGTAATAACCGTCATAAATAAGGTTTCCCAAGTGGCTTCAACGAATTGGTCGGAAATAGCCACCACATTTGGCATGATTTTTTCTAAGAATTCCATGCTTATTTATCCCCCTTCTCTATATGATCGAATGTATACTCCTTAGTATGAGACCCACTACTATGGACAAAGTCAATGGCTTCTTGGACTCGGCTAGGTTCTCCATTTAAGGAAATCAGAAGCGTCCCCACCGGCGTTCCTTGAAGAATTTCAATATTGGCATAAAGGATATTAGCTAATAAATCATACTTCTTAGTCAAGGAGGCAATCAAAGGCTCGCCAGTAGAAGCTCCGGTAAAGTCAATCCGTAAGAGGCGGTCACCGGGCTCAATATTTAATAAATCAGGGTTGGCCAGGATGGTTTCAATGCCTTTTTCTGTCGGACTAGCTGAACTAATAAAGTCTTGGGTTAATTCTTCATGCGGGTTTGAGAAGATATTTAAAATACTGTCTTGTTCAACCACTGAGCCAGCTTCCATAACCGCTACCCGGTCACAGATTTGTTTGATAACAGCCATTTCATGGGTAATAATGACAATGGTAATTCCCAATTCGCGGTTAACTTGCTTGAGCAAGTCTAAGATTTGGCTGGTTGTTTTTGGGTCTAAGGCACTGGTAGCTTCATCACAGAGAAGGACATGGGGATCATTGGCCAAGGCCCGCGCAATAGCGACCCTTTGCTTTTGACCACCGGATAATTGACTAGGATAAGAATCCCCCCGGTTACCCAAGCCTACCAGGTCCAGTAAGTGTTGGACTTTCTTTTGACTTTCTTCTTTAGATAAGCCGGACCCCTTTAAGGGATAGGCAACATTTTCGGCAACTGTCCGGGATTTCATTAAGTTAAAATGTTGGAAAATCATTCCAATTTTTTTACGGGCTAGACGTAGATCTTTTTCAGATAGCGCTGTAATTTCTTGACCATTAACAAAAACCTGTCCACTACTTGGTCTTTGCAGGCAATTAATGGTTCTGACTAAGGTACTTTTTCCAGCGCCAGAGTAGCCAATCACACCAAAGATTTCTCCTGATTGGATGGATAAGGACACATCCTTAACGGCATGAACGGCTTTATCATCACTCTCAAAAGTAACGGATACATTTTTTAATTCAATCAAAACGACCGCCTACCTTTCTATCACTTTCATAAACACTATTCTAACATTTTTTTGCCTTTTCAGCATGGCTTCTATTATATTACACTTGATCGCTTTTATCGATAACAAAGTTGAATTGCCCCCACAGGTCTCTTACTTTACTTTCAAAAACATTAATTTTATAATTATTCTAAAGTAGAAAGTAATGCTAGAGAAAGGATATGATACATAATGGCATACACAGAAACAAAAAAAGCACTTAATCAATTAGTTGCTGACCTGGTTCAAGCCCACACCGTTATCCATCAAATTCACTGGTATATGCGTGGGGAAGGTTTTCTTTTCTATCATCCAAAACTCGATAGCTTTATGGATGATATTCTTGAACAGCTCGATGTTGTTTCTGAACGTATAATTACTATCGATGGTTCCCCCTTCTCAACCCTTAAAGAATTTTCTGACCACACCCGTATTCCCGACCATAAGGGCGAGTGGAATACCAGTATCCAAGAAGATATGCATCGGGTGGCTGATGTTATCCGCATCTTAGCAGACGACTATCAACTAGGGGTCGATGCAGCAAGTAAGGAGGGCGATGTCGCTAGTGAGGACATTTGTACTGGCTACCTCCGTGACGCTCAAAAAACCCTATGGATGGTTGAAGCGGAACTGGGCCAAGCCCCTAATATTGACAAAGACTAAGGCCAATAAAATTTACTTATAAACATAAAAAGGACCGCTGTGGGTCCTTTTTTAATACTTATTTTTCAAGTGCAGCCTTGGCTTGGTCACAGATTGCAGTGAAAGCTTCAGCATCGTTAACAGCGATATCTGCTAACATTTTACGGTTGATATCCACGTTAGCTTGGTGTAAACCGTTCATTAAACGGCTATAGCTTAAGCCATTTAAACGTGCAGCCGCATTAATACGGGTAATCCATAAACGACGGAAGTCACGTTTTCTTTGACGACGGTCACGGTAAGCGTATGAATAGGATTTCATAACCGCTTGTTTAGCTACTTTATAGTTGGTTGATTTGCTACCAAAGTAACCTTTTGCTAATTTTAAATATTTTTTACGACGACGGCGTGTAACCGTTCCACCTTTAACACGTGCCATGTTATTCCTCCTTGATTATACTTAGTTCTCTATCTATGCGTCCTGCTTAACTGATCTTACTTGTAAGTGTCAAGCATTTGTTTAATACGTCTTTGGTCGGAAACATGCACCATTGCTGGTTGTTTGTGTTGACGACGTTGTTTCTTGGTTTTACCGTGAAAACGGTGTGAACGTTCTGAATGGCTACGTTTTAATTTTCCTGAAGCAGTACGTTTAAAACGTTTAGCTGACGCACGATGTGTTTTTTGTTTTGGCATAATATATCCTCCTGAAATTAATCTTCTTTTGGTGCTAATTGTAGTTGCATAGAGCGTCCTTCCATCTTAGGTTTTTGCTCTACAGTAGCTACATCAGCAAGTTCGCTGGCAAAGCGTTCCAAAACCTCGCGACCTAAATCTTTATGGGTAATGGCGCGACCTCTAAAGCGAATAGAAACCTTCACCTTGTCCCCTTTATCAATGAATTTCTTTCCTTGACGTACTTTAGTTTGAAAGTCGTTTTCATCAATCGTTGGGCTTAAACGGATTTCTTTCACTTGAATCGTCTTTTGATTTTTACGTTGTTCACGCGCTTTACGTTGCTGTTGATAACGATATTTACCATAATCCATGATCCGAGCAACAGGCGGCTTAGCATTAGGTGAGACCAGAACTAAATCGAGTCCTGCTTCCTCAGCCCGCTCTAAGGCATCTCTTTTTGAAATAACCCCTAGCTGTTCTCCTTCTGGATCGATAACGCGTAATTCTTTTGCACGAATATCTTCATTAGTAAATAATTCGTTAAATTTATTCTTAGCGATATACCTTCACCTCCGAATGTTAAAGTGACAACAATAAATGAGATTTCGGCATAGAAAAACGGCGAATATAAAACACTATACCCGCCGTACTTGCACAATAGTCCCTAGGGACCATGTGTCACTGTATCTATCGGCCCGAGGACGTCCTTGTCAACTCAGGCGAGAAACGGGTGTTTCTGCTTCTTTTCTCAACTTTTATAGATTACTATAAAGCTTTCACCTTGTCAAGACATTATTCTTTAATTTGTGCTTTAAAGGCTTCTTTCACTTTTAAGAGCAAGTCAGGATCTTGATCAAGTTCAATAGCTAAAGCGACAAAGGCTTCCACGGCTCGCTTAAGTTGCTGGTGGGCTTCTGGACTATCAGCCACTTGGAGAAAGCCTTCTTCATGAACGAAAACCTTACCCTGACCAACGCCCACATTGCCATAAAAAGTTGGGCAAGCATAGCTCACATTGCCAATATCAGTAGACCCAGGTTTTTCCTCTTCCTCACTAATATCGTCAAAACCACTCAGGCGCATGTGATCTTCCATGCGGTCGGCCAATACTGGATTAACTAAGAGGTCATAGAATTCATTTTCTGGATAGCTGATTTCCAATTGACAGCCTGTCATCAAGGCAGCGCCGCGGGCACAATTAATGACCCGATCCATGGCATGACGATAAATGGCTAATTTAGGTGCCCGCACATAGAAGAAAGCCGTCGCCGATTCAGGAATAACATTGGCGGCCTGGCCCCCTTCTTTAATAATGCCATGGATGCGGACATCACTGGGCAGTTGTTGCCTGAGGTAAGAGACCCCGGTAAAGGTCAAGTTGACAGCATCCAAGGCGTTGATTCCCAATTCGGGACTCATGGCGGCATGAGCGGCCCGACCGATAAAGTGAAAGTTGACGGCATTCATGGCTAGGGCACTGGCCTTGAGGTTGGTACTTTCATAGAGATGCATCTGCATACAGGTATCAATATCATCAAAAGCTCCGCTCCGAGCTAAATCGACCTTGCGGCCAAAATTTTCTTCCGCTGGCGTACCAATCACAACCACCGTTCCTTGGAAGAACTCCTTCATTTGACTTAAGACAATTCCTGCCCCTACAGTCGAAGCTGAGATCCAATTGTGGCCACAGGCGTGACCTGGTTTTTTATCGGGTCCGAATCCCGGCAAGGCATCATATTCCGCTAAAAAGGCAATCTTAGGCCCATCTCCCAAGCGAAATTCTGCTCGGAAGGCAGTTTCAATCCCCTGATAGGCTCGGTCTACCTGAAAACCAGCTTCTTGGAGGAGCTTGGCGAGATAGTCCGAAGAGACGTATTCCTGGTCGCCTAATTCTGGATGTTGGAAAATGAACTGACTGATATCAAGAATTTGCGGAAAATTTGCTTTAACTTTTTGTCGCACATGATCATGAAGGGCGGTGATTTTTTGCTCATCTTTCATTAATGCTTTACCTTCTCTCTGTTAGTTATTAGGGATAGAGGACCAGAAAGACGTCGAGGTCTTTGGGATAAGTGGCTAAAAAGCTTTGAATGGTACTTTTTGCCACTGACAAGGCTTGGTCCTTGGGATAGCCATATACCCCAGCGGATATTAAAGGAAAGGCCAGCGACTTTACCGGGATACTAGCAGCTAGCTGGAGAGACTCTAGGTAGCAAGAAGTTAATAGGGCTTCTTCTTCCTGGTCGCCACCCTGCCAAACTGGCCCTACCGTGTGAATAACATAATCAGCGGGTAATTGATAGCCGCGGGTTAATTTGGCCTGACCAGTTGGACAGCCCCCTAATTGCTTGCATTCAGCCAAAAGTTCAGGGCCAGCCGCCTGGTGAATGGCCCCATCGACACCTCCACCTCCTAGCAGGGAGGAGTTGGCTGCATTGACAATGGCTTCTACTTCCACTTGGGTAATATCCCCATGAATGATTTGAAATGTCATATCACTGCTCGCTTTCTAATAATGCTTTTCGGCTAAGAAAATTATAAACCATGACCACAAGAATTCCAGCTAATTTAGCCAGATGGGCGTCCAGGCTTAGTTGCTCTATCAGTAGGTATAAGATCAGTTCTTGAATCAGCAAGCCTGAAAGAGCTAAGACTAAAAACAGAAGAAATTCCCGCCAACGCTCCTCCTTAGAAAAGCTAGACTGAAAGACAAAGCGCATACTGGCCCAATAGTTAAAGACTAAGGAAAGCATAAAGGCACACAAATTAGCCCCTAAGTAATGGACTTGACAGCTGATTAATAAGCTAAAGACGATAAAATCAAGAAGCGTGCTTAGCCCACCTACCAGGATAAAGCGCATAATTTGCCTGATCATCTTTTCCCTCCCACTTTTCTTTTTAGAGGTCACTTGCTTTTAACTGATAAAAAACGTGCCAGCTTTAAGCTAATTGGTCACTAGATCATTAGCTTAAAAGCCTAAGCACGTTGTCAAGTTAACTAGTCTTTTACACCATAACTATCAATTTCTTCATGGATCATGTTGATGAATTCATCTAAGTCCACAGTTTCTGTTTTCTTAGAGCCATAACGACGAACAGTTACCGTGCCATTTTCAATTTCATTGTCACCAAAGACTAATTGATAAGGCACTTTGCGGGTTTGGGCTTCACGAATCTTGTAACCCATTTTTTCATTCCGGTCATCAACCTCAATCCGGAGCCCTTCACTACGCATACGGTTAGCCACTTGGTAGACATAATCCGCATGTTGGTTTTCATTCACTGGGATTAAGATGGCTTGTTGTGGAGCTAACCAAGTTGGGAAGGCACCCTTATATTCTTCAATTAAGTAAGCTACAAAACGTTCCATAGTGGAAACAATTCCCCGGTGGATCATCACAGGACGGTGGGTGTTTTGACCATCTTCACCGACATAGGTCACATCGAATTTTTCCGGTAGGAGGAAGTCTAATTGGATGGTTGAAAGGGTTTCCTCATTGCCAAGAGCGGTTTTCACTTGGACATCCAACTTAGGCCCGTAGAAGGCCGCTTCCCCTTCGGCTTCGAAGTAGTCCAAGCCTAATTCATCCATAGCTTCCTTTAACATGGATTGGGCTTTTTCCCACATTTCATCATCATCGAAGTATTTCTTGGTATCTTTAGGATCGCGGTAACTTAAACGATAACGGTAGTCGGTAATATTAAAGTCATGGTAGGCATCTTGCATGAAGCGTAAAATGCTCTTGAATTCGTCCTTAATTTGGTCTAAACGCACAAAGATATGGGAGTCATTCAGGGTCATTTCTCTTACCCGTTGTAAACCGGACAGAGCACCTGATTTTTCATAACGGTGCATCATCCCTAGTTCAGCAATGCGGATAGGTAATTCCCGGTAAGAATGCACCTTATTTTGGTAAACCCGGATGTGGTGAGGGCAGTTCATTGGACGTAAGACAAAGCTTTCACCATCTTCAAAATCCATGGTTGGGAACATATCATCACTGTAGTGGTCCCAGTGACCAGACGTCTTGTATAAGTCTACATCAGCCATGATTGGGGTATAGACGTGTTGGTAACCGGCTTGAACTTCCTTGTCGACAATATAGCGTTCAACTTGACGGCGAATGGTTGCTCCGTTTGGTAACCAGAATGGCAGACCTTGTCCAGTTTTAGGATCAATCATAAAGAGGTCTAATTCTTTACCAATTTTACGGTGGTCACGTTCTTTAGCTTCTTCGCGACGTTTAAGATCCTCTTTAAGGTCTTTTTCATTGAAGTAACTGGTCCCATAAACCCTTTGCATCATGGCATTGTCAGAGTTTCCTCGCCAGTAAGCTCCTGCTAAGGAAAGTAATTTAAAGTGTTTAATATAGCCAGTTGAAGGCACATGGCCACCCCGGCAGAGATCAGTAAATTCTCCTTGGCTATATGTGGTAAGGGTGGCATCTTCAGGTAAATCAGCAATAATTTCTAACTTATAAGGGTCATTTTTAAAGATTTCCTTGGCTTCTTCACGGCTTACTTCCTTACCTACCACTGGGTAGTCTTCTTTAACAATCTTTTCCATCTCATCTTCAACCCGTGGCAAGTCTTCCTCACTCACTTGTTGGCCTTGACCATTATCGGTGTCATAGTAGAAGCCATTTTCGATGGCTGGCCCTACCCCAAATTTAATGTCAGGATAGAGGCGACGCAAAGCTTGAGCCAGTAAGTGGGCGCTGGAATGGCGGAGAATATCTAAGGCTTCTTGTTCAGTTTCTTTATTCTTAGGGTCGATTAAACGAATGCTGCCATCACTTTCAATCGCTTCATCTAAGCCCTTTAATTCATCATTTAAAGTGTAAGCAACCACCCGTTTAGCTAAAGAATTGCTAATGGATTTAGCCACATCGCGGCCACTCACACCGGCTTCAAATTCCTTTACACTTTGATCAGGAAAAGTTAACTGTATCATTTTATCAAATTCCTCCTATAAAAAAATCCCTTCTGAGCATGCTCAGAAGGGACGATTACTAATTCATATCGTGGTTCCACCCTAGTTTACACCTATAGTGTCTCTAGTACGCTGATAACGTTGCGCTAACGTCATATAGAAAGTCTAAGAAGTGGTATCCTATAAAACCTGTCAGGCATTTGCACCAACTAGCCTGTCTCTTGTACAAGTTGATTATATTCAGTCTTCTATCATTGACTTGCTTTAATTAAAGCACTTTTTATGAAACAATTCAAGCTTTTATTTAGGAAAGTGAACGGACTACTAATTCGAATAGCGACGGTTGCGTCCGGACATGGTTACTTCCTCGCTCAAATAACGAACCCTTTCCATAATCCGCTGCGCCTTGACGGTTTCCGAATCTCCTTGATTGGTATGGGCCAAATGATTTTCTAATTCCTTCATGGAAAAATTAGAAGTGAAAAAGGTAGCCTGGCCTTGACTCATACGATTCTGCAAGAGAACCCCTAGGACTTCATCACGGACCCAGGCCGAATTACTTTCAGCACCAATATCATCAATCATTAATACTTGGGCGTCTTGGAGGCTCTTGAGTCGCTGGTTAACACGATTATCTTTGATAGCGCTCTTAATTTCACTAATAAAAGTAGGATAGTGGAACAAAGTGGTCGTGAAACCATGCTCAGCCAAATGGTTTGCCACAGCTGCCGCTAAATAGGACTTCCCCACGCCAAAAGGACCATGTAAATAAAGGCCTTGATGAAATTGCTTGGGCTTAGACTGCATGGCTTCGACAAAATCAATGGCCTTCTCCAAGGCAGCTTGCCGTTTAGGATCGGTCAGGTCAAAGTTTTGGAAGGAGGCTCGCTTTAAATCCTTAGGCATTTCCAGTAAAGTGACCCGTTGCTTCTTCTCCCGCTCTTTTTGGGCGGCGAGGAATTCATCAGTCGCCTGGTATTCAATATCAATATAATTAAAATTCATAATGAGCTTAGGATAGAAATTAGGAAATTTGGGCCTTTTCCCCGCCCTTATCCGTTCTTTTTCTTGAACAAATTCATAGAGTTTCGATATCGAACGGTCAATCGTTTCTTGGTCCAAGTCTTCTTTATGCTTATCAATAAATTGTCTAACATCCGGATCACTCAAAACTTGGGCCTTGGTTTGGTCTAAGCGTTGGCGAAAGTTGCCTTTATTGAGCTCATGGCTGATATCTTCCCCAATATTTCTCATTCGTCTCCCTCCTCACTATTCAATGCCCGAATCCGATCGGCTAAGGCTTGGACACTTTCATGGTCCATTTTTTCCTCTTTATCTGCCGTCTCTTGTTTTTGATTAAACCAAGCGGGCTGTAATTCTTGATAGGTCTTACGTTTGGTATTTTGCCGCTTATTTTTGCTTTGTCTTTGTTTTTGAATCCGTTTAGTCCGTTTGTTGAGATAGGTCAGCGCCTGTTCCGGACTTTGAATATTTTTTTGACTCCAATCATCCACTGTCCGCTCAAAGGTCGACCTGACGATACTTGAACTTTCCTGGCTGATCAAATAATAGTGAATCATAATATTCAAGGTCGGTCCATCGATAAGGCCCTTATTCATGACCATCTCTAAGGTTTTTATCTCGTTGGTCGTTAGATAGCCGTTTTTTTGTTCTTTGATAGTCTTAGCAAAGGTTAGGGGCGGATAAGCCTTAGCCGCCTTGATCAAGGCTAGACTAGCTTCATCCTGATTTTCTTTGGGTAAATCCTGACCCTGACTCTCGGTCTGCTGCTTGGCTTGGTCCATTTGATAATCAGGTCGTTTATTTACCGGTTGGTCCGCCATGGCCTTGATCACTAGGCCTTGGTAGTAATTAATGTCCACTTGGTTGGTTCTTACATTACTTGCCTTAATGGCAAACTGGGACAGGTCAACTTCATCCAAGCCATAGAGAGCATGGAGGCTTTGGGTCATCTCCTTAACTTCTTGACTGACCGCCCGCTCACTGAGGAACGACCTTTGTACCAACTCAGTAAAATAAGCCATATCAAAATCACTGACCAGGCTAGTTTTTATAAGGGATTTACTAGGCTTCTTTAACAAGCTTTGCTTTTCGCTTTCAGTCAATTGGCGACTGCTTTGGGACAGATGAAAAACATCCTGAAAAGTCGCTGTGACCTCCTGCCAGTCATTTTCCTGACTATCAGCAATCTTTTCAAAGCTAAAGCGGTCTAATAAGGAATTAAAACGCACTTCCCCCACATGGTCTAAAAGTAAGCTAGTCATTAAGCTATCCTTAAAAAACTGCTCAGAAGAAACCGGCGCTAACAACTGATAGAGGGCCTGCACTGGGGCTTGACCACTTTGCTGGGTGTAGCTACGTAAGAGGCCAATGGCTTCTAATCGGCGCCTACTTCTGACATAGCGTTCTTTAGAAAAAACCAATTGGTCCATAATTTCCCCATGATTAATTACTTCTGATTGATAAGTCGAACGGTCAATATAGGCATAAAGAGTCATATAGAGAGCAAAAGCTTCAGCGCCAATAATTGGTTGGTAGAGATAGGTTAAGACTTCCAGATCGGCATTGGAAACAATTTGTGTGAGGATAATTTTGAGAGGTTCACGTGGATTTAACTTTTCCCATGGATTCAAGACTGATCTTCCTCCGCGTTATTGGCTTCTAAGTCTAAATTCGTTTGCCCCTCCGCGTTATTTTTTTGCATTTGCTTCAACTGCTCAATTTCTTGCAAAAAGACGGTAGGATCTTCGAAGTGACGGTAGACACTGGCATAGCGAATATAGGCAACTTCATCGATCTTGGGCAAAATATCCATGACCATTTCCCCTATTAGGGTTGAAGGCACCTCGTTTTGTCCTTTTTGCCGAATGTCCGATTCGATATTCTTAACCACTTCTTCTAAGGTCTCTAGGGCGATTGGCCGTTTTTCACAGGATCTCACTAGGCCCCGTAATAATTTTTCTTTGGAAAATTCTTCCCGGGTACCGTCCCGCTTGATAACCAGTAAAGGCATCTTTTCTACCCGTTCAAAGGTCGTGAAGCGAAAATCACATTGCGTACATAGGCGTCGCCTTCTTATCGATGTATTTTCCTCCACAGGCCGACTATCGATTACCTTCGTATTATTATCTTGACATCTGGGGCAGCGCACAATATTCACCTTCCTTGGACATTTTCTAAAATATTTCTTTTATTAATTATAGCACAGTTTAAAGGCGGAAGGATAAGGGGCAAAATCCAGCTTGGTCAGCTTATTTTATAGCTTGAAAGCCTTGGATACTCAACCAGGCCTCGACTTGCTTTTCCGTTTGCTGGATGCTGCCCTGGTTATCAATCACAATATCTGCCCAGCGAAGTTTCTGTTCAATATTATATTGAGACAGCATGCGGTCAAAGGCCTCGTCTTCACTTAAATTATCCCGGTCCATCAATCGTTGTAGTTGAATACTTTCAGGAACATAAACCAACATGACCGCATCACAAGCATCCTGGTACTTGGTCTCATAGAGTAAAGGAATATCCAAAACAATCAATTGATGGCCCTGGTCTTGGTAAGACTGGGCTTGGTCGTTGACCCAGTCATAGATATAAGGCAAGAGCAGTTGATTAAGCGCTTTGAGTTGATCCTTATCTGTAAAGACCACATCCCCTAATTTCTTCCGGTTAAGGGTGCCATTGGGAAAGAGAAAATCCTCTCCAAAATGCTCTTTTATAGCTTGTAAACCCTGTGTTCCCGGCTCAACGACAGCTCGAGCCCCCAGGTCTGCATCCACTACCGGAAAACCAACTTTTTTAAAATAATTAGAAACAGTAGATTTTCCTGTAGCAATTGACCCTGTTAATCCTAAGCGAAAAGTCATTCATACACTCCCTTTATTTCTGACAATTGGGACAAAAATGCGTCCCTCGCTGTCCTAACTTAATTTTCTCAATGGTTCTTCCACAATTTAAACAGGCTTGGCCCTGGCGCTGGTAAACCTTGAGATAATTTTGATATTGACCGTCCTCCCCTAAGGTGTTCTGATAGGTCCGCACACTAGAGCCGCCTAAGTCTACCGCTCGACTCAGTATATCTCGCATGGCTTCTAATAGGAGCAAGGTCTCTTGGTCAGTCAACGAATTGGCTGGCCGACCTGGATAAATTCCCGCTTGAAATAGAGATTCATCAGCATAAATATTACCAATTCCGGCAATTTTTTGCTGGTCCAGTATTAATGATTTAATGGGGCGCTTGGATGCCGCTAATATTTTTTGGAATTGATCCAAGCTAATATCCCAGGGTTCTGGACCGAGTTTTAAATTTTTAATAGCTTGGGGCATATCTTGACGAGAAAATAAGGATATCCGACCAAATTTACGCACATCATAATAGCGTAGGTCCCTGCCATCACGCAAGTGACAGATGAGGTGACTATGCTTTAAAACCGGCGTCTGCCTATCGCAGACAAAATACTTGCCTTCCATCCGCAGATGGCTAATCCAGGCGTAATCGCTCCAATAAAAAAACAGGTATTTTCCATAACGGTCGACTCGTTCAAAGGTCTCCCCTTGCATGGCTTGGCGAAAGACTTGGGCTGGGCAATTAATAATCTTTGGCCATTTTACTTCCACATCCTGTATTTGGGCTTGAGGAAGGGCTCTATTAAGCCCCCGTCTCACATTTTCTACTTCAGGTAACTCTGGCATTAACTAGCCTCCTTCATCCCGCTAAAACACTGTTAGCAGTCTAACCTATTCTAATCAAACAATAACCATAAATAAAGTAAAGAGTGCGATGGTCACATCAAAGGACGAAAACGCTGCGCATACTATATCTGTACGTCGCTTCGCTTCCTACAGCTATAGCAACTGGAGCTAAAGGGCGTAAGCATTCTAAAAAGAATTCGTCGCCCTTTAGTGAAGTGGAGTTCGATCTGCACCCGGAGCACGTTTGAAAGAGTGTGACAAGCGCAATAAGAGGGGAGAGAGCTACGCATACTATATCTGTAACTCGCTCCACTTCGAACAGCTATAGCAACTGGAGAAAACTGGGATAAGCTCGGTTATAAGGATGAGAGGAAGGATCAGGGAGAGAGATTCCTTGGAGGAAAAGATGATAAGATCAGCTTGCTGATCGTTCAACTTTTCTGAAAGGACATCCCCTCACCCTTCCGAACTCAACTGAAGAGTGCGACGGTCACAACAAAGGACGAAAACGCTAGGCATACTATATCCTCAGATTCGGACAGCTAAAACAAAAAACGAAGAGAGAACCGTATTCAATAGTCTCCCTTCGTTTATAAAAATGCCAGCAAAGCTAATTTTTAAATCAGGTTTTACTCCCTTTATTTGAAAGGCTTAAAACTCCTGCCCCAGCCTATCTTCTCTATTAAAACCTTTCTTAGATTTTCCTACTTGGCATCATACCAAGTGGACCCATAGTTACTATCAACAATTAATGGGACGTCTAAGGAAACTGCATTTTCCATGACGTCTTTAACTAAGGCAGCTAAGTCTTCTAAGTCCTCTTTGGCTACTTCAAAAATTAACTCATCGTGGACTTGGAGTAGGAGATTTGCCTGAAGTTGCTGTTCCTTTGAGGCTTGATCCATCTCAACCATGGCTACCTTAATAATATCGGCTGCCGTCCCTTGAATTGGCGAATTCATTGCGGTTCTTTCGGCAAAGGACCTAACATTATAATTTTTAGCCTTTAAGTCAGGAAGGTAGCGACGGCGGTTAAAGAGGGTTTTAGCGTATCCAGCCTCACGGGCGATTTCCACACTCTTATCCATATATTCAGCCACTTTAGGATAAATTTCAAAGTATTTATCAATAAAGGCCTTGGCCTCTTGACGAGAAATCGAAAGGTTTTGACTGAGACCATAGTCACTAATCCCGTAAACAATTCCAAAATTGACTGCCTTGGCTTGACGTCTTTCATCCTTACTAATGTCCTTTTCATCTTTATGGAAGACTTTGGCCGCTGTAGCGGTGTGGATATCCTTATTTTCTTTAAAGGCTTCTTGAAGATGAGGGTCACCAGAAACATGGGCAAGGACACGTAATTCAATTTGCGAATAGTCCGATGAGAAAATGACCCAGTCCGGATGAGAAGGCACAAAGGCTTGGCGAATTTTACGCCCCTCTTCGGTACGGATAGGAATATTTTGTAAGTTCGGATCAGCTGAACTTAAGCGTCCGGTAGTGGTTAGGGTTTGAATGAAACGACTGTGTACCTTGCCATCTTGGTGGATATAATCGAGGATTCCTTGAACATAAGTGGATTGGAGCTTAGCTAATTGACGATAGGCTAGGATCAAATCAATGATGGGCACCCCTTGTAATTTTTCCAATTCAGATTGGGCCGTTGAATAGTTACCAGACTTGGTTTTCTTGCCCCCCTTTAGGCCCATATCTTCAAAGAGAATCTTGCTCAGCTGTTGGGTGGAATTAATATTAAATTCAACCCCGGCTTCCCGGTAGATTTCTTCTTGCAGCTGGTCAAGTTGCTCTTCATAAGACTGGGATAAACCTACCAGCCTGCTGCGGTCAACGGAAATCCCCATAATTTCCATTTTAGCTAGAACTTGGGCTAGAGGGAGTTCAATTTTTCGGTAAAGTTCGACCATCTCATCCGCTTCTAGGCGATCTTTAATAATAGGTAGTAGGTCATTAATAACAGATACCTTAGCTACCAGGTGGTCATAAAGACGGTTTTTATCTTCAGGAACCGCCACTTTCTTGCCTTTCCCATAGACTTCACTATCATAGGCTAGATAATCCAAATTGAATTCTCGGGCCACATTAGCCACATCGCCACTTAAATCACGGGCATGGATGAGATAGGATGCGATTAGAACATCATCACTAACCCCCTCTAAGTCCATCCCCAAGCCTTTTAAGATCACTTGGCTGCGTTTAGCATCATAGAGGACCTTTTTAGCATGGGGATCTTCTATCCAATTTTTGAAAGCTTGGCTTTCCTTCACCAGGTCTGGTGAGGCCAAGTAGATATGATCCTTATTCCCCCAAACAAGGTAAATTAACTCCCCTTCATGGTAATTATTTTCGAACATTTCTAGATAGAGGGCTGTTTGGTCTTGGGTGAAATGCTTAGCTTCAACTTGGTCAAGGACTTGATAATCAGGGACTTCCCAGCTGGAATCCTCTAATTCAAAGTCAGCATCAGCCCCAGAGTTAGCTAAGAATTTTTCCATAAATTGCTTGAAGTTCATCTCACGATAAAAGTTAACCAAATCTTTAGCCTGAATGCCTTGGCATTTTAAGTCTGCCAGGGATTTTTCAACTGGAGCATCAAGAATAATTCGGGCTAATTTTTTGGATAAAAAGGCCTGGTCCTTATCCTTGACTAAGTTTTCCTTACGTTTTTTCCCGGAGACTTGATCGATATTAGCATAGACCTCTTCCATGGAACCGAATTCCTGGATTAGTTTCAAGGCGGTCTTCTCCCCAATTCCAGTCACACCAGGATAATTATCGGAATTATCGCCCATCAATCCCTTAACATCAATGAGTTGTTCAGGGCTGATCCCTTGATCTGTTTGGATGGATTGAGGAGTATAGGAATCAATATTAGTCACTCCCTTACGGTTAATATCTACCCTAACCTGGTCCCTAGCCAGTTGAATCAAGTCCTTATCGCCAGAGATAATCACTACCTCCATACCAGCCTCTGCGCCTCTTTGGGACAGGGTACCAATGATATCATCCGCTTCATAATTTGCTAATTCATAGTGGGCAATACCAAATGCATCCAGCAACTTATTAAAATAAGGCATCTGTTCTACAAATTCTTGCGGCGTTTTATCCCGGCCTCCCTTGTATTCAGGATAATATGCCGTCCGAAAGGTGGTCTTACCAGCATCCCAAGCCACCAGGGCATGGCTAGGCTTTTCTTTTTCTAAGACGTGGGTCAACATCAAGTGAAAAGCATATAGGGCATTGGTATGTAGGCCTTTATTATTTTTAAAACGATTTAAATCATGCATGGCAAAGAAAGCCCGAAAGGCTAATGATGAGCCATCGAATAGCAATAATTTTTCTTGCTTGGACAAGTTGATTCTCCTTTACAATCTTAATGGTCCATATATTGGGGAAGAACGGTTAGCATGGCATCCATAACATTTTTTTCTCCCGTGGTTTCATTATTAGTAATGACATGAATAGTGAGGTAGCCCTTTAATTCATCAACTCTTAAAATTTCGAAATGAAAGGTCAGGGTCACATGATGATAGATGGGATTATTAATCGTAAAATTCAATTCCACCAAATCTGAATGGGGGCCAGGGAATTGGCCTGAAACTGTCCGTGTTACGGCTCCAATTAGAGCAATAGGCGGAATCTGGGCGCCCTCCTT
Source organism: Aerococcus sp. Group 2 (assembly GCF_905125285.1). NCBI lineage: Bacteria > Bacillati > Bacillota > Bacilli > Lactobacillales > Aerococcaceae > Aerococcus > Aerococcus sp. Group 2. The sequence goes on along the minus strand of NZ_CAJHPA010000005.1, from coordinate 4,386 downwards.
ACCAGGTAAATAAAGGGGATTATGATCATCCGTTACTCCCATGTAGAGCATGATATCGCGTTCACGAAAAGATTCCGTTGTGGAAAAAGTATCGCCCACTTGAAATCTTCTTTTCTGATTTTGCTTTTCTTCCATTAGCCACCACTCTTCTCCCTTATATTTTAAGTATTTCTTTTATTTTAGCAAAAGCAGGCCCAGTTGACAAAAAGCCTAGCTAGGCAAAAATAAAAGCCAATGATAAAAAAAGCCTGACCAAACTGGCTAGGTCAGCGATGACTTAGAGACAGTGGTCAGACTTTTCAAATATTTTTATATTTTATTGTGGAATAACCAATTGTTGGCCAGGTAAAATCAATGAGTTGGCCTTTAATTGATTGGCTGCCAGTAATTGGTTTAAGGAAATCCCATGGTTAAGTGCAATTCGATATAAGTTATCGCCGGCCTTAATTTGATAAGTATTGGCCGCTTGACCTTGACTGACTGGCTTAGGGCTGGCTGGCCTTTGACTAGGGGTTGGTGCACTAGTTGCTTGACTAGCACTTACTCCTGATTTAGCTGTGGGTTGATAAGCAGCTTTAGCCGCTAAATTCAATTTTTGACCTACATAAATCGCATTGGAAGTTAAGCCGTTAATTTCTTTTAACTGATTCACAGTCAGGCCTTGGTTACGGGCAATGCGGTAGAGGGTATCCCCAGCTTGGACTTGGTAGACCCCTGCCTGACTACCATTATGACTTGGTCTTGGGTTATTGGCAGCTGGGCTATTGTTAGATGGCTTATGACTACCTTGGCTAGTTTGGTTAGTAAAGACTTGGCCTGGATAAATGAAATTCGAAGTTAAGCCATACTTAGCCTTTAAAGTATCCACAGTCATCCCCAAGTGCCGTGCCACTGTCCACAAGCCGTCCCCAGCTTGGACAGTGTAGGTCTTGTAGCCTGTATTGCTTTGACCTTGAGATTGCTGATTGGTATTTGTCACTACTTGGCTAGCTGAATTTTGTTTTTGCCCAGGAGCATAGAGAACCTGACCAGGATAGATAAAGTTAGAAGTTAAGCCATTAGCAGCTTTCACTGCTTCAATGGTCGTTCCCAAGTTCTTAGCAACTGTCCATAAACCGTCTCCAGCACGCACCGTGTAGGATTGTTTGGCAGACTGAGTGGGCTTAGCAGCAGGGCTAGAAGGCCTTACTGGTGAGCTCGTGTTTGCCTTAGCTGGACTGGATGAGCTTGCCCCGGCGTAAAGGACTTGGCCTGGATAAATCAGGTTGGAACTGAGGCCGTTAGCTTGTTTGACTGCCTCAATACTAGTTCCCAGTTGGCGAGCTACTGTCCATAGGCCGTCACCAGGTCTCACCACATAGGACCGTCCGCCTGGTTGAGCTGTAGGCGTGCTTACTTGGCTGGAATTCGTTTGCTTGTTGCTAATCGTTTTCCCTGGCGTATCGTATTGACTTAAATTATTCTTAGCGATAATGCTATTTAATTTGCTGCCATAGGAAGTATCAGTTGCATAGCGACCGGTTAACCAAGCTGTGGCATCCTTATAGGAATTGGTGTTGCTCTTCCAGGCGCCACTATAGAAATTAGGGTTCCAAGAAGTCCCATTTTTTAGGACGCCAACATAATCGATGAGGGATTCCCGGTAAGATGGATACATCCGAAAGCCATCATTAATTTGATAATAATTTCCGCGACCATCATCCTCTAGGGTGTTAAAATTAGCCGTTTTTCCTTTATAATTCCCCTTGATACCAAAGAGATTATTATAGGGTGCTTGAGATAAGCGGCTAGACCCCCAGCCTGATTCTAAGGCTGCTTGTGCCATCATCACAGAAGCATAAAGGTCATTTTGATTGGCTAAGTCATAGGCGTAAGGTAAAATTTTATTAAGAAAATTATTACTAGTAGGTGCCAAAGTCGTTGCTTGGACGGGTGTATAGTTTGCCAATGCATCGGCCCCAGCAATAGCAACTACGGAGCTCAATAAAACCGCACTGGTCTTAATAAGTTTCTTGGACTTTTCTTGATGACCTGTCATAATATTAGAAATCCCCTCTCATCATCTAGAATTACTCATTAATAATTATAGTATAAATCGCGAGGAAAAAAATGCCTTTTAACAAAAGATGGGATTCTTAATATTCGTAATAATTTTGTAACATTGCTAGCGTATAATGTAAGCAATTCGATAGAATGCGAGGAAATTTTATGTTAAAAAATGTGATCGAAGTCAGCCATCACATTATCAAAGGACATTTACAAACCGGCATGACCGCCTTAGACGCCACTATTGGCAATGGCCATGACACCTTACTCTTAGCCCAACTCGTCGGCCAGTCAGGCCAGGTCTATGGCTTTGACCTCCAAGAACAAGCCATTGAAACCACTGAAGTTTTATTAGAAAAACATCACTGTCAAAAGCAAGTGAGTCTTTACCATGACTCTCACGCTAAAATTTCTCAGTATCTTAAGGCTGATGACTCCTTGGACCTGGTCATTTTTAACTTGGGTTACCTCCCTAAGGGAGATAAAAGCATTATTACCAAGCCCGAGTCAACAATCCCAGCTATCGAGTCTAGTCTTTCACGGTTAAATCCTGGCGGAATTCTCTTAGTGGCGGCCTACTTGGGCCATCCTGGGGGAAGAGAAGAAGCTTCGGCGATTCAAGACTTCCTCAGTCAAATCGACCAAGATCAGTATAGCGCTAGTCACTTTGAATTCCTTAACCAAAAGCACCTCCCCCCAAAATTATTTCTTGTCGAGAGGAGATCCTAGTATGAATAGAGTGAAATCCCTGTTAAAAAGCTTCCAGCAGTCTTTTTCTTGGTCGAATTTTTGTTTTCAATTTTCTTTGCTTTTATTAGCCTTCCTTCCTGGATTAAAAGCCATCGGGTCAACCGAAATCATCAATTTTTACGGCCTAGGCCTGGCTTTTATCTTTCAATGGCTTAACCAGGAACTCTTTTTACTCTTTAGCTTTGGTGAAAAGCATTCCCTGATCGGCCAGGCTAAGGCTTTACTCTTCATCGAATGCCTATGCTTTATAATCATTTTTTTAGTCGCCTTTTCTTTTGGGTGGTTGGCCCTAGTCCTAAGTATTCTTATCTGGCTTTTAACTCATAGCCATATGATCAGCCAGCAGTGGACCCCTTATCTACCTATCATCGTCTATTCCGGACAATTATTATTAGTGAATAACCTGTTAGAATACTTAAATTTTTCAACTTTTCTTACCGCATTTAGCCTGAGCTATTGGTTGATTTACTTAGGATTTCTGGCCTGTTTGACCCAATTAATAACAAAAGCTAAGAAAAGCTTGGTCCTCTGGGGAGCCTCGCTCCTTATTGTGGCGATCCCAGCCGCCATTTTCTTTAATCAAGACCAAGTCTCACTAGTGGTCGGGCTGATTCTCTTAAGTATTGTCTGTCTCATCAGTAAGCACTACCAAGAAAAAAATAAGCTCCATGAAAACTAACCCTCTTTGCCCCCCGGCAAGAGGGTTTTAGCATCTTAAGATCCTCCCCCTGAAATCAGCCTGTATCACAGCAAACCTTGTTCTCTTAAACTGATAAAAGAGCTATGCCCCACCACTAAATGGTCCAAAAGTTCAACCCCTATTATTTTTCCCGCTTCCTTTAATCGGCGAGTGAATTCGATATCTTCTGGGGAGGGTTCCGGATTCCCTGAAGGGTGGTTGTGGCCTACCATGATTCGGGCAGCCGATACCCTAACCGCTTCTTTATAGATTTCCCGAGGATGGGCTACCGACATATTTAAACCACCAATAAAGATAATCTGTTTTTTGATCACTTCATTCTTAGTATTTAAGTAAAAGACCAAGACCTTCTCTTGATGACTGTCCGCTAATTCACTGAGATAATAATCCCCTGCTTCCTGACTGGAATGAATGGTCCCCAATTTCATTAACCGGGCTTGGTGTAAACGCTTGGAGAACTCAAAAATAGCCTGGAGTTCCACTGCCTTAGCCTTACCAATGCCTTCAATGGCCAGTAATTCTTCCGTAGCAGCCATTTTCAATTGATATAAGTCTTCAAAATGGTTCAAGAGTTTATGGGCTAACTGGATGGCTGACCCATATTTGCCCCCTGATCGTAAAATAATAGCCAGCAATTCATAAGTTGGCAAACTATTGGCCCCATATTCCATTAAACGCTCCCGCGGTCTAGCCGATTCGGGCAAGGTTTTTATAGGAATACATGTTTTTTTACTATCCATATCTAAGCCACCTCCACCCTATATAGCCGCGAAGCCCCATTGAATTCATCAAACAGCGAAGAGTTAAAAACACAAACATACTAAGATTAGCTCGAAGGTAAATCGACGGATTTATCTTCGAGCTATTTCTTTTTTTAGATATAGTGTAAG
>NZ_CAJHPA010000004.1:0-187899 GCF_905125285.1 Aerococcus sp. Group 2 | reverse complement strand
TCAAAAGTCAAACTTCTAAATAATACCGCATATATTTAGTAATTTTATATTGATTTACACTTGACTAATCGTAGGAAAGAGAGCGTGCTTCTTCAAGGCCTGTTTGGCTTGAGAACTCCCCTCCTTAAAGTAAACAAGAAGACCTAAACTCAGCAAGAGGATTGAAAATAGACCGATAGCTGGGTAGGAAATCACTACCAAAGACATCAATAGTCCTCCTAGGGCTTCTAAAATGTCCGGACTAGACATTACCCAGGCCAGACCTGACAAGGCAAAAACGGCCAGGATATATATAAGGGGAATTGCATTTAAGAAACGAAGTAACTTAACCATTTGGATCATCTCCCTACTGGTATGCTTTTTTGAGCTTTACTAAGGTTTTCTTTCCCATCTATTTTTATTATAGAAAAAAATAAATTCATGTAAAATCATAAGTCTCAAAGTGAGTTATGAGATAAAAGTTTAAATTTGAGAACAAATCCGCTAGCCTCTAGCGCGATTAGCCCTAAAAATTAAATAGTAAATCCTCAGAAAAATAAAAAGTGCCACACTTAAATGCAGCACTCCTTTAACTCTTGCTTAGTCTAAATGGTTTTCAAGGATACTTTCCAATTTTTCTTTTGGTGTGTAACCAACCAGTTGTTCAACGACTTGGCCGTCTTTTTTAACGATTAAGGTTGGGATGGACATAATACCAAATTCACGTGGGGTATCAGGATTTTCATCCACATCCATCTTAGCAAATTTTACTTGGTCGCCCATTTCTTCATCGAGTTGGTCAACAATCGGAGATTGCATCCGGCAAGGACCACACCAAGTTGCCCAGAAGTCGATTAAAACGACGCCTTCACTAGTTTCTTCTACAAAATTTTGATCAGTTAATGTTTGTACCATTTAATTTCCTCCTCAAATTATTTCAATTAGTCACTCTGTGAGCAATGCTTTAAAGTGGCAGGGAGCCGCTACTGACCTTCCCCCTCACTTTCAGGCTTAATTATAGCATGTTCTCCCATTTAGCAAAATATTTTGCTTACTTTTATTTAGTAAAGCTCTCTAGTCGCCAAATTTAACAATGGTTGCCCCTTGGCCTCCCAGATTATGGGGAGCGTAGGAGAAGGACTTGACCCGTTTATTATTTCTTAAGTATTTTTGTACCCCATCTCGAATCACTCCAGTACCGAAGCCATGAATAATGGTGACTTGGGGGTAATTGGCCAAGAGAGCTTGGTCAATATAGCGGTCAAGAGCTGTCATGGCCTCTTCATAACGCATGCCCCGGAGGTCGAGTTCGGACTTAATATTCTTACTTTGACTAGCCCGTACGCTACTCGAGCCCTTCTTCCCCTTAGACTTGGGCTGGCTCTTTTCTTGGAGCTCTAGGTCTTTTTCAGGAATTTCCATCTTCAACATCCCCATCTGAACCAACCAGTGTTTATCTTCCCGTTTTTCCACCAAGGTTCCCATCTGACTATATGGGATAACCTTGACTTCGTCGCCAACCTCCAAGTCTTTATTTTTCTTGCGTTTTTGCCGCTTGAGGACCTTGTTCTTTCTCAACTGTTGCTCTTCTTGGGTCAGGTTAGCGATTTGTTTTTGTTTGTCAATCATTTCATGTTCTTTGACGGTTTGGCCCTGAGGATTATTCTTCTGCCATTCTCTAATGTCACCCAAGAGCTTATCGGCCTTTTCCTGGGTCTTAGCCACCAAGTCATTAGCTTCCCTTTTAGCCCGGTTTAAATAAGTAATCTTATCATTTTCCAGGGCGCGGTAGGCCTTCTTCAAATCAGCCAATAACTTGTCAGCCGCTTGTAAATCTTGGCTTAAGGCTTGGTTATCCCTTTCATAGGCTTGACGTTTCTCATCCAAGTCATCGATCATTTCGTTTAAGGACTGACTTTCTTCTCCGACATAATAGCGAGCTTCATCCACGATGCTTTGGTCCAGGCCCAAGCGTTGGGAAATATCAAAGGCGTTAGACCGGCCCGGTTGACCAATCAATAGTCGGTAAGTCGGCGTTAAGGTTTTCTCATCGAATTCAACACTGGCATTAATTGCATTGGGCTCTTCAAAGGCATAGGCCTTGAGCTCGGGATAGTGGGTGGTCGCTAGAACCGTACAGCCCACTTGAGCGAGCCGGTTTAAAATTGCCATCGCTAGGGCAGCCCCTTCTTTAGGGTCAGTTCCCGACCCCAATTCATCGATTAGGACTAAGGATTGGTCATCAATTGCCTCTAAGATCGAGATAATATTAGTCATATGCCCAGAAAAAGTTGATAGGTTGGCTTCAATCGATTGCTCATCCCCAATATCAGCAAAGATATGGTCAAAGACTCCAATGCGGCTATCAGCCTTGGCAGTAATATAAAGACCTGATTGCCCCATTAGCTGCAGTAACCCCGTAGTCTTTAAGGTAATGGTCTTCCCACCGGTATTGGGCCCGGTAATGATTAACATGCGGTAGTCGCCGTCAAAGCTAATGGTATTTGCCACAGCGGTCTTAGGATTTAATAAGGGGTGGACGGCTTCTTCTAAGTTCAAAGACTGGTGATCTTGGGCAATGAGGGGCCGGTGGGCACCCTGCTTTTTCGCGTAGCGCCACTTGGCTTGGATGAAGTCAAGTTGACCTAAAATTTGATTATTTTGATTGATTTCTTGACTATGAGGAGCCAGGTCGGCTGATAATTCCGCAAAAATCCGCTCAATTTCCGCCTGCTCTTCGATCCGCAGGCTGTGGACCTTATTGTTGGACTCCATCACGACTTGGGGTTCAATATAGAGGGTCTGACCTGAGGCACTTTGGTCGTGGACCACTCCACCGAACTTGCGCCGGTATTCTTGCTTAACTGGTAAGACATAGCGGTCATTACGGATGGTCACAATTTGGTCACTCAGATAATCGGCTTGGCTGGATTTAATGATATTATCCAAACTCATCCGAATATGGACTTCTTCTGCCTTGATACTTTGGCGAATGCTGTGTAAGTGGCTGCTAGCTTCATCATAGACAGAACCATCACTAGCAATGGCCTGGTTAATCTTTTTAGCCAGTTCCTTATGGTTAGCAAAGTCACTCACATAGCCTTGCATTTGCTCGACGTCAAGGTCTAAGTCCTCAATCTCTTTAAAGAAATGACTGACCTCACTGACACTTTTCAAAACCCGACCCACATGGGCGAGTTCTTGGCCATTCAAGATGCCGCCGATATCTAAGCGCTTCATCAAAGGCCCCACATCAACTAATTGACCCAGTGGCAAACTGCGTTGGGCTTCATCAATGCTTTGCATTTCATCTACATCAGTCAAAGCGGATTCAATCTTTTCGGGGTCGGTCATGGGTTTAAGCTGTAAGGCTAGGTTTTTACCCAGGGCCGTCACAGTTTCTTTGGCTAGGGCCCCAGTAATTTTATCGAATTCTAAGATTTTTTCTATTTTTTTATTCACAGAGATGCTCCTTTTTCACGATAAACTGACCATCTAATAAAAAAAGAGGCTATGACCAAAATCCTAGCTCTCTTCAAAATACTACCTTTCTAATCCAAATGTGCCCAAGTGCGAGATGAGCTCCATCTCAGAAATCCTTGCAAATCCTCTTCGAGGATTTACTACCAATTTCTTCCAATTGCTATAGGAGCTCGAAGCAAAGCGAGTTACAGATATAGTATGCGTAGCTCTCTCCCCTCTTATTGCACTTGTAACACTCTCCTCTAGTTAAATAGCAAGTGCTATGCCGGCAAACCATAAGTTAAAGACTTCATGGGTAAGGAAGGGGGTGCGACGGATAAAGAACTCTGCCACACTATTATGACTTAAGAAGCTTTGGACACCTTCCAGTCCCAGTAAAGACAAAATGGCGAAAACAAAAAACAAGGTAAACCAGGCAGTGATAAAACCAGTAATAAAGCCGCCCAGGCTCAAGACCTTTCCTTGGCCTTTTTTATACTTAGATGGTGAGAAGAGGTAAAGAATAAAACTCTTAATAACTTGGATCCCCACTAAAATAAGGGCAAAGGCCATGGCACGGTAGTAAATCACATCCATATTAGTCAAAACAGCATCAGGATAGTATGAGAAGTCACTAGTCATGGAATAGCCGGGAAAAGGGATAATCAATTCTAATTTCTCCGCTAAAGGTAAAAAGTACTCCTTAGCCACAAAGAAACTAACTCCCAAGGATAGGACCTGCAGGAGCTGCACACCAAAAGTCCGACGACTATAATCCATAATAGTTAAGGCGAAAAATATTAGGACTAAGATTAAGGTAATGGTGGTATTAGACAAGCCAAGTCCTCCTTTCTAATCACGGGGCGTCTTGGAGAGGCCTTGGGCTTTCTTGGCTGCAAAGGGATCATAGTAAACCACAGAAGGGTCTGCTTTTTGCTTGCCTTGGCTAGCTTTAGTCTGCTTGGAAGTCTTTTTACTACTTTGTCCTTTATTTTCACTCACTTTAGCTGACTTAACCTGGTTTTGACTTTCACGGAGTAAGTTTTGACTAGCTTGGCTATAGGAAGGTTGACTTTTAGCTTGGATTAGCTTGCCCCCTTCAGAAAAAGCGGTCAAATGAGGTTGTTGAATGGTTTGCTTTAAGGCTTGTAGTTCCGACTCTAAGCGGGCTTTTTGCCGGCTGAGGCGTTCAATTTGCTCTCTTTGACTGGCGATTTCGGCTTCATTTTCCAGCCAGTGGGAGGTAGCATTGACAGCGACTAAGAGAGCCATTTTCTGATTAGAGAGAATGGAAGGTTTGCTTTTAATTTCATTTAAGACGATATTCACCCGGCGAACCACTTCTTCAATATGTTCTTCAGATTTATTGCCGATGATTTTTACAGTTTGTTTTCCAAAATGAGCGGTATACTCTTGCTGCGACTCAGACATGAACAGTCTCCTTTCCTGAACATTTTACTCCTTATTCTACCATTGACCCGAGCCTTTGACTAGGGAGAGTGTGCCAAAAGTCAAAAGTGCGCTGAAGCTTAGGACCAAGTTTTAATCATTAGTACTAAAAAAGGACCGAGAAAGTTATCCCAGCCCTTTATCAAGTTTATAAAAATCTATTTGTCATCTTGCGTCTTATCTGCTTCTAAAATTTCTTTTAATTCATCGGCAACAAACTGAACATCGGTACCAACTACGATTTGTAAATTATGGTCATTCACTTTTCTTAAACCAGGAACACCGGTAGCCTTGATTTTGCCTTCATCAATCGCATTGGTATCTTTCAATTGGAGACGTAGGCGGGTAGCGCAATTGGCTACTAATTGGAGGTTATCTTTTCCCCCAAGGCCTTGGTAAATATTTTGGGCCATGACTTGGTATTTATCTCCAGTTTGGCTAGAAGCCTTAGCAGCATGGCTTGTTGTTTGATCTGCTTCACTGACCGCTTCCCGTCCTGGGGTTTTAAAATCAAAGCGACGAATTAAGAAGTCGAAAAGGAAGAAATAAATGACAAACATGGCTAGACCTAAAACAAGGATCATCCATTGGTTATTAGCCATAGGCATCCGCCAAGACAAGACCATATCAATCAAACCTGCTGAGAAGGAAAAGCCTAGGGTTGCATGTAAGGCTGAACAAATAAATAGGGACAAGCCAGTTAAACAAGCATGGACTGCGTAAAGGGCTGGGGCGGCAAACATAAAGGAAAATTCCAGTGGTTCGGTAATCCCAGTCACAAAGGCTGCAACGGAACCAGCAATCAGTAGGGAAGCAACCGATGCCCGATTTTCTGGACGGGCATTCTTATACATGGCTAAGGCGGCCCCAGGTAAACCAAACATCATAATCGGGAAGAAACCGGCTAGGTAGCGCCCTGTCACCCCAGGTTCTCCTTGACTGGACCAGAAATTACCAATGTCATTAATCCCAATGGTATCAAACCAAAAGACATTATTAACGGCATGGTGGAGTCCAAAGGGAATCATCAATTTGTTGGTAATGCCGTAGATACCAGCTCCAATATCTCCTAAGTTAGCGATTCCGGTTCCAAAGGCTACTAAACCACCATAGACAGTGGGCCAAAGGAAGAGTAAGATAACTGCTAAAATTGCTGACAAGGCAGCCGTTACAATAGGAACGGCCCGTTTACCACTGAAGAAGCCTAGCCATTGGGGTAACTTACCATTGTGGAAACGGTTATACATTTCCCCAGCAAGGACCCCGGAAATAATCCCTATGAAGACATTATTAATAGCTTTAAAGGCTGGGTTAACTTGGTCGATGGCTTGGCCGGTGATTCCACTTAAAATTTCCGGACTTAATAAGGTCGTGATCATTAAGAATGAAACCGCCCCACTCAAGGCAGCTGCCCCATTATTATCTTCAGCAATCCCCATGGAGATTCCCAAAGCAAAAAGTAACGGCAAGTTATTAATCACGACTAAGCCTGCTTGAACTAAGAAAGTTGCTAAAACGTTCGAACTTCCTTGTAAGGCATTCGCATCGATGGCATAGCCAGTCCCCATAAATAAAGAGGCCACTACCAATACGGAAACAGGCAGCATCAGGGATCGGCCAATTTTTTGTAAGTAATCTAACATATGAAATCTCTTTTCTCTCTAGAATTCAACAATTTAACGTCTCAAGGACTGAGCCATTTTGAAATAAGTGTGGCGCTTACCACGGACAGCAATGCTTAAGGCCATAATATTCTCGGGGTCTGGCATTCGTCCATAGCTCCCATCACCAATATGATGAATATCCGCCCCAACCTGTTTATTATTTAAGGCAAAGGTGCGAATAGTTTCTGGGCTAGCGCTTTCTTGGCTGGTACCAATAGTTGCCATCACTAAGCCGTCTTGGGCTTGGACCGCTTGGCAAGCTTGATGAGCTTCTTCTAGTAATACTCCAGGCACCGTGCCGACGCTAGGCATCAATACCCCGTCCGCTCCTGCTTCAATAAATTGAGTAAATAAGCTAGCATCAATCAAAGTTTCTCGTTTACCGGCACCATGCATTTTTCCCGCTAAGATTAAACCAGAATAGGCTTGCTGGCCTCCTGCTAGTGCAGCTAAGATATCGGCATTGGTCACCCCGGTTGAAGGATTTGCGGTTACCATGACAAAATCCACGCCCAAGTCTTCCGCCGCAGCAAAAGCTTCTGGACTGGCCCGCCTTCCGGGACTAATTTCAATCTTTTCATCGAGGACCTGACTGCCCGCAGAAACGGGTTCCAGGTTGATACCAATGGGACGCCCGGTAAGTTCTTTAATGGCTTCAATCACAAGCTTCTTGCTTTCAAATCCCTTGATTTGGGGGTGAAAGACATCCAATTCATTCAAACAGATGAGGTCTGCACCAAAAGCCGTCATCACTTCAGCGTTGGTTAGCCCCTCAATTAAAGGAGCAGCGGTTACCACTGTTTCAGCCATAATAATCCGGCCTTCACTGGCTTGAATGCTTCTTTTGAGCTCATCCTTAGTAAAGTTTTTAACTTCACTGGGAAAAGCACTTATCAAACGTTTCATAAATCGACTTCCCACCTATCTAAGAAAAATCTGAATTCCCTGCAGCAATTATCATAATTGAAAAAAGTAAGCATCTCAATATCTTTTTAGTTATTAATGAAAAAAGCACCCCTGCGAGTGCTTTCAAAAGGAATCATCGATTATCGGGTGAATACTTCTCTTCAATACCACTGAACCAATAGGAGAAAATAACCCCTGCAACAAACATTACTATGGCCAAAATTAAAGTCGTCATAAAACTCAAGCCTGTTTCCATTAAACCTTCTGGGGTAAAGGCTGGAAAGACCACGGTCGGAAAGATGGCTAAGGAAGATCCGATCACAGTCCCTAAAATAAAGTGGTACATCTTGGCATAGTAGTGGTCAAAGAGCCAGTTGGCCACTTTAGCTAAGGCCAGGACACAGAGGATAGCACCAAGACCTAGAGGAATAATGACGCCCATGTTTAAGTGAGAAATTCCCGCTGACATCTTTTCGTATAAGCCAAAGTAAATCAAGAAATTACTTGGACTCATCCCTGGCACAATTACACCTAAACCGATCAAGGCTCCAGAAAATAACCAGACCCCAAAACTAGGCGTTAAGTGGGAAAAATGTTGGCCACCAAAGACCATTAAGGCAAATAAGGCCAAGGCAGTCAGCCCCATGACCAGGTAATCGGTAGTGCTTCGCCCTTCTTGGCCGGCTTGTTTAAAGAGAGAAGGAAAAGTTCCTACCACAAAACCGATAAAGAGGCAGGTAAAGAGGGCCTCATAAGAGCCAAAGGCCTTCATGACGAAGAAGGAAAAGAGAATAATCCCAATAACAAAACCGATACCTACCGGGATAAAATAGCGAACATTTTGCCAAAATTTATGGGTAATATTACCTAAGAAATTCAGTAGTTTATCATAAATACCAAAAATAACGGCCAAAACCCCGCCGGATAAACCCGGTAGGATCCCCCCAATACCGACAAAAGCTCCTTTAACTAAGCGTAACCACCAGTCCTTTGAAAAGACTTTGTCTTCATTTTCAATGTCATTATTATGTGAATCAGTCATTAAAATGCCTCCAAATTAATCATTAATTTCACCATTATAACCGAAATTCAGCCGTATAGGCCATTTTTCGGTAAAATTAAACTTTCTTTAAAGAGTAGGCCGATTTGCCCAACTAATATTTACTCTGCCCGTAAGGCTTCGACCGGATCAAGTTTGGAAGCCCGGTTGGCGGGTAGGAGGCCAGAGATAGTAGCAATCACCACGGCAATCGCTAAGCCAATAAGTAGGAATTGCCAAGTAATATCTAACATGGAAACTTGGAATAGCTGGTTTAAGACCTGGTTAGCCAGACCAGCAAAGGCAATGGCCAGTCCTCCCCCTAAAAGTCCGGAGAAAAGACCGATCAAGAAGGATTCAGAAATAAAGATACGACGAATATCCTTGCGCCGTCCTCCAATGGCCTTAATGACCCCAATTTCTTGGGTCCGTTCTACGACACTAATATAAAGAACGGTTAAAATCATGATTGCAGACACCAGTAAGGAAATACCGGCCACACCGATAAGGACAAAGGTGAAGATATCAATCATTTCCGTAAAGGTTTTGACCAAACTTTCGGTGGCCGAGCCCCGATAGCCCATATCCGCGATATTCTCCTTAATTTGTGGGGTCAGACTTTCATCTTCAGTCAGTAAATACACCACATTGGGCTTGAGGTCAATGTCTTAGTCTGCTGCTAAGGTTTCCAAGTCATCATAGTTTAAGTAGACGGTGTCAAAGATAGCAGCTGATCCCATAGTTTCGTCAGCCTGGTAAATGCCAGAAATCGTAAAATCTGATTTAAGATCTTTTTGTTTCAAAGTCAACTTGAGAGTCAGCTTTTGACCGATTGCTGACTGACCAGTATCTTCAGCCAACTTATCGGCAATCCCCCGACTAACTAAGATTTCCCCCTGTTCAGGTAAATGGCCTTCAGGCAGGTTAGCGGGAGTGATTAATGATGAAATCGTCTGTAAGTTCATGAAGGGGTAGGTCTGATCCTCTTTTTTGAGGTAATCGGTCCCTAAAGAGAAATTGGTATAGCCAACTTCAAGGTCTTCTACTCCCGATATCGCCCCAAGTTCTTCAATATTTTTCTGCTCAAAGGTCGGATCTTGAAAATCGGGGCTGATAGTGGTTTGGGGAAGATTTTGTCCCTCTTTTGACCGGTTGCGCTCTTCCATGGCTTCCATTTCTGGATTATTCATAGGCATGCGGACTTCAGTCACCTGGGGATTGACCTGGCTTTCCATGGTATCTGTTAAATAATTATTGACCCCCGACCCTAAAGCTAACATCAAAATAATACTCATGATCCCTACTGAAAAGCCAAAGGCAATCAAGAGATTACGCGACCACTTGGCCCGCATATTCTTTAAGGCCAGTTGGATAGCTGACCAGAAAGAAAAGGCATTGGAAGGGGCTTTCTCCACTTGGGGCAGCTGGCGCATGCCTTGATAGTTGGCCAGTGCCCTTTGATTTTCACTAACCCTTTCATCGGCAACGATTTCGCCGTCACCAATCCTGACTAAACGGCTAGCGATACCAGCCACTGCTTGGGAATGGGTGACAATAAGGACTAATTTTCCCGAAGCAGCGATTTCCTTAAAAATATCTAAGACGGCGTCAGCTGTCTGTGAATCTAAGGCTCCGGTCGGCTCATCAGCGATAATAATTTCTGGATTATTGACTAGGGCTCGGGCAATAGCCACCCTTTGCTTTTGCCCACCTGATAACTGGTTGGGCCGCTTATGGATTTGCTGACCGAGGCCTAGTTGGTCAAGGACAGCCTGGGCTTGCTTTTCCCGTTTTCTTTTAGGAATATTGGATAAATTCATCGCTAGGGCCACATTTTCTAAGACCGAAAGATGGGATATTAAGTTAAAATTTTGAAAAACGAAGCCAATCTTATCCTTATGGTAATTAACTAAGTCGCGCTCCTTGAAGTCAGCGATATTCTCTCCTTCAACTCGAATTTCTCCAGTAAAATCAGTATCTAAACCACCAATTAAGTTCATGAGGGTGGATTTACCGCTTCCTGATTCACCAACAATGGCGACTAATTCTCCAGCTTCAAAATCCAAGTTAATGTCCTTTAAGGCTTGGAATCGGTCGCCATTAGCTAGAGAATAGTATTTATTCACGGCATTTAAGCTTAATATTGCCATATGCTTACTCCTTACTTTTACTTGCTTTTTATTAGGAAAGCTTTGACTAAGACAGTCTCTTAGCCAGTTACTTCATTGAGTGAGTACTCACTTTTAACTCATGTACAGTAACACTAAGTCCTCCAGAGAGCAAACAATATGACAATTACCAGGCCTTGCTGGCAATAATAGGATTTAGCAACACAGGCCCCTGACAATAAAAGCTTCAATATAAGACAAGGCTTGAGCAAAATCTTCCTGACTCCCACTTTCGAATTGAACCCACTGGAAGGATAAAATCGGTGAAATCATGAGCCGAACAATCAGAGCATTGGGCCAGTTATTCAGTTCTCCCTTGTCCTTAAAATACTCTAGAATGTTAAAAAAGCCCGTTTTCAAGTGTAGCGGAATTAATTCCGCCAAGCGCTTTAAGAAATTTTCCCGGTAAAGCATCTCTTGGGCAAATATTTTCATCACCTTGTAGTGGTCAGAATTCTCTTGGAAACAATTGGCTAGAATATGGTGGACAAAGTCTTGGAAGGTCCACTGGTCATCTTTAATCCGCTCTAAGTCAAATTCTTGGGCATATTTTTCCTTAGACATTTCAGCAATGATGGGTAAGATACAAGCGAAGAGTAAGTTTTGTTTGCTCCCAAAATGTTTGAAGAGCGTTCCTTCCCCTACGCCGGCCCGTCCAGCGATTTCTTTCGTCGAAGTATTGCTGTAGCCGTAATCGGCAAATAAATCAATACTTGCTTGGAGGATAGCATGCTGGCGCGGGGTCAAGGCTTCCTGACGCGAAAATTTTCCTACAAAGTTTTTTATATATGCATCCATCAACAAGTCCTCAATCTTTTTAAATTATAGTAATGCTTTTATTATATCAAAACCTTCACTATTTAATAAATAAATTAAAATATTTTTAAGTTATATACAAACAATATTAGCCCCTCTATTCTTATCGCTAAACCCGTCCACAAAAAAGAGGCAAGACCTTGGTCTCACCTCTTCTAGAGTCTAAAATAATGTGTATTTTAGCGGGCACCGCCGCCTCCGCCTCCGCCGAAGGCTCCGCCCCCGCCACCGAAGCTCGAAAAGCCACCGCCACCACTGGACATGGCTGAGGTCATTTCTGGAGCTAGGGATTGGTTATAAGAACGGTTCATGGCATTAGCAATATAGTAATACTGCCAGAAATTAATATCATTAGCCCCGGTATACACGGATTGTTTTTCAAAATCAGGATAGAGGCTGGCGAATTCTTTGGCAACTTCTTCAGCAATTCCTAAAACCGCTGCATAAATTAATAAGCGGTCCCAAAGTGCCACTTCTTGGGCACCCCGTTCATTTAATAAGGAGAAATCCTTAAGATAGTTGTAGAATTTGACCCAATTATCTCTTAATTGATGGCCTTTATCGGTAAAGGGATAAGTCACCTGGCTATCCGCTAGGTAGCGCTGGTCTTGGTCTTCCTTAGCCTTGGCATAGGTCTTATTTTGAATGAAGTTCCCCGCCAGCAAGTAGTTTTTACTATAAGAGCGGTAAGATATGGAGACACCTTTTAGTCGATCCGTACGGCTTTGACAATATTTTTTGAAGTCCTTTTCTGAAAACTGACCCTTGTCATCCGCAACTTCATTAAAGATCCGCCACCAGTCCTTAATCGGATCCAGATCTGGAGCTTGATAAGCAGAATTTACCATAAAGTAATGCTTATCCTTCAACAGACCCGCTTCGCCCCCTAACTTGAGACCACCTTCTTTAACTAAGTAAAGGATGGTACCAGTTAAATAGTTGCTATCGAGGCCATCAATGGCCAGCTGGTCCAAAATGAAGTAATCCGAATAAATATTATCAGCCGGCAGGTCACGGTAATACTGACCGTCTAATTCCTGACTTCTCCGTTCAAGAGAAGGATACCATTTCTTCAGGGCTCGGTTCCTCTTGATGGCCTGACGCACGCCGGCTAGAATACCAACTACACCAAGGCCGCTAAGTCCTATCAGGCCCCATTTGACCGCCTTAGGCATCCGCTCACCCGGCATGGAGGTGATGTCTTCAACCGAAGCATTACTATCATAGTCTTCCCAGTTATAGTCGGAGCCTTCAAAGGCTTCCTTGACATAATCATCAAAGGCCTTATCCGAAGTCCACTGGGTTGGATAGGTCCCTTGAGGAATACGGACTAAGAGAATACCGCTCCCAGAGCTAGGTAGGCTTTCCTTGGATTCAGCAACCACCTTCCCGCCTTCAACATGGAGTTGGCCCCGAAAGCCAAAGCCCCATACTCGGTTATTTTCCAGGTTAAAATCTTCCTTTTCAGAAGCAATGGTCATGCGGATACTTTCCGGACTATCGGCCAGATTATCGGAAATAAAGCGCCAATAGATCATTTGATTAGTGGTCGTTTGCATCACAAAATTAGAGATTCTATAGGACACCTGGTAAGTGTGACGACCATAGTCAGAAATCCCCCAATTGAGCTCACTATTTTCATTGCGACCAAATTGATAGGCCTTGGCAGCAAAAGAAGCATCCACATCCCAAGACTTTTGTGGGCTAAAGGGTTGACCGTCCATGCTGACCTGGTAGTCAGTTAATTCTTGGGCATCTGTCAAGACCAAGGGCTTATAAATTTCGGTTCCTTCATGGGTGGTAATGTCCCAGTGCTCGGTAATCTTGGCGGATCCATCTTCCTGGAGGACAGTATCCACCGTGATGGAATGAATATCCTGGTCGACCGCCAAGACAGGCTCCTGGTCTGAACGAACTAGATCAAAGGAAAAGATAAAAGCCAGCACCAAGGCCAGTTTAAGCAATGGAGAAAATAGGCGTTTGACTACCATTGAGGCATCTCCTGTTTTTCCTCACTGCCACGGAAGTATTCTTCAGGATAAAAACCGGTCATCCCCGCAACTAGGGAATTAGGGAAGGTTTTAATAGTGCGGTTATACTTAGTGACCGTATCATTAAAAATCATCCGGGCTTGGCGGACATTGTTTTCATAGTTATTCACACTGTCCATAGTGGTTTGGTAGACGGAGGCAGCCTTCAGTTCAGGATATTGTTCGACCACGACGTCAATTGACCGCATCGCCTTTTGGAAGAGGTCTTGGTCATGCTCCACTTCTTCAACCGTAGCATCAGGATTAATTTTTTGCCGGTTTTTCACCACATTAATCAAGGTGTCCGCTTCATGGCTTTGGTAGTTCTTGGTCGCTTGGATCAAATTTGTCAGGGCGTCCCAACGTGATTCCACTTGAGCAGCAATTTGCCCCATGGAATTATCAATCATTTCCTTGGATTGGATCATGCGGTTATAAGCACCGATCCCCCAAACAACGATTAGAACGAGAATAACAACGAGTACGATTGCGATAATCATTATATTTCCTCCCTTTGAATGGCTATATGCCGAAAAAGTAATTAATTCTGCCCTTATTTTACCCTAAGTGACCCCGGAATCCTAGCTAGATCCTAGTCTCTAATGGGATCAAGGGATATAAGATAACAAATCTGGTCTCTGACTTGAAAGCGAATATTATAAGCACCATAAAGCATCCCATATTCACGATCTTCCTGCCTTTGGTATGCAGGCCTGGGATCAGCGGCTAAGACCTCAGTAATCCCCTCTCTTTCCGCTTGAGAAACTTTATCCGCCAAGTCTTCGGGCCAGTGGACTTGGAGGGTATTAAAGGCCACCTGGTCAATAAAACCAGATTGCCCGTCATTTAGCGCATCTGATTCACTAGAATAGGGTTTAATATCATAAATTGGGGTCCCGTCCACTATGTCGATCCCCGACACAATTAACTTGGGGCCCTCGGGACTATCACTTTCTAAAGCTTCCAATTTTACGGCTGACAGGGCTAAACGATTAGGGCGAAATGGCGAACGCGAGGCGAAGACGCCCACTCGCTGGTTGCCTCCTAAACGTGGCGGTCGGACGGTCGCTTTAAAAGTAGCACTCTCTTTGACTTGAGAAAATCCCCAGATTAACCAGAGATAGGTAAAGTCTTCAATTCCTTTAAAGGCCTCCAACTGGCGGTATTCCTTTTCAAAGATAATTTCCCCGTAGGAATGTTCGGCCTTAACCCCTTGGCGTGGAATGCCAAACTTCTCCTTAAAGGGAGTACGGATATGAGCTATGGGATGAATTTCCATCGGATGACCTGCCTCCTTCTTATCCTATTATTTATTAACAATTCTCTTAATACTTATCAAAACAGGCCCTGACCCGTTCAGCAAATCGATTAGGATCATCAAGATAAGGGCTATGACCGCAATTTCTCAGCAAGTAAAAGGCCTTATCGGGAGCAGTTATGGACTGGTAATAGTTAAAGACCTGACTAAAAGGCGCGGTCCAGTCTCTTCCCCCAGAGATAAAGTAAACCGGCACCTGGTAGCTATCCCCTTGGGCTAATTTAAATTGATTGGAAACAATCATTAAGGGAGCTTGAATAGCAATATAATGCGACAATTGAAAGAGAAAAAGTCCATACCATCTTAAATCCATCCAAGAAAAATCAGGCGCGGTCAAGGCAAGCCATGTCCCTTTTAAGGCGTCTGTGAGAGGGTTACCCGGTAAATATTTTCCTGCTACCTGTTCAATGGTTAAATAGTCTTGGGCGGGAATCAAACGATGGTTGAGCTGGTCATCACTAGCCCGTTTTAAAGAGCGAATTTCCAGTAGACCATCCTTATCCCCGGATGCTCGGGCAGCACTTTCCGCCTGGTCAAGCAGGCTCCTCTGGGAAGCAATGATATCAATAATCTGGCTCACTCCCAAATAGGCTCTAACCTTATGGGGATGGGTCTTAATATAGAGGCTGCTCAATTGACTCCCCCAAGAGTGGCCGATAATAAAGATTTTCTCTTGCTTAAAACGGGCCCTTAAATAATCCACGACCTCATCCATATCATCGATGACTTGGGCCAGGGTCATCCCCGAGACTTGCCCTTGGTTTAAGTAATAAGTCCGTCCCGCTCCCCGCTGACTCCAATAAGAAAAGGTATAATCAGCTTCAAGGGCAGGTTGGTAGGCATAGGTCAAGAAGGGATTAGCCATCCCTGGGCCTCCATGGACCCATAAAACCACTGGATTAGTCCTTTGATTACCTCTTAACTGCAGAGCCTGTGGGATGCCACCCGCTTGAACGATGACATTTTCTTGGATTCCTTGGGGAGATCTTATTCGACTTTGTCGGGCATGCTTCTTCCTCTGCAGCAGGATAGCTAGACTACTAAGCCCTAAGAGCCCAATACTGGCCTTGAGGAAACCTTTAAAATTCTGTTTCATGGTCGCTTCTTTCCTCTTCTGTTATTTGTTCAATTATAACACGATTTATCGGCCACTCTGCCCGGCAGCTAGGATTTTGACTGGATAAATGCCCCGCCTTCTAAGGGGAAAATTTATTTTTCAGCGAGGTTACAGATAACTTATTATTTGATTAAATATTAGCCAAAGTTTTTTATTTGTCTTTGGGATTTGCTATACTTAATGCAATTCGTAAAAGCGCTATGAAAGGAGTCCTCTGATGAAATTACAAAAATTCTCACTGATAAGCCTATCTCTATTAACTACTGGTCTCCTCCTCAGCTCTTGTCAAAATCAAGCCAATGAGGCAGCCAGTGCTCAAGCTCAAAACGAAAGTCAGTCTCAAACCCATACGATTAAAGAAGATGCCGATAAAGAAGCTAGTCAGCACAATCTGGAAAATCCGGCTGATAGTACCAAACAAGAAAATATTGACAAAGATGCCAACTACCAAGTCAATCAAACAATTCCAATCTTCTGCCCTGACGATCCAGAAAAATTAATTGCCGAATTGAAAGTAACGCAAGTGTCAAATACTGTCAACGCCCTGCCCCAAGACATGGTTGAAGACCCTAACTACGACCATAAGACCCTGGCCACAATTGAAATTGAATATAAGAATATCGCTTCTCAGGATGCCATGGCCATTGGCCCAGAAAACTTCACAATCACGGACCAAAATGGTAATCAATTAGAAGCCATCGACCGAGTAGATGGGGACAAATCCGTAGACCAAGGCCAAATTGCTCGCTCGCAATTCTTTGTCAAGTATGACCCCAGTCAAGCTTTTGACCAAATTACCATGGACCTCCACCCGCTTAATGCCCAAGAGCCCATCGCTCGTATCCATGCCAAGGTTAGCCACGATTAATGGCTAAGTGATCAGCTCACGATTAAATAATAGCAAAAGTGCATCAGACAGCCTTAGAAGCATTGTCTGGTGCACTTTTTGTCATGTATGCGGCCTTTTATCACTAAAGCCCATGTCTTCTCTCTAAAAACGTGCTAAGCTATGATTAATTATAGATAAAGTTCTGCTTTAGAAAGGACGTTTGATGATGGATTATTTACAATTAATTGAAGATCTAACCAATGCTAAAGGGATGTCCGGCTTCGAAGATGAGGTCATCGAGGTCATTAATAAACACAAGGGAAATTATACCTTGCAAGTAGATAATTTAAAAAACTGCTACCTTAACCTGGACCAGGTCGACCCCACTAAGCCTACCGTCATGCTAGACTCTCACCTGGATGAAGTGGGCCTCATGGTGAAAGCCATTGACAAAGATGGCCTCATCCTCATTCAAACCATTGGAGGCTGGGTTCCCTCTAACTTAACCGCTCAAGTCTTCTATGTCCGTAATCGTGAGGGAAAATATTACAAAGGGATTTCAGCCACCAAGCCCATTCACTTTATGACTCCTGAAGAGCGAGAGAAAAAAATTGCCATCAGCGATATCAAGATCGACATGGGCGCTACTTCTAGAGAACAAGTCGTCAATGACTTGGGGATTGAAATTGGTCAACCAATCGTACCAGCCACTAAGTTCTCTTATAATGAAGTCACCCGAACCATCCTGGCCAAGGCCTTCGATAACCGGATTGGAACCGCCTGTGCGATCGCCATTATGCGCGACTTAGCGGATGAAGTGGGCGATTTCCCCTTTAACCTCGTCGCCGCCCCTGCTGCTCAAGAAGAAGTGGGCACTCGAGGCGCTTCGCTAACGGTTAAACGGGTTCAACCTCATATCGCGATTATCCTGGAAGGGACACCCGCCGATGACTTTACCAATGCCAAAGAGCTCTTACAAGGGCAACTTGGCCAGGGACCACAAATCCGTCACCGTGACAATTCCTATGTAGCCAACACCCAATTAATCGACCTCTTTAAGCAAGCCGCAAGAGCTGAGAATATTCCTAGTCAACATGCTGTCCGCGAAGGCGGCGGCACCAATGCTGGTCCTATTCACCTAGGTAATCTAGGAACACCTTGTGCCACAATAGGTATTCCCAGTCGCTACGCCCATACCAATGCCTGCTTCTGTTCCTATGATGATTTTTTGAATACGATCCACCTGGTTAAAACTTTCCTCCGCCGTCTTACGCTAGAAGATATTCAACAATTTGACCTAAAGACCTATTAAAAATAAATAACGAATTTTCTTGAAAAGGGCCTATGTTTTGAATAGCTTAGGCTCTTTTGTAGTGATTTTGAAACATGCCCTTTATCTTATCAAAAAAACTCTGCTAAGCCTGCCTTACAGTTGAATTGTATGTACAAATTATATTTATTATTGCATTATTTATATTTTAAAAATGAAATAATTAACCGTTTAGAAGTCTTTAAGTTGGAAAACGCTTTTATTTTTATTTAAAATATAATTAAGCATAAGTAAAGTATGAATTGTGCGAATTATATCACTGTAATTGGATTTCTTAAGAAAGGGTGTATCATAATGACTAAGCGTTTTGTCTATGATGTATTTTCTACTAATGATCAAGCCCGTGCTGCGATTAGTGACTTGATCAGTAAGGGTGTTCCCCGTTCTGCTGTCGTTTTAGTATCCAATGCTCCAATTGACCAAGAATATGGTTCAGAGGTTGACGTGGTCACTTCTGATGAATTAATTGAAGGAGAAGAAAGAAGTTGGTGGGACAATGTCTTAGGTTTCTTCTCTGATGACGAAGAAGACTCAAGAAGTGACGATATCGACTACAAGGGTTATGAAGCTTCCTTGAACCGTGGCGATATCTTAGTCCTCATCGACCAAGAATATGAAGGCGCAGTAAGCAACCTCGAACGTTCCCCTTACACCACTGGCCCTGAAGCAGGTGAAGAAGCTACTGGCTATGCTGCCGCTGGTGTGGCTGGCGCAAGTGCTGGTGCGGTTGAACCTGAATATGAAAAAGAAGCTGTCCATACTGATACCCAAAGACCAGTCAGTGAGGCAAGCTCCCGTCAAGAAACCCCTCCAAGCGCTGCTAAAACAGCTGATAACGATACCGAAAGAATCCGTCTCCACGAAGAACAAGTTGACGTTCAAAAACACAAAAAAGACCTCGGTGAAGTTCAAGTGTCTAAGAATGTCGTTGAAGACACCAAGACGGTAGAAGTGCCCGTTCAACGCGAAGAAATTCATATTAAGAAAGTAACCCCTAATGAGGGCGAAGTGGATGACAATGCCTTTGAAGAAGAAGAATTTGTGGTTCCAATTTCTGAAGAAGAAGTTTCTGTGAATAAGAATACCGTGGTAACTGGGGAAGTTGAAATTGAAAAACAAACTCATCAAGATACCGAAACCGTTTCTGAAACCACCCGTCGTGAAGAACTTGATGTTCAAGATGACACGGGTAAGGTAATCGATGACGATGCGAAGAAATAGTTTCCTATAAGCCAGCCTTTCATTACAAAACGATCCGCCATTAGAAGCTTTTAATGGCGGATTTTCTTTTTTTGTCTACCATTGATTATATGAGGGATTTAAAAAAAGGAATAAGCGCAAAAAATAAAAATTGCACAATAATTTTTAGTCAATTTTGTCTACACGACTCTGTCTTATCCGCTTGAGCTTGAATCAGCAAATTGGGAGGAAGAAATTATAATGAATACCGATTTAAAAATTACTAACCAATCAAATGACTTTGAAATTCAGCAAGGACTCCATTTATTAGCTGATGTCGACTGGAAAGCCGCTAGCTACCTAGCCACTAAATTAAAAAATAAATGCTTGAAAAATACTGAAATGATTTATTTTTGTAGGGACCAAGCTGGTCAATTAATTGGCTTTGCCGCTCTACTTTTAGAAGATATTATTTCCAATGCCAATTTTGGTCCATTTTTAAGCACGGTTTACGTCAACCCCTCCTACCGCAATCTGGGTTTTTCATACCAATTGGTAAATGAAATCGAGTTATTTACGAAAAATATTGGGTATAAAAAGATATATACGATTACCCAACATGTCGGCCTCTATGAAAAGATGAACTATCATTTCTTTTGCCAAGGAGTTGACGACATGGGAAGAAATGTGCGCGTTTTAGAAAAAAATTTATCAATCGATAAGTAGTTAGTAAAAATCGTAAAATTACCAGTAGATATGATGACTCCCCTTAGTTGGCATCCTATTTATAGGAAACTTAAGCCCGCCTTTCCTTATAAAATTAGCCACTGCTAGATTGTTTAGGAGTGGCTTTTTTATTGCAAAAATCTGTTCACTTGTAAAGTTTATTTAATAATTGAAACTTTATTTTATATTTACACAGATTACTTTTCTTGTATAATAACCCAATATATATATGCTGTATTAGAGAAAGACTTGAAAGGGACCACTAGTCATTAGATAAAGGCTAAGCTTAAAAAAATTGCCCTGGGTGCTTTACTGAATGCTCAACCCGAAAATAAAATGTTTCTATTCAATTTAAGGCTGGATCTAACTTGTGCCCCTTTTAATTAACTTTCTTTAATCCATTAATTAAATCACTTAAAGGGGAGATTTTATGAAGAAATCCATACAGGGATATCCTGGCTGCCTAGGAATAATACTTTCCATCATATTCATAGGCATTATTTTTAGGCTTTTTGCTTATCTGGCACCATTTATACTTGCCCTATCGCTCTTTTTTATCTTCTATTTTACCAAGAGAAAAATCAATCAGAGAAATAGGAATATCGCCATTCTTTGTGCAGTAGTCGGCCTTTTGGGGACATTATTTGTAACCCCTACCCTATTTGACCACAAAGAAAACACTACTAATCAGGCAGCTGTCAGTCAAAGTGCTTCAAAGACTTCAGAATCCAAAAAAGAAAAAGTTAAAAGCGAATCGGAAAGTAAAAAGTCCCAATCCGATGCTGAAAAGGAATTATCTAAAAGCAGAGAGGTCCCTAAGGATAAGGCCTATGTTGAGGTCAATGGTAATAAACCCTTCTTTACTGATGAGGATTTAAAGAGTAATGAAGCCTATGAAAAATACGGTGATCTAGATAAACTCGGCCGGGTTACCGCCGCCAATGCCGTATTAGGGACAGAATTAATGCCCGATAAGGTAAGAGAAAGTATCTCTGAAGTTAAACCTACTGGCTGGAAGCAAGCCCGCTATGTGAATATTCCTGGTGGTTGGTTATATAATCGTTGCCATCTGATTGGCTATCAATTAACTGGCGAGAACGCCAACCCTAAAAATTTAATGACCGGTACCCATTGGTTTAATAATGAGGGCATGCTCCCCTTTGAAAACTTTGTCGCTAATTACATTGAAAAAACCAACAATCATGTGAGATACCGGGTGACTCCAGTTTTTGAAGGAAAGAATTTATTAGCCAGCGGTATCTATATGGAAGGCTATTCCATCGAAGATGAAGGAAAGGGACTTTGTTTTAATATTTACATTCCTAACCGGCAAAAAGATGTTGACATTAACTATGCCGATGGAAGTAGTAAAGGCCCAGCTGGCCCACAAGAATATTCTAAGGATACCCAATTAGAAAAACTGCCACAGTCAGAAAATAAGGCTAAAAGTGAAAACAAGGCGGAATCTGAAAAGCCGACTCCTGCTGCTGAAGATACCGGTCATCCAGAAGCAGAAGGCAAGCCCGCTGATCAGGCATCCGCTCAAGAGCCAGCGCCTAGTCCAGCTCCGGCCCCAGAGCCAGTGCAACCGCCTGCTCCTGCTCCAACACCTGAACCGGCTCCTGTCCAGCCTTCCGCCCCACAAACTTCGCTAGCCGGTATCGATACGGATGGCAATGGTATTGTCACCATCAAAGAAGCTAGAGCTGCTGGCTTCTCCATGCCTATTCGAAGCGACCACTGGTTATATCCTTACATGATCGATCGCGATGGCGACGGTATGGTTGGGGAATAAAAACTGAATTTAACTTTGATTCTTACTCGTCTTATAGCACTAACCGTTGCTGCGGTTTAGCTACTAAGACGAGTTTTTTTATAAACTTTGGTATCGATTCAATACAGCTCTAAACAGCTATCTTTTAATTATTTTTTTATTTATCATTCAAGCATTTACTATCTTTACCATATTTATAAGTTCATCATTCAATTGCCGAATGGCATGTTAAGCTTTCGTATCTACACAGCCGAGTAATTTTATAAATTAATCTTCGGTGTGGTAATTCATTCTACTTCCATTTTCCTATCATTATTAAACAAGTAATATATACTCCATCTATAAACTATATTACATTTATTTTGAATAATCTTTAATTATATAATATAAACATAGAATGGTTAGAATTAAAACTAACTCTCGAGTAAATTGGTTATATTGTAAAAATAGTAAAATCTACTGTAAGAAGCAGAAAAAAGGAAAGAAACAGTGCCTATATATGATATTTCTGAAGAGTTCAGAGTACCTAGTGATATTGTGCAAAATTTAATTAAATACTATAAATGCAAAGGATAGTTACAGAAAGGAGAATAAACTCATGGACTGGAAAGAGAATATGAATAATCTGAGCTTGAAATCAAAGGAATTAGCTAAAACTGCTAAGGATAAATACGATGATTATAAAGTTATTCAAAAGAAAGCAAATCAAGAAATGTATATGAAAATTGGTAATAAGACTATTCGTCAAGATATCACTGGTCATTATTACTTTGGACGTTACAGTGAAGAGGCTCCTCGTTTTATATTTGAAAATATCGACTTTTCTGGTAGTGAAATCATTACTCATACTAAAGGAAAAACAAAGAGAAAAGGACGTGCGGGTAGTGCCCTTTTGGGAGGACTAGTGGGTAGCGCAATTAATCCAATAGGTGGAATTATTGGTGCTGCTGCTGGAGCAAGTCGAAGTAAAAAAGGATCCTATGAATCAACTTCCACACAAGAGGAAAAACCTGGTAAAGGACTCATTTATTTAAGAAGTATTATCGATGGCGAGATCATGCAAATACCTTTTAAGGCTACTTCAGCAGAATTCGAAAATATTAAAAGATTTTTCAATAAATAGAAAGAAATATTTTTAAAAGGATGATTTCAATGAAATTTGGTCCAAGAAAACCAAGCATGAAGAAACGATTTAAAGCAAGAACAACTGGAAAAGTTAAACGCAGTCTTAAAAGCTCAGTCAATCCCAGTTACGGTAAAAAAGGAATAGGCTATATTAAAAATCCTAAGAGGGCTACATACAACAAAGTCTATAATAAAACAACAACCGGATGTCTCATTCCACTTGTATTATTAATCGTTGCACTATTTCTAATATTCTAATAAAGAACCCCCACTCTCTCAAGTTTGACGATTATAATTCCAAAATAAATTACACTCATACACTCAAAATTCAACTTTTGGGGCTTACTGCAGACTCAAGAGTGGAGCAACACTTTCGAAAAACGCTACCAATGTTGGGGCGTTTTTTATATACAAATTTAATATAGTAAAGATGAGAAATAATATTTTAGTATATGGTATCAAAAAGGTATCACAAGAATAAAAAGACCCTTTAAAAGCCTTTTATATCAAGCTTTTAAAGGGTTTGAAATTTTATTCCCACTCCACGGTAGCTGGTGGCTTAGAGGTAACATCTAAGACCACGCGGTTAATGCCATCTACTTCATTAACGATGCGACGGCTAATGTGGTCGAGAACATCATATGGAATCCGCGCCCAATCCGCGGTCATCCCATCCACTGAGGTAATGGCACGGATAGCAATGGTGTATTCATAGGTCCGTTTGTCGCCCATAACCCCAACTGACTTAAAGCCAGGGAGAACGGTGAAGTATTGCCAAATGTCGCGGTCGAGGCCAGCATTGGCGATTTCTTCACGGAGAATGGCGTCTGATTCACGAACAATGTGAAGTTTTTCCTTGGTGACTTCGCCAATCACACGAATAGCTAAACCAGGACCTGGGAAAGGTTGGCGCCAAACAATGTTATCTGGCATGCCTAATTCCGTTCCCACAGCGCGCACTTCATCCTTAAATAAGGTGTTGAGGGGCTCGATGAGTTCAAATTGCATGTCTTCAGGTAGTCCCCCAACATTGTGGTGAGACTTGATGGTTTCAGCGGTTTCGGTACCTGATTCAATCACGTCAGTATACAAGGTCCCTTGGGCTAAGAAATCCATCCCATCTAACTTGGTCGCTTCGTCATCGAAAACAGCGACAAATTCATGGCCAATAATCTTCCGTTTAGTTTCAGGATCAGAAACGCCAGCTAATTTACCTAAGAAGCGTTCTTGGGCATCGGCTTTGATAATGTTTAAGCCAAATTTGCCACCTAGAGTTTCCATCACTTGGTCAGCTTCGCCTTTACGAAGTAAACCGTGGTCAACAAAGATACAGGTCAATTGGTCGCCGATAGCTTTTTGTAAGAGGACACCAACCACGGAAGAGTCTACCCCACCGGAGAGGCCGAGTAGAACTTTCTTATCACCAACACGGTCACGAATGCTCTTAATTTGCATGTCAATGAAGTCAGCCATGGTCCAGTCTCCCTGGCAACCACAAATCTCATAGACAAAGTTTTTCAACATTTGTTGGCCATGGATGGATGAGCGTACTTCAGGATGGTATTGGAAACCATAAACTTGGGCGTCTTCGTTTTCAAAAGCAGCAGCTGGGCTGTGAGGGGCCACACCTGTGATTTCAAAACCTTCAGGGATCTCAGCAATACGGTCGCCATGACTCATTAAGACAGTTTCTTTTTCAGCTAAATCTTTAAAGATTTTTGAATTGGTCTTTTGAATGGTCATTTCTTGTTGACCGTATTCGCGTTTGTCAGAGGCTTCAACCACACCACCGAATTTCTTAGTGATTAATTGCATCCCATAACAAATTCCTAAAACTGGTATTCCTAAGTTAAAAATTTCCTCGTCAATATCGAAAGAGCCTTCTTCATAGACTGAGTTAGGTCCTCCCGAAAGAATGATTCCCTTCACCTGCCCCTGGTCTTTAATTTCTTGAGCAGTTTGCCGGTGAGATTGTAATTCAGAATAGACTCCCAGTTCACGAATACGGCGGGTAATCAGTTGGTTGTACTGGCTGCCGTAGTCAAGAACGATGATCTTTTCTAGGTCCTTTAAGGCTTTCATCCTAAGTTATCACTCACTTCCCTTATAATTTCTTTCTCATTTTATCAAAAACGCGCACATAATTCTAGTATTCCTTTCCTTTAATTCGGATTTATTCCTTTTTCTATCTATTTAACCGATGCAAGAAGAGATCCTTTAACGGGTTTGTCTTTTTATAAAGTATTTATTAAAATACTGCAGGAGATAATTCCAAGTTGTTATAATTAGGGCTTTTATTGTATGATAAGGCTATTAGAAATGCCGGAAACGAGGGAAAATCATGCGCGAAATTTGCGGAAAATCACATGGAAAATTAATTTTAATGGGGGAGCACAGTGTGGTCTATGGACAGCCATCGATTGCCCTGCCCTTTCGAGCAGTAACCATCCAAGTCAAGCTGGAACCGGCTGGTAATTATTCCTACTTATTCAGTGATATCTATGAAGGCCCCGTTGAAGAAGCCCCCAAGAAACTTGACGCCTTGGTGGGGCTCTTTAACCGCCTCCGCCATGATTTCTTAAGCAGTCATGACCATTTCCTGATTAAGGTGAATAGTAATATTCCGGTTGAACGTGGCTTAGGGAGCTCAGCGGCCTTATCCGTAGCCTTTATCCGTGCCTTTTTTAATTACTTAGGTAAAGATTTATCCAATGAAGTCTTACTCGATTATGCAGACTTTGCCGAAACCATTAGTCACGGGACCCCTAGTGGCCTTGATGCCCGGGTTACGGCCTATAACCAACCCCTCTACTTCAAAAAGGGGGAAACAGCCCAACCCTTCCATTTCCATACCCCCTATTGGCTAGTGATTGCTGACACTGGGATTTCAGGAAATACTAAGCAAACCGTGAAAAATGTTCGGGATGCCTATGAAAGCCCCTTTGCTAGCCGGCAGATTGCTACCCAAAAAACCATTAAACATCTGGGACTTTTAACCACCGACCTGACCCAGGCCTTAAAAGCACCGCAGCCTTCCTTAGAGAAACTGGCTGCTTTAATTAATGCGGCCCAACATGACCTGGCTGCCCTCCAAGTCTCCAGCCCAGAGTTGAGCTGGGGAATTGATTACATGCGCCAACATGGAGCCGTGGCTGCCAAATTAACCGGTGGCGGGGGTGGGGGCTGCTACTATGCCCTAGTTCCTGACCGTCAAAGCGGTGAAAAACTCATCCAGGCCCTAGCGGATAGTCCTAGTGCCTGTCAAAGCTGGTTAATGCCTTTTTCAAGTGAATCAAATACAAGTGAAAAGGAGTAAACTATGGAAAAATATCGTGGTATTTGTCGAGCCCATACCAATATCGCCCTAATTAAATATTGGGGCAAACGTGATGATGAACTCATCCTACCCATGAATAGTAATCTCTCTTTAACCTTGGACCGTTTTTATTCAGAAACCCAGGTCCGCTTCTCTAAGGATATCGTGGAAGACTGCTTCCAACTCGATGGTGAGTGGCAAGACAATAGTGAAGTTGAGAAGATTAGCCGTTTTGTTGACCTCTTCCGTCAATTGGCCCAGGTAGACTTGGCTTGTGAAGTCATTTCCTACAACCATGTGCCCACTGCAGCAGGCTTGGCCTCATCAGCTTCTGCCTTTGCGGCCTTAGCGGGCGCTTGTAACCAAGCCCTCCAATTAGACCTGGATCCCCTTGCCCTCTCCCGCTTAGCCCGACGCGGATCAGGTTCAGCTACCCGGAGCATTTTTGGTGGCTTTGTCGAATGGGAAAAGGGAAGTGGCGACCATGATTCCCAAGCTGTCCCCTTCGATGATGCCAATTGGGATGTGGGCATGGTTGTCCTGGCCTTAAACACCAAAAAGAAGGCCATCAGTTCCCGACGAGGTATGAAGCACACGGTTGCAACCTCGCCCTTCTATCAATTATGGCCTCAGGTTAGCGAGAAAAAACTCCTAGAAATGAAAGCCGCTATTAAAGCTCGAGACCTGGATTGGATGGGAGAAATAGCTGAAAACCACGCCATGTTAATGCACGCCACTACCCTATCGGCCGACCCCGCCTTTACCTATTTAGAAGCCGAATCACTCAAGGCCATTGAAGCAGTCAAAGGGCTACGCCAACAAGGCTATAAGGCCTACTTCACCATGGACGCCGGTCCTAATGTGAAGATTCTCTGTCCCTTTTCCCAATCTCAGGCCATTATCGATGCCTTGGCGCCTGAATTTGGAGCTGACCGGCTAATTGCCAGCAAACCGGGGCCAGGAATCCAATATATTGAGAAATATTCTGCTCATGAGACCAGCAATAATAAGACTGCGCCCTTTTTTCAGGAGCATGATGCCGAAGACGACAAGCTAGAACTGCTAAATGAAGAATTAAGTGAAGACAGCTTAGACAGCCAAGAAGAATTTATGAAACGTTTAGCCAAGCAAAAGCTCACCCTGCAAGAAGAGTTAGAAGAAATTTTTAATCACTCTGCTCCTCACAACTTTTTTAGACCATCGAATCCACTCCCCCATGATCCTAATGATTCACAGGAGGAATTGTAAATGGAAACCATTATTAGTAAACGCCCAGGAAAGTTATATCTGGCTGGTGAATATGCCATTGTCCACTCCTTTCAAGGGGCTTTATTAGTAGCGGTTGACGCCTATGTCACCGTCGAGTTGCGCCCCCTTGACCAAGCAGAGTCGCGCTTATCGACTAACCAGGCCCAAGAAACTTTTATCTGGACAGTTAGTGATGACGGTGAGATCAGTGGGATCCCTAAGCAATTCTTATTAGTCAAGACCTTGATCCAAACAGCCTACCAATATTTACAGGAAAGCGGTCGCGTGGAGGATTCCTTTAAGAATATTGACCTAAAAATCTCCAGTGACCTGGATAGTCCTGACGGGAAAAAATATGGCCTAGGCTCCAGTGCTGCAGTCAGTATGGCTATCCTGGAAGCGATTCTTAAGTTCTACCAGGTTGACCAAGACCACTCTAAGAAGGCTTTTGCCTATCTCCTCTACCAACTAGGGGCTATCACCCAAATCAAAATCGACCTCAAGGGCTCCTTTGGCGACTTGGCTGCTTCAGCTTTTGGGGGCTGCATCTACTACCAAAATTTTGACCATACTTGGTTGAAGGAAAGAGTCAAGCATGAAGGAATGAAAGTCCTAGACCTCATCCAGATGCACTGGGATGGTCTCATGATCGAACCGCTGACTCTATCTCCCGATTGGAAGCTCCATGTGGCTTGGACCGAAAAGCCGAGTTCTACCGAAGCCATGCTAGCGGGGAAGTCAACAAGAAAAACAGACAACCATGAGTTTTCACTTAGCGAACGCCATTTCCGTTACGCCAGTCAACAATGCGTGATTCTAATCCGCCAAGCCATTATCGACCAAGATTACTTTGTTTTCACTAAGGCCTTAACTTATAACAGTCATTTATTGTATAACTATACCAAACACCGGCAAAAGCCTTACTTAACCACCGATTTAAGGGCAGCTATTGATTTAGCCCGAGCTGCCGGAGGAACGAGTAAGGTTTCCGGAGCAGGTGGCGGGGACTGTGCCATTGCCTTTAGCGATGAAACAGCCATTGGAGAGCAGATTGACCAGGCTTGGCATGAAGCCGGTATCCACCAACTCGACTTGGGACTGTGCCCTAGCTTCATCCAGTAATTCAACCACTTCTCACAAATAGGAGCCATTGCCCCATTTAATCTTAAGTTAAAAGGAGAATTCCATGAAGAATCGTAAAGATGACCACATTAAGCTTGCCGATTGGCAGTATGCTCAAAGCGCTACCGATTTCGATGCCATCCGCTTTGTCCACCATTCCCTGCCCCATATTGACGCTGACCAAGTCCAACTCAATACCCAGCTCTTCGGCCAAGAATTCCCCTTTCCTTTCTTTATAAATGCCATGACTGGGGGAAGCGAATGGACCAAGGCCATTAATGAAAAGTTCGCCACCGTGGCCCGGGAAACTGGCCTAATGATGGCAACGGGATCAGTCTCCCAAGCCATAAAAGACCCTGACACAGCCGATAGTTTCCAAATTGTCCGCCAAATCAACCCCCAAGGCTTCATCATCGCTAATATTGGCATGAATCACGGTCTAGCAGGAGCCAAACAAGCCCTTGAAATTACGGATGCTAACGCCCTGGCCATCCACCTCAATACCCCTCAAGAACTAGCCATGCCAGAAGGCGACCGTCACTTCCAAGCGGTTAAGGATAATATCCAAGCTATTGTTGAAGGAGTTGACCGCCCTGTCATGGTCAAGGAAGTTGGCTTTGGCATGAGTCGTGAAACGATTGAAGAACTCCTCTCACTTGGTGTCAAGACGGTGGATGTCAGTGGCCGAGGAGGGACCAACTTCATCGCTATCGAGAACGAGCGCCGCAGTCTTAAGGATATGGACTATCTGACACAATGGGGGCAAAGTACTGCAATCTCCTTACTTGAAGCCCAAAGTCTAAAAGAGCAAGTCGATGTCATCGCTTCTGGTGGAGTTAAAACACCACTCCATGTGGTCCTGTCCTTAGCCTTAGGGGCTAAAGCAGTTGGGATGAGTGGGCAATTCCTCCACCTGGTTCTCAATCACGGCGTTCAAGAAACCATTGATTGGGTAGAAGAATTCAAAGACCAGGTGCGTATGCTCATGGTCTTAAACAATAGCCAAACGCTTAGCGACTTAGAAAAGACCGACTTAATTATTTCCGGACCAGTAAGAGACTGGTGTTTAGCCCGCCAGATCCCCTACCAAGAGTTTAGCCACCGTTCCCGCTAATAGAGTTAATAACTAATCGCTCCCTAGCCTCATGGTTAGGGCTTTTTTTGTCTTATTGACCTTTAATAGCCCAGTCTAGCGATCAGTAATGATTGGTAATTTATTTCCAGCTTTTGAAGTGGTTAGCTTTGCAGAAGAAGTATTATGCGTTATAATAGTATTAGCTACTTGCTAACAAAAAGTAAGTGACAATTTATCTTTCTATCCACAGCTTAAGGAGGAATTTTAAAATGGTTTATAATAATATTTCTGAAGCAATTGGTAATACACCAATTATTAAATTAGCACATGAAGACAAAGATTCTGCTGATATTTATGTTAAGTTAGAATCCCGTAACCCAGGGGGTTCAGTCAAAGACCGTCCCGTTAAATACATTCTTAAGAGCCTACTCGACAGTGGCGAATTAGAAAAAGGCGGAACGATTGTTGAATCCACCTCAGGAAATACCGGGGTTGCCCTTTCCATGTTAGGTGCCGCTTTTGGTCTCCATGTGATTATCGTGATGCCAGAAACCATGTCGGTTGAACGTCGTAACTTGATCCAAGCTTACGGGGCTGAACTGGTCTTAACCCCAGGCTCTGAAGGGATGAAAGGTGCCGGTGAAAAGGCAGCAGAAATTGCTAAAGAAAAGAACGCTCCAATCTTTGGCCAATTTGTCCGTCATGAAAACGTTCAAGCCCATGAAGAAACTACCGCTAAAGAAATCTTAGCCGACTTAGACCAAGTGGATGGCTTCGTGGCTGGTATTGGTACTGGTGGTACCGTAACAGGTGTCGGTAAAACCTTAAAAGCCCACGACAAAAACACTGTGGTTTGGGGTGTTGAACCAGAAGGCTCCCCACTATTAAACGAAGGTAAAGCTGGATCACACAAGATTCAAGGGATTGGTGCTAACTTCATTCCTAAGATCTTAGACCAAAATGTCCTTGACAAAGTGGACATCATCTCCAACGAAGATGCTATCCAAGGGGCTGTTCATTTAGCCCATGAATACGGTATCCTAGCTGGTTTCTCTTCAGGTGGTAACTATGTTTCCGCAAAACGTCTCGCTAAAGAACTTGGCCCTGGCAAACATGTCGTGACTGTCCTCCCAGATACAGGAGAACGTTACCTCTCTACCGGAGCATTCTCAAATGACGGAGAATAAGGCAAGCGGTCAAGATCAGCTTCCCTCTGACATGGAGAAAAAAACCATCAAAATTCAGTCACGAACTGTTCCTGGCATGTCTCTCTCCTCACTCACAAGAGATACCTTAGAATCGATGGAAGATAATGAAGACAAGTGGATCCGCTTAGCCAAGATCATCTACGATAATGATCCCGCGGCCCACTCCTGGCAAGAAGTTTATGACCTCTACCCCAGCATTAAAGCGCTCCGAGCCCATGAACAAGCCCACCACTATTACAATAATGGGGACTACTACCTAGCCCGCCAATTAGCTGAAGAAGCCAGAAAAGAAACTGGGATTGAAATTCACCCAGGAGCCAAACTCAGTGATACGATCTTTATAGACCATGGCATGGGCGTGGTAATCGGTGAAACCGCTGTGATTAGTGATAATGTCAAGCTCTTTCACGGTGTTACTTTAGGTGGTGTTGGTACTG
This sequence comes from Aerococcus sp. Group 2, assembly GCF_905125285.1. NCBI lineage: Bacteria > Bacillati > Bacillota > Bacilli > Lactobacillales > Aerococcaceae > Aerococcus > Aerococcus sp. Group 2. The sequence continues at coordinate 156,582 of NZ_CAJHPA010000004.1, read as the reverse complement.
AAAAAGGCTGCAAACGCCACCCCACTATCCAAGACCATGTTGAAATTGGAGCGGGTGCCAAACTATTAGGCAATATTACCATTGGCCACCATAGTAAAATTGGGGCTAATGCGGTTGTCCTAGAAGATGTGCCACCCTATGCGACGGCAGTTGGTATGCCAGCGCGGATTATCCTCCATGATAAAAACTGGAACCGTATTGGTGACTATGTCATCTAATTAAAGCATTCAAACAGCTTATCTCGTCATGAATCACTCCCCTAACTAAGACATCGTTTCATGGCTGATAAGCTGTTTTTGTTTATTCATTCTTATGGGTAAGCACTTATAGACTCTTAAGAAAAAAGCTTATGTTAAAATAGAGATCATTATCAAGATTTGCAGAAAGGAATGTGGGCATTTTGACTGTTGGACTTGTTCTTGAAGGTGGCGGTATGCGGGCCTTGTTTTCCGCTGGAGTATTGGATGTTTTTCTAGCGGAAGGAATCCAGGTTGACCAGATTGTTGGAGTATCAGCAGGCGCCCTCTATGGCGTCAACTATCCCTCCCAACAAAGTGGTCGGGCCCTGCGTTATAACAAGAAATATATCAAAGATAAGCGCTATATCAGCCTAAGCAACTGGTTAAAAACTGGAAATATGGTCTCTACTGATTTTGCCTACCATCAAGTCCCCTTTGAACTCGATCCCTTTGACGAGGAGGCTTATGAAGCCAGTCCCAGCGATTTTTATGCGGTGGTTACCAATGTGGAAACAGGTCAGGCTGAGTATCCCTTGATTGACAATGCCAAAGAGCAAATTGATGTCTTGAGGGCCAGTGGGTCTATGCCCTTCGTTTCTAAAATGGTTCCAATCCATGGCGAGAAATATTTAGACGGTGGTTTAGCTGATTCCATCCCCTATCGCTTCATGCAGTCCTTAGGAGTCGACCGATTGATTATCGTTCTAACCCAACCTTATGGCTACCGCAAGGAAGACAAGAATAATTTCCTTGCGAAAAAAGTCTATGGCAAAAAATACCCACATTTAGTCAAAACCATTGAAAACAGACCCTCCATGTACAATCAACAAGTCGCTGACGTGGAGAAATTAGCCAAAAATAACCAAGCCTTTGTCCTGCAACCTGCCCACCCTCTTGAAGTCAAACGTTTGGAACGTGATCCCGATCGCTTACAAGCCACCTACGACCACGGGGTTGAAGTCGCCGAAAAACAAGTAGCCGCTCTGAAAAATTACTTAGCTTAAATAAAAAGCATGGTTAGCATTCTATCTCAGTCATTCCTGAGATGAAGCTTGACCATGCTTTTTTGTTCGGCATTTGCTAAATTGATTGCCTTATTCATGGGCGGTTAGGAAGACCGTCAACAGAATAAAGGCCATGCCCAAATAATCGATCAAGGCAAAACTTTCGCCTAGTAGCATCACCGATAAAATCGTTGCTGTTAAGGGCTCTACCGAACCAATTAGAGAAGCAGCTAAGGGGCCAATAAAGGTAACGCTGGAAAGATAGAAAATATAAGGAACAATGGTCCCTACAATAATGGTTAAGGTAAACCAAGCTAAAAAGTGAAGGGAAAGTTCTGGTGGGACTAGGTGCTCAAAATTAAAAAATATCAAGAAAATTCCACCAAATAGCATGCCAATTCCCGTAACCGGTAAAGATCCATAGTGATCAATGACCTTTAAAGGAAGGACATTGAGGAGTGCTAGGCCTATTGCCGACATCAATCCCCAGAAAAAGGCCTCTTTGGATAAAATAAAGTGGCCTAACTGACCATGAGTGACCAAGAGAAAGACCCCGATAATGGTAAATAAGAGGGCCACAACTTCCCTTCTAATCGGCCAACGCCTACCAACCAAGCAATAATAAACCAGTAAAAAAATTGGCCCGATAAATTGAAGGATAGTCGCCATCCCGGAATTACTATAATGAATAGTCATCAAATAGGAAAACTGGTTAAAAACTATCCCACAAATCCCAAATATTGCCATTTGTAGTAAAGACCTTTTATCCTTTTTTAATTTATCAAAGGGTAATTTTCGCTTATATGCCAGGAAGAGGAAAATCGAGATCCCTGCCGTCAACATCCGATACATGGTCAGCTGCAAAGGCATCATATTATAGGTCTGCATCAGGTGCTGACTCAAAACGCCTCCTAGCCCCCAGGAACTACAGGCTAAAATCGTGGTAATAATGGCTCGTTTTCTAATCCCGCTTTTAATATGCATAAATAACCTCTCATCTTTATTAGTTAAGTTGATTAATAATAATAAAAACTATAATTAACATACCTAACTAATATTAATTTTTTACTCCCTTAAGAATATAAATTATCTTATAAGTAAATTCAATGAGAACTTGGCAGTTTTTCTAAAAACTCTTTTCTATTTTCGATCAAGCTTGACTAAAAAAGCCAGTTGCTCAAAGTTTAGAAGGACTTGCGTTAAAGGCTTCTTCATAGTGTGAACTGTTAGACTATTCTGAACTAAGTGTATCTTCTTTTTGTGGGGATTTTATCGTATCGGCCATGGCATTCACTTCATCTGTAGCAAAGATCTGTCCCTCATAAACTAAATCCGGTCGATGAGCCGTGTATTCAAAAGCGACCACTGGTAGACTTTTTTGGAGAAAACGATTAGCCTTCTACATTAGTTTTCTAAAAATAAAGCAATTTTAAGTTTTTATACGCTTTAGTATATTGTTTTTCAGTAAAAAGAACATTATTTTAAAATATTGTTCTTTATTTGTATTTTTAACCAATATCAGGAATTATCCAGACCTATAAAGGTTTCCCATTAGTTTTTATCAAGTCTTAGAATTAAAATTATTTTGACCAATTTTCCAAGAAAAAAAGCCCTTAACTTAGCGATTAACTAAGATAAGAGCTTAGGAGGTTCTTGTATTTAGTGTTAACTGAATCTATTTATAAAGTCTGACCTGCCTAGTTGCCCTTAGCTAGGGCTACTTGGTGGTCCTCCTTGATTTGGGCTAATTTATCAGGATCAAGAATTAAATCTAAGCCGGTTAAGGCCAGTAAAGTGGCAGCAATACGGATGGAATCGAGCCCCTTGGCTGACTTCGCTGCGGCCACTAGTTCTGTTGAGTGGCCGGGTACGGGTTCTTCAGAAATGGCTAGGAAGGGTTGGATGGTAGGTACCACATAAGAAATATTGCCTACGTCGGATGAGCCATGGGCTTGGCTATCTGGCTCCTTAACCGTATCTAAATCCAAGCCCACTTCGTCAGCATGACTGAAGAAAATCTCATCAAAGGAAGGCGTTATGATCATGTCATCGACCTTATTTTGGAAGAGGCCAAACTTCAGTTGGGCACCGGTAGCATGGGCAGCTCCTTCAGCAATTTTTTGGACTCTCTCTCTGACTTGGTCGAGCGTATGGCGGTTATAAGCACGAATATAGAAACGCCCCCGGCAGTAATCCGGAATCACATTAGCCGCCTTGCCGCCGTCAAGGATCACCCCGTGGATGCTGACATCATCGTGGAGGTGAAGGCGGAGAGCATCGATCCCGTTAAAGGTCAGGATTAGTGGTTCCAGCGCTGAGATCCCGTCTTCTGGGTTAGCAGTAGCATGCGCTGACTTGCCAAAGAATTCAATATCGACAGGATCATTAGCGTATAAGTGGCCACTAGGACTGGTGTCACCACCAGGATGCACACAGAGAGCCGCATCGACATCATCCAAGAAGCCTTCGCGGACGAAACTTTCCTTGGCTGAGCCGTTCTCCCCACCTTCTTCACCAGGCGTCCCGTAGACCCGAATTTCACCGCCGACTTGGTCGACGACCTGCTTCAAGGCCGCTGCGGCCAGGCTGGAATAATTACCAAAGAGGTTGTGGCCACAGCCATGGCCAATGTCGGGTAAGGCGTCAAATTCAGCCAAGTAAACCAGAGTCGGCCCTTCCTTGTCGCTCTTATAGCGGGCATCGAAGCCAGTGGGATGACCAGCGACGTCTTTTTTCACCGTAAAGCCTTCCTTTTCCAACTGCTTAGTTAAAACCTCTTGGGCAAAGTATTCATGGTTACTGGTTTCCGGGTTGGCGTGGATTTTTAGGGCATTGTCTTGGTAAGTGGCTAAATTGTCTTTGACATAGTTTTTAATGGTTTCTTGTAGGGCTTTTTTATCGGTAGCGGTCATTTGACATACTTCCTCTCCATGTGATGGTTTCGTTTTTTGCTAGGGTGTGGTTAAGGTCTAATTGCGGCCAAATAGTTTCCAAGCAGCAACATTGGCCCCGTTGGATTTATCCTTAATCACTTGTTCAGTTTCGTCGGTTTGGTAGGTATCAACAACCTTCTTATAGGTTGGGTTATCCTTATCTTCTTGACGGGCTACCACAATATTCACATAAGGTTTAGACCGTTCATCGACCGGTTCTTTGAAAATAGCGTCTTGGGGTGCTAAGCCGGCATCCACAGCATAACCACTGTTAATGAGAGCAATATCCACATCATTTAAGGTCCGTGGGGTTTGAGCAGCATCCATTTCTTCAATCTTTAGCTTTTTAGGATTTGAAGTAATGTCATCCACTGTTGGAGTAATCCCAGCAGCGTCATCCACTTCAATGAGGCCAGCTGACTCTAAGAGGATAATAGCCCGGCCCCCATTGGTCACGTCGTTAGGAATCGACACGGTGGCCCCGTCTTGTAATTCTGACAGGTCTTTAATCTTATGGGAGTAGATCCCTAATGGTGCCACTACGGTATTCCCAATGGAGACTAAGTCCGTGCCGAATTGTTCATTGAATTTATCTAAGAAAACTTGGTGTTGGAAGGCATTGAGGTCAACTTCCCCCTCTTCCAAGGCCTTATTAGGTTGGTTATAGTCAGAGAATTTGACGTATTCCAAGTTAAGCCCCTCACCTTTGAGACGTTCTTGGACGGTATCCCAGTCGCGAGTATCATCCCCAACCACCCCCAGTTTGACTGTGGTTTCTTGCTTGCCTTCACTGCCACTGCCACTATTAGACCCACAACCTGCTAAGGCGAGAATACTTAATGCACTTGTTACCAATACTTTTTGCCATTTCTTCATTATAAAGACCTCCTAATATTTTCCATAAAAAAAGTCCCTTACTATTCACTTGAATAGCAAAGGACGACGTATCGTGTTACCACCTTTTGTTCAGAGTCCTACTATTGGATATCATTGTAGCAACTCCCTCAACCTAGCCGAGACCTTAACTGTCTAGACTAGTGCTCCTGCTATCGACCGAGCCCAGCCGACCTTGTCTACTTATTGACAAGATATCCTCAAAGGCCATCTTCAGCGCCTTTCACCTAGTTCCTCTCACCAAACGGAACCTCTCTTCAAAGTGGCTAACACTTACTCTCCTTATCAACGGATGATTTTATGGATAATTAACTATGCACTTAGTCTATCACCAGGAATCGCTCCTTAGCAAGTGTTCGCCTGATACTGGTTTATCATCACTAGTGTTCGTTTTTATCGATAGCTAGATTAGGATGAGCCCTATTTCTTGTTTTTACGGTTACGGAAGAAGAAAAATCCGCCCACAATCAGTAAGACGATACCGACAATTAGGGCTGTTCGAGTCACTTGGGCCCCAGTTTGTGGCAAGCTTTGACTGTAATAGGTTCCCGCTAGTACACTAGTCCCATCACCTAGTAAGAATACCACTAAGGCACTGAAAAGACTTAAGAAGTAAGCCGGCAAATTGTTACTTATTTTTAACATGATCTTTGTATTTTTCATCAGAATCTTCCTCTCTCTCTCATTTTCTAAACCCATTATAGCAAAAATGAGACTTACACCAAATTCATAACTATCCTGCTGACTTTTCGATCGCAACTTAAGCCTGGTGGCCGCCGATCAGCTTATTGCGCTCTAAGCCAGTCGCCCCTTCCACCAAACTATTGGCATAGAAGAGCGAGCTAGGGCCATAGTGGTCGTGGATTTTTTGCATGGTGTCATAGAGACGTTCTTTCTGCAAGGTGCGGTCCGGGTCTTCAAAGAGACTAAGTTGAATGCCCACCTTTTCTTGAAATTTACTAGCACTGAGGGCGATTTGACGGATGGGCTGCTTATCCTCATAGTACAAACGAAAGAGTTCCACCCAGGCGGCATTGAGGTCTTCAGGACGGTCAGTGGGATCAATGGGGACTTGATGGCGGAAGCCACGCTCAACCACCTCGTGGGAATACCCGATTGACAGAGAGACTTGGCCAGCGAGTAAATGGTGTTGGCGTAAGCGGGCCGCGATATCATTGCCCATCTCGCGAATGATAATAGCCACTTGACCTGGGTCAGTATAATCGCGCTGAAGGATTTGACTCTTACCAAAAGACCGCGAGGAAGGCACATATTTGTCACGGATAATGCTGTGATCAATCCCGTTAGCATGTTCAAAGAGTTCAACACCAATAATCCCTAATCGCTTTTGCAGGAGGTAAACATCGGCATGGGCTAATTCTTCCACAGTATAGACCCCTAATTGGTTGAGCCGCCGCTCTAAGCCCTTGGCAATCCCCCAGAAATCCCTCAGTGGGTCAATCTTCCAAAGCGTTTCGGGGATCGATTCATAGGACCAGTAATCAATATAAGGCGGAGTTTTCTTGGCTGAATTGTCCAGACACAGTTTAGCCAAGAGCGGGTTATCACCAATCCCTACCGTGGCGGTAATTCCAAAGGCCTGGTAGACATCGGCTTGGATTTTTTGGGCAATGGCTTCATTACTACCAAATAACTTGTGACTATAAGAAACATCCAAGAAACTCTCGTCAATACTATAGATATGGAGATCTTCTGGGGCGACGTAGTTCAAAAAAATCTCATTAATATCAAGATTAATTTCAATATATTGGCTCATATTGGGAGGGACAATTTGAATATTGTGGTGGCGGGGAAATTCAAAGAGCCGCGACCCGGTTTTCAAACCATACTTGGCCTTGACTGTTGGCGTAGCAGCCAGTACCAGGCCGCCATTAGCTTCTCCCCGTGACATGACGACTAATTCTGCTGTCAAGGGGTCCAGTTGCCGGGCCACACATTCCACACTAGCGAAAAAAGACTTCATATCGATGCATAGGACATCGTGTTTAGGTTCTCTACTATAATCAAAATCATAATTGTAGCGTTTCATAACTATTATCCTCTAACTGATTCAGTGACTGCTTGAACAACTTTTCTTCATTTTACGAACATATGTTCTATTTGTCAAGTGGATTACTAAAGCTAACTTTTAGCCACTTATTAAAAGTACTTACTTTTTGTGAGCATAAAATTTGTCATTGGCTTTCTTAGTGGTTAAACTAGGTAGTGTAGTTAGAAATTTAAAAAATAAAAAACGAAAGTAGGAGATATTATAATGACTAAATATGGTGTTGTTTTAGGTTCAATTCGTAAGAACTCATTTTCAGAAGCGATTGCTAAAGGAATCGTAAAAGGTTTACCTGAAGATGCAGAAGTCACCTTCATCGAAACCGCTGACCTTCCCCTCTATAGCCAAGACTATGACGAAGCACCAGAACAACCTAAAGAATATACGCGTTTCCGTGAAGAAGTAAAAGCCCAAGACGCTATCATCTTCGTTACCCCAGAACACAACCGTAGCGTTCCAGCAAGCTTGAAGAACGCCATTGACTTAGGTTCTCGTCCATACGGTTCCAGTGTTTGGGAAGGTAAACCAGCTCTTGTTGCTTCTCAATCACCAGCAGGAATTGGTGGGGCTATTGCTAACCACACTCTCCGTCAATCCTTAGTCTTCTTAGATATGCCAGTGATGCAACAACCTGAACTCTACATTGGTAACTCCGCAAACTTCATCGGTGAAAACGGTGAAATCACTGCCGAAGATACCCAAGAATTCTTAGCTAACGCTGGTAAATCCTTTGCTGAATTTGCCGCAAAATTCGTTTAAGCCTAAAACTTTAACCAGATAAAATATCGACAACGGGCCGTGACCATATGAAAGTCACGGCCCTTTTTTAATGCTTCACTTTGTATAAAATAGTCAAGCGATTCGCTATTTAATGACTTGAGGAACTTCATTTTTTTCATTTTTAAATAAAGTCTGCTGTGTTATCCTAGACTTAAGAAAAATTATTAGTCACTTAAACTCAGGAAAGGAGTTTATTATGGATAAATTAGCGCTTCCTAACCGGGCGATCCGTCAATCAGAAAAGGAAATTACCCCAAAAAGTCTCAAGTTCTTACTGGCTGACTTTGCTATTATTGTGATTCTTAGTTCTGCCATTGCATCAATTACTGACTTTACCTTTGCCCGTTTTCAATTCTCCGAGAATTCCATTGATTTGGTCAACACCTTGATTTCTACCCTGGTCTTTGCCCTGCTGAGCTATGGGATGACTTGGGGCTTGGTCGACGCAGCGAAAAACCGTAGGCCCTACCAAGCTTTGAGTGTGTTCCGACCTTTTAAGAAGAATTTCTGGCATAATGCTTGGACCAGCCTCTTAGCGCAAATCGTCAATATTATTGTGATTTGGCTAATCTCTTTTCTAACAGCCTTTGCCCTCCTCGTTTTCGCCGCCCTAGTCTTTGGCTCTGACGATGCCTGGCTCATAGTTGTCCTGGTTGGTGGGGGACTTTTAATCGGCTTAATTGCTTATTGGGTCAATATTAGTTTAGCTATGACCCCTATTTTGTTAAAGGAAGAACCTGAGATGGGCGCCTTCCAAGTCATCAAGACCAGTTGGGGCTTAATGAGAGGCAACCGCTGGAGATATTTCTGCTTGATGCTTAGCTATAAGTGGATCGCCTATCTGCTCATTTTCATCTCCCTCGTTGTGAGTTTTGGGGTTATCGTCTCTGTCGACACAAGCTATGGTTCAGGACTCAATTTCTTAGGGTTAGTCCTCTTCTTTGCTGTCGCCCTCTTCATCGTGTTCGTTTCTGTTTACTACGGACTGCGTTCGAAAGTAGCCGCTGCAGTCTTCTACCAAGCCCGGCTCGAACAAGAACGCGGTATTATCGAAGGCCAATTTGAATAGATTTAGACATCAAAATAAAATAATATGCCTAAGTGACTCACTAATTTAGGGGTCACTTTTTGTTTTGTATGGAATCTTTAATTTTTATTCTTGTTGACAAGTTATTTAGCAATATTTATTAGTCATCTAGCGGTAAGCAGTAGTGGCGCTTTGAAATCAGTTCTTAGCCATGAACAAGCAAGCCATATGAAGCTCGCTAGGTGAGGAACCTTAGTCTGAGCCGATGCTGCTTTAACCGTTGGAACATCAGTGACTTACGGATAAAGTACAAAACGGCTTTAGCCGTTATTGACCCTCTATATTTCAACGACTAGATTTCAAAAGCAGAACGAATGCTTATTATTGGATGAAGAATTTTTTACTAGTTATTGTCTAAATAAGCTTATCAAAAGTCCTTCTATGCTAGAATGAGAGTAAATGACTGGCACAAATTATCCAGGAAGGAGATTACTATGGCAGCCATCAGCGAAGAACAAAACCACTTACTTTTATCCACTTGTTTACTGGCCGGTAAGATCATGATGGAATCAGGTTCCGAATCCTACCGGGTCGAAGATACTATGCAGCGGATCGCCCAAAACAGCCACCGTTTCGATACCGCCTCCTATGTCACCAACACGGCCGTCTTTATGAGCTTAAATAAGCACTCAGACATGCAAATGGTCTTAGTCAAAAAGACCTCCACCGACTTAGCGAAAATTGATGACACCAACCAACTTTCCCGCTCTTACGCCGAAGGAAAACTTAACCTAGAAGAACTCTATCAGGCGCTCCAGGCCGTTGATAAGCAAGAAAAAACCTTCCCCTTTAGTGTGCAATTATTAGCTGCGGGCGCCGCCAGTGCTGCCTTTATGCTAATGATTGACTCAACCAACTACTGGGATATTGGTTTTGCCTTTGCCATTGCCATCATTGGTTTTGCTATTTCTGAATACTGCAAGGTAGAATTTGAAATTACCTTCCTCAGTGACTTTTTTGCGACTACCGTCATCGGCTTTTTAGCCCTGTCCCTAAACCGCCTAGGCCTGGTCAATAACCTGGACTCCTTGATCACGGGCTGTATCATGCCTCTCCTTCCTGGACTGGCCATTACTGGCGCCCTCCGTGACCTCTTTGCCCGGCAGTTAATTTCGGGCATGGTTCAAGCGGTTAACGCCATCTTAATTGCCATTGTACTCGGTGTCGGTATTGCCCTCACCTTGCAATGGTTAGGTTAGAAAGGAGTTCAGCCATGTTTACCATTATTGAACAGTTTGCCTTGTCCTTTTTTGGGACGGTCGCCTTTTCCACCATTATTAACGTCCCTAAGCGGGCCTTGCTTTATTGCGGCTTAACGGGAGCCAGTGGTTGGATGACTTATTACTTCTTTATGTCCTGGTTTGGTGACTTAATTGTTGCTAACTTCATGGCGGCTATTGTTATTGGGATTATCTATATTTACCTCTCGCGCAAGCTGCGTTTACCGGTGATTATTTTGAATACCCCCGCTATTTTGCCCTTGGTTCCAGGTAATGCGGCCTATCTCTTTATCCGTTATGCCGTGCAAGGCAATTATCAGTTAAGTGTTTCCTACCTGATGGACGTTTTCAAGGTTTCCGGAGCCATTGTTTTTGGCTTTATGTTTGTTAACCTGGCTGAACAACAGATCCGCCGCCAACGCCAAGAACGGGCTCGCCGGCGTTTAAAGAAAAAAGCGGCCAAAGAAAAGGCCGAAAAAATGAAAATAGCTAAGTCTTAATTCTTCAATTAAATCGCTAGTCATCAAAAAAATCAGTGCCACTGTGAGCACTGATTTTTTCTTATTTTATGGCTGCATGCTTGAAATCTTCCACTTTTTGAAGAAAGTACTGGTGGATCCGGTAATCCTGGGTAAGCTCGGGATGAAATGCTAGACCAATTTGATTTTCATATTCAACACCCACCACCTTACCATCCACTTGTGAGAGGACTTCAACTTCTGGACCATAGTCAGCAACATAAGGTGCCCGGATAAAGACTGCCGGGTAGTCACTAAGAGGACCCACTTGACTTTGAGTGGCAAAACTACCCAGTTGACGACCGTAGGCATTCCGCTTCACCGTCACGGGTAGGGTTCCTAGGTAACGGTTGGGATCATTGGCTATGTGATCAGCCAGGAGAATTAAGCCAGCACAGGTGGCTAGGGTTGGTAGGCCATCTTGGATCAACTGACGCACGGGTTCTAATAGGCCTAACTTTTCCAGCAATTGCCCCTGGACCGTACTTTCTCCTCCGGGTAGGACGAGACCATCAATATCATCCAAGTCTTTGAGTTGACGAATCTCTTTTACTTGGGCTCCCAGCTGGCGGAGGATATTCTCATGCTCAATGAAAGCCCCTTGGAGGGCGAGTACAGCGATGGTCATCTTACTGACCTCGCTCTTCCATAATGATTTGAATTTCACTTGGATTGATCCCCACCATGGCTTCTCCCAAGTCTTCAGATAAGTGGGCAATTAATTGGGCATCTTGGTAGTTGGTCACAGCTTGAACGATGGCAGCAGCCCGCTTAGCTGGGTCTCCTGATTTGAAGATTCCTGAACCCACAAAGACTCCTTCCGCCCCTAATTGCATCATTAAAGCGGCATCGGCTGGTGTTGCCACCCCACCGGCAGAGAAGTTAACCACAGGCAGTTTGCCATGTTCGTGGACATATTGAACTAAGTGATAAGGGACTTTCAGTTGTTTTGCGGCTTCATAAAGCTCGTCTGGTGATAAGGAAGCTACTTGGCGGATTTGAGCATTGATCTTTCGTAAGTGACGGACCGCTTGGACCACGTCGCCTGTTCCTGGTTCCCCCTTGGTTCGAATCATGGAGGCCCCTTCTTCAATCCGTCGTAGGGCTTCTCCTAGGTCACGGGCCCCACAAACAAAAGGCACCTTGAAGGCGGTCTTATCAATATGGTAAACGTCATCAGCAGGCGAAAGAACTTCTGATTCATCAATATAGTCAATCTCAATAGCTTCTAGAATTTGGGCTTCAACAAAGTGACCAATCCGTACCTTAGCCATAACCGGAATCGATACTGCCTCTTGGATACCCTTGATCATCTTAGGATCACTCATCCGCGAAACGCCACCGGCCGCCCGAATGTCAGCAGGAATCCGTTCTAAGGCCATGACTGCTGCAGCTCCAGCAGCTTCGGCAATGCGGGCTTGTTCTGGTGTGGTAACATCCATAATTACCCCACCCTTTAGCATCTGGGCCAGGGCTTGGTTTAGTTCATATTGTGTCTTTGTCATGTAATGACCTCCTTGATTTGTTGCTTGTCGCTTGTTAAGCTATATCATAATTCAAAAGTGGTCTTAGACAAATAGTCAAAATCACAATAAAAAAGAAGCCAGTAAGGAGTAAAATAAGATGTTAACCTACCATCTAAAAAAAGGCCCAAATCCCCTTTATCAACAACTATACCAAGCCATTAAAAGCGATATCATTGCCGGTAAACTAGTTAATGAAGAAAAATTACCTTCTAAGCGCAGCTTAGCGAGAAATTTAGGCGTTAGTACCATTACGGTTGAAAATGCTTATGACCAGTTGATTATCGAAGGCCTGGTCTATAGCCAGGAAAAACGCGGCTATTATGTCAATGATTGGCAAGGCCTTCCCAGTCTAAAAGAGCGTGAAAAAGTCGACCACCATATCCGCCTGCCCGAAGAAGAAGACTTTACTTTCAACTTTTCCGAAAAGCAAAGCCAATCAGATACTTTTCCCTTTTCGATTATGAACCGGATGATGCATGATACCATCGCTAACTACCAAGCTGACCTGCTCAAACCGCCCCTGGGTGGTGGCGTGGCTGCCTTAAGAGAGGCGATTGCTAGTCACTTGGCTTCTTTTCGTGGGATGGCTGTCGACCCCAAGCAGATTATTGTCGGAGCAGGGACGGAATACCTCTACGGCTTACTGATTCAACTCTTGGGACGGGATAAGATCTACTGCATTGAAAATCCGGGCTACCCCAAACTACGGCAAATTTACACCAAACAAGGCGTTGACTGTCGCTTAGCCGGGATCGATGACCAGGGATTACGGATTGAAGCACTCGAGAAGCAGCAGGCCCAAATCGCCCATCTTAATCCGACCCATCACTTTCCTACTGGGACCACCATGTCGGTCAGTCGCCGCTACCAATTGCTGGCCTGGGCCAATGAAGCCAATGACCGTTACCTTATTGAGGATGATTATGATAGTGAATTTCGCTTCCATGGTAAGCCCCTCCCTACCCTTCAAAGCATTGATGCCAGTGCCAAAGTGATTTATCTCAACACCTTTTCCAAGTCCCTGGCTCCGACCATTCGTATTTCCTATATGGTTCTCCCAGCCCAACTGGCCAACCAATTCTATCGAGACCTCTCCTTTTACTCCTGCACCGTGTCAACCTTTGAGCAGTACAGTCTAGCCCAATTTATCCAAGAAGGCTATTTCGAAAAGCACATTAATCGCATGCGCCGCCACTACAGTAAGAAAAGAGAAAAAGTCACCCAGTTGATTAAAGACCACTTTTCCACTGATCAATGCCAAATTATCGAAGGCGAGACTGGTCTTCACCTGGTCTTAAAATTACAGACTTCCTTGTCCGATGGAGAAGTAAAAGACCGATTGCTTAGGCAGGGTATCGGGATTAAGAGCGTCTCCGACTATGATATGAGCCAAGTCGTGGAAAGTCGTCAGCTCTTTCTCTTGAATGATGCCGCCGTTGACCTCAGTAAACTGCAAAAAGCGCTCGCACTCGTCAAGGCCGAGCTATTTTCCTAGTCTCTTTCAAGCGAGCCAATGCTGGGCTGACTAGTTTTTTTAAGGGGAATGATATATAATTAATTAACTTTTTGGGGAGGTTAATTATTATGCATCATTTAGGTAGCCAAAGACTGGAAAGTCAACGTCTCATCTTACGTCCCTTTGAAATGGCTGATGTCAACCAAGCCTACAAGCACTGGACCAGTGACCCTAAAGTCACCAAGTACTTAACCTGGCCCCATCACCAGTCTCCTGCTGTCACCAAAGATGTGATTTCCCAATGGGTGGCTAACTATAGTCGCCCGGACTTCTACCAATGGGCCATTGTTTTAAAGGCAAGCAATGAAGTGATCGGTAGCATTTCCGCCGTTGACGTTAAAGAAAAAATAGCTGCCGTCCATATTGGCTATGCTATCGGCAAAAAATGGTGGGGCTTGGGAATAACCACCGAAGCCTTTGAACGTATTATTCCTTTCTTCTTTGATGAAGTCGGAGTCAACCGGATTGAATCCATGCACGACCCTAAGAATCCTGCCTCTGGCAAGGTCATGGAGCATTGCGGCTTAGATTATGAAGGCACCCTCCGCCAAGCCGACCGTAACAACCAAGGCCTCTGCGATGCCGCTTACTACGGCCTCTTAAGGAAAGACTATTATCGGTAAGACAAAAAGCAGCGAACCAATCGCTGCTTTTTAGCTTGTTCTTTATCTTATTTTTTAAGCACACAAGTTTTTACCAATTTTCCTTGTCCCAAGATAGACCATCCAATTGCCCGCTTGCTTGCTGGTAACGCAAGTCCAGGGCCTCAATGGCCGCTTGGCAGGCTGCGAGATAGGCACGTTGACCGTAATCCTGACTTTCCTTTTCCGCCTTCTCGAGAACTTCTTTGGCCCAGGGGCCTAACGGATCATTTTCAATCATAATAACCTCCTAGTGTCGTGTCGTTTTTGGCAAGGTGGCTTCCAGCATTTCTAATTCATCCAGTCGCCCTTCCCAGGCATCGATCAATAAGTCAATTTTGCTGCTAAGTTCAGAAGAAAAGTCTCCCTGCCGAGCTCTTAAATGATCGATTAACCAACGGCTCCTTTGAATAAAGCCGCCCCGCTTGGGATTCAAGAGATAGTATTGAAAGGCAACGTAGTATTTCTTTTGGTCAGCTTCACTGAGATAGTGGTATTGGCTGACAATAAAGGCAGGTAAAAATTCCCACTTTAAGGTCTGACACAGGGTTTGATAGGGGCTAAAGAGGGTCGATAAGCTGACATTGTTCTTCCCACCAGCCTGGTAATAAGACAAGGGACTCCCCAGCGTCACTATCAAGCCTAGTGACTTACCAGCGAGATGCCTATCATTCTGGTCCAGAAAATCATCACTTAACAGGTCCTGTAACCATTGCACCAAATGTCCAGGCGCTTGGTACCAATAAAGGGGAAACTGTAAATAAATCCGGTCACTCTTCAACAAGATTTCTTGGGATTCTTGAATAAAATCCTCATCATAGCTTGTCGGAACAGGGATAAAATTAATTTCTTCAGGACAAGCTGCCCTTAGAAATTGATGGCTACTAGAATTTTCCAAGTCAGGATGCCCACAAAAGATACTTACTGTCACGCTATCCATCTCCTTTTTCCTGATTCGCTTTCTATTCTAACAAATCACTCACAGCTTAGCAGGCTAGCAAACTCAGAAAAAGCCGTTTTATGAATCATGTTAAATTTAATCGTTAAAAAACCAAGTCAGTTTTGTCCTAACTTGGCTTGTTTTCTATAATAATTGTTTATTAATCTTCCCTAGCATTGACTTGGTCGAGGGCTTTTTGAGCGGTTTCTTGGGCTTCAGCTAAGGCTTCTTCTGCTGGGACCACCCTCCCAAAAACAGCAAAGCAGTAAACAGGGTCAGTACAATCTTTACAAATTTCTTCATCTTGATCATCCTTTCGTCCCTGAGCCAGAAATCCCTTGTACAAACCATTTTTGTAGGAGGATAAAGAGAATCAATAAGGGAACCACAACTAAAGGAGTGCCTTAATCTCATTTAGTACTTATTGGCAGGCAATTAACAGGGGGCATATCGCAATCTACATGGGGCAGTGATCGATAAAACCGTTGACAAGCAGACCAAAAATCAGTAAACTAGACTCCTAATAATTTTTTCATTGCTTTCATAATCCATTACTTATGAAAGCATGGCTACAAAGCATAAAGTCCCTGTTTTGTGACTAGCTTATAGATACAATTGATCACGTAAAAAGGCTCAGTTTATAAACTGAGCCTTTTTTCGTTACTTTAATTTTGTCGCACTCTATTTATTTAAAAATTCTTTTTCCGGGAAGAGATAGTGAAGCAAGGCTTCCGTCACCCGGACCCCTTGGCCTTGGGCAGGATAGACATGCATCATCATCATAGGGTTAAAGTTGGCCTCAATAAAGCCATAATTAGCCCCTGTTTCACTGACTTGGG
Organism: Aerococcus sp. Group 2; assembly: GCF_905125285.1. Taxonomy (NCBI): domain Bacteria; kingdom Bacillati; phylum Bacillota; class Bacilli; order Lactobacillales; family Aerococcaceae; genus Aerococcus; species Aerococcus sp. Group 2. Next base: position 140,377 of record NZ_CAJHPA010000004.1, on the reverse strand, counting down.
CAGGTTTTTTTATGTCTTGGATCATTAAATCAATCCCCGTAATGTTAACACCTAAGGCTTGAGCCATTTGACTGGCAATGTCAAGATAGGACGGATGGACTTGATCTGTGACATCGATCGAGTCGCCTCCGGTGGAAATATTGGAGTTTTCTCTTAAGTAGGCCTTTTGCCCTTCTCCTAAGACACTGTCAAAGGTCAAGCCTTGTTGTTTAAGATTTAAGGCTTCGATATCTCCCAATTGAATTTTTTCCAGTGGGGTGCGGTGGTCTAAGCCTCGCTTAGGATCTTTATTCTTCTCAGCGACTAATTGAGCGATTGTGGCTTTCCCATTACCGACCACATTAGCGGGCACCCGGAGCAAGACAGCAATGGTTTTGCCATCGAGGACAAAGAAGCGATATTCTACCCCTGGCACATAGTCTTCTAAGAGCACACTATCGTCAGCTTCAAAGGCGATCCGACCGGCCTCTAAGAGTTCCTCACGGCTAGGTCCCTTTTTAAAGATGGAAATCCCAATGCCCATATTAGTCGATTTGGGTTTAACCACTAAGGGGCGGTCAAGATAGAGACCAGCTGCCGCTTCGATTTCGCTTAAACTGTGATAGGTCCGTGACTTGGGCACTTGGAAGCCAGCTTCTTGGATAATCTGCTTGGTGACTTCTTTATTGGCTAAGAGATAGTGGGAAATATAGCTATCCTTGCTGGTGATATTGCCATTCTTAACATATTCAGTGTGGTCGCCTACAGAAAGACGTAGTAAATTGTCCGACCGGTCTAAAATTTCCACTTGGATCCCTGAACGAATCGCATCAGCTATAAAAATCTGGGTTGAGAGCTCCATATCGGTAAAGCCACCTAGTTGATAAGGAGCCTTCAGAGCATTTTTACGGTTCTTTTCAGCAATCGCTAAGCCAGCCGCTAACCAGTCTTCCACAGTTGGATAAGCCTTGACAATTTGGGCCGCCGGAGTTTCTTCTGGAGCCTCCAGGCGATGAAGGATTTCTTCAATCAATGCCAATTTCTCTTGGCTAATCCCTAAGTCAGCCAACATTTGCCGCATCCCCTCGACGATCCGTTGGCCTTCTTCATAGTAGGCGGTTCGGCTGAAAGGATCTTCATTGGCCACTTGGGTTTTGATCTTAACGCCCAGTTCAATTTCAGGGTCATCTGCCATTTCATCGATCCAGAGCAAGTAGAGTAAGAAATATTTAATAAAGACCAGCTCTTTTAATTGAATGCCATAAGGGGCGTCGCCTTGGATATCAGTATTACGAACTTCCAAGTACTTAATCCCGGTATGGAGGAGGTCTCTAACCTTAGCCCCGCCCCGCAAACGCACATTAGAATAGAATTCCTTCTCAGCGTAGAGATGACCGGTTTTGACATTATTTTCCAGAGTAGTGATATAGGTTTCCAAATCATGGTAGGAAACATGGACATCTTCATGGTTAATGTAGCCATGCTCAGAATTACGGATACTCCGCACGGGATGCCCCACAGGCTCCACTCCCGGTTCAAAGAAAGACTCGTGGGCATAAGGACTAGCTCCTAAGAAGTAAACAATCACCCATTGATAGCGTAAAAAGTTACGGGCTAATTTTAAGTAGAGACCATTTCGAGCTTCCTGTAAATTTTCAAATTGGCTATAGTCAGACTGGTAGAAGCCCTTGATAAAATCAGGATCCAGGCCAAAGTTATAGTGGAGGCCAGAAATCATTTGCAATTTCTTACCATAGGCTCCGACTAAGTACTCCCGATAATCCACTGCAGCAGGGTCGTCCAGTTGAGCTACCTTGATATGATCATCACTAGGTAATTGAGGCGGCATGCTGTAAGGCCAGATGGCTTCTTCCTTGTCTAGATGCCTGATGGTAACATCATAGATCGCGTGCATCCACTCGAGCACGCCCTCTTCCCGACCAATCACAGGGGGTGAGACGAGTTCGGTTTGTGACTCCGCAAAGTCACGCTGAATATACTGGTTTTCACTCGACCCATCCACTCTTTGAGGGTGGGGCGTTTGAGCAATATGTCCTTCTGGAGTAACTCGATGGCCTTCTTTTTCAATACCAATGGAGGTATTTTCAAATAAGGCAGCAGTGTTTTCATTTTTGATATAAGCTTGTAATTGATTCATAACTTGTTTTCTCCCTAATAGTACTTGAGGTACTTAGACTATTTCCTTAACTTTACCACGATTAGATAATGGGAAAAAGTGTTTAGCTTACTTTTTGTTATTAAGTTTTCCTTACTAATTTGATATCAAGCTTGAACCCTAAGGACGGTCCAAACTGATAGAAATAATAAACTTTAATATATAAAAATAGGATATACTACTCATTAACAAAATATTGTCATTATAATTAAACTATTGAGAGGTTTATAGCTATGAAACAACTTGGACAAATTTTTAAAAGGCTCCGTGAAGCTAGGCATATTTCCTTAGCCGATGCCAGCAGTAATGACTTTTCCCCTTCTATGCTCTCTAAGTTCGAAAATGGGAAGAATGAAATCTCAGCACTGAAGCTCTTTACCGCTTTGGAAAACACCCATATTGAAGTCAATGAGTACCTCTATCTCGCCAGGGGATTCTCTGAAAGCTCACTGGTCAGACTGCAAGAAAAAATCCTTGAATCTGAATTGAGCACCGACTACCAAGCGCTTAAAGACTTATACCACTCAGAAATAGAAAAATGGGAAAAGCACCCTTCTAAAGCAAACCATAAAATTAATTCAATCATTATTAAAGCCCATATGAAGGGATTGGACGAAAGTACCCAATTAACTGAAGAAGAGAATACCTTCTTACATGACTATCTCTTCAGCACAGAAATTTGGGGAAACTATGAATTAACTCTATTAGCCATCAGCTCAACCCTTATTTCTTCCCGATTATTTACTCACTATACTCGCGAAATGTTACATAAATCTGATTTTCTCGGGTCATTAAAGAGCAATAGACACTTAATCCAAACGCTTTTAATGAACGGCTTCCTTCTCTGTATTGATAAGAAAGATTATGTCAACGCTGACTACTTTGACAAACAAATACAGGACCATTTCTTTAAAGAAAACGAAACTTACTACCGGATTATCTACCTCTGGGCCAAGGGGCTATATGCTTATAAATTAAATGGGGCCTCAGAGGGTATCGATCAAATGAAAGCAGCCGTTAATATATTGAAGGCGCTTCATTGTGATAATGCTGCTAATTACTATCAAAAAGCCATGATTAAAGAACAAACGAATCGGAAAGGTTGAATATATTCAATCTTGCCAATTTATTTTTGACACTTATTTCACTTTAAAAGCTTACCTCTACTCTATTAAAGGGGCTTTTTTAAGCAGATAGCTATTGGAATATATTCAAAATTCATTTTCTTAAATGAAGTAAATCATACAATACTTGAAAAGAGAGGATGTATGAATAATGAATTTACTGTTTAAGAATAGAATTTACCGCTATTTAACCCTATCACGTTTCTTTAATACTATGGGATCAGCCCTTTATAATATTGTTTTTATTGTCTATGCGGCTAATTGTTTTCATTCGAATTTAATCGTTGGGATGGCCAATATTATCATGGTGCTCCCAAGTCTTTTCACAGTCTTTGTTGGTATTAAGGCTGATAATACCATTAATAAAGATAAATATTTAATTTTATGCGGATTTATTCAGGCAATATTATTTACCCTGGTAGCCCTTATTATTAACCAGGCGACCCTATTCATTTTTTCCACTGTCTCTCTAATTAATATAATCAGTGATATATTGAGTGATTACAGCAATGGCTTAAAAATGCCCATGATTCAAAAACATGTTGCTCAAAAGGACCTAATAGAGGCTTATTCCTTTACTCAGTTGATTACTTTTATTTGTAGTCTGACTGGTCAAGCTATTGGGGTCTGGCTACTTACTTTTTCAAATAATAATTTCAGCCAAGTCGCACTCATCAATGCCCTATCCTTTTTAATATCTGTTGGACTGTTATTTCCCATAGTCAAAAAATTAGACTATAACAGAGTAAGCAGGGGCAGTCATCGACCGAAAGGCTTAGTAAAAGAAATTATCCCTATCTTCACCCAAATCAAACGATTATTTGACCAGTCTACTCATTCAAATTTTATTCACTTATTAATCGCTGTCCTCTTGCTAAACGCTCTAGGGGGGTCTACCACAGCAATCTATAATATTTTTCTTCTGAAAGAAAATCTATTTAACTTGTCATATAGCCAAGCCCTCTTAGTCGTTGAAGCTATAACAGTCAGTGGTATTCTCTTAGCAAGTCTCAGGCCCTACGATTATTTTTCTCAACTGTCTATTGGTCAGCTATTAAAAGTAACTGCCACCATCTTTATTTTGATGGGGCTGGCGAACTTTTTACATTTGCCAGTTATCGTGGGATTATCTTTTCTAGGATTTGCCGCCTATCTCTCGGGAAAGATTAACCCCAAAATTAATGCTTTACTCCTATCCCGAGTTCCCAGCCATCTTTTAGCCCGAACCAGTAACTTTCTTTCCTTACTTTTTACCCTATCCATTCCCCTTGGAACAGGAATTTACAGTCTTATTTCTGCTTGGAACATGTCTATGACCTGGCTATTATTTACTAGTACTGCCGGACTGATTACATTATTATCTATAAGTGAAAATAATGATCAGTAACGAAGAAAGGAAGCCTCTAAAATGATTGATATCGAAGCCATCATTGAATCAAGCCCAGAACTCATCCACCTACTTAAAATTATTCGTTCATTCAAACTTCCCGATTCTTGGCTCTGTGCGGGATGCTTACGCAATTATCTTTGGAATTATCTTAGCCATGGAGACCTCAACAAAAGTATCTATTTCTCAGATATCGATGTGATCTTCTATGATAAAAATATTTCCTACCAAGAAACCCTTAATATTGAAAAGACCATCAAAGAAAGATATCCCCACTACAATTGGGAGGTCAGAAATCAATATTATATGCATAAACACAGTCCCCATAGTCAAAGATATACTTCATCGAAAGACGCTGTCAGCAAGTTCCCGGAAAAGTGTACGGCTATTGCGGCTCGCTTAGATGAAAACGGTCAGGTTGAATGCTTTGCCCCTTATGGCTATGAAGATATTATCCACTTTAAAGTGGCTCCTACCCCTCACTTTTTAGAGGATAGCGACCGGCTAAAAGTTTATCAAGAACGCATTAAGAAGAAAAATTGGCAAAAAACTTGGCCACAACTTTCTTTTGAAAGTATACAGCAGATTGAAGAACCATAAAAAACAGCGAGCGACTGAAGTCCCTAGTCCAGTGGACAGGAAAATTCAATCACACGCTGTTTTATTATGTATACGAAAACACAAAGTCAATTATTTTAAAACATAGTTATTTAGCAAATTTTTAAGCTAACCTTATCACCTTACAGGGTCTCCTTCCATTGGTATTGGCGGATGTCTACCCCTTCAGCTTCCAAGTAATCGGTTAAAGGTTTGAGCTCTTCTGCATAATAACGTTCTTTAAACTTAGTGATGGCTTCTTTGGAATGGAGTTTAGGGTCCAGTTCCAAGTGTTCCACTGGGATTGGGCGGTCAAGACTAATCTTACAGTCAATCACAACTACTTTACCGTCTTTTTCATCGGCGATAGCTTGGGTAAAGACATCCTTCAATTGGCTAATCTCAGTCACGGTGTAAGCAACGGCGCCTTGAGCCTTACCAATCATCGCGAAGTCGACATCCGCGATATCAATTCCATAGAAATTATCGTTAGTATCTTCTTGTTCGTCACGGATAAAGCCAAAACGTTCATTGGTGAAGACCACGTTAATCATAGGGAGCTTGTATTTGACTGCGGTAACGATATCTTGCATGGCCATGGAGAAGCCCCCGTCGCCGGCTAAGTTCCATACTTGACGGTCTGGCATTTCCAGTTTTGCGGCGATGGCTCCCGGTAGGCCATTCCCCATGGTAGCGAAGATATTTGAGGTCCGCCAAGTATTCTTCGGCGTCATATGTAGGTGGCGGATAGAGGTTTGGGTAGTATTGCCCACATCAATCGAATAAACGGCATCTTCATCAGCCACTTGGTTAATAGCGTGGTAGACTTGGAAGAGTTGCAAATCGCCGCTCTCTCTTTGCTCTAGACTTTGGAGATAGTCTTTCCAGTTCTTCGCATTGGCGATATTGGCCTTGTACCAGCCACTATCGGTTTTCTCTTCAATTTTTTCTGTGATTTGGCGGATAGCTTCTCCCGCATCCCCTAAGATGCTAACATCAGCATCATGGCGCTTACCCAGTTTTTGTTGGTCGATATCGATTTGGATGAAATGTTTGACATGGTCAAAGGTTCCTTCAACTTCAGCAAAAGGAAAGTTAGACCCAGCAAAAAGAATGGTATCCGCTTCTTCTAGGGCTTCATTGGCAGGCTTCCAAGCCACCCGGTAGGCAGAACCTAAGAGGGCATCAAATTCATAGTCGAAGTTATCAAAGTTAATCCCGGTCACTACTACTGGGGCTTTGATTTTCTTAGAAAGTTCGATCACTTCTTGGCCACTGCCTTGGGTCCCAATACCAGCATAGATAATTGGCCGTTCACTGGCCTCTAAGACTTTAACCGCTTCATCGATATCCTTTTCACCGGGTGTCATTAAAGGATAGTCGCGGTAACTCTTAGCAGAAGAATACCAAGAATCCTCTTCCAGTGGTTCCCAACCAAAGCTTACTGGAACTTCAACTGCAGCCACGCCTTTTCTAGCAATGGCAGTACGGATCGCTTCATCTAAGACCTTAGGCAGTTGTTCAGCATAGGCCACCCGACGGTTATAGACAGCGACATCAGCAAAGTAAGGGTTTTGGTTGAACTCTTGGAACATGTCATAGTTAGACTGCACTTCTGGACGTTGGCCAATAATTGCTAAGACCGGCACATTATCCTCCTTAGCATCATAGAGACCATTGTAGAGGTGGGTTGCTCCTGGTCCCGCTGACCCGATACAAGCAGCAATCTTCCCTGTGAATTTAGCACTCATGGAAGCAGCCAAGGCCCCAGTTTCTTCGTGACGGACCTGGATAAAGTTAATCTCGCCCTGTTCCTTTTCAAAAGCATCCATTAAAGAGTTGAGCGAACCAGCTGGCAGGCCGTAAACATTCTTAATACCCCAGTCTTCCAATACGCGTAGTCCTGCTACCCATGCATCGATAGTCGCCATTCTATTGTCCCTTTCCTTTCTTTCCATTTGAATAATTTACTTTTTCACTATCACTTTATCAAAAGCAAGGCAAAATTATGAATAATATGCTCAATTTTTCCTTTTAAGGATTAAAATATGGGTTATAATTTAAAGCAAATTGATTTAAAAGGAGCGATAACTTATGCATAAAAATAATACTCTCTTTGAATGGGTAGCCATGGGGATGTATGCAGCTCTCATTATTTTAGCAATTACATTTATTCACATTCCCATGCCATCCGCCATTTCTAAAAGTTTTGTCCACCCAGGTAACGCCCTAGTGGTTCTCGGCGTACTCTTAATGGGAGAGAAACGGGGGACTTTAGCCGCTGTAGCCGGCCTATTTCTCTATGATGTTCTCAATGGCTATGCCTCAGTCGCTATTTTTACGGTCCTAGAAAACCTGGTAGTAATTGCCGTGGTATCCCTACTCTTCCGCAAGGTCTTCCATTCACAATTAAGTATTGGACGCTTGGCCACCATCGGGATCGTGGCTGGTGTCACTAAGGTGATTGTGATTTTCATCAAATATACCTTCCGCCAGGTCCTACTAGGAAATTCCCTAGCAGCAGCCATGGCCATCGCTGCAACTGGCATGCCAGCTAGCTTATTCACAGCAGCAGTTACCGCGGTTCTGGTTACCCTGCTCTACTATCCAATGAAGAAGGTCATTGACCGTTACCCCGCTTTAGCCGCTTAAAACAGATTAATTACCCATAATAAAAGGGACTGTGAATTTTTTCACAGTCCCTTTTATTATATATAAATGCTAAGTTCACTACTTTTTATATTGATGAATAGCAAATATACATAATTTGTTTGATCAATTAGCCATGAGCAGTAGTGACGCTTTGAAATTAGTCGTCAGCCATGAACCAGCAAGCGGTGTGAAATACGGATAGTAGGCGCTAGCCATACTAGCCGTTTGAAGCTCGCTAGGCGAGAGACCTCGGGCTCGAGCCGGTGCCATGGCTCTTAGACGACTAAATTTTAAAAGCAAAACGAATGCTCATCCACTCTATTTATTTAAAATCAAAATCTATACTAGGCTTTAGGATTTTTAGCCATCAAGTCTTCGAATTGGTCAATGTATGATTGAACAAAGTTGATGGTTGATTCTTGTTTAAACTTGCCGTTTTCATCTAGGAGGTCAGCCGAATGCCCCAAGAAGACTTCAGGTTGTTGGATAGTCGGCATAACAAAGTAAGATAAAGCCAGACGTAAGTTCTTGTTAGCACTGTAACCACCCATAGCCCCTACTGAATGAGAAATAATTGCAGCCGGTGTATTGGTCCAAGCCACTGCGCCCTTAGGTTTGGAAGCCACATCAACAGCATTCTTTAAGCAGGCAGGAATGGTGCGGTTATTTTCAGAAGTTACAAATAATACCCCAGCTGCATCTGTGATAGCTTGACGGAAGCTTACATAGCTTTCTGGTAAAGGTTTATTAGTCATTTCAGCATCATCATAGTCAGCATCATATAGAGGCAAGTCACGAATTTCGACAATTTCAGCGTCATAGTCGTCACTAAACATGTCGATCGCATTTTTAGCAATCTTACGTGCATAGGATCCCTCACGTAAACTACCTACTAAAACTACAACTTTTTTTGCCATAATAATTCCCTTTCTCCTTTAAAATAATATTTATTAATATTAAACTATATTAACTTTATTAACATTAAATTATAAAAGCAAGTAAGATGCCTATCTTTTTTATCTTCTTTTTAACCAATCATTGCAAGCCCCTCGAATGCTTGTTAAAGACTGGCTTTGGCAGGATAAAGCGCTTCACCAGCCCAATAACAAGGTACAATTTTTGGTATTTATTATTGGTTTTATCCTTAACTTAGTAAAAAGATTTCTCCCATAAAATGATTGGAGTGAGAATTTACTTTAAAGAAGCTTTTATTTAAAATAGAGAGGAAAAATCAATGGAAGGAGTAAGCTTATGCTTATATTACTGCGTCATGGACAAAGTAGCTCCAATTTAAATAACTTATTTACTGGTTGGTACGATGCCAAACTCACCCAAAAAGGAAAGGCCCAGGCCTATGCTGCAGGACTGCGATTGAAAGAAGCTGGGTTTCAAATCGACACCATCCATACTTCTCTGCTAAGCCGGGCTATCCAAACCAGCAACCTCGTTTTGGAAGCCATGGATCAACTCTACCTGCCCTTACAAAAATCTTGGCGCTTAAATGGCCGCCATTATGGAGCTTTAGAAGGGATGAATAAAGACTTGGCCCGGGAAAAATTTGGTAAAGACCAAGTCCACGCCTGGCGACGTTCCTACGATATTCGCCCTCCCCTGGCTACTGATAGCCAACTCAGCGAGCGCTACCCCTTTTTAGATAGCTCTAGCCTACCGCAAAGTGAAAGTTTAAAGGATACCCAAACCCGCCTACTGCCTTACCTAGAAGACCAAGTCATCCCCCAACTTAAACAGGGGAAAAATGTCCTTATTGTCTCCCACGGTAACCTCTTACGGGCTTTGACCCTAGTCATTGAAGACCTGGATCCCAAAGAAGCCAGCCAAATTGAGATCGCCAATGCTCTTCCTATTGTCTACCATTTTGACCACGACTTCCACATTCAAAAAAAGGAGATCCTATCATAATCACAGGCTAGCTTTTAACTTGGTGAATATAATCACTTTCTTTTAAAAGCTATTGCCCTCTGCGCTTTTCTCAAGTAAAATAAGAATAAAGTGAGATATTATGGTCTAGGCCATGGTGTTTTGCAAGAATTATTTAGGAGGAAAAAAATGAAATTAGTATTCATTCGTCACGGTGAAAGTGAATTAAACTTAGCCAATGTCTTTACCGGTTGGTTAGATCCAAAATTAAGTGAAAACGGTCGTAAAGAAGCGGCTAAAGCGGGTCAAGATTTAAAAGAAACGGGTATTGAATTTGATTCTGTACATACTTCCGTACTAACCCGTGCTATCCAAACCTGTAACATTGTTTTAGAAGAAATGGACCGCCTCTACTTACCAGTAGAAAAAAATTGGCGTTTAAATGAACGTCACTATGGTGGTTTACAAGGTTTAAATAAAGCTGAAACCGCTGAAAAATATGGTGATGAACAAGTTCATATCTGGCGTCGTTCCTACGATGTACGTCCTCCACAAGCTAGCGGTGAACAAGCCTTTGACCATCGTTATGACCACTTAGACACCCGCCACATGCTTGCTGGTGAATGTCTAAAGGATACCCTTGACCGTACCCTTCCTTACTGGGAAGACCACATTGCTCCAGAATTAAAAGACGGCAAAAATGTTTTAGTTGTGGCTCACGGTAACAGTTTACGTTCCCTAACCAAACACATTGAAAACATTTCTGACGATGACATCATGGGCGTTGAAATTGCAACTGGTGAACCAATCGTTTATGATATCGACGAAAACCTCAATGTTGTGAATAAAACTGTCTTACATAAATAGAATGTGGCAAAGGGCATAAAAAGTCCCAACCACTGAAATCGCTTTATACTAAAAAAGCAGCTCCTTCCTTTATCGGGATAGGAGCTGCTTTTTTGCATGCTTTTAATTGTTCATTCACTAGGGGGTTCGCCTAGATCATACAGGATTCACACTCGGAGTCGTTATTGCACGATAGACGGTCTGAAGATGAAGAATCTGGAGAGACCACTTCATCACTTTCTAAATGTTCACTGCCGGCTAAAACATCTTGACGGACACGGACATAGTAAATGGTGGAACAACCCTTGCGATAGGCATAGATATAGGCCCGGTTTAAATCACGGGTGGTTGCTTCCGAGGACATGAAGAGGGTTAAGGAGATAGCTTGGTCCACATGCTTTTGGGCGGCTGCCACAATATCGATGATGGCTTGAGGTCCAACTTCATAGGCTCCCCGTTGATAATAAGCATAGTTGTCATTATCAATCTGATAAGCGGGAACATAAACCCGACCTAATTTACCTTCTTTGCGGGTTTCTACCGGTGAAACCACTGGTTGCAAGCTCGGTGTGCAGGAGGACAGGTAGGAAATTGACCCTGTGGGAGCGACTGCTAGCAGGTGGGCATTAGCGATACCGTCTTCTTGAATAGCCTTAGCGAGGGCTTGCCAGTCTTCTTGGCTTGGCAACTGCAAGCCGTAATCTTTGAGTAATTGGCGGACTCTTTCGGTCTTGGGTTGGATCCTTGATTCAGTATATTTCTTGAAGTAAGAACCATCTGCATATTCCGATTCAGCAAAGCCTGCAAAAGGTCCATGTTGTTTCACTAAAGCGTGTGAGGATTTGAAGGCATGGTAGGCTAGTGCATAGAAGAACATGTCGGTAAAGTCTACTGCTTCTTCTGAATCATAGTAAATATGGTTGGTGGCTAAGAAACCGTGTAAGTTCATAGCCCCTAAACCAACAGCATGGTTGGCTTGGTTACCCTTCTTAATGGATGGAGCAGACTCGAGGTCAGACTTTCTCGAAATACGGTCCAAGGCCTGAATGGCATGGCTGACTAAGTGACCGAAGTCGGGTGCTTGATCCATGGCCTTGGCGATATTGAGCGAACCCAGGTTACAACAAATGTCTTCCCCGATAGTACGGAAGGAAAGATCTTCCTTATAGCTGGAAGGAGTAGATACTTGGGTAATTTCCGAACATAAGTTGGACATCACGATCCGTCCTTTTTTCTTATGAGGATTGCGGCGGTTAACCGTATCTTCAAACATTAAATAAGGGTAACCTGATTCAAAGTGCAGTTCCGCAATGACTTGGAAAAGTTTTCTCGCTGAAATAAAGTCCTTATGAATGGCTGGATTAGCCAATAATTCGTCATATTTTTCGGTAATGGAAATATCTGACATGGCCTTGCCGTAGACTTTTTGAATGTCGTAAGGTGAAAAGAGGGCCATGTCCTTATTTTCCTTAGCGAGTTGGAAGGTGATATCTGGAATCACAACACCTAAAGACAGGGATTTAATCCGAATCTTTTCATCAGCATTTTCTCGTTTGGTGTCCAAAAATTTAAGGATATCAGGATGGTGGGCATGGAGGTAAACCGCCCCTGCTCCTTGCCGTTGACCGAGTTGATTAGCATAGGAAAATGAATCTTCCAAGAGTTTCATCACGGGCACCACCCCAGAGGCCTGGTTGGCCATTCCCTTAATAGGAGCAGTGGTCTCTCTTAAGTTAGTCAAGCAGAGCGCCACGCCCCCTCCTCTTTTGGACAATTGCAGACTGGTGGCAATACTTCTGGCGATGGATTCCATATTGTCCTCTACCCTTAAGAGATAACAGGAAATATATTCACCCCGTCTTTTCTTAGCCGCATTGAGAAAGGTAGGCGTCGCCGGTTGAAAGCGATTAGACAAGATATCAGCTGCCAAATCCTTGGCTAAGTCTTGGTCGCCATTGGCTAGGAAGAGCGCATTGGCAATCACTCGGTCTTCATAAGTTTCTAAATAATAAGCCTTATCGTCGGTCTTTAGGGCATAGGCGGAATAGAATTTCATGGCCCCAATTAAATTAGGAAAGGCAAAATTTTGGTCATCCGCCCATTGGTAGATTTCATGGATAAAGTCTTTAGAATATTGGTCAAAGACTTCCTTTTCATAGTAATTATTCTCAAAAAGATAGTCCAACTTACTATCCAAGTTAGCAAAAGTCTTGGTCTTGGCTTGGATATAGTCTCTCATATAGACAGCTACGGCTTCTTTATCGGCTTGAAAATTATAGTGGCCTGCTTGGCCTTTAAAACGGGTTAAAGCATTCAGTGACAGGTAGTTTTCCTCTTGCTTGAATGTCATTAAGACATACTCCTTTCAATAATTGCCACTAGGGCTTGGCTTGCACTTGCTTATTGGTCAGCGGTAAAGGTTTCGCTAATGATGTGGTTAACTTCTTCAACATCCTCTTTAGTACCGATCAGTTCAAATTGATATAAGAGCGGAACCTTTAATTTATAAGAGATCACCGGCCCGGAAATGGCAAAGGAATCACCAAAGTTGGTATTGCCAGATGAAATCACCCCAAGACAATGCTTGCGATTATCAGGGTCATTGAGGAAGTGAATAACCTGCTTAGGCACAGCGCCATGGGCATCGACCTGCCCGGCATCTGTAACTTTCCCGCCTGAATATGTAGGTACGATTAAAACATAATCTTCGTCCACCTTAATGCGTTCTTCCTCATCAATAGGAATACGGATGGATTCAGCGTCCAACTTTTGAACGAAACGGTGGGTGTTATTTGATTGTGTTGAGAAATATACAATTAATTCTTTCATTAGAAATCCCAGTCCTCATCTAGTGTTTCTTCACTTGTTCCAATAATATAAGATGACCCGCTTCCTGAGAAGAAGTCATGATTTTCGTCGGCACGTGCAGATAATTGCGCAAAGACCTCTGGAGCAATCCGCGTTTCTTCCTTGGTAAATGGTGACTCATAGCCTAAGTTTTGTAGGAATTTACCAGCATTGTATAAAGAGAAGCGAATGGCTTCATCAGCTAAGCCAAAGCCGTCATAAAGTTGGCGTAAATAAGTTTTTTCTAAGCCAATCATCTTATCCAAAAGGTCGAAAACAAATTGCTTCATTTCGGCTTGTTTTTCCGGGCTTAATTTAGCGACTTTTAATTGATATTTATAACCACTATAGAAATTATGAATCACTTTATCCCGTAAAATGAGGCGGATAATATCTGAGGTGTTCGGCAATTTGCCCCGAGCTGACAGATAAAATGGCAAATAGAAGCCCCCATAAAGTAGGAATCCTGGCATTAAGGCAGCAGCTATTTTCGATTTTAAGGGATCATCAGCAGTGTAGAAAGGAATCAGAGCTTTGGGCCGGGCTTGGAGCGCTTCATTATCTACCACCCATTCGTGGGCTTCTTCAATTTGCTCACTGGTACATAAGGTAGAGAAAATCGTTCCATAAGAACGGGCGTGAACACCAACCATGAAGGCAAAATTGGCATAAATCACTTGTTCTTGTTCAGTGAGGGAATTCTTAATCTGAGCCACATCGCCGACCGAGGCTTGAACTGTGTCTAACAGGGTGAGTCCGGTGAAGGTTCGGGTAATTAATTGTTGCCAATCATCATCGAGCTCATTCCATGACGGGAGGTCATTAGAAACGGGTATATTTTCAGGCAACCAGAAGTTTTGGGTAACCCGATTCCAAACTTCTAAGTCTTTTTCATCGACTATTTTGTTCCAATTGATGGCTCTCATATTTTGGCTTTGATCAAAATAGGCATATTCTACCGGCGACACGGACCGATCATAATAATTTTTTGTCATGATTTCTATCCCACTTTTCAATTAAAATTTTCCAGGACTACATGCATGCGATCTGGCATAGAATAAATTAGCACAATATATAGTGGCTAACAAGTCAACACCCACATTATATTTTGTATGTAAAAATACAAGAGCATAAGCGAAAAATTTCACTAGAAGCCAAGCCTATTTTGATAAGAATTTTCACGGGAGATCATTTTGTCAAGGGGGTAAATTATTTTCATGAAAAAGGCGATTTCCAATACAATTTTTGTATAGAACCTTAGCTAAAAGCGATCAAAAGTCGAGCAATTGCTTCTTTATCTTTTAAACATTATGTAAAAAAAGAGCCTGGGACAAAAGTCCCAGGCCCTTTTTAAAAAACGAACTATCTATTCAAAACGTGCTCCAAAAGTCAGCCCTGACGTCCACTTCACGAACTATGTGCGATAGTTTTGCAACTATCTACCATAGTTCGCTCCAGTGGTTCAGGGCTCTTTTGACTTTTGTCACACACTCTTTCATTCACTATGATTAATAAACTTTTTTCCCATTGAGATAAGTGGCTTGTAATTGCCCTTGGTCATTGAGAACGATGAAGTCCGCATCTAGCCCTGCTTTGATTTGGCCACATTGGTCTTCAATCCCTACTGACTTGGCAGGGTTATAGGAAGCCATTTGGACGGCTTCTTCTAAGGAAACCAAGTTCCAGGCCACCAAATTCTCCACGGCCTTAGCTAGGGTAAGGATAGAACCGGCTAAGTTACCGCCGTTAACTAAACGAGCGGCCCCGTCTTTAACGATAACCGGAAGTTCACCCAACATTGAGGGGCCTTCTGGCATGCCGCCTGCCCGCATACAGTCTGTAATTAGCACCACTTCGCTTTTCTTCCGAGCCTTTAAGACGACATTAATGGCACCAGGTTTAACGTGGAAACCGTCACAAATTAATTCGGTATATAAGTTATCTAAAGTCAGTGCTGCTCCTACTAAACCGGGTTCACGGTGGTGGAGCCCACTCATGCCGTTATAGGTATGGTTAATTAAATGAGCACCAGCTTCAACAGCAGCTTTGGCTTGATCGTAAGTCGCATTCGAGTGTCCGAGAGAAATATGAACTCCTAAGGCCTCAGCTTGGGGGATGAAGTCTACAACGCCTTCCCTCTCTGGCGCCAAGGCTAATTTATTGAGGAGTCCCTGAGAAGCCTCTAACCAGGTCTTTACTTTTTCGATATCAGGGTCAGACATATAGTTCTCATTTTGAGCGCCCTTATGTTCTTCGGTGAAGAAGGGGCCTTCAAAGAATATTCCCCGAATTTTAGCACCGGAGACTTGGTCTTTACTTTGAGCGATTACTTGACAGGCTGTGGTTAAGTTCTCACTGGTATCGGTTAAGGTGGTTGGTAGCCAAGAGGTCACCCCACAAGACAAGAGCCCCTTAGAAATCGCCTCAATGCCTTCTGGGTCTTTGTCCATAACATCGTAACCGTGGAAGCCATGGATATGGGTATCCACTAAACCAGGAGCTAGGATATTATCACTATAATCAATCACTTCTGCCTGATCGGGAACCGCCTTAACCACCTGACCAAAAGTCCCATCATCATTAACGATTAGATAGGCCTCCTCTTCTTTGTGGTCAGCTAATAAGATGGCCTTTGCCTTGATATATTTCATCACTAACACCCTTTCAATATGCTTTTCCTTTGAAATGGAAACCTAATCCTTCACACCAATCCCCAAGAAGTGAGCTACTTATGCAAGCGGATAATCTCATCTCCAGGAGCAACTTTCCCACTAGCCACCGTTTCAATTTGGTCATAGTCACTCGTATTGGTTACCACAAGAATTACCGAGGCATCATAGCCAGCAGATTCAATGGCTTGGCGGTCAAAAGTGATCAGATGGTCACCAATAGTTACCTTGTCGCCTTGTTTAACTGTTGGGGTAAAGCCTTGGCCCTTTAATTCTACGGTATCTAAACCAATATGAATGAGCACTTCCATGCCCTCTTCACTGGTTAAACCAATAGCATGGCCCGTTTCGAATAGACTGGTTACAACCCCATTGACAGGAGAAATCACTTGGTCGCTTTCAGGGCGAATGGCTAATCCTTGTCCCATCGTTCCTTGGCTAAAGACTGGGTCATTCACTTCACTTAAATTATAAAGGGAGCCTGCCACTGGTGTAAAGAGACTCATGGCTTCAGTTGCTTTGGAAAAATCGGAATCAGCTAAAATTTCATTGATTTCAGCGCTATAAATATTCGACTTACCCCCGTAAATGGCTTGGATACCGTTCTTGACATCAAGCACCCCGGTAGCCCCTAAACTTTTGAGAGTGTCTTTATTGACCTTGCCATTTTCTTTAACCGATACCCGTAAGCGGGTAGCACATGCGGTCACATGGTCAATATTTTCTGGACCACCTAAGCCTTCAATAATGGTCAAGGCCTTGTCATGGAGAGAGCCAGATGCTTGACTGGAAGAAGTTTTCCCACTCTTTGCTTGGTCATCCGTCATTTCCATCCCAGGAATCGTCACATGGAACTTCTTAATACAGAATCTAAAGACGATGTAGTAGAGAATCGCCCAGATAATCCCTATTGGAATCACCCGGATCCAGTTGGTTTGGCTGTTGCCTTGGAAGGGGCCAAAGAGCAGGAAGTCAATCAGTCCTCCTGAGAAAGTATTACCGATCCGGATTTGGAGGATATCGGCAATATAGAAGGACACCCCATCAAGGAAGGCGTGGATCACATATAACCAGGGAGCCGCAAAGAGAAAAGAAAATTCAATCGGTTCAGTAATCCCGGTTAAGAAAGAAGTTAGACCACTCGAGAAATAAAAACCTGCATTGGCTGGGCGATTTTCCTTAGGGATAGAATGATACATAGCGAGAGTTGCTGCTGGTAAGCCAAACATCATGGTCGCGAAACGTCCTGCAAAGAAGCGGGTTCCATAAGTATAAAGACCAGTAAAGTTAGGATCAGCTAATTGGGCAAAATAAATGTTTTGAGCCCCTTCAATGGTTTGACCAGCTACCGTCTCTACCCCACCCAGTGAGGTATACCAGAATAATGGGTAAATGGTATGGTGGAGACCCACCGCACCAGTTAGACGGAGGAAGAAGCCATAGAAGAAGGAACCAATACTTCCCATGGCTGCGATCTGTTCACCTAAGCCCACCATGGCTTCTTGAATCGGTGGCCAGATCACATAAATGATCGATCCTAAGAAAATGGCTGCTATCGCTGAAACAATAGGGATAAAACGATTGCCCCCAAAGAAACCTAAGAATTGTGGGAGTTCGATCTTACGATAGCGGTTATGTAAGTAGGTCACAGTTAAACCAATTAACAAGGCGCCCAGCACCCCGGTATCAATCGTCGCATCAGGTTCGGAGAAGAGTTGCAACCAGGCACTGATGGTGGCTGTATAGACGAGAAAGGCCACCCCAGCGGATAAACCAGCCGTCCCGTGGTCAGCTTCCGACAGCCCCACCGCAATCCCAATGGAGAAAATCAACGGCAAGTTAGCAAAGACGGCATTCCCCGCCATGGTCATCACGGTAAAGACCGCTTGGATAAAATCATTAGCTAAAAAGGGAAATTGAGCCAGAGCGGCATCATTAGATAAGGCGCTCCCCAGGCCCAATAAGAGCCCTGCTACCGGCAGGATAGCAATCGGCAGCATAAAGGCCTGACCTAACTTAGAAAATTTTTCAAACATGACTGTTCCTCCTTATTATTCATCCAAAGCCTGGATAAAGCGTTGGGCAATTTCCTTAGGTCGGGTAATCGCTCCGCCTACAACAATGCCTTTAGCGCCCAGGTCTTGAATCTTCTTAGCTTCACTGGGATAGTGAATCTTACCTTCAGCAATCACATCACAACCGGCTTCAACCAATTGGCTAATCAAGTCATAATTGGGTCCATCAATATTTTCACTATAGTCGGTATAGCCGGCTAAAGTGGTTCCGACAAAATCAATCCCCTCTTGGTGAGCATTGAGCCCCTCTTCAAAGGTTGAAATATCGGCCATAAATAATTGGTCAGGGTATTTCTCCTTAATTTGGTGGATAAATTCATTGACCGTAAGCCCATCATGGCGTTTGCGGTCAGTCAGGTCCAGGGCGATCACTTCACAGCCCGTCTCAACCAGCTGATCAATTTCATCCATAGTAGCGGTGATGAAGGGTTCTTCAGGTGGGTAATCTTTCTTGATAATTCCAATAATGGGGAGGTCGACAACTTCCTGGATTTGTTTAATATCTCTAACTGAATTAGCCCGTAAACCAACCGCTCCAGCCTCCTGAGCAGCCTTGGCCATTAAAGGCATAATGCCTCCTTCTTCGGTATAGAGGGGTTCGCCTGGTAGGGCTTGGCAAGAAACAATTAAGCCGCCAGAGACTTGGTCGATAAATTCTGCTTTATTCATTTGTTATCAATCTCCTTTTTTTCTTTAATATATAAATTATTGCGATCAGGATTTACATTTAATGATTTTAAACTTTGTTGGAAGTTGGCTTGACGTTTGAAGCGGTCTTCTTCCATTAAATAGTCATAAATCACATCACACATGACTATCAGGGGCAATTGGGGAGAAATACGATTACCAAAATTAAGGTTTTTTACACTGGCAATTTTAATCAGGTTATCTAAGTCCTGATTCTTATTGGCATTGCTATGGGCCGTAAATAGAACAGTATAGGCCTGATTTTGCTTGGCTGCATGGAGGGCTTGGTTAATGACCTCTGTATGACCTGAAACTGAAAAGCCTAGCACACAAGATTTAGCATTAACTACCACATTATGGACCCGGATTAAATCGTAGTCAGTAATGGCCTGACAAGGAAAACCTAGTCGCATCAATCGTTGACTAAACTCGCGGGCGGCCAATCCAGAACTGCCGATACCATAGATATAGATCTGATCTTGACTAATCAAGGCATTCACTAGGTCATGAATATCATTTTCGTCAAGTAAGTTATAGCTTTTATTGATGATGGCATTGTAGTCCGAGAGCACCCGCATGGTGTGTTTGTTGGAAGCCTCAATCCCCGGATGACTAGGTATTTGCTGGTACTCAAACAAAAATTCCCGATAGCCCTTGAAACCTAATTTTTTGGCAAAGCGGGTAAAGGTGGAATCCGAAACATGAAGTTTCTTACCCAGTTGGTCAACCGCTAAATCCTCCTCGCCTGGATCAGCCTGGATAAAATAATCGCCAATGATTTTCTCCCCAGGGGATAAGGATTCATAAGATGCTTCAATTAAAGGAATAATGCTATCAGTAAACTTTTTCATTTTGCCCTCCTTTCCAGCTGTAATCGCTTTCACCTATAATCATAGACTTTTATGAATGCATTTTCAATATTCAATTTAAAAAGTGGTTCTTCTTTCAACTATTTACATAATCTTCCTGCCCACTTGAAAGTAAAATTAGTCACAAAAAAGGCCCTTGCCAAACGACAAGGACTAAATAAGAGTCAGATTAACTTAAATTTTCTTAATCAATACAGCAAATTTTTTATGGCTTCGATTTCCTGGCCTTGGTAGCCTAAGTGACGGAAATAATTCTCAATGGACGTATATTTAGCCATAAAATCACGGTCAAAGTTTTCCATAATTTCTGGATAAGATCGGTTCACATTTTGACTGTGGCCTTCCTTAATAATCCTAGGGTCATGTTTGATATAGGCATAGGAGACTTGGTAATCGGCAACGATATCCACTAGGGGGAGTCCAGCCGCCTTATAAATCAAATAAGTAATCACTCCAGTCCGGTCCTTACCAGCACTGCAATGGATGACCGTCCCCCAACCCTTGGCCTTATTGCTCAATAAGTGGTCAAAAACCCCTTTAATAGCTGAGTAATTATCACAATATTCCAAATAGCGAATGGCCATAAAATAAGGATCATCACTTTCTTTGGCCAATTGAGCTGAGCGTCCGACGTCCTGGCTCCCGCTCAGGTTAATATTTTGGTAATCCTTGAGAAGATTTTGATAGGGATTAGGCTGTTTTTCAGCTTCCTTAGGGGCCCGCAGATCAATAATGGCTTGAACATTTAAGTCTTTTAGCCAATTAAGGTCAGCCTCATCAAGGCCAAAGAGCATAGAAGACCGGAAAAACTTTCCCCGGGGAAGCCATTGGCCCGACTCCTTATAACAGCCACCAATATCACGAAAATTACAAATTTCATTGAAGGGATAACGCAAAATACCCACCCTTTCCTCTCGACTAGGTCATTTCTCTGCCTTTAGAATAGCACAAAAATGCCGGCTGAAGTATTACACAGCCCCTATGAGACATTATTCAGCTTTTGTCTCAATATTAGACATTTTCAGAATTATGAATCTTTTCCTTATTTTACTTTATATTATCATAAGTTTTGTAAGCAATATAATGAAAAATACGAATAGATCGGGAGGATTTAACATGGATGCTAACTTGAAAATCGCTAAAGAGTTAGATTGTGACGTGTTGGTTGTAGGAGCTGGTAATGCAGGTATGCAAGCAGCAGCTGCAGCAGTTGAATCTGGCAGCAAAACAATTCTGATTGAAAAAGAAGAAAATGAGAATATGCTACGCTTATCTGTTGCGGCTGTTGGTTCCAAATCGCAAAAAAGAGCTGGTAATTATATTGACAAACACGATTTAGTCAATTACATGACTGCTTTTGCTCAAGGTCGAGTGGATCAAAAACTCATTTATACCTGGGCCAATCACTCTGCTGAAACTGTAGACTGGACAGAAGAACAAGTCTTAAAGCCCAACGGACTGAGCTGGCGGTCGGAACCCGATGCTTTTAATAGAAATTTACGCTACCAAGCTTGGCCAACTCAAAATGATCCAGAGCTTGATAATAACAAGGGAAAACTATCTCCCTATACTCCATTTTTCATCGAAAAATTAAAAGACCTTGGTGTTGATATTCATTTCAAGTTAGCTATGAAATCGATCAATAAAGAAGACGGAAAAGTTACGGGAATCATCGCTTACGACCTTGAAAATGAGATTTACCTCAAAATCAATGCTAAAAAAGGAACCATCCTGTGTACGGGAGGATATTCTGCTAATACCGAACTCTTGGAAAAATGGAATCCCCTCTCTCTTAAGAAAAATGTTACCAATGATTCCCCTAGGGCCAATGGTGATGGTATTGTCGAAGCCATAAAAGTTGGTGGATGGAAGGATGAAGAACCCGCTCAACTGGTCTTTGATAGGGGCATGTATAAGCCTGGAGAAGAGGCAACTGAGATCTATAAAGAGTCAGAAGAATTCGGAGATTGGCTCTGGCTAGGCAGTCAACCCTTCTTAAAAGTAAACAAAAATGGGGAAAGATTTGCTAACGAATCCTCTCCTTATGAGTATATCTTGAATGCTGCAGCCTACGAACCGGACTATGCCTATGCAATGATCTTTGACGCTAATTATGGAGATGACGCTTTAGAAAATCATATGGTGGGCTGTGCGCGTATTGGATTCCCAGGATATATGCTGAGCAAAGAATCCTTAATCGAAAACACTGAAAAGTATATCGATAAAGGATTTGTTCAAGTTGCAGATAGCTTAGAAGAACTTGCTGAAAAACTACAAATGCCAAAAGACAAGCTGATCCAAACTGTTGAACGTTATAATGAATGTTGCGAAAAAGGCGTCGATGAAGATTTTGGCAAGGAAAAAATGAGACTTCACCCTGTAAAACAAGGACCATACTATGGCGTTTATTTAGCTGGTAGAAATCTTTGCACCTTGGATGGTTTAAGGATTAACACCAATATGCAGGTTATTGATAAAAATTACGATCCAATCCCTGGCCTTTATGCAGCTGGTAATGACTCTGGTGGATTCTTCTGCGGATCCTATAGTGAAAGATTACCAGGACTAGCTGCCAGTCGTGCTCAAACCTTTGGGAGACTTGCTGGAAAACACGCCGCTCAACAAGGCTAAGCTGTTTTACTAAGACAATATTTTTACAGCATTTGCTGAATTCTTGATTTTCAGCATTTAAAAAATCGATAGACTTTTCTATTCAAAAGACCTCCGCCTAGACTAGACGGAGGTCTTTTTTATTGTTTATAATGTAAGCGCTTCTTTTATTTACAGCCTAATCATATGTTAAAATAAGATAAATGAAAACAATCACAAAGTCACCAATGTCTCATTATGAGATATTTCACCTTTCTTGTCGCAAGGGGATAAATTAAATGAATACAAAAATTATTATCTTTTTAGCTTTAGAAAAATTATTAAAGAGCAAGCCATTTGAGAAAATCACTGTCATTGAAATTGCCCAAGCGGCTCATATTTCCCGGGCCACCTTCTACCGTCACTTTGAAGATAAGTTTGACCTGGCCAATTGGTATTACCGACAAAAGGCTGAAGAGGTCTTCCAAGATACTAGTCAAGATTCCCCTTGGTACATTTTCTATGGTCTCTCCCTATTTATGGGCCAAGAAGATGCTACCTTTATGCAGGTCATGTTAAATGAACGCGGCCAAAATTCCTTCTTTGATTTCGTCTCTGATATCTTTTATGACTACTGGTTGAGCCGCTATCAAAAAAATATTCACCGGCCTAGCAATACCAAAGAACGCTTTGCCCTAGCCATTTGGTCTCGGGGCGGGGCCAGTGTCTGGCAATACCGCTTAAATACACAAAAGCGCTTGGAAGCTAAAGAAATGGCCGATTTATTTGAATTCTCCATGCCTGATTTTCTCAAAGCAAGCGAAAAAACAAGCAGCGATTAATCGTAAAAAATCGCTGCTTGTGCCTTTTTAATCAGTCTGAGTCTCCGTTAACAAAGCATAGTAAACTTGGCAGGTCTTATTGACTTTATCATAAGTTAGGTCAAAATCCTGGTAGCGGTAAAGCCCTTGAAGAATTTGTTGATAAAAAAGTGGCTGTCTCGAAATTAGCCGGTAGGCTTCTGCTTCATCAAGCGGCTTATCGAGGTCATTCAAACGAAGCGCCAGTTCAGTCACTAGTCGCCCATCTGAGTCTTGATAGCTATAAATCAGGGATTGATCACTCAGGGCCCGGATTAAAAAGCCATGCTTGTGGTCCAAGCCCTTTAAATTGACGAGGCCGTAATGATGACGTTCCCTATTGACTAAGTCTAAAAATACTTTATCGCTCATGACACTCTCGCTTTTTTTAGGCTGCTTAGCCACTCTTACCGAACTTTCCTCATCATCCGGCTGACTACTTTCCTGATTTGCCTGTCTGGCTTGGACTCCTTGGTTGAGCATACGCACCTGGGGCTTGGCAGTTGGCTCTTGGTCTGGGCTAGCTTCTTCATCACTAGTTTTTGAATCTTGAGCTTTTTCTTGGTCAGACCCACCCTTGACCGGCCATAAGTTCTTCAAAATCGTTCCCGTATTTAGACGGTCCTCATATTCTAAGTCATTCTCATCAATTAATTGCAAGACATCTTTCTTAGTCGCCTGAGCTAATTGGGACAATGTGTCGCCCCACTGGCTGACATAAACCTTAAGCCCATAGCGCTGTTGCCGTTTCATCTCCTTTTGAATGTCAGTCACCGTCTTTTCTTTAAAAGGCTCTTTTAACATGGCTTCCAAGGCTCGGTCTTGGACCTTAGCTACTTTTTCTGCATGGCTTTTCTTATTGCCAACTTTTTTATTTCTTTTGCTAGTCTTTTTCTTATCTGCTGGGGTCATAATAATAAGGCCTCCTTGATTAACTGATGTCGACCTTATTATATAAGAAATTTGCTTTTTTCACTGGAAAAAGCCTTATCAGCTACTATTGACCCAGAATTTGGGCTGAATAAACCAGGTTATAGTCGCCATCTTTTACGAATTCTAGACCAATAGCTTGTGAATTGAAGCCAGGATCAATCATATTTTCATAGTGGCCAGGACTAGCCTTCCAATTATCGAATAAGTCCTGGGCAATGGCTTGGGGACTAGTACCAGGCTTAGCATAACTTTGTTGGATATTTTCACCGACATAGTTTCCAGCGCCTTCAAATCCGCTAGCAGTGTTAAAGGCTTGGCCATTGGGACGGGTATGGGAAAAGACGTCAATAATTTCCTTAGTCCGGATATCGGAAGCCGCTTGATAAGCATTACCATAAGAGAGACTAGTTAAGCCCAAACTTTGTCGTTCAGCATTAACTAGGTCATGGAAATGAGCGACTACTTCCTCTTCCATGCTTACTCCTGGATCGACTTCTGGCTGACTGGTCGAAGTCTGGTAAGCGATTGGTTGATTGTCGCCAGGTTTTTCAGGAGTAAGCTGGTCAGTTTGACTTTGGCTGGATGGGCCTTGCTTTTGGTCAGCTTTTAAGTCTCCTTGTCCGTTTTCTGGACGTTGACTTGCTTGTGGTTGAGGGCGATTCTGACCTTGATCTTCTTTATCTTGGTATTTTCTACTATCGTCATCCCAATTATCATCAAAGTCATCATTACCTTGTCTATCATCATCTAGATCGTCATCGTGGGCATCATCATAAGGATCTTCATCGTCTTCATCATCATAGTCATGTTCATAGTCTAAAACCGCAGCATTCAAGCCGTCGATCAAGTATTCATACTCAATAGCGCCATGTTCAAATTCAACTTCATAGACTAAGCGACCATCTTCTTCATCCGCTTCAATTTCTACGTCCTGAATTTGCCCTTGCGCTAAACCGCTATGGGCTAAGGAAGCTTGCAGAGCTGCAGAGCCATCAATTGCCTGAACCTGGAAATCTTGATGGTTAACTTCTTCATAGTCATCATAGTCGTCGGCATCGTCATCATCAATTTCTACTTGGTATTGGGTATTTACCACATTACTCTCTTGATAGGCAGCGGGAGCTGGGGCAGTGTTCTGACTTGGTGAAAGATAGTAAATATCATCATCATCGTCCCAGTCATCATCATAATCATCATAGTCGAAGTCGTCATCGTCATAGTCGCCATAATCATCGTAATCGTCATAATCGTCGTAATCATAGTCTTCATAAATATCATCGTAGTCATCATATTCATCGGCCTGAACTTGGTCACTTAGGCCAAAAATCCCAAGACCTACCGCACTCAATCCTAAAAATAATTTCTTATTAAATTCCATTCTAATACTTCCTTTCTCACTTCCGTATTTTTGAAATAGTGATTAGCTGATTTTCATTCCTTGGCAGCTATCACTACTTAATACAAGGTTGGAGAAATCTTTAGGGCCCTTTTTTGATTTATTTTTTAAAAAAGAGCTTTTATTCTAGAATTCAGGGCTAAATCTGCTCCCTTAGAGCTTAAAACATACTTTTTCACGCATTTTTGCTATAGTTAAAATGAATTTATTTTTTTCATAAAGGAATTTTTAGGTTAAATAGTCAATTTTTAATAAAATAGGCCCTAAAATCCATAATCGCTTTGTATTATCTAGTAGAGCAGCCCTCCTTAGATGAGTGGCTAATAAGGAGAGAAAATTATGGTAGATAAAGACCAGCGGGATGCCCTGATCAAGGAACATTTCGGTTTTATTATTAACACTGTTTCGGAAGTGACCGGGCGCTATGTGGAAGTGGGGAATGACGATGCCTTCTCCGTAGCCCTCTTAGCCTTTGATGAGGCCATTGACCGCTATGATGAAGACCGGGGACACTTCCTCGCCTTTTGTAAATTAGTGATAAAAAGTCGGGTGTTAACTCATTTGAAGCAAGAAAACCTGCAAGAAGCGGATGAGTCACTGAATGACCTTCATGAACAAGGCTTTGATCCTAAAGATGATCGAGCGCAAAGTAATTTTGATATGAAGGCAGAGATCGAATCTTGGAAGGAAGACTTGGCGGACTTTTCCATCACTCTGGAGAAATTAGCCGATGAAGCCCCTAAACACCAGGATACCAGAGAACGGGCCATTGATATTTCTGAGGCTTCCAGTAAGAAAAGGTCCATCACCGACCACCTCTTTACTAAAAAGCGACTCCCCATTCGCAAAATGAGCCGGATGTTCTCGGTCACTGAAAAAATAATTAAAGGAAGTAAAACCTTTATTATTTCAGTCATTATTATTTTCTTTAAAGAATACCAACACTTAATTGCTTGGATTAGGGGGTGAGGACATGTACCAAGAAGTCGTTATTATTGAAGTGAAGGATGATTATAGTCTAGCTATGACCCGGACTGGTCAGGTCATCCGGATCAAAAACAAAGCTAGCATACATGTTGGTGCAAGAATTTATGTTACCGAAGAAGATCTCTTCCAGTCAGCAGCTACAGATAAGGTCGTCCCCATGCGGTCAAAAAGGAAACGATCTGCTAAGCCCTGGTGGAAGGCGCTCGCCCTAGCGGCAATGGCCCTTCTCCTCATTGGAACAGGAACTTGGGCTAGCCAATGGCTGCAACGGGAAAACGCCCTAGCTGTTGGACAAAATCCAAGTGTCCAAGTCACTACTAATCGCGACCAGCAAGTCACCGGGGTCTATGACGCCAATGCCCAGCCTCGTTCAGATAGTGAGCTCAAGGGTAAAGGGCTAAATGAAGTCCTCGATGACCTATTAGGAAGTATCAAGTATCCTGAAAATGAAAATATCCTAATCGCCATGACTAAAACGGACGAAGAAAGTATGCGCAAGATTGAAGCAGCCATCAGCAAATACTTCCAAGATAGTGGCTATTCCGGCGACCTGATTTTCCTAAGAGGGGAAACCAGTGAATTCCGCGCTGCTAAGGAAGCAGGAACTTCCTATACCTCCTACTTGGTTGACCAATACCAGCTTGACATTTGGGATAAAGACCAAAACGATGACTTATCTGACCAGGAAAAAGCCAGCCGCCTAAGTGGCCACGGCAGTTTCCGTTCGATAAATAATCAAGAGCAGAAAGATGAGAAGGACAAAGAGAAAGAGGATAAGGAAGACGATAAAAAAGAAGAAAAAGAAGAGGAAAACGAAAGTCAGCAATCTTCCAATGACTCAAAAGCACAAAATCAGCAAAACAACCAGCAAGATCAAGGTGCGCCAGCCGAAAACCAACCGCAAACCGCACCAGAAAATGCCACACCTCGTCAAGCGCCAAGTCGCCCTGCACCCCAGCCAAACCAGCCTGCGCCCGCTCCGCAGCCAAGTCAACCTCAAGGTCCGCCCCTTTATTATCCAAGTGGTGATGACGATGATTGGGACGATGACGACTGGGATGACGATTGGGATGATGACTGGGACGACGATGATTGGGATGATGATTAGTCTCTAATCCGACTGATATCATCCTATAAATAAAAACAAAGCCCTTACCGTTAGGAAGATTTTCCTAATAGTAAGGGCTTTATTAGTTTGCTAATTCATCTTTGCTTTTAAGGCTTGAATAATTTCGACTCCAGCACTAGTTCCAATGCGCTCAGCTCCTGCATCAACCATGTCTAAGAAGTCTTCAGCCGTGCGGATCCCACCGGCTGCTTTGACCTTGACTTGGTCACCAACAACTTTTTTCATCAGGCGGACGTCAGCCAGCTCGGCTCCTGAGGGGCCAAAGCCAGTTGAAGTCTTAATAAAATCAATCTTTACTTCTCTAGCGATTTGAGCCAGATGCCTAATCTCGTCATCACTTAAATAACAATTTTCAAAAATGACCTTGGAAATCACTTCATGGTCACGGCAGAGCTTTGCCATGGTCTGCATTTCTGACTTAACCAGTTCCCAATCTTGGTCCTTGACTGCCGTCAAATTCACCACATAGTCAATCTCATCAGCCCCGGCTTCAATGGCTATTTGAGCTTCCAAGCGCTTAGCTTCAACCGTTAGTTGACCTAAAGGAAAAGCAATAGCTGCGCCGATATGAACGTCCCTATCTTTTAAATACTTACGGCAGGTTTCCACCTGGAGGGGGTTAATAGCTACCATACGAAAGTGATAGTCGATCGCCTCCTGGCAGAGTTCCTGGATTGCCTGACTACTGGCGTCAGCATGCAAATTGGTGTGGTCAATCATTTGTGCATAATCATCTAAAATCTTCATACTTTCCTTCCTTTCGCATTCAATCCTTGACAGCTTAATCTTCACTCATAAATTCGAGATTATTTTTACCCAGGGGAAAGAAGCGCTGTCCCCCAATTCGACAATGGTCCAAGAGTTCTAAACTCACTTGGTCAACTTCTCCATTGGCTTCATTACGGGCAATCCGAAAAACCGTGTTGGCAAAAATATCCGCCACTTGGATCATATCCCGCTCCTTGGAATCCTGATATTCCACCTGGACATCCGCTAGCCGTCTCTTTTCGATAGTGAATTTAATCTGCAGGTATTCTTCTAAGGAATTCAAGGATTGGATGGCTTGGTTGCGGTTATCAATCATCAAGTAAAGCTTTTCTTGGCGGTCTTGGTGGGAATGAACTATGGCCCCTACCGCTAAACCAATAAAATAGTTAAAAGTTAAAGCTGGGATCCGCAGCAAATTATCATAGAGTTGAAAATTATCAATGACTAAATAATGGAAGGTCAGATCAGTTTCTTTAGTCAAGGCATCAAATACCGCCGCCTTCATGGCATTAGGCATCATCGAGCCCTTAATTTCCTGATGGATATCTAAATTACTGTCTGGGTGCTGGTCTAAGTATTCCTTCTTAGCCTGGCGAAAAACGCTCCGGACCTGTTTCTGATCTGCAGTTTCCGCAAAGGCCATGACAAAGTAACGCGAATTTTTCTTATGGTCGGTAGTAATCATCCCGGATTCGTCCACAAAAAGTTGCACAGTCTCTCCTCCTCGTTCACTAAAGCCCTATGGTTAAGTCCAGTGTAACACGGCGAGTAAAGAAGCCAAAGTCAGACCAGCTTAAGCCTGACGGTCAAATTGACTATTGTATAAGTTGTAATAAAAGCCGTGTTTTGCCAGTAATTCTTGATGGCGACCTTGTTCCACCACCTGGCCTTGGTCAAGGACTAAGATGGTATCGGCTTCTTGAATGGTCGACAGTCGGTGGGCCACCACAAAGCTGGTCCGCCCTTGCATCAGTTTATCGAAGGCCGCTTGGACAGCTTGTTCCGTTACGGTATCGATCGAACTGGTCGCTTCATCGAGAATTAACATTTCAGGATCAGTCAGGAGGATGCGGGCAATACAAATCAGCTGCTTTTGCCCCGTGGAAATATTGGCGCCGCCTTCTTCTAGCATGGTGTCATAACCCTCAGGCATCTGTTCAATTAAGCGGTGTAAACTCGCCGCCTGGGCTGCTTGGATGATCTCTTCTTGGCTGGCCTCTGCCTTGCCATAAGCAATATTTTCAGCTACCGTTCCTTGGAATATCCAGGCATCTTGGAGAACCATACCAAACAATTGGCGAACCTGGTCCCTAGACATGTCCTGGGTATCAACACCATCAATTAGAATCTGGCCAGCATCGGGTTCATAGAAGCGCATCAACAAGTTGATTAAGGTGGTTTTCCCGGCTCCGGTTGGTCCCACAATGGCTACGGTATCCCCCGCTTTGACATGACAAGTAAAGTCTTCAATCAAAGGTCGCTTAGGATCATAGGAAAAGTAAAGGTCTTGAATAGTCACTTGACCCTGGCAATGGTCGAGAGCCACTTGGTTCCCTTCAGCTTCAGCATCAGCTTGGTTTAGGAAATCAAAAATTCGTTGCGCCGCCGCCAGAGCCGTTTGCATTTCGTTAATGACGGCTGAAATTTCATTAAAGGGTTGGGTATATTGGTTGGCATAGGTGAGAAATGAGGAATAAAGCCCCACAGTCAGCTGACCATTAACCACCGCAAAGGCCCCATAAAGCCCCACTGCCGCATAAACCATGGCATTTAACAGCCGAGCGGTAGGATTAATCAAGGCCCCGTAAAATTGAGAAATTACCCCACTCTTATGCAAACGCAGGTTGATGGCATCAAAACGCTCCTGGCTCCGCTCTTCATAGGTGAAACTCTTTACCAAGTATTGATTATTGGCCATTTCATCCATGTAGGCCCCTAGCTCACCGCGCAAGGCCACTTGCTCTTGAAAATAACGGTAGGTCCGGTTGGCAATCAAGGATGAAACTAGCACAGAAATTGGCGTCAAAACGATCACAATCAGGCCAATCTTGGCATTAAGCGACAGCATCATAATGATAATCCCTACAATCGTCGCCAGGCCGGAAAACAGGGAAGTGAAGCTTTGTAAGAGACCATTACTAAGGTAATCAACATCGTTAATAGCCCGGCTAACAATATCCCCATAGGCATGCTGATCCAAATAAGACAAGGGCAGTGATTGAATTTTAAAGAAGACCTCTTGCCGTAATTGGTGAGAGATTCGATAGGATAGGCGGCTGGCTAGGTCATTTTGTAGGTAAGAAGCCAAGGCCGCTGAAAGGGCTAAGAGAATGAGAAGTCCAATAGCTCGTCCTAAGGCGGAAAAATCAACCGCTCCGGCTGCAACTAATAAATTCACTGCCCGGCCAATTTGGATTGGAATCAGAATTTGAAAAAGTACGGCCAGGGTCGAAGCCACTAAGATCCCCACAAAATAGCCAGGGAAGGCTTTAATATATTGAACTAGGCGTTTACTGGTTTCAACTGGCATCTAGGCTTCCCCCTTTTCTTGGCTATCTGGGTATTGGCTGGCATATATTTTTTGATAAGTTGGGCAAGTCGCCAAGAGCTCTTCATGGCTAGCAAAGCCGACTAATTTCCCATGGTCTAAGACTAATATTTTATCGGCATGTAAGATCGAGGAAATCCGTTGGGAAACCATGATGAGGGTCTGTTCTTTTTCCAGAAGCACTTGCCGCAAGCGCCCTTCAGTCGCAAAGTCTAAGGCCGATACCGCATCATCTAGGATAATCGCTCGGCTGGGTTGGGCCAGAGCCCGGGCAATAGTTAGCCTTTGCCGTTGACCTCCAGAAAAATTCATTCCGCCTTGGTCAACCGCGGTATCTAGCCCCTGGGCCTGCTTGATAAAGTCAGCCGCTTGGGCCTCTTCTAAAGCCTGCCACAAGTCATTATCAGAGATATTCGGCTGGTCCATCTTCAAGTTATCTCGCAAGCTCCCCTTGAAGAGGACTGCCTTTTGAGGAACTAGGGCAATGGCCTGACGTAAGCCTTTTAAAGAGAGACTTTCAATGGCTTGCCCGTTAATCATGATGTCCCCACTTTGCTTTTGGTTGAAGGCTAAGATCAAATTAACCAAGCTAGTTTTGCCCGCTGCAGTACCTCCGATAATACCGATAAATTCGCCTGCATGAATTTGAAAGCTGAGTTCGCTTAAGAGAGGCCGGTCACTGTAAGAAAAATTCACCTGGTCAAAAGTGATTGCTAAAGGCCCTGTGGATTGTGCCAGGTCGTTTTGTCTGTTTTTCTCCAAGGCAGACTGCTCTTCGCCTGCTACCGGCAAGGCTAAAAAGTCATCAATCCGGCGGGCAGAAGCGAAGCCCCGGCTTAAGACCACTAATAAGCGCACTAAAACACTCAAGGCTAAGAAGATACTGGTCATATAGGAAGTTAAAGCAATAATCTCCCCCTGCATGAGATAGGCATTGTTCACTAAGCGCCCCCCAAAATAAAGGATCAAGCCAATAGCAATGTTAACCACTGATAAAGAAATCGGGGTTGCCAGGGCTTGGACCTGGCCCACTCGAATTTGTTGGTCAACTAAGTGGTCATTTTCTGCTTGGAAACGTTGAATCTCCTTTTTTTGGTTAACAAAGGCCCGGATGACCCGTATCCCATTAAGGTTTTCGCGAACCACCTGGCTCAAACGGTCTAAACCACGCTGGATGCCTTGATAGCGACGGTTTGAATTGAGGGTTATCCCTGTGAAGGCCAGGCCCAAAATAAGGCCAGCAATAATAAAAATAGGAGACAGTTGAGGGCTAATCAGATATGCCATAATTATGGACCCGATGACAATGACTGGTGAACGCGAGGCTAGGCGTAGGGCCCTGGCCACTGCTTCTTGAATATTATTGGTGTCATTAGTTACCCGGGTAACTAAGGAATCGGCCCCCACCTTGTTGAGCTGATTTAAGGTCAAATGGTTAACTTGGTCAAAGAGGGCCGACCTTAACCGAGTGCCTACTGTCTGCATAGTGACAGAAGCATACCACTGACAAACTAAGGCAAAACAATAACCTAAGAATGGCAAAAGCACTAAAAGCAAGCCTCGCTGCCAAATATAGGTCGTATTGCCAGGATTAATCCCCTTATTGATCAAATCAGCCATAACATAGGGAACCATTAATTCCAGAACCGCTTCAATCAGCTTGGCTGAAAAAGCCAGTATCTCTTTTCCCTTATTTTCTAATATCACATCTTTAACTCGCATAAATAGACTCCTGTTTTCTTTTTCTTCTCACTATGGTACTCCAATGCAAGAAGCTGGGCAAATTTTTGTCAATAAAAAACGAGTCCGAAGACCCGTCTCTTAAATCATTTAAATCAAATTATTAATGAGCACTTTGGCTGCGCATGTTCTTGACGGCCCGACTTCTTTCGATCATCTTGAAAATAATAATCAGAAGAAATAGGTCTACTGGAAATAGTACCGCTGTACGAATGATTCTAGCCCAGGCAAATAAACCGGACTGGTACATCATATTGAGCCATAAAGGCGTTAAGAATAATGAAATCAACACCGTAGTTAATACTTTAGCGATGAGAATTCGTTTCAAGTTATAGCCTTGACGGAAAAGAACAAAGCCATAAATCAAACCGGCTAAGACCGCATTGAAGGTAAAGCCAGGAAAGAAGAAGCCACTTGGACTCAGAACAAAACCAATCACATCACATAAACCAGCGCCAATTCCTGCATAGATAGGTCCGTAAAAAGCACCCATAATAGCTAATGGTATAAAGGCAAAACTGATTTCTAGAGTTGGTCCTAGAACTAAACGGAATTGGTTGAGTAAGAGGTTTAAAGCCATCAATAAACCCATACCCGTAATCACCCGTGATGAGGCGACATCTAAAGGTAACCATTTTCTAAACATAATAAAAAAACCCTCCTAATATACATTAGAGAGGCCCAAAAAGGGACATTACACTCGATGGCATTTGAGCGAATGCGGATTAACATCGCGAGTAATCTCTTCGTTCAGCAGCAACATTCCGTCCACTGACACTTAACGCATTAATCCTACTCTCAGTGAATATTATAGACTTCTTCACTTGAAAGTAAAGCCCTTTCTTTACAATTTGAAAAAACAAGGTTCAGGCTATAGTAGCGCTGAACCTTATTTTTACTTATTTAACTTCTTTTTGCAAAATTTTTTGGTGAGTGAGGTCAATTCCAAAGGCCCCTAAGGGTGCAGTAATTAGGATAGCCAGTACCGAAACCGTTAAAATAATTTCACCGGATCCTAGTCCCATCGCCAAAGGAACTCCTCCAATGGCTGCCTGAACCGTTGCTTTAGGCAGGTAGGCGATCACTGAAAATAAGCGTTCTTTAAGACTTAGGTGGGTCTTGGCTAGGGATAGTAAGACACCCAATGACCGGAATATTAATACCATACCAATTAAAAGAACCGGTTGCCAGCCTGCTTGAAAGGCATAGGTAATATTGACAGAGGCGCCCACTAAGACAAAGAGCAGAATTTCACCAGGGATCCATAATTTATTATAGTATTGGCCGAGATCGACCGCCTTTTCTGAGTCCAGGCGATTGATCACAAGCCCCATAGCCATCACTGCTAATATTCCCGAGAATGGGAGTGCTGGCAATATTCTCTCCACCGACACCAAGACAAAGGATAGGGATAAGAGTAAAATCAACTGCTTGGCAGTGCTAAAGGCAAAACGATCAAAGAGGCTATTTAAGCCAGCACCCAAGAGGCCCCCGACTAAGAGCCCTAAAAAAATGGAAATCGGGATAGTCAGGAGTTGAGTCACTTGGAAACTTCCTCCTTGAGCAACAGCTAGGAAGGAAGAAAAAAGAACCAAGACATAAATATCATCAGCTGACGACCCGGCTAAAATAATTTGTGGGATTTGCTTTTCGGTCCCATAGCCTTCATCAATCAGTTTTAACATTTTGGGAACCACAACCGCCGGGGAAACCGCACCGAGAACCGCCCCCAGGACTAGGGCGTCAGCCTGGCTGATCCCTAAAATTTTCGGCGCCAAGAGACTGGTAGCAATCATTTCAAAAGTTGCCGGTAAAAAACACATCAAGAGTGCTGGCCTGCCCACCTTAATCAGGCCACGGATATCTAAGGACAAGCCTGCCCGAGTCAGGATAATAATCAAAGCCACTTGCCTTAAATCCGCAGACAAGTCTAAGATAGTGGGATCCAATAAATTTAAGGCATAGGGCCCTAGTAAAATCCCTAAAAAGAGATAACCCACTAGGCTAGGAATACGTAAAGACTGACACAGTCGTTCGACTAACAAACCTAAAATAAAAATATAGGCAAAACTTAACAATAACATCTTTCTACTCCTTTTCTTTTCAAGCAAAAAAGCTGATGCCCTTCTGCTTTTATTTGCAGAAGTCATCAGCTCATAAGCATTCTTATGCGCGGTTTAGGAGTAAATCCTGGGAAGACATTCATTTCCTTGGTCTAAGCATAAATAATTATCATTTTTCTGTCAAGGAACTTTTCACTTTCCACTTTAATCCAAGCAAAAAACAAAAATGTATTAGGCCCTCTAGTGAAATATTTAACTTAAGCTTAAACTTTACCTCTTTCTGATGATAATTTACAAAGAAGTAAAGAATATAGGTAAGAAAAATTTATTTTCCATTAATGAAAGCGCTTTATTTTAAAATAAAAACCACTCTGCTATACTGGCCATAGGATACTAATTTATTTGTAAGGAGGATTTTATATGAAGTCAGGACGTTTCATGCGTTTAATTACCATTGCCTTGGCTTATGTCGGGGTGATTGTCGGAGCCGGATTTGCTAGTGGTCAAGAAGCTTTTCAATATTATGTCGCCTTTGGTCGTGAAGGTATTTTTGCTTTAATCTTATCTTGCTTTTTCTTTGCCATGGGCGGCTATTTACTTTTAGTCTATGGTTTTCGTTATTCCGCTGAGGACCACCGCATTGTTTTTGACAAAATTTCTAGTCCTATCATCGCTAAATTGATTGACCTTGCTATCAATTTATCCTTATTTTTAATTGGTTTTGTGATGATTGCTGGAGCGGGGACTAACTTAAAGCTGATTTTCTCCTTGCCCACCTGGGTAGGTAGTATCTTATTGACGGTATTACTGATTCTAACCGCCTTTTTAGATACCACCAAGGTCACCCAATTAATTGGTGCCATTACGCCCTTTGTTTTAATCTTAATTATAGGGGCATCAATCTATACCCTGATGGCCTCCCCTATCCCCTTCTCTGAAGCCTTAGACCTGGCCCAAAAAGCAGAAACCTCTCTCCCCAATTGGTGGGTATCTGCCATTAATTATACTTCCCTAGGAATCATGACCTGCGTTTCCATGGCCATTGTGATTGGGGGCAACCAAGAATCTTCCTTTGAAGCGGGACTTGGTGGCATACTCGGCGGACTCGTAACGACAGTCTTACAGGCAGCCGCTTATATTACTATTGTGGGTAATATTCAACGCCTGGATACTAATGAGATGCCTATGCTTATGGTCCTCGATGATATCCATCCCCTGCTGGGCGCTGTTATGGGTGTGGTGGTCTTTGGAATGATCTTCAACACCGCTATCGGCATGTTTTATCCTTTAGCCAAACGTTTCTCCTATAACCAACCTCAGCGGGTTCCTAAGCTAATGATTCCGATGGTTCTAGTGGGACTAGGACTTTCTGCTTTCGGATTTACCCGCTTAGTCTCCTATGTTTATCCTTTTATTGGTTATTTGGGTGTCTTCGTTTTCTTGCTCCTCCTAGTTCAATTCATCCGTCACCGGGACGATATTCTCCACGGAAAGGTTGATTTAGATCAATCTAAAAACTAAAGCCTAAACGAAAAACAGTTGGCTAATTTAAAGCAGCCAACTGTTTTTTATTAATGACTTTCCTCCAGGACACCATCACGCATTTCAAAAACTCGGTCACACTGATTGATTAAGCGGGTATCATGGGTAACCATAATGATGGCCTTATTCTTCTCCTTACTCTCTCTAGCCAATATATTAACCACTTCAAAAGCCCTTTGACTATCTAAAGAAGCAGTCGGTTCATCAGCCAGGATGATAGTAGGGTCAGGATAGAGAGCCCGGGCAATAGCTACCCTTTGTCGCTCCCCGCCTGACAAGTCAGCTGGATACTTATTTAATAAGTGGTCCACTCCCAATTCCTGGAATAGATCTTGGGCATAGGCTGCTTGACAATGGCCTTGGATTTTATCAACTAAACGTAATTGATCTTTAACCGTTAAATAGGGAATTAAGTTAGAAGCTTGTAAGATAAAGCCAATTTCTTGGAAACGGCGCTTCGCCCTGTCTTTTTCCTTTAAACTGGAAAAGGCTTGGCCCTTGACCCTAATCTCACCCTGACTTGGACTTTGTAAACCGCCGCTCAGGGTTAGGAAGGTAGATTTTCCTGAACCTGAGGGCCCTACAATGGCGACAAATTCTCCGTCACTTACGGAAAAATTAGTCGGCTTTAAGGCCTCTATCATTTGATCGCCGTCTTGAAAGGATTTAGAGACATTTATTAATTCGATTGCTTTCATATGAACACTCCTTTACTCAATTTCTCTTCTAGGCCATGGCTTCGAGAGGATCAACCTTGGCAATAGCTCTGACCGAGAATAAAGCCGCCATAACCGCTGCAATGATGATTAAAATGCCCACTAGGAGGAAATACTCCCAAGTTAAAGCAAATGGCACCGCTGCTGGTAATAAATAAGCAGAAGCCAAAGTTGCCAGCAAGGCGAAAGCCACCCCAAGACTGGCTAAGAGGAAACTTTGGCCAAGAACCGACTTAGCAATATAGCTGGTGGCAATGCCTTGAGCCTTCATAACGCCAAAGATTGGCGCCTTTTGCATGGTTAGGACATAGATAAATATGCCAACCACCACAGCTGCAATCACAATCAGAAAACCAATCATAAAGTTAAAGGTCACTACCTGAGCCCGGTAACCGGGAATATCTTGGATAAAGTCTTCAATACTTATGGCCTCCAAGTCCTCAGGAAGCTGGTTGGCTTGGCCACGAATCACGACAGCATTAATAAAATCTTTCTCCGGTATTTGTCCTAGACCACTGTAGCGAATTTCTTTAAGGTCTTCTAAGCTGGTAAAGACCACCGGAGCAACGGAAAAGCGTTGGTTTTTAGTAAAGCCGACCACTTTAATGGGGTGGTCCATATTAGCCACTTGCAGACTATCGCCAATTTCCAAACCATATTGGTCCTTCATAGTAAGATCAACAACCCCTTGTCCGGGGGCATCAAACATCTTTCCAGCAACAAGGTCCGGTTTGAGGAATTCATCCCCTTGGATCCCAAAGAAGGCAACATTGATCTTCTCACCCTCCTCATCCAATTTGACCACTCCCGGCATTTCCGAAAAGAGTGCCTTTTGGTCGGCAGTTATTTCATTGGCTAAATCGGCTTCAAAATTTGATTTTCCCAAGACATGGTTACTGTCACTGGTTAGTACAATTTGATCAGCTGACCAAGCATCCACGGCTAGACGGTTATCTTGGGCCAGTCCATATGACAAACCGGTTAAAAAGAAAACTAAATAAGCAATTAAAAACAAGAGTCCCATAATTAATAAGTAGCGGGCCTTGCTATGCATAATTTCTTTATAAGCTAAAAACATTTTTTCTTCCTCCTTCATTGAACAGGGACGATTATACGCCCCTCATTTTTCAAGAGCAAGAAAAATGAACTTCGTTCACTTTATTTTTTATAAAAGCTAAAAATTAATGTCTAGCAGGCAGACACGCTATCTTGATTTCTTAGATAAGCAAAAAAACCGCTATACAGTTAACTACTTGCTGGGACTAGAAGTCTGTCCCAGCACAAGCAGTAATACCGCATGCGGTTGTTAGTTATTATATGAAGTTTTTATTTACGATTTTAACATTAATGAACTTTAGCCAAAGAGCCCATTGGATCCCAAGGTTTTAGGTGAACTGGTTCTTGTTGATATTCTTCTAATAATTTTTCATCAACATAGCGGCTAGGTACGGTGATTTGGAAAGTGTATTCATCGAACCATTCATCGGACATGGAGAAAATTCCTTCATCTCCGACCTTTTTACCCCAGGAGTTTTCAACTTTCCAATGGGTAGGTTTGCCTTCCTTGTCCAAGTTAACCCCTACTAAAACCATGGCATGGGTTAAAAGACTGACGCTATAGTCAAGGCGTTCGGCCTTGTTTAAGGTATAGTTTTCACCCAAGGTATCTTGGTAGCGGTACATCTTGGTATCCATTAACCCAAGTTCACGTTCACTCATCTTACCCACATCTGAACCAAACCAAACTGGATAGCCGTCTTTAATGGCTTTGATGGCTGCGTCTTTAAGGGCTTCAATAGGCACGTTGAGATACTTAATAGGTTCACCTTCAACGATTGATCCTAAATAATCCACTGTATAAGTCTTGTGGTAAGGTTTATCAGCAGTTGGTGCATTTAAGAGGCTGACCATATCGTTCACTTCGAGATTGGTATACTTTTGGAAGAATTCTTGTGGAGTAATGTCTTCAATCCGGTGGAATTGGTCATCCTTGTCACGGTATTGGTAGGTAAATTGACTTGGCACTTCCCCTAAGGCCTTTACTAAAACATTATAAATAAAGTAAAGTTGTTCATCACGTTTTTCTTCTAAGTCTGCCTTTGATTTGCCAGCTTCATGCATTTGACGTAAACGAGCCGCAAATTCACGGAGCTTGGTTTCTAAGACTTCATCCAAGAGATGGGTGTTAGAGGAATGGAAGGTTTCAGGCATAACTTCTTTTGGCACAGAACCATATTTCTTCAAGATATCCGCAAACATTTCCCATTGGCCCCCATCTTCACATGGCGTTTGGAGTAAATGCCAAACTAGACGAGAGTCTTGGGCTTCATCAACCGTATCAATAATGCTGGTTAAGAAGAAATTAGCCTTTTCTAACTTATCCCAGAACAGAGTATAAGATTGGGAGAATTCAAAAGTTTCTAGGTTTAATTTTTCCATGGTAGAAACCCGGGCAGTATTTAGGGCTGCGAACATCCAGCAACGACCACTTTGTTTTTGGTTAGTGATCTTGCCACGTTTGGTTTCTTCGGAAAATTTAAAGTCATGTTCTTGGCGAACTTGATAATTGACACTGGCCTTGTTAATACCGACTTCACGGATGGCGTGTTCGCTGGCAGAATTTTTAGGGTCAGAATGATATTTTTCATGGAATTGTTGAATTAATTCTTGATTAATCATGCAATCATCGCTTCTTTCTATATAAGTTAGATTGAAAAATTTACCCCTACACTATAACATAATTTACTGTTTCTGCTTAGTCCCTTTTTTGGGATAAATATCTGTATAAAATAAAGAGGCTGTGACAATAGTCTCAGCCTATTTTTTTAGTACGTACACTCTTATCAAAATGTATTCCAGTCGCACTCTCTCAAACGTGCTCCGGATGCAGATCGACCTCCACTTCACTAAAGTGCAAGAAATTCTTTTCAAGAATTTTTGCTCTTTAGCTCCAGTGTTATCGATCTTTGGTGCATCCGTCGCACTCTATTATTTACGCGTCTAGTTCGGTGTTGTAATAGACGTTTTGGACGTCATCGTCGTCTTCTAATTTTTCAATGAGGGTTTCAAAGGTGGCTTTCTTGTCTTCTGGGAGGTCAATCATGGTTTTTGGTACCATGGTTAATTCAGAAGTGGCGAGTTTATAGCCTTTTTCTTCTAAGGCGTCACGAACGGCTCCAAAGTCATTGGCTTCGGTATAAATTTCAAAGACTTCGTCGGAAGTTTGTAAGTCTTCGGCACCTGCGTCAATAGCATCCATGAACATGGTTTCTTCATCAACGTCTAAGTCTTCACGTTCAATAGCGAGATAGCCTTTGCGGTCAAACATATAAGCCACTGAGCCACTTTCACCTAGGCTACCGCCGTTACGGTTAAAGATGGTCCGCACGTTGGTTAAGGTACGGTTGGTATTGTCGGTTAGGGTTTCCACAAAAACAGCAATCCCATTAGGGCCGTAGCCTTCATAGGTGACTTCATCGTAGTCTTCGCCACCAGCGGTATTGCTCCCTTTATCAATGGCCCGTTCTATGTTGGTCTTAGGCATGTTTGCTGCTTTGGCTTTGTCCATAACCATACGAAGTGATGGGTTAGCATCCGCATCTGGTCCCCCTTGTTTTACCGCCATATAAATTTCACGCGATAATTTTTGGAAGATCTTAGCGCGTTTTGCGTCTTCAGCGCCCTTAGTATTTTTAATTTTGCTCCACTTATTATGTCCCGACACGAAACATACCTTCTTTCGTTTTTAGTCTATAATCTACAATTCTTAATTCTACCAAAAACAGCTAAATGGCGCAAGTTCAAGCTTCCGCTTTTACGGACTGGTCCAGTCATCCACATAGTCAGTCCCCCAGACTTTTGCTATAATAATTAGGAGTTCATAAGGAGGGATTATTATTAATCAACATTCACCTATCCACAATAATAATCAAGAGGAAAAACCTGCTTGGAAAGATAAATTTTTCTTTTCCAGCAATGTTTTCTTTTCAGTGATCAAACGCCTACTTGGCTATGTCCTGGTTCTGGGCCTACTCAGTTTAGCCTTAGCTATGGGGGTAGCTAGCGGATTTTTCTTAGGATTAACCGAAGACCTTCCCAACCCCTCCCCCGAGGAAATGGCTAGCCAAATTCAAAACTTGGAAGAAATCTCGACCCTTACCTACAATGACGGTTCCCTAATCGATGAAGTCCGCAGTGACCTGGTGAGAAAGAATGTCCAATTAGAAGAGATTTCGCCACAGATCGTTCACGGCCTGGTGGCTACTGAAGATGAACACTTTTTTAAACACCATGGTGTAGTCCCCAGTGCTATCCTGCGTGCAATCGTCTCCCAAGTCCTAGGCGGTTCCTCCTCGGGGGGGTCAACCATTACCCAGCAATTGGTCAAGCAACGCTTCTTATCTAATGAAGTTTCTTTTGAACGGAAGGCTAAAGAAATGCTCTTGGCTAACCGTTTAGAAAATTATTTTTCTAAGGAACAAATCCTGGAATCCTATCTTAATACCTCTCCTTTTGGTCGTAACAATAAAGGCGAAAATATTGCTGGTATTGAGGCAGCTGCTGAAGGTATTTTTGGTAAAAGCGCCGACCAAGTCAATTTACCCCAGGCCGCCTTTTTAGTAGGGATGCCCCAAAACCCTTATACTTATACTCCTTATGATAGCGAGGGTCAATTAAAATCCCCAGAGGACCTTAGCTACGGGGTGGAGCGCATGCAGGAAGTTCTAGACCGGATGCGCTTAGAAAATTATATTAGCCAGGAAGACTACGAAAAAGCTAAAAACTACGATATAAAAAGTGACTTTATCCAGACCGACAGCCAAGTTGATGAGCTAGATTCCAGCACTAATCAGAAGAATACTTATCTCTACCAACAAGTGGAAAAGCAAAGCCTTAAGCTCCTCATGCAGCGTTTTATGGCCATGGATGGAGTCAGTGAAGAAGATATTCAAGCCGATGACAACCTCCGTAGCGAATACCAACAACGGGCCGATTCTTATTACCGTAATGGTGGACTAACCGTTAAGACCACAGTTGATCCTAATATCTATCAGCTTCTTAACCAAACGGTCGCCAACCAAGCCGGTTCCCTGGGACAAACTTATATGACCTATCAAAATAATCCAGAAACCGGTGAAAGCGAAGCCATCCCCCTCCCTGTCCAAACGGGCAACGTCCTTATCGAAAATGCCAGCGGACGAATTTTAGGCTTTGTTGGAGGGATTGACTTCGACCAAAACCAAGTGGACCATGCCTTTGACATGCGACGGTCACCAGGTTCCATGTTTAAACCCCTACTGACTTATGGACCAGCTATCCAAGAGGGCTTAGCCTTTCCAAGTACCCTAATCGCTGATACCCCTATTCGTATCCAGCAAGCCGATGGATCCTACTATGAACCGTCCAACTATGGAAATAATATTTCCAATCAGTTGGTGACCTTCCGCCATGCCCTGGCCAATTCCTTGAATAACCCGACCATTTATCTCTACCAACACCTTTTAAAACATGGTGTCGATATCCAAGCTTATGTGGATCGTTTAGGCCTAGACCAAGCCGTTACGGAAAATGAAGTCAAGGATAATGTCGCCCTATCCATTGGAGGAACCCAAACAGGCCCGACTGTCGTTGAATTAGCAGCGGCTTTTGCGACTTTTGCTAACGGCGGCCAAAGCGTCAGCCCTTACCTGATTGAAAGCATTTCTGATAGTAATGGGAACTTTATTTATCAACATCAAAACCACCAAGAACCTGTCTTTGATAAAGAAAGCAGTGATATCATGATTGATGTCTTGAAAGATACCCATCGGACCGGGACTTTCCAACCATATAGTGGCGGTTTGAATGCTTTTTCGGATATTTATATGAAAACAGGGACCTCAGAGGATTTCAATGACCATTGGATTGGAGGCTCAAGCCCAAGGATTACGCTCATGTCATGGATTGGTTACGATAATACTTACCAGCGTCATACCTTAAATGATGACGGCAATGCCAGTTTCGGTAATCCGGTAGAACGTCACGCCAAACACTGGTTGAGCCT
Source organism: Aerococcus sp. Group 2 (assembly GCF_905125285.1). Taxonomy (NCBI): domain Bacteria; kingdom Bacillati; phylum Bacillota; class Bacilli; order Lactobacillales; family Aerococcaceae; genus Aerococcus; species Aerococcus sp. Group 2. The sequence goes on along the minus strand of NZ_CAJHPA010000004.1, from coordinate 97,277 downwards.
GCTCAATCAGTTGAATAACTATGATCCACAAATGATGGGTTCCAGCGAAACTTTCTCCCCTTCCCAGCACCTGGTCCGCCAAAAAGTAGTCAAAGAAACCGGAACACTCCCCGGCAGCTTTACAGGACCTTACAATACCCAATACCGGATTCCAATCAGTCAAGCTAGTGAAGAGGGGCTCTTTCCTAATCAAGCTGCTATCCCCAAGGCTCAATTTGACTTTGCCATTGGTGCCAGCTTAGAAGAACAAGTCCATGCCCTAGAACCCTACCGAATCAAAAACAACAGTCAAGTTAACCAAAAAGTCAATGAAATCTTAGACCTCTATGAACAAACTCACCAAAAAGAGGACTAATTATTAAAAAAGCAGTTATGCTCACAATACGCATAACTGCTTTTTCTTTAGCTTAATTATCTGACTTTAAACGTGCGCTTGTCGCACTCTATCCAAACCTGCTCCAAGCGCAGAGCAAGCGTCCTCTTCAGAAAATGGCGACAAATTCTCTGTGAGAATTTTTACGCCCTTTTCTTCCAGAGGTCTTGCTCTCTGACGCGCTTGTCACACTCTCTTCCTTACACCAGGTCTTCCATGATTGAATAGAGATCTTGGCTGGATAAGTTTTCTTTTTCTTCTTGGGTGAAGTCGCGGATTATTTCTCCGTGATGGAGTAAAATCATCCGATTGCCATAGGTTAAGGCATCTTGTAAGTTGTGGGTGATCATTAGGGCGGTGAGTTTTTCTTCTTGCACTTGTTGGTTGGTGAGCTCTAAAATCCTACGTGAGGTCTTAGGGTCCAAAGCTGCCGTATGTTCATCCAGTAATAAGAGTTTGGGCTTAACGATGGTAGCCATTAATAAGGCAATGGATTGACGTTGTCCTCCGGATAATTTCCCCATTTCAGCATTCAAGCGGTTTTCAAGGCCCAGACCAATTTGCGATAAAGTTTGGCTGAAATAGGCCTCTTTGTCATTGGTAATAGCCATACTTAAGCCCCGCTTTTGCCCTCGTTTAGCAGCCAGGGCCAAGTTTTCAGCGACGGTCATCCGCGGAGCAGTTCCCATTTTAGGATCTTGGAAGACACGAGAAATCGATCCTGCCCGTTCTTCTTCACTCTTAGTGGTAATATCCTTCTCCTCCAAGAAGATTTCGCCATTATCTAAGGCAAAGGTTCCCGCAATGGCATTGAGTAAGGTGGATTTCCCCGCACCATTCCCCCCGACAATGGTAATGAAGTCTCCCTGATTCACTGAAAGGTCAATGCCTTTCAAAGCATGAAAGGCATCCAGGGTTCCGGGATTAAAGGTTTTATTGATGTTATTAAGCTTTAATACTTGACTCATGATTAAGCCTCCTTACTGCGAATATTCTTGGTCCGGCCGCTTCCCATTTTGCTTCTAATCGTTGGAATAGCCAAGCAAAGACCCACGATGATGGCTGAGAAGAGCTTAAAGTCATTGGCTTCAAACTTCAGCATGAGAACAAGACCAAGGAGTAAACGGTAGACAATAGAACCAGCTACGATGGTAGCTAAACGCATGGACAGGCTAACATTAGGGAAGAGAACTTCACCAATAATGATGGCGGCTAAGCCAATCACCACAGTCCCAATCCCCATGGAGATATCTGCATACCCATTGCTGTTGGCTACTAAGACACCGGCAACGGCAATCAATCCATTAGCTAACATATAACCTAGCATGGTCATTTCGTGGGTATCAATCCCTAAGGACTTGGCCATCACTAGGTTATCCCCAGTAGCAATCAGAGCTTGACCCATTTCTGTTTTAAAGAAGAGACTCATCAAACAAATCACAATAGCAGACACCACCAGACCAATGACGATAGTATCGATATTTCTACCTAGGTTAAGAGGTTCTAGTAAGGTTTTTAAGGTTTTTTGACCCGTTAGAGAAATATTGGCCGATCCCATAATCTTCAGATTGACAGAGTAAAGTCCGGTCATGGTAATAATCCCAGCGAGTAAGGGATTAATACTTAACTTGGTGGTTAATAAACCGGTAATGGCACCTCCGGCCATCCCCCCTAAAAAGGAGATCAGGATAGCGATGAGGGGATGGATACCAAAATGAATGGCTTGGACCCCTAAAGCCGCCCCTAGGGTAAAGGAACCTTCAGTCGTCATATCAGGAGCATTTAAAATCCGAAAAGAAATATAAATCCCCAGTCCCATGACAGCCCAGATACTGCCCTCGGATAGGGCACTAGTAATTAAATCAATCATTTTTATTTACCCTCCTTTGCCACGTCAGTAGCTTCATTGACAACATCACTTGGAATTTCGATGCCTAATTCATTAGCCTTCTTAGAATTAATGGTTAAGGCCTTCTTCTCTGGAATAACAACGGAATAATTTCTTGGGTCAGCACCCTCAATCAAGTCAGCAAGGACATTGGCTGAATCAACCCCTAATTGGTATTGGTTGAGTCCAACTGTGGCCATCCCACCGTCAACAACCATGGTGTCAACCACTGGGAAGACTGGAATTTTATAATGGTCAGTAACCGAAATTAAGGTGTTCATTGAAGAAGCAATCGAGTTGTCATTAGGTACCCAGATAGCTTCCACTTCTTGGGCCAATTGTTCAGCCACTTGGGCCAGGTCGTTGGTCGAAGTGATGGTTTTTTCAACCACATTCAAGCCTAATTCTTTGGCATGTTCTTTGGCCATGCGGACATTATTTTGGGCATTAGTTTCAGAAGAATTGTAAATAATTCCCACCGTTTTAATATCTGGCATCACTCGTTTAATCAGGTCAAATTGTTCCTTGACCGGTGGGACGTCACGGACCCCAGTCACTTGGAAGCCTGGTTGGTCTAAATCTTTAACCAAGCCAGCCCCAACTGGGTCGGAAACAGCTGCCATTACTACAGGAACCTGGTCATTGGCCACATTCTTTAGGGCTTGGGCCGCTGGTGTGGCAATACCGACTAAGTATTCAGCCCCATCAGAAACCATTTTATCGGATAACATTTTCAGATTATTTTGGTCACCCTGCCCATTGGCAAAGTCAATTTCAACGTTTTCACCATTAACATAACCCCGTTCAGCCAGTTGGTCATAGACCCCTTGACGAATATCATCTAAGGCTGGGTGTTCTGTTAGTTGTAAAAGTCCGATGCGAATCTTATGGTCAGTGTCTTTGATATCTTCTTGACTGACATTGGTTTTTGCCTGGTTTTCACTGGCGGTCCGATGTTGAATTAAAGTTGGCATGGCCAAGAACAAAACGGCTAAAGCGGTAATTAATATAACTCCAAAACTTGTAATCTTTTTCATAAGGCACTCCTTTACAATAAAAAAATCCTCCAACTCAAGAAGCTGCAGGATAAAAAAATCCCGCACAGACTATTCATGTGGTCCATGCGGGAATTCTTATTAAGTCGAGCTACCGCACAGATACAGCTTCAAAAAAACGCTGAAGTTGTATCTATGCTGATCACAGTATAAACACAACTACACCATGCGGATTTGCCATGAAAATGTAGTAATTTGTTTAAGTGACATTGTAGCGACTCCTCTCTGATATGTTATATGTAATATAACAGATATTTGAGCTAAGGACAAGCCCTATTTTCATTTTCCTTAAAAATCTCTTTTTATTCTTTATTTACATCCCCATAGTCTTGAATAAATTGGAAGATCTTCTGGTAATAAGTGGTAGGCTCTTTGTATTTGGCTTCGGCATGGCCAGCTTCTGGCACAATGTAGAGTTCCTTGGGACCCTTGGCTTTAGCATCATAGAGTTCTCGGGCCATGGATACCGGAACAAAGTCATCCGCTGCGCCGTGGATAAATAAAATCGGTAGGGAGGACTGGGCCACGTATTCCACGGTGTTTCCCTCGCGTAAATCATAGCCCGCCCGCAGTCTTGCCATGGTATTAGCCATATAGAGGACTGGAAATGTGGGGAGATTAAAACGTTTATCTAACTCAGATGCAAAAATATCCCAGATACTTGAATAACCACAGTCAGCAACGACCGCTTTGACGGCTGCAGGCAGCTTGTCTGAGGCCATTAGAACGGTAGCACTCCCCATCGATGTGCCATGAAGAACAATTTGGGCCTGACTATCGCGGTCAATCAGCCACTGAACCCATTCTAGTAAGTCCTGACTGTCTAGATAGCCCATACCAATATATTGTCCCTGACTAGGCGCATGAGCTCTTAAGGAAATGGTTAGGACCTGGTAACCTTTTTGATAAAAAGCGGGCGCAATATCATAAGAATCCGCCTCTTGGCCTTGGTAACCATGGACAATCAAGGCATATTTATGTTGATCAGAGTCATTATGAAACAAATTTCCGCTCAAAGTAAGCCCGTCCTGAGAGCGAATGCTTACCGCTTCCTTTTTATCCCCTACCTGGTCTAACCAAGCCCTAGCATCCGCTTTGGCCTTGGCCTTATTGGCTTTGATTTCTTGAACAGCTGACTTAGTCTGACCCGGCTTTGTCTCCTGATCAACTTGGCGGTCTTGCCCACCCTGATTAGGCACCAAGGCATAATCAACAAAATAATTCCCTACAAAATAAGTGGCAGCCAGGGAAATCACTGTCAGCAAGGCTAATGAGATGCCCAACTTTTTTAACCAAGTGAGTCCTTTTTTATTCTTCATCCGGTCTAACACCTCCCACAGATTAGTAATCATTTTAGCAGATGGCACAAGAATTGACTATCTTTATCAAAATGTTGATAGGAAATAAGGAGAGTGAGACAAAAGTTAAAAGAACCCTGAATGGGTCATTTATAGTTTCTCTAATCTTATATATAATGGAGAAGAGAGTGTGACAAGCGCAAAAAGAGGGGAGAACATTGGAAGAAGTTCGCAGTAAATCCTCAAAGAGGATTTACTGCGAACTTCTGAAATGGAGCGCACCTCGCGCTTGGAACACGTTTAGAGAGAGTGTGACGAGTGCGTCAGAGAGCAAGACCTCTGGAAGAAAAGGGCGTAAAAATTCTCACAGAGAATTTGTCGCCATTTTCTGAAGAGGACGCTTGCTCTGCACTTGAAGCAGGTTTGGATAGGGTGCGACAAGTGCATCAAAGATCAATACCCTTAGAAGAAAAATATAAACAAAGGAGTCAAGATGGTAAGAGAAATTTTTATTATTCGGCATGGCCAGTCTCTTTATAACTTAGAGGGGAAAATCCAAGGTCAAATCGATAGTCCCCTTAGTCCTAGAGGCATCCAAGAAGCTGAGCAAGCGAAAAACTTTTTTGATCAAACAGGCATCACTATTGACCTGATCCTCTCCTCCCCTTTGAAGCGGGCCTACGCCACAGCAAAAATTATCCAAGGAGATAAATCTTGCCCGCTAGAGGCTGATCAGCGGCTAGCGGAGTGGCGCTATGGTAGTCTTGAAGGCAAGGCGCTCAGCGTCCTTGAGGAAATCAAGCTCAATGACCCGCCTAGTGATCACTATTTTTGCCAATTTTGGGGCGAGTCAGTTACTGCAGTTAAAGACCGTTTTCAAGCAGCCCTTGATGACGCTCTTAAAGCCTATCCTCAAAAAAATATCCTCTTAGTTAGCCATGGGTCAATTATGTACCGCTTCATGTTGGATTATCTCAGCCAACCCCTCCCTGCCTTTTCGAATTGCCAAATTTTTCATTTTGAAGAGCTAGAAAAAAGCCTGGTCTTAAAAAATAGTATCAATCCACTCAACTAAAAAAGGACTGTACATCGTTTTCACAGTCCTTTTAGTATTTGATAAAAAATTTCGTACCCTTATTTAGAAGCTAATCGATTGATAAATAATTGCTTTTAATCTAAATTTTGCTGCATTTCACGGTCGTAATCGACAAATTTACGGATAAAGGTATAGGGATCGACCAAGTCCAATTGCCTTGCGAAGGTGGTTAAACTGGTTTCCCGTAAGCCGGCCTTATTGAGATAGGCTGGCATAGTCGCCACATCCACCGGTAAAGCATCAATAATCAAATGCCCCTCTGACATAATTAAGGTCCGGCGACTATACTCTAGCATGACTTCAATGTCATGGGTGGTCATCATAATGGCAATCTGGTATTGACTATTTAAGTTTTGCAAGGTATTCATAATGGCGCGGAAATGCACAAAATCGCGACCTTCAGTGATCTCTTCAACCACCAGTAATTTAGGCTCTTTTAATAGTGACCGAGCCATGGCCAGTCGGAGTTTGGAAATCTCCGAAAGATGGTCTAATGGAAAGTCTAAGAGATTATCCAAGTTAACCATGGCTATAACCTGATTAAACTTGTCTTTAAGCTCGTCATCCTGGTAATCGCCTTCCGCTAAAACGGGGCTTTGGGCCAGGTAGTCTGCAACGGTTTCTGCTCGCGATTGACTAATATTGGTCACATCATCATTAGTAATCAAGCCGACATTGCGGCGGAGATGGTCAAATTGGTCCAGGGGAAGTTCTCGCCCCAGCCACTTAATCGTTCCCGTCTGAGGCCTTAAAGAACCACTACACAATTGAGCTAGGAGGGTCTTGCCGCTGCCATTAGGGCCGACGACACTCAGCATTTCTTCTTGGTTAATTTTAAGGTTAATATTGTGGAGCCCCCGCTGATTGCTCTCATTGACAAGGGCTGATACATTATCGAGTTCGAGGAGAACTTCTTTGTTTTCTTGGTAACGAAAACGTGGCAGGGTCATAATCCAATTTTCAATCTTTTGTCGTAGCTGAGGCCCAAAAATATGGTGGACATCTTGGATATTATAAACGTCTTTTAGAGGATAAGCCGCGTAGCGCATGGCGGTAATATAGAAGGGTTCACGAATGCCCAAGGGATTTAAAATACCACTTTCCAAGAGGACTTTAAGCTGGCCATCAAACACAATCCGCCCTTCTGAAAAGACTAAGACGCGGTCAATGGGACGAGACATCATTGCTTCCAATTGGTGTTCAGAAATAATAATAGTGGCGTCAGTATGGACATGGTAGTCGTCAATAATATCGATAAAGACCTTTTGTTGTTTAGGAGCCAGGGTCTTTAAGGGTTCGTCAAAAATATAGATCTCATTATCTTCTTTTAAGATGTGGGACATGCGGTGGATTTCTTTTTCCCCACGAGAAAGTGCCTGGTATTCTTCCGGTTGTAATTCGCAATCAACCAGTTCATACCAACGCTTTTCAATAGCTTTTTTGTGGTGGTTGACCGATTCATTAGGGTTGTCATCGATCTTCTCATCAATCACATCGCGAATTGCCGTTCCGTCAACTGGCTTGGCAGACTCACCACTGTGAATAATTTCACCAGAGAACTCGCCATCCTCCGGTAGCTCACCCTTCAAGGCTTTAAGAAAAGTTGACTTACCTGATTCATTGGCTCCTAAGATTAAAATTTTCTCACCATGGTTTAAGGTTATGTTGATATCTCTTAATGCCATCCGATATTGACGAGGATATCGGTAGCTAAAGTGACGCATCTGAATCCACGGGCTAGACACGCTGACTCCTCCTCTTATAAACTAGTATCATTCTAATAAATATAGCACAAAAGCTGGACTTAGCCTAATATTTTATGAAAAATCCCTAAAATTTATTTTGTATAATATTATTTTAACTATGCCAAGCAAAAAGCACCAATAAAAGGATTTCAAGCGCTTACAAATATCTCCTTGATTTTCACGATTATATGAAAAAGCCCTAGGGCATATCCACTAGAGCTTATCCTTAATATATTATTCCTTTTATCCCATCTCTGGTCGCCAGATAGGCTTACTTGGGATCGCGACCAATAATCCGAACTTCGGTTTCCAAGCTCACGTCAAATTCTTTTTTGATCACTTCTTGGACGTGGTGGATGACGGCCAGATAATCAGCGGCGGTGGCATGATCAATATTTACAATAAAACCAGCATGTTTTTTTGATACTTGAGCCCCACCAACCGTATAACCTTGGAGGTCAGCGGCTTGAACGAGTTGGCCGGTAAAGTGCCCCTTGGGCCGCTTAAAGACGCTACCACAAGAAGGCAAGTCGAGGGGTTGCTTGGATTCCCGAAGTTGGGTTAAGTGGTCCATTCTCCCCTTAATTTGGTCATAGTCACCCGGTTTGAGGTCAAAGACCACACTGACGACGCAGTCGCCATTATCTTGGATAATACTGTGGCGGTAGGAAAATTGTAATTCTTCGTTGGTATAAGTCTTTAAGTCACCAAACTTATCGACCACTTGGACACTTAGGGGCAGATCCTTAATCTCGCCATCATAGGCCCCAGCATTCATATAGATCGCTCCCCCAACACTACCAGGGATCCCGCAAGCAAATTCCAGTCCCGTTAAAGCCGCATCACGAGCAGCCCGGGTCACGTCAATAATGCGCGCCCCCGCCTCAGCGAAGACCTGGTGATCTTTCACTTCAATGGCTGCCATTTGGGTCAGCATAAAGACGATCCCTTCAATACCACCATCACGGACAATGACATTACTAGAATTTCCCATCACCATAAAGGGCAGCTGGAGTTCATTGGCCTTTTTGATCATGGCTTGAAGTTCCTGGCTACTTTGGGGAAAGACCAAGAGATCAGCCGGGCCGCCGGTTTTCGTATAAGCATAGTGCTTCAGCGGCTCATTGATTTTAATATGTTCTGGGCTAAAAGCATCGATAAAGGCTTGAAAATCCATCTGTATTCCTCGCTTCTTCTTAATCAGAGTAAGTCATTATTTAGGTTAAATCCTTACTCTTATCACAAATGTTATGATAGCATAAAATAGTCTTTTAATTTAGCCCCAAAAGGACTTTTAAGCTTTTCTTATCCTAGCCATCATTAACGATTTACCAGAAAGGAAATTTCCATGAACAAATCACGTCGTCAAGCCCTACTCATGACTGCCCTGAGTTTAATCTACGCCACCTACCAACTGCAAAAACCTGCTGACCAACTGGCTGGCTACCACCTGTTCTTGGGCCACTTGCTCCCCATTGTCGCCACTGTCTTTGCCCTTAACGAGAAGAAGAACGGCCTCAAGTGGACCCTGGTTGCTATTAACCTCATCCTGCTAGCCATTATGGTCTATGTCTTTTGGAAGTCGTAAAAATTGAGAGTGCGACAAGCGCACCAAAGAGCAAGACCGCTGGAAGAAAAAGGCGTAAAAATTCTCAAAGAGAATTTGTCGCCATTTTCTGAAGCGGACGCTTGCTCTGCGCTTGGAGCACGTTTTTGATTAGATAGTTTGTATTTAAAAAGAGCTGCCCATTATATGCCCCCCAAAAAGTTGGACTATAAATTCAACTTTTGGGAGTCACCATATTACCTGCAACTCTTTTTCGTTATTTTATATAGTTATTCTTCTTCATCTGCTGTCGACTTATCGTCTGCTTCTTGTTGGTCATTTAGGACACTTAGCCCCATGATCAGGGTATCTTGGAACTCTCCTTGGGCATATTGCCCTCCAGGAATACGTCCCAGCTCTTCAAAATGAAATTTCTCATACAGCTTAATGGCCCGAACGTTATTGACATTCACTTCCAGGCGGATATAGCGCAAAATCGGACTTTCCTTGGCCCAGCCCAGCATATCTTCCATCAAGACATGGCTCAAACCTAGACTCCAAAAGCGTCTGAGAATAGAAATACCTAATTCTCCCACATGCTCTTCTTTGGAACCTTCTGGGGCCCCGATTGAAGCGACTCCGATAATTTCATCATCTAATAAGGCAATCAGGACCCGGTTATTCAGGCTTTCTTGTATACTTTTCAAATATCTTTGTTCTTGTTCCTGGTTGATTCCGAGGCCTTGGGAAGTAAAACTGAGAAAATCAGACTCGCCACCCACTTTTTTGTAAAAGTCTAATAGGGCCTTGGCGTGTTTTTGTTCTGCGTCTACTAAGGTAATTTGTATTTCTTCACGTTTCATGCTTATTCTGCCAAACTTTCTAATAATTCTGCTGCTAATTCCTTACCGCGCTCACCATTATATGCTAAGCTAATCCGACGCTCGGTAGCCGATTCTTTATGAATAGTTAGCCACAGGTAAGGCGTTTCTAAGTCTTCCTTAATAAACTGAGGCCATTCAATCACAGTGACCCCATCACCCTCTAGGTATTCTTCAATCCCCAAACCTTCAGCTCCCGTTTCCTCTAAACGGTAGGCATCCATGTGGTAGAGGGGTAAACGGCCCATTTGGTATTCCCGCATAATGGTAAAAGTCGGACTCTTAATCGCCTTATTAATCCCTAAAGCATGGGCAAAGTAGCCCGTAAAGGTAGTCTTGCCCGCTCCTAGGTCTCCTTCTAGGCAGATAACGTCCCCTGCTTGAACCAAGCCGGCTAATTTTTGGGCAGTTTTTTCGGTATCCTTTTCGTTATGCCATTTGATCTCTGACATGCTTTCACCTCAATACTCTCTTGTCTTTTTTTCATAGACTCCCTTCCATTTTAGCATGGTAAACAAAAGCTGCCTAGTTTTTCATCGCTTATGGGCCAATCTTATTCACGGCAGTAAGCTACCTAGCATATTCTAAGCTTAATTCTTCTTGTTTTTGCTATAATAGGCGTAAACTAAGTACAAAGAAGGGATTAACATGAAAGAAGAAGTGCAAGCACAAGCACGAAAGCTGATCGAAGAACTAATCGACAAGGCTCATTTAAAGTCCGGAATGACCGTAGTGGTTGGTTGCTCCACCAGTGAAATTATGGGAGAGAAAATTGGGACGGACTCCCAACCCGAGATTGGAAAAGCGGTCTTTGACGCCATCCACCAAAGCTTGGACCAAGCCGGAATATACTTAGCCACCCAATGCTGTGAGCACCTTAACCGGGCCATTGTCACTGAACGCGAAGCCCGTCCTTTTGCTTCCACAGTAAATGTGGTACCCCAACCAAAGGCGGGCGGGTCATTTTCCACCGCTGCCTACCAAGCCTTCCAAGATCCCATCGTTATTGAAGAGATTCAAGCCGATGCAGGGATTGATATTGGAAACACCTTAATTGGTATGCACCTCAAACCAGTGGCTGTTCCCCTGCGCTTAGAAAACCACCGGATTGGTTCCGCCTGGGTCAACGCTGCCCGCACCCGTCCGAAATTCATTGGCGGCGAACGCGCCCACTACAATGACCAATTAAAATAATTATTTCCATAATAAAAACACTTGCCCGATTTCCACATCTAGTCACAGCCTGGCTAGACCATCCTGTGGTATTGGCAAGTGTTTTTAATTATCTCTGTTAATCGTCTTTATGCCGGTTAGTTAAAAAGCGAGTCATCCGCTTAAAAAAATTTGGTGAAGACGGGGTAATGCGCATGACACTCTCATTGCGGCGACTTTCGGCTTCTTGCATCATTTGTTCTTGGGAATTAATGGCCTTGTCGCCGGATTTGACATGACGATAAACGCCATCACTGCCTAATTCTCTGGCTTTTTGATTATCGGCTAGTTCCACTTCTAGGAAATGGATAATTTGAGCTTCAATGTCTTGGTCAATAATTGGAAACTCAATTTCCACCCGGCGAATCATATTTCTAGTCATCATATCCGCGGAAGAAAGGAAAACATGTTTTTGACCGTTACGGTAGAAATAGTAGATCCGACTGTGTTCCAAGAAGCGGCCTACGATCGAGCGCACCCGAATATTTTCTGATAGGCCTTCAACTTGGGGACGCAAACAACAAATTCCCCGGATAATCAGATCAATTTGTACCCCGGCTTGACTCGCCTCATAGAGCTTTTTGATGAGGGGTTTATCGGTCAAGGAGTTCATCTTAGCAATAATGCGCCCATTGCCGTATTTTTTCTGATTTTCAATTTCTTCATCAATGTAATCCGTCAGGGAGTCACGAATGGCAAAAGGTGAAACATGGAGAGCCTCATAATCCGGCACTTCACTATAACCACTCAGGAAGTTAAAAAATTTTGACCCATCACTAGTCAGAGCTTCATTAGTCGACAAGATCCCCATATCCGTGTATTGTTTAGCGGTTTTGTCGTTGTAGTTCCCGGTTCCTAGGTGGATGTAACGTTGGATTTTTCCGGCTTCCCGTCTCACCACCAGGGTAATTTTACTGTGGGTTTTGAGTTCACTTAAACCATAAAGGACATGACAGCCAGCTTCTTCGAGTTCTCTAGCCCAGTGGACATTATTCTCTTCGTCAAAGCGGGCCTTTAGTTCCACTAAGACGGTGACTTCCTTACCGTTTTCCGCTGCCTTCTTCAAGGACTTAACGATCGGCGAATGCTTGGATACCCGGTAGAGGGTCATTTTGATGGCCACTGTTTTTGGGTCCGAAGCCGCATGGTCGACAAAGGACAAGATCGGTTTAAAGGAGTCGTAAGGATGGTGGAAGAATAAGTCTCCCTTTTTAATGAGTTGGTAGAGGTTTTCGCCGTGGTAGTTGGGGTATTCTACCGGTTCAAAATCGGGATACTTCCATTCAGGGTGGTCTTCACTGATATCGTCAACCAGGTCAAATAAGAAGGTCAGATCAAGGGGGCCGTTAATAGGATAAAGGCCTTCTTCTGGCACCTTCAAATAGGGTTGGACGGTTGCTAAGAAATCTTCATTATTGTGGTCATTAGGGCTCTCCCAGCGGGTATCCCATTCAATCCGAACGGTTTTCCCGTGTAGGCGGTTTTTAACATGGTCTTCCATCACATCCAAGAGGTCCATGACATCATCTTCATTTAATTCAAAGTCCGCGTTCCGGGCAATCCGAAATGGAATCCGACGTTTAATGGTGTAACCCTTGAAGAGTGCATTTAGTCCATGGATGACGACATCTTCTACTAAAACATAGGCCTTCCCCTCACCATCATCTAAAGTGAGATAACGTTTGAGTAGGGTTGGAATAGGAACAACAGCAATATAGGAATTCTGATCCTTCTCTAATTCCACTAAAATATTCAAGGCATGATTTTTTAAATGTGGGAAAGGTCGGTAGGCATCAATACCAATAGCCGTTAAGGTGGGCAAAATCAGTTCTTCAAACTGCTCTTTTACTTGTGCTTTTTGAGCTTCATTGAGATCAGCTACTGATTTAAGGTGGTAACCCTTTTCATCCAACAATTTGACCATGTCGTGGTAGCGGGCATATTGGGCTTCCACATTTCGCGTATTACGCTCATGAATCCCTTGCATTAACTGCTTAGGTGACATTTGAGTTTTGTTTTCAGCCACTTGAACGCCATCAAGGAATTGATTATAAACCCCTGCAAAGCGAACCATAATAAACTCATCTAAGTTAGAGCTGACAATCCCTAAAAAATTTAATTGTTCTAACAAGGGATTGTTGGGATCACTGGCTTCTTCAACGCAACGATAGTTAAAATCTAACCAACTCAGCTCCCGATTATAATAATAATGAGCAGCTGAGTTTTCAGCCTGCAAGGATTGGGTATTTTTTTGATTATTGCTAGTGGTTAACATACTGCACTCTCCTCCATTTTAATGCACAAGTAATACGACAATGTCGATAAAAACAGATAGAAATTATGTGTCAAATCGATGATTAGACGCCAGTAAGAAAGTTAACCAGCCAGGATTAGTCTATTCAATTAAAATTAACTTTTAACACTTACTCATCTAGACTATCCAGGGGGATAAACTCTAAACTTAAGCTTCCATCCAAGGCACGGCTGAGATGTTTCTTATGGCGGTTGGCCCGGTATTTTTCGGTAATTATAGGCTCTGTGTGGTAGATTTTCAACAAGTAATTGTCATCTTCATCACGTTCTAAGCGTAATTTTTTGACTGGATCAGTTTTAGAGTAATTTAAGGCTTGGGCAAAGCGAATCATTCCGCCCACTTTCATTAAGTGGTCTTCTTCTTCCTCACTAAACCAATCCTTAAAATTAGTCATATAAAGTTGGAAGAGCGACCGGTTCTTATAGGAACTCAAGAGCGCTAAACGCACCCGGTCCAAATGAGAAAAGCCTAGGAGATTAGTGTTAGAGAGCAGGTAGAAGGTGTGTTGGGAATCGGCCTCCCGACTGACAAAACTAGCAAAGCGATAGAGGTAGGCCGCAAATTCGATCATTTCTCTTTCTTCATCGTCAAAAGTAAATTGATCCAAATCACACATTTGTTGGTAGAGACTCAAACAAAGATTAACGTGTTGCTGGGTCCCCGCTGAGTTAAAGGGCAGGTCATGGGCAATTTTTCTGGTGGAACGCAGGCGGATAAGCTGGGTATCAATCGGGGTATTATAATTCTTATTAATATCCTCTAAGATAATCCCTTCCCGCAGACCTTGGGTAGAAACTGTGAAATTTTTCGCCTTGGACAATTTGAAGAGTTCAATAAAGGCAATCAAAGCTGGTACGATCAAATCCGTCCGCTCAGTACTCAAGCCTTCAATATCATCCAAATCCTTAGGCTTGGTATCTAAAACCATATCCAAAGTTTCTTCTAAATCATCTAAAGTCATTTGATAACCGTGGAGCCCCGCAATTGGGTAATTATGCATGCGCTGATGCATTTCGGCCACATTACGGACTGAGCCCCCAATCCCAATTAAAGGCAACTTAGCCTTCTTGAGCCAGGATTCTTGCTTAAATTGACTGCGGATATAATCCCTAGCCGCTTCAATAGCATCTTCATCATTATGGTCCTTATTCTTAAAAAAGCGTTCACGAATATAGACCACACCGAATGGAAAGCTATGAAAGGTATCCATGGCCTTGTCTTGGTACTTGGTGACTTCACAAGACCCCCCACCGATATCAATAGTGAGCGCATCTGGAATAGTAATGGCATGCATAACGGCATACTGGCCAAAGTGAGCTTCTTCTTCCTCAGAAATAATTCCAATAGTGATGCCGGTTTTTTCTTTGACACGGTTGATAATTTCTTCTTGGTTAGCCGATTGCCGGACGGCTGCCGTAGCCAGGGCTTTTACTTCATCCACTTTAAAGTTCTTGATAATGGTCGCAAAGTCATCTAAGGCAGTGATTAAGCGCTGGATACCCGTATCGCTCATGTATTTTTTATCATCTTTTTCAATGAGGTATTGGCTCAATTGTGACGGCACTTTGACGTTTTGAAGTTCTTCAAAATTATACCAGTCATCAATCCCATAGATAACCAGACGGATGGTGTTTGACCCAATATCAATAATCGCTTTTCGCTCTTGAAACATGACATAGTCCTTCCTATTATAAAAATGCCAAGGACTCTCCTTGAAATTCAATTTTATTATAACGAATCATAGCCCCCGGCTCAATTATTTACCTTCTTAAAGTACAATTTGAGTTACTTAGAAAACTTAAATGGCCTTAATCATATGATAATGCGGATGTCCCCCAATAATCAATTCCGAAATGGTTTCAAAGCCTAGGCGTTGGTAAAGCGTCAGGGCGCGTTGGTTATGGAAGTCCACATTTAAGGAAAGCTTGTGGTAATTTTTTTCACGGCCGACTTGACCGAGATGGGCGATTAGTTGACGGGCATAGCCCTTGCCTTCCTCTCCCTGCTTGGTTGCTAAGGAATCCAGGTAAAATTCATCCACTAAGGCTTCTGTTTCGGCAAAGCTTCTCGGAATTTGGTCAAGGGAATAACCCATTTCCAGCATGGTAGTCTCCAAAGGGCTCTCAATAATAGGATCCAAGACACCTGGATAAGCATAGGCCACAGCGACTAATTGGTCGGCTTCAAAGACCCCATAGCCGTGAGCGTATCCGTAACGGTAATAGGGTTTCTTCATAGCCTGAGCGATTATTTTGCCACTAGTCTCCCAACCATATTCATTAATTAAAGGCTCATCTAAGTGTTCTAAGATGACCTTAATCACCTGGTAACTCGCCTGGGTATCCGATATTTTTAACTGTCTAATTTCCATAAATTATTTTTCACCTTTTCTAAATTTGTGTCCTCTTGCTTTAGTATAGACAAGCCTGACCGAGTCTGCAAATCTCCTTATCTGAATTGAATAATCTAAATAAAGATCCCCCGATAAAGTAAAAATCCAAGGCTGGTAAAAGCAGCGCTTGGATTTTTCATCAATCTTTAATGGACATTGATCGTATAGTTTTCCTTAATGGTGGGGTCCATATTTAATATTTCTTTGATGGTCCTTTCAGTATTTTGCTTGGCAGCTTCCAATAAGCCCTTGTCTTTGGCTTCTTCTTCTGAGGCTTTCTTTTGTTCATTGGTGAAATTAGCATAGTCATCCACCGTCATCTTGTTGAAAATCGATGCCTCCTCATCAAAGACCTTGACCGAATCGCTATCGATATCATGGGAGAGAATCTTCACCTCTGGCAATGTGACATCAATAGTTTGGTCTTGAACCTTAACATCAATAGCGCTGAGATCGATTCCGACATGGATCACCCCGTCATAGGAAACAATAAATTTCTTTGTGGTGAAGGGCAAATTCCAGTTATAGAATTTTCTTTGGTTTTCAAAGGAAGCCGTATTGGTGTAGAAGTATTTGGTTGTGGTTAACTCCTTGGCTTGTTCTAGACGGTTACCCACTAATTCCGAAGTAATTTCTGTTTGGCTATCCTGCTTACCGAGATAATGACCGCCAATAAAGGCAACCGCTAGTAATCCTAAGATGATCACTAGGACCCCTAAAAATTTCTTAAATCGTCGCATAGTTTCCCTCTTTTCTGATAATCATTATAGCAAAAAGTCTGTCAATAGCACTTTTTAAAGCTTGCTTAAACCTATAGCGATAAAAAGCCCTTACCTTGGGGCAAGGGCTCATATTTATCGTGATCTCTTCTCAGTCTTAGTTTTCGTTTAAGCCTGCTTGTAGGGCAGTAACGATAGCTAATTTGTAGGCATCTTCTTCGTTACAGCCACGTGATAGGTCATTTACTGGCTTAGCCATTCCTTGTAGGATAGGCCCAATAGCTTCAAAGCCACCGAGACGTTGAGCAATCTTGTAACCGATATTTCCTGATTGAATTTCTGGGAAAATAAGCACTTTGGCATGGCCAGCTACTTTTGAGCCAGGGGCTTTCTTTTCCCCAACAGCTGGAACAAGAGCCGCGTCAAATTGTAATTCACCATCAACGTTGAAGTCTTCAGGCGCATTTTCTTGAGCGATCTTAGTTGCTTGGGCAGCTTTTTCTTGTTCTGGAGATGAAGCTGATCCCTTGGTTGAGAATGACAAGAAGGCAATATCCGGTTCTACGTCAAATAATTTAGCGGTTTCCCCTGTCACTAAACCAATTTCCGCTAAGGTTTCAGCGTCTGGACTAATGGTGATCGCGCAGTCCCCCATCATGTATTTTTCTTCACTGCCGTCTTCTTTAGGACGGGTCAATAAGAAAGCGCCAGAAACGTTTTTTACCCCGGCCTTAGTCTTGATGATTTGTAAAGCAGGACGTACGGTATCACCAGTCGCATGGGCAGCTCCTGAAACTAAACCGTCACTTTTACCCATGTAGACGAGCATGGTACCAAAGTAATTAACGTCTTTAAGCATTTCACGGGCTTGTTCTTCAGTAGCCTTGCCTTTACGACGTTCAACAAAGGCTTGGACCATTTCTTCATAAGCATCATAGTTATCAGGGTCTACGATTTCAATCCCAGATAGGTCAATGCCACGGTCTTTAGCTTGAGAATGAATTTCATCAGGGTTACCCACTAAAATAGGAACTAATAGGTCGTCAGCTTTTAAGCGAGCTGCAGCCCCTTGAATCCGTTCATCAGTAGCTTCTGGAAAAACAATACGCGTTTGCTTTCCTTTAATTTTTGCTTTTAATTCATCAAATAAAGCCATTTCTCTACCTCCATAAATTATTTAGATTCTAATTTTAGTTTACCATAAAATGAGCGTTTCTAATAATCATATGCAAAAAGTACAAAGAAAAAGAGCGCCCCTCCAGCTTGCCTATCACCAATAGAATCGGCAGCTGGAGAAGCGCTCACAATTTCATCAATAGAATGATTTATCCTAGATTATTGCCAGAAATCCAATTTTTGTGGATCTAGGCCAATATCCCTGGCTCTAAAGACAGGATTTTTACCCGCTTTTCTTTGCTTATGGTAATCATTTAAAGCAGCAATGGCCTGCTTACTTAACAGTAAAATGGCCGGTAAGTTAATTAAAGCCATCAAGGCCATTAGAATATCTGCAGTCATCCACGCCAAACTCGATTCTTGTAAGGCTCCTAAGAAGACCACCAAGATGAAAAAGATTCTAAAGAGACGCATAATCCCAGGTCTTGGCGTGCCTTTAAAAATATAGGCAATATTATTATCGACATAATATAAGTTCCCAATTAAAGTCGTAAAACCGAAGAGCATGAGTGATACCGTAATAAAGATATTCCCAAAGTTTCCAAAGACGGTTGCAAGGGAAGCTTGGACGTAGGCCGCTCCAGATAATTCTTCTGCAGGGGTTATTCCTGAACTTAAACACATGAAGGCGGTTGCTGAACAAATTAACAAGGTATCGATAAATACCGAAATCATTTGTACCAGCCCTTGCTTAACCGGATGGGACACATGGGCTGATGCTGCTGCATTAGGAGCTGAACCGATCCCTGCCTCATTGGAAAAGAGACCACGCTTTATTCCATACATCATACTAGACCCAGCAATCCCTGAAAAGATGGCCTTGAAGTTAAAGGCATCCTTAAAAATTAAAGTAAAGATGGTGGGCAGGTAATTCAAGTTAAAGAGGATCATAATCAAAGCGACCCCAACATAAATGGTCCCCATAAAGGGAACTAAGAAGCTAGTGAAGGAAATAATCCGTTTGCCTCCACCCAAGATACAATAGCCGGTCACCAAAGCCAAGACCCCACCAACAATTAAAGGCGTCCATTGAGCATGATAGAAGTCATAGACTTGAAAGGAGTCTTGTAAATTATAGGCAGCCAGCATATTGAAACCAACTGCGTAAGTCAAAATTAAAAACACGGAAAAGATAATGCCTAATCCCCGATTATGGAGGGCCGTTTCAATGTAATGGGAGGGGCCCCCATAAGAATCCCCAGTTGGCGTTTTCTTCTTGTAAATTTGAGCTAGGGTAGATTCAATAAAGGCCGAAGAACCGCCAATAATAGCCACTAGCCACATCCAAAAGACCGCCCCATAGCCACCTAAACAAATGGCTGTTGAGACACCGACAATATTCCCGGTTCCTACCCGTGAAGCCGTTGAAACCATTAAGGCCTGGAATGAAGATACCGAATCTTCTTTTTCGGGTTTTTCCATAATTACCCCAATTGCTTCCTTAAAATCTCTAATTTGGACCCCCTTAGTGCGGAAGGTAAAATAAAGACCAATTCCCAAAAGCAAGACAATTAAAATCGGGTAATAAAGGACATTGCTGATTGGTGTCAGAAAATTAATCAGTTGTTCAGTCACTGAAGTCAGCTCCTTTTTATCAATTAAAAGTTTTTACCTTACTAGATTAGCGAAAAGGCCGATAAATAGCAATGGTTTTTTGTAATGATTTTTGACATCGTTTTAAATTTAAATCTCCCGTCAAAAAAAGAACCTTGACTTATCAAGGTTCTTTAAAGATAGTCTTTATTAGCAATGTTAGCTTTACTGCCACAAACTTGGCACTTGCTTAGCAGCTAGATAATTGAATCTTAATCGCGAATTTTTGCTTGTAAGTCATTAGCAAGGGCTGCTTTGACCTTAGCAAAATCTTCATTGACTTCTTCATCCACCAAAGTCGCTTCTGGGTTCAGATAAGTGAGTTGGTAAGCTACCGATTTTTGCCCGTCTTGGATATGTTCACCACGGTAAATATCAAAGAGTTTAACATTAACCAGGTAACTATTGGCTGCTTTTTGAATGGTTGCTACAATTTCAGCATGGCTCACTTCTTCAGCCACAACCATGGCGATATCGCGGCTAATGCTTGGATATTTTGCCAGGGGTTCTTGGATGACTTGGTGTTCTGGTAAGTCATAGATGGCTTGTAAGTTAAACTCAGCCACGAAACTTTGGTTATTGAGGTCATAGTCCTTAGTAATTTGAGGGTGGAGTTGGGCTAAGTAACCAATGGTTAGCCATTCTCCTTGGTCCTCCACTTGTACAAGGGCTGTCCGACCCGGATGGGTATCCGGTAAGTCGGTACTTTGTAGGTAACGGATTTGCCCAGCTAAATTGTAAGAAGCCAGTAGCGATTCCACTGCCCCCTTCATATCATAAAAGTCGACCGCTTGGGCCTTGCCTTGCCAGCTATCGCCTTCGACATCACCCGTCCACAGGGCTGCTAGATGGCTTTCTTCACGAGGCAGGCCATCTTCTAACTCGTCATCATAGAAGACCCGGCCAATTTCATAAATTTGGACGTCCTTCACCTTACGAGCTAGGTTGTATTGGGCAATATCTAATAGACTGGTCAGCAAGTTAGTCCGCATATAACGGCGTTCGTCACTCATTGGAAAATCCAAGGCTACGGCTTCATGGGCTTGGGCTTGTAAGACATCAAGTTTCTTCTCACTGGTTAAACTGTAAGAAATCACTTGGTCAAAGCCTAGTGCTTCCATGGTCCGATGGCTTTGACGTTCAAATTTTTGCCAGTCGTTTAGGCCAATTTTCACCGGTTGGACGGGTGAAATTCGGGAAGGAATCTTATCGTAACCATAGATACGAGCGACTTCTTCCACTAAGTCAGCTGGAATGGAAATATCCCAACGTCTAGTAGGAACGGACACTGTAAATTCATCAGCGGCACCTTCAACCGGGAAACCCAACCGTCTAAAGGATTCTTTGACCTCTTCAAAACTAATTTCCATACCTAGGAGACTGGTAATATAAGCTAAATTGGTCGTCACTTCTTTATCTTTAACATCAAGGTCAGATACCCGGGCGCGTCCCTTAACCGCTTGTCCACCAGCCCAATCTTCCATCAATTGGGCTGCATAGGCGCCGGCTTCATCGATAGTGGCGATATTTAAGCCACGTTCATTTCTTAAACTTGACTCACTTCTAAGGGCTAAGCGTCTGGCTGTGCGGCGAATATGGGAAGAGTTAAACATGGCTGATTCAATCAAAACATTGGTGGTATTGTCATCAATCTCAGTAGACAAGCCCCCCATCACTCCAGCTAGGGCAATGGGCTCTTGGCCGTCAGTAATGACTAAGTCGTCATCAGTTAAGTCTCTTTCCACACCGTCTAAGGTCACTAATTTTTCCCCGGT
The DNA here is from genome assembly GCF_905125285.1 of Aerococcus sp. Group 2. Classification (NCBI taxonomy): domain Bacteria; kingdom Bacillati; phylum Bacillota; class Bacilli; order Lactobacillales; family Aerococcaceae; genus Aerococcus; species Aerococcus sp. Group 2. Next base: position 76,214 of record NZ_CAJHPA010000004.1, on the reverse strand, counting down.
TTTAGCTAGTCGAGGAGCAATGGTTTTAGATTGCAACTTATCATAGTCAAAGGCATGAAGGGGTTGGCCGTATTCCAATAAGACATAGTTGGTCGCGTCAACCACATTATTAATCGGACGGATACCTTCTTTCATGAGGCGGATTTGTACCTCAATCGGGCTGGCTTGAATTTTAACATCCTTAACCAAATGAGCAGTGTAGTGAGGGAAGAGCTCACTATCAGAAATTTCAACAGTGACCTCGTCACTTAAATCGCTTCCCGCTTCAAAGGCATGGTCATCATAAGTGTTGACGTCAATAGGACGGTTATAGATGGCACTTAATTCATAAGCAACGCCCCGCATGGATAGGGCATCAGCCCGGTTAGGGGTGATATCGAGGTCTAAGACCGTATCTTCTAAGTGTAAATATTCTTTAATGTCTTGGCCTAAGGGAGCATCTTCCGGTAAGATCATAATCCCATTAGCAAACTCTTTGGGAATCACATTTTCGCTGAAACCGAGTTCCTGTAAAGAACAGAGCATCCCATTGGACTCTTGACCGCGCAATTTTCCCTTCTTAATCTTTTGATTACCAGCGACGCGTGCCCCATGTAAAGCAACGATAACCTTCTGACCAGCTGCCACATTAGGCGCGCCACACACAATTTGTAAGGGGTCTTCTTGGCCGACATCCACTTGGCAAACGTGCAAGCTATCGGCATTGGGATGTTTTTCCACCGTCAAAGTCTTCCCAACGACAATTTTTTTCAAGCCGGAAAAATCTTGGTTCAAGCCATCGACTTCCAGTCCGGTCGTCGATAAGTCTTCTGCTAAAGCTTCATCTTGAATATCTTTAATATCTACAAATTCATTTAACCAATTACGTGATGCTAACATGTCAGTCATTACCCTCTTTCTTGAAATTGATGAATAAAGCGAAGATCGTTTTGGTAGAAATGACGGATATCTTCAATCCCGTATTTCAACATGGCTACCCGGTCTGGTCCCAGTCCAAAGGCAAAGCCACTATACTCTTCGCTATCAATCCCTGACATTTCTAGGACATTAGGATGGACCATGCCCCCACCGAGAATTTCAATCCAACCGGTTTTCTTACAGATATTGCAGCCTTGACCACCACATTTAAAGCAAGAGATGTCTATTTCAACAGAAGGTTCGGTAAATGGGAAGTAAGAGGGACGTAGACGCACTTGACGATCCGCCCCAAAGAGATGGCGGGCAAATAATTCCAAGGTTCCCTTTAAGTCTGAGAGGCCGATATTTTTATCAACCACTAGTCCCTCAATTTGGTGGAATTGGTGGGAGTGAGTGGCGTCGTCAGAGTCCCGGCGATAAACCTTACCTGGACTAATCATTTGCAAGGGGCCCTTAGAGAAATCATGTTGGTCCATAGCATGGGCTTGGACTGGTGAAGTATGGGTCCGTAAGAGTACCTGATTCTTTTCAATATAGAAGGTATCTTGCATATCACGGGCCGGGTGATCTTCTGGTAAGTTCATCCGCTTGAAGTTGTAATAATCAGATTCGATTTCAGGCCCTTCGACAATGATATAACCAAGGTCTAAGAAGAGGTCTTCAATTTCTTCCATGACTTGGCTAATCACATGTTGACTGCCTAATTTTTGTTGCTTACCAGGCAGGGTCACATCAATGGTTTCCGCCATTAATTTTTGGTTAAGGGCTTCTTCTTCTAAAACAGCTTGTTTTTGGTCGAGTTCTTTAGCCACTTTATTTTTTAATTCATTGGCATAGGCCCCTACTTTAGGGCGTTCACTAGGGTCAATGTCCTTCATATGGCGCAAAGCTTCGGTGATCGGTCCCTTTTTCCCTAGGTACTTCACGCGAATGGCTTGCACATCATCAAGGCTAGAAATGCTTTGAATTTCTTCAGCGATTTGCCCTTCAATTGCTTGTAAATTGCTAATTATATCCATGCTTAAACTCCTTTTTATAACGATTATGTGAGAATTTTTCCACAAAAAAAGTCTCTCATTCCCAATAGGGACGAGAGACCGCGGTACCACCCTAGTTTTTACTCAGTTTGCTTAACAAAACCGAATAAACCCTTCATTTCAGGCGATAACGAGCCCAGTCGTGGTACCTTTTGACTGCTGTCGCCCGGTACCTACTCCAGAAGTGAAAAATTCCCCGCTTACCTGTAAGAAACTCTCAATCGGTGATTTCTCTTCCTGTTACAGGCTATGATAAGGAACCGTCTTCTATCAACGTATTCATTAAGGATAATTGTAGCCGTTAAAGCGGCTTTCGTCAACAAATAATCTTGGCAAGGCTCAAAAAAGACTGGACTTGATGTCCAGTCTCCTTATTAAAAAGTGCGCTTGTCGCACTCTTCTTAAATGTGTTCCAGTCACACTCTTACTTATCTAACTCAATCCATTGGTCAGACCAGGAATGCAGTGAGGTTAAGACGGTTTCAAGGTCTTGGCCTTTTTGAGTTAGGGCATAGTAAGTATATTTGTGGCAATCACTACATTGAGTCACCCGTTCAAGGATTCCTAAGCAGGTCAGTTCTCTTAACCGTTCGGTCAGTACCCGGTCGGAAATCCCATCAATATGGTCACGTAATTCAGAAAAACGAAGTGGGCCTTTGAGTAAGCTTTGAATGATTAAACCATTCCATTTCTTTCCTAGTAATTGGAAACCTTGCTCAAACTTGCGACACAGAGAAGGAATGTGCTGTTCACTCAAGCGGTCACTTCCTTTCTTATATAAAGTTAATTTTTCTTATTATTTTCTGCTAATTTCGGAAAATATTTTCTTCTCAAGCGATTAAATGGCGTTAGCAAGCGCTCATTAATGGCTTGATTTAGAGGATTAAGAATGCGTTGGCTACAGAAAGTATGGCAATTGTCCCGCCAAATCTTAGAGGCAGGTTTCAAATATTCTGTCGATGCTAAGTATTTATCCACAAAAGTCACCACAAATGACTCTGGATAAGCAGGAAGTTGCCAAGTAGCTAACCACATGTGCTTAATGATAATATCATGTTCAACTTCGTTTAAATCGGTTAAGACTTCTGCATTTTTTAGTGCAATATAAGGGTGATTGGTGAAATGATTGCCTTTTGAGAATGTCATTTCTTTCGTATCATAGTAGAAAAGGTCATGCATTAAACCCGCACGAGCGACTGAACGGTAGTCTAAGTTTAAACGCTTAGCAATTTTATAACTATAATAACTGACAGAATAAGAATGAACTAAACGATTCCCATAAATATGTTGGCGAAACAGACCTAAATCGGTAATAAATTCATGGTCTTTAATATCATCGATTAAGGCCAAATAGTCACGGTCATTTTCCCAAGGGTAATTAGTTTCTGTCAATAAGTTCATGTCCTTTCTTTTGTTGACCCTACTGATCAATTGGGAAGGAAGTGGTGCATAGCGATCGAGCCAGCAATGGCAACATTTAATGATTCCGCCTGACCCAGCATAGTAATATAGAGACTAATATCACTCGCTGCAATGATTTCTGGTCGGACACCATTTCCTTCGTTACCTAAAATAATGCCCCATTTTTGGTGTTTTTTCAAGTTATAAGTTTCTAAAGCTTGCGCCTGATCATTTAATTCGGTTGCCGCCAAACAATAGCCCGCTGCTCTCAAACTGGCCATGGCCTCCTCTAAAACCACTTGGTGGAGGCGGACATGGAATTGGCTGCCCTGCATGGAACGGACCACCTTGGGACTGTAGGGGTCAACAGTGCCCTTACCTAGGTAGATATCTTGGTAATTAAAGGCATCTGCCGACCGGATCAAGGTGCCCAGGTTTCCCGGATCTTGGATCCCATCCAATAGCAAGACTGCAGGAGAAACCGGTTGGAAGGAAGCTTTTTGGTCTTGGTTAACCACTGCAAAGACCCCCTGATCCCTTTGGGTGTCAGATAATTCTGCGGCTATTTCAGGACTAATCAGGGTTTGATTAGCCAGCTTAAAGTCGGCTTCATGTTCAAGGGTAAGAAAAACTTCCGCTAGGTCAGCCCCTGCCTCTAAGGCAGCCTCTAAAAGATGAGGGCCTTCAATAAGATACTGGCCAGCCTTTTCCCGTCCCCGCCGGCTTAATAATTTTTTAGCGGACTTAATTTTGGGATTATTTTTAGAAGTCAGCATATTACTTGATCAAGCGGTAAATCGCATCCGCATAAATGGCCATGGTTAAGAGGAGGCGATCAACACGTTGGACTTCATTAGGCTCATGCATGGTAGACACTTCATCTGGGAATTCAGCCCCAAAGGCAACGCCCCGTTCCATCAGACGGCCGTAGGTTCCACCGCCAATAACAACTTCGTGGCCTTCCATACCAGTATGTTCTTCATAAACTTCTAAGAGGGTCTGCACCAGCGGGTCATCCCCAGGAACATAGTGAGGCACTTTGTTAGAAGTCCCGGTTTCTTGGGCAAAGCCAAATTGGTCACCTAATTGACTAAAGGATTTATCCAATTGTTCAAAACTTTGCCCTTGAGGGAAGCGAATATTCAAGGTCACAAATTGTTGGCCATCCTTGGCACCAAAGACACCTGGATTTAAGGATAAGTCTCCCATCACTTCATCATGGTGGTCAATCCCGGTCTTTTGCCCCTTGAAGTCTTGGTGCAAGAGGTTAGCAATGAAGCTAATATAGGAATTACCTTCTAAATCACTAGATAGGTTCTTTAAGAATAAAGCCAGGTAAGTCGCAGCATTCTCTCCGGCTTCAGGGAAGGCCCCATGTGATACCCGACCATGTAGGTGGAGGTGGATCTTATTGTCTGCACTAGCCTCAACCGTCAAGCTAACGGGTTGTTTAGCTTGGAATTCTTCAGCAGCGGCTTGGACTTCTTCAAGGTCAAAGCCCTTGATAACCGCATCAGCATCCCCTGGTACCATATTTTCCCGAATACCAGATTCAAAGGACTCAATCGCCCCTTCTAAGGCAGGGAATTTCAAGGTGGTGGAATACATCCCCTTTTCCCCGTTAATAATTGGAAACTCAGCATCTGGTGAGAAACCAAAGTCAGGTAGGGGTTCGGTTTCAAGGTAACGGGTCAAGCCCTTCCATTCACTTTCTTCATCCGTTCCGACAATAAAGTGAACTTTCTTCGATACAGGTAAATCTAAGTCACGGATAATTTTTAAGGCGTAGTAGGCTGCTAGCATTGGGCCCTTGTCATCACTGACTCCGCGGGCATAGAGTTTGCCATCAATGAGGGTTGGTTCAAAGGGATCGGTCTCCCAGGAATCGTCGACAGGAACCACATCTAAGTGGCCAATAATCCCCAAAATTTCATCGCCTTGACCAAATTCAAAGCGCCCCGCCATGTTGGCAACATTCTTACTGGTAAAACCGTCACGGTCCACCATGGCTAAGAAAGCGTCTAGGGCTGCTTTAGGACCAGGGCCTAGCGGTGCTTCTTCCGTAGCCTTATCGTCTTCACGGTAGCTAGGAATTCTCAGTAAAGTGTATAAATCATTAAGATAGTCGTCTTTTACTTTTGCAACTTCTTCTTGCCAATTAATCGTCATCTTCTTCATCCCTCCAATTGGCTACATTATAGCACAAGAGCCTTTGTCTTGGCTAAGGGAGTAAATATTTCTTTCTCTTTAACTAAATTATATTCAAGAACAAGCTTGATCACCATTTCTTAATCTAGCGTTTTCTGGTTACCTCAAGACGACAATCATCCCTTAAAGAAAAGGAAAAAGTCATTCTTTTCCACCTTTTTGCTATAATAAGTTTAATCTTAATTAAAGGAGAAAAAGCCTATGACACGCGCAAGTGGTGTGCTCTTACCTATATCGTCCTTGGCTAATGCGGAAGGCATTGGCAGCTTAGGGAAGTCCGCCTATCAATTTGTGGATTTCTTATCAGCAGCTGGGCAAAGCTATTGGCAAATCCTGCCGCTAGGGCCAACCAGCTATGGGGATTCCCCTTACCAATCCTTTTCTGCCTTTGCTGGTAACACCAATTTCATTGACTTAAAAACCCTAGTCGATTGGGGCTTAATTGAAGCCTACGACTATCAAGGCGTCGACTGGGGCAATAATCCCGAACAGATTGACTATGCCAAAATCTTTTATCATAAACGCCCCATCCTAGAAAAGGCCGTCGCTAACTTTCTTGAGCAAGCCAACAGCGATCCTGATTATCAGACCTTTATCCAGGATAATCAGGACTGGCTGCAGCCTTTTGCGGAATTTATGGCGGTAAAAGAATATTATGACCTAAGCCCGATTAGCGACTGGCCCGAAGCTATCCGTTTAAGGGATGGCGAGGCCTTGCAAGCAATACTAGCCCAAGAAAAAAACAGCCTCAATTATCACTATGTCAGTCAATATTTCTTCTTTAAGCAATGGTTTGCCCTGAAGGACTATGCCAATCAAAAAGGCATTTACCTAATTGGGGATATTCCCATTTATGTGGCTAGTGATAGTGTCGAAGTCTGGCAAACGCCCCATTATTTCAAACTTAACCAAAGCGGGCAGCCCCAAGTGGTCGCGGGTTGTCCTCCAGACGCCTTCTCTTCTGATGGGCAATTATGGGGAAATCCGATCTATGATTGGGAGACCATGGCTAAGGATAATTATCGATGGTGGATCAAACGGATCCAAGCCAGCCTCAACCTTTATGACATGGTAAGAATTGACCATTTTCGGGGCTTTGAAGCCTATTGGGAGATACCAGCTAGCGCCCCGACAGCAGCCAGTGGCAAATGGGTCAAGGGGCCAGGCCTTGACTTGTTCCAAGCCATCAAAGAAGCCCTTGGACCTGTCAACATTATCGCAGAAAACTTGGGCTTTCTAACCCAAGACGTTGCTGACTTACTAGCAGTCACCGGTTTTCCCGGCATGCATGTCATGCAATTTGGCTTTTCTGGTGAAGATTCTACTGACCTCCCCCACAATTTCAATAAAAATTCCGTTGCTTATGTAGGAACCCATGACAACCAAACGGCCCTAGGCTGGTATCTAGGCCAAGACGCTGTCAGCCGATACTATATTGATGCCTATTGTGGGCGGCAGAAAGCGGAGAGTGTCGCGAAAATGTTAAACCGAACCCTAGCCGCCTCTTGCAGTCAAACAGTCATCTATACCATGCAAGACCTCTTAAATCTTGATGACCAGGCCCGGATAAATACCCCCTCCACCTTAGGAGGCAACTGGCAATGGCGGATGTCAGCTACCGCCTTAACCTATAGCTTGGTCAAGGACCTCTATAGCCTGACCAGACTCTACCACCGCTTACCAGCAAGTAAAAGTTTCATATAATTCTAAAAGGCCCTGATTAGTATCAGAGCCTTTTTGCTGTCTATTTTATAAATGTAAAAACTGACGTAATTTTTGTGCTTTATCTTGACCTAGGATAATTTCTAGTTGTTGAGATTTGATGAGACCAATTAAATAGACCCAAATTCCGACTAAAGCGACAAGGATAACCATCACAAAAGCGCCTAACTTATTGGGTTCTGGAATGATCCAGTGGAGAATTTGATAAGTTATTTCACTGATTAGTCCCATAATCAGGACTAGCTTGAGGGCTGGCCAGATCCGTCCAGCTAAGTCAGAAAAGCTAAACTGGATCCGTTTATAAATACATGCCAGGTAGAAGGCGCACATAAAGACAAAGGCCAGTATTGAGGCATACATGGCTCCTTCGCTGCCACAAACAGCCAGGAGCGGAAACTGAACCAATAATTTAATCCCTAGGCCTAAAACAATCCCAAAGATGGCTTTTTTCTGTTGGTCCATGGACTGTAAGGTCATGACTAAAACATAGAAGAGTCCCATAGGAATAGCCATCAAACAAGAAATTTGTAAGTAAAATTCACCTAGGGGATCATTTATCCCGTAAAGCAACTGGTAGACTGGGGCAGCTAGTACGGCTAAACCAATCGCAGCTGGCACCATCACTAAAGTGAAGAGATGGAGACTATGTAGGACGACGTCACAGGTATGATCAAAAACCGGTTTTAAGTGGCCATCGTAAACCGAGCGAGCCTGGAACTTGGCCAGTTCGCGGGTATAGGCATCAGTCACCACGGGTACGGTAGTTGAGGAAATCGCCGTAGCAAAAGAAATAATAATTTGAATCACCCGGCGGGCATTGGCGTTAAATACCCCATATTCATAAATTAACTGCCCTTCTCCTAGGTCACTCACCCTTTGCATGATCGGCATGAAGGTATTCATATCGATGAGGTTGACCATTTCGATGATCGAGCCCGTAATCACAAAGGGAATCGCTATGCGGACAATCTCAAATAAGAGCGTCCGAGTGGATACATAGTCACTATACACATGACCTGCGGGAACAGCGTATTTGTCGCGGTTTTTGAAGTAATAGAAGGCTAAGGTCACAATCGCAATGACTGCCCCAATAAAGGCAGCAAAGGTGGAGTGACTTACCGCTTTAGCGACACTGCCATCCATAACCACACGAATAAGATAAACCGTCACCAACATATAAATGACGCGGGCAAACTGCTCGGTGACCTGAGAAATCGCACTGGGCTTCATTTCTAAATAGGCCTGAAAATAACCCCGCAAAATCGATAGCAAGGGAATCAAGGCCAAGGCAGGCACTAAGGAGCGGATGACTAAGATAACATCTTCTACGTTTCGCGCCGGCTTTCCCTGGGCTAGAAAGGGAGCCAGGAAATAAAGCGCCAGGGCACTTACAATTCCTGTCGCTAACATCATGACGGTGCCGCTTTTAAAGAGTCGTTGGCTAGTTTGGTACTGTCCCCTAGCCATGTAATTGGTCATTTGCTTAGAGATCGCGGCTGGCACCCCAGCGATGGCTATGGCTAAGAATATCGAGTAATAATTATAGCCAATCCCATAGAGGGCATTGGCTTCGGTACCGACTTGTGGGTCTCCAATCCAATGCATCCAGGGAATAATATATAAGACACCAAGAATTCTAGAAACCACACTAGCAATGGACATCCAAGCCGACCCTTCATTGAGCTTCTCCTTGGATTGCTGGTCCTGGAGGATAGACTGGCTCCTCTCAATATCATTCATAGTTTTACCCCAAATCTAACGTAAAATTTTTGTTCATATTAATCCATTCTAATCAATAATTTTACCCAATTCAATTGAGGCCTGGATTCATTAAGTAAACTTAAGGACTTTAAGGAGTTAAGAAATCCTCATCTCCTAGCTTCTGATTAAATCTCTAAGCCGCGCTAAAGTCTCTTCGGAAAAGGGCTGTCTGATCACACAGCCTGGCGTTAAGAGGATACGATTGTCTGTTTGATTAATAGCCTTGGCTTGAGCAAGCTGGTCTTTAAGTGTTGGCCAATCCGCTTGGGTAATAGCCTCCCGACGTAAGCCACCCATAATGAATTTATCGGTTTCCTGAATGCCTTCTGCTAATTCGGGTTTAGACTCACCAATATGCCAATTAATTATCGGAAGCGGGTAGTCCTTAAGAAGGTCAAACATAATATTCGCTCCGTGAATATGAAGGGTATTTAACCAACCCGAGTCCGCTGCTTCAATAATTTTCAAATCAAAGGGGATCCCATATTTTTGATAGTCCTGAGGTCTCGACTTATCATGGGAAGCCATTTGACTGGCAAGATAGATCCCGTCTGCCCCCTTAGAGAGTGCTAATTGAACAAATTCAATAGTCGTCCGCGTCAAGCGTTCTAGGGCTTGTAAGAGATAGCCTTCCCCATCCGCTTCAATGTATTGGTCAATCTGACCCTGGCATAGCTTATTAGCCGTAGTTAAGGGGCTATGGACAGTGACCACAAGAGGAATCTCTCCCTTGGTCAATTCCACTAAGCGCTCCAAATGTTCTAACTCTCTTTGAAAGGCCGGGGCCTGGTCAACGGTTAAGTCAGGAACCTCTCGCCAATCCTGGTAGGAATGGATAGGAGTCGCTTTAACCTGGGCCACCCCACCCTTGGCTATGGCCGAAAAATCGAGGTCGACGCCATAGTCTTCCACCGTATACATGCCATTACTCATGGTTTTGATAAAATCTAAGTCAAACTGGCGGGCAAAATCATAAGTGGCTTGGCTGATGGTCTGGGGCTCTCGGTCAATTTCAGGGTAATGGGTCCAAGCAGAGAATGGTGTGTAGTCCGTTACTTGCTTAGCCATGAAGGCTTTTAAAAGTTTTTTCTTGTCTGTCATGCTAGACTCCTTTCTCAAATGAAATCTTCTGACTCAAGTGGTCAAAGACAACCTGCAAGAGGCCACAAATTAACCAATAAACGAGAGCCGCTGCCAGGTAAGATTCTAGATAATGGTAGGACAAGGCGGCGGCAAAGCGGGCTTGAGTAAGAATGTCAACCACACCCACAGTGAAGGCTAGGGACTGGATCTTAATGGCCTTCAGATAAGCGTTTAAGAAGAGTGGAATGGCAACTGTTAAGGCTTGAGGAAAGATGATTCGTTGTAAGCTTTGCTTTTTAGTCATTCCGATAGATAAAGCAGCCTCCACTTGGTCCTTACTGACCGCATTGAGGGCCCCACGGATATTCTCCGACTCAATGGCTGCTTCTAATAAGGTAAAGGCAACAATAATGAGCAAGATATTGGGAAACTCACTAGGTTCCATACCAAAACCAAGCAGGTTCATAAAACTAGCCGCTACATTTGGTAAACTATAGCGGATAATGAACAAATGAACAATAAGCGGAACGCCCCGCATATAGGAAATAAAAATTTCTAACAATTGGTTAACAATCGGAATTCGCCGACGTCTAACTAAGGCAATTAAAGACCCTAAGCCGATCCCCAAGATTAAGACAACCAGGGCTAATAAGAGGACCCGGGGGACCGCCTGTAAGACCACTAAAATGGTGTCCCATAAAATATTAAGATCAAAGCGCATGGCCTAGTCCTCCCTTCTCCAAATCATAGCGTAACGATTTTCCAGCAACTTACTGATTAAGATCAATAATGATGACATGGCCCAATAAATGAGGGCAATAGCAAAGTAGACTTCCACCTGGTAAAGCCCATAGTTATTGGCAATAATAATTTCTGCCTGCCCCATCAAATCGACTAAACCAATAAGGAAAAGTAGGGAAGTATCTTTTAATAAGTCGATGACAGCTGTCGTTAACGATGGTAAGGCAATAGGTATAATTTGTGGGAAAATAATCCGCCAATTTCTTTGCCAGGCAGTCATCCCCAAACTCAGGGCCGCTTCTTTTTGGTCTTGGCCGACAGCCAGATAAGCGGGACGAATAATTTCAGCCATAAAGGCCCCGTTATAAGCCACCAAGGCTATAATCGCTGCCGTCACCTGGCTATTGGTCCCCAGTGAAATATGTAAGGGACGTAAAACAAAAGGAATCCCATAATAAGCCACAAAAAGGTGGATAATCCCTGGGGTCGACCGCATAAAAGAGGAGTATATCCTTAAAAGCGGGTCGACTATTGGAATCTTTTTCACCTGTAAACTGGCCACAATAACAGCCAGCAATAAGGACCCAACTAAGGCAACTACAAAAACAAACAAAGTTAGCGGCAAGGTCTTTAGGAGGGTGGGGAGTATATTAATAATAAATCCAAAATCCATAAAGCAACTCCTTTATTACAAAGAAAAGCGACTAATGGTTATTAACTGATTAGTCGCCTGACAACTATTAATTTTCTTCACTGATTTCATAGTCGAAAATGTTCTTTCCATACCATTTTTCTGAAAGTTCTTGTAATTTGCCTTCATCCGCTAGTTGTTGGATTGCCTTATCCAGAGCTTCTTTTAAGTCTTCCCGGTCAGGGGCAATCATAAAGTAAGTCGCTTTAACTTGAACAGGTTGGTCAGCTGTATTCACATTTAAGCCTAATTCTTCAATAATTTGATCGGCACCTAGATTGGATGGCATTACAACAGCATCCGATTCCCCCTTGTCAACCGCTTGGAAACGTTCCGCAAAAGAGCCAGATTCACCCAATTGAATATCAATTTGATTGTCAGGGTGGGCTTCATTATAAGCGGTTAATAAGTTAAAGATTCCCCCATTCGGAGTAACCGGGTGGACTTTCTTATCGGTTAGATCATCTAAACTTTGAATGGAATCATCATCAGCGCGTTTGTAAATTTCAATAACGCTGGCTCCGGTATGTCTTTCTGGGAAGAGGTACATGGCTTCACGTTCAGGGTTCTTATAGAGTCCCCCACCGATAAAATCATATTGTCCCGTTTCCAAACCTACCTGAGCAGCTTCAGAATCAACACTTTCAATATTAATATTATATTCCGGCATCGCTTCATCTAAGGCTTGGATCAGCTCAACTTCATAGCCGGTTAAATTCCCCTTTTCATCGGTAAAAGATAAGGGTTTTGACGCATTTTCAACCGCAACAGTCACGGTTTTGGCTCCAGATTCGGATCCGCCTTGGTTATTCCCGCAGGCTGCTAAAAAGAGTCCTGCTAGTACAATGATAAAAGTCTTTAATGTTTTCATTAATTATTCTCCTCACTTTCTGCTAAAAAGGGATGCTGGATTTTATTGACAAAGTCTCGCGTCCGGGCTTCCTTAGCTGCTGAAAAAATCTGTTGGGGACTTCCTGATTCAACGATTTCCCCATTTTCCATAAAAACGACCTGGGAAGAAACGTATTTAGCAAAATCCATTTCATGGGTAGTAATCAACATAGTAACCCCGGTTCGGGCAATCTCTTGTAGAATCTTTAGCAATTCTGCTGACCGTTCCGGGTCCAATGACGAGGTTGGTTCATCTAAAAGTAAAATTTCTGGTTTTAAAGCCACTGCCCGGGCAATCCCTACCCGTTGGGCCTGACCTCCAGATAACTGGCTGGGATACTTGTCTAAATGGTCCAACATGCCCACCTGGTCTAATTCCGCTTTGGCAATTTTTTCAGCCGCTTCAGCATTCTTGCCTTGTACGGTCATTAAACCTTCTGTCACGTTCTCTAAAACGGTTTTATTTTTAAAGAGACTATAATTTTGAAAAACCATAGCCGTTCGCCGGCGGATTTCAGTAATTTCTTGCTTGGTCGCTTGGTCAGCTGCCACTGTCAAGTCATTGAGCTGGATATTTCCATAGTCAGCGGGATCGAGGAAATTAATGGTTCTTAATAAGGTAGTTTTCCCGGTACCACTGGGACCAATGATAGCAACCACTTCCCCGTCATTGACGGTTAGGTCGATCCCCTTTAAAACTTCCTTATTAGCGAAAGTTTTGTGAATGTTCTCTAGGCGCAGCAAAGTCTTCCCTCCGTTTACTTATTTTTTGTTAGTAATAATTTTAACATATTTTTCTCTCATAAAAAGCATATTGCTCAGTGAGCTGAAAGTTTTTTTATACGCATTAAAAAAAAGCGATTAATTCCTGCCTTTAATGGCTAGAAATTAATCGCTTAAATGTTTTTTATTTATTTTGCTTTCTTAGTAAATAAATATAATGAGCATTCGTTCTGCTTTTGAAATTTTGTCGTTAAAGAGCCATGGCATCGGTTCGGGCCAAGGTCCCTCACCTAGCGAGCTTCAAACGGCTAGTACGGCTAATGCCTACTAGCCGTAATTCACATCGCTTGCTTATTCATGGCTAACGACCAATTTCAAAGCGTCACTACTGCTCAAATATATTAACCGAATAAACAAATTTATTTAATAATTAGTTACCAACAATTTAAAATTTATTTTTTAGTTCATGGACAAAGCGGTTAAGGTCGGGGCAGGCTTTTTCAAAGTTCAGGCCATCTTGGTGGATATTGGGATTATCGATAGAGGCTTGGAGAATTTTGGGCAGAGTTTCCACAGCTAAGGCGGTACTTGCTTTTAGCGAGGCCCCATTTTCACGGGCGCCAACGAATATAGAAGCAAAAATATCACCTGTTCCATGGAAAAGTCCGCCGACAAAATCAGCCTGAACCAGACCATCAATCTTATTCTCAGCGTCATAGTAATAGGCCCCGGTCTGTTGATCACCATCATAACCTACCCCAGTCAGAACCAGTGAAGTTGGCTGGTCACTGTCCTGGTTGATTAAAGCAGCTAAGTCTTTAGCGCTTTGATAGCCGGCCAGACCTTCTTGATAGGGTAAGTCATAGATAAAGGCCGCCTCGGTTTGATTGGGCATGATCACATCAGCAATATCACACAGCTTGCGCATGGCCTTGGCATAAGCCTCTTCAAAGCCGGGATAAAACTTGCCCTGGTCAGCCATGACTGGATCCAGGTAAATTTTTCCACCGGACTTAATTAATTGAGGTAATTTCTCAATTAAGAAGTCAATTTGCTCAATACTACCTAAATAACCAACATAAACGGCGTCAAATGTTAAACCAAAAGATTGCCAGTGATCAACAATTTTAGCCATTTCATCACTGAGATCCAGATAGGTATAGCCTTCAAAGCCTGGCCCCGTGTGGGTTGACAAGAGTGAGGTGGGGAGTAAGGTCCCCGCTAATTCCATCATGGCTAAGATAGGTAAGGCTACTGTTGAAGAACACTTACCGTAGCAGGAAATATCATGGACGATTAAAATATTCTTCATGCAATTTCCTTCCTATTTGACCACAATATTAACCAATTTATCTGGAACAGCAATCACCTTCACCACGTCCTTACCAGCAATAGCTGCTTGGACCTTGTCAGAGTCTTTGGCCGCTTGACTCAATTCCTCTTGGCTAAGGCCACTAGCCACTTGGAGACGTTCCTTGATCTTACCATTCACTTGAACAACAATTTCGATACTTTCTTCGACCAATTGGCTTTCGTCGTAACTTGGCCATGGCACATATGAAATTCCAGCTTCACCAGTTAGACGTTGCCACAATTCTTCTCCCAAGTGAGGAGCAATTGGAGCCAGTAATTGGACAAAGCCCTTGGCATAATCGTAAGGAATACTTTCTGCCTTATTAGCTTCATTAACAAAGACCATCATTTGCGAAATTGCCGTATTGAAGTGTAATTTTTCCAGGTCTTCAGTGACTTTCTTGACGGTTTGATGGTAAACCTTGTCTAATTCACCCGTATCAATGGTAGTAATTCGGTCCCGTAATTGGTCGTCACTATCGATAAATAGGCGCCAGACTCTTTCCAGGAAGCGTCTAGCCCCCGCTAAGCCATCTTCGCTCCAAGCAATGGAGGCATCCAGAGGTCCCATAAACATCTCATACAAACGTAAAGTATCGGCCCCGTAGCGTTCCACAATGTCATCAGGGTTAACCACATTGCCTTTTGATTTAGACATTTTTTCATGACCTTCACCGAGGATCATCCCTTGGTTAAAGAGTTTTTGGAAGGGTTCTTCGGTAGGCACTACCCCTAAGTCATAAAGGAACATGTTCCAGAAACGCGCATAGAGAAGGTGAAGCACGGCATGTTCTGCCCCACCAATATAAAGGTCAACATTCATCCAATAGTCGGCTGCTTCTTGACTAATAAGCGCTTCCTTATTCTTAGGATCACAGAAGCGAATAAAGTACCAGCTCGATCCCGCCCATTGTGGCATGGTGTTGGTTTCACGCTTTCCGTGGAGGCCAGTTTCTTCATCATAAACGTTAAGCCAGTCTTCAAAGTTGGCGAGTGGGGATTCACCAGTACCTGATGGTTTAATATCTTTGCCTTCTGGTAACAAGACCGGTAAGTCTGCTTCAGAAACTGCTGTGGTGGTCCCATCTTCCCAATGGATAACAGGAATCGGTTCACCCCAGTAGCGTTGACGTGAGAAGACCCAGTCACGGAGGCGGTAAGAGGTCTTAGCTTGGCCAGCGCCCTTAGCTTCCAGGATTTCAATGGCTTTTTGAATGGCTTCATCCTTGCCTAAACCATCCAACTCTTCTGAATGAATGTGGACCCCATCGCCAGTATAGGCTTCTTTTTCCAGGTCGCCACCTTCAATGACGGCTTTAATTGGAAGGTCAAATTGCTGAGCAAATTCGTAGTCCCTTTGGTCATGGGCAGGAACAGCCATAACGGCACCGCTCCCATAAGAAACCAAGACATAGTCAGCCACCCAGATAGGGAGCTTGTCCCCGTTGAGTGGGTTAACCGCATAGGCCCCAGTAAATACCCCAGTCTTCTCCTTAGCGAGATCGGTACGTTCTAAGTCAGACTTATGGCTGGCTGCTTCAACATAGTCAGCCACCGCTTGCTTTTGGTCTTCACTGACAATTTGCTTGATTAATGGATGTTCTGGAGCTAAAGCACAGTAAGTTGCCCCGTAAAGGGTATCAGGACGAGTGGTAAAGACTTCAAATTCTTTGTCAGTACCGGCCACCTTAAAGGTCACATCGGCCCCTTCAGAACGACCAATCCAGTTCCGTTGCATTTCCTTAATGCTTTCTGGCCAATCCAAGTCATTTAAACCATCTAAAAGCCGATCAGCATAAGCAGTAATCTTCAATACCCATTGCTTCATCGGACGCCGAACCACAGGATGGTTGCCCCGTTCAGACAAGCCGTCAATCACTTCTTCATTAGCTAGAACCGTCCCCAAGGCTTCACACCAGTTAACCATGATTTCATCTTCATAGGCTAGACCCTTTTCAAAGAGTTTGGTGAAGATCCATTGGGTCCACTTATAATAATTAGGGTCAGTGGTGTCAATTTCACGGTCCCAGTCATAGGAAAAGCCGAGGGATTCAATTTGTTTCTTGAAGACGCCGATGTTGGCTTGGGTAAATTCGGCGGGGTCATTACCGGTATCGAGGGCATATTGTTCCGCTGGCAAACCAAAAGCGTCCCAACCCATAGGATGGAGAACATTATAACCCTGGGCCCGCTTCATTCTCGAAACAATATCGGTTGCTGTATAACCTTCTGGGTGCCCCACATGGAGCCCTTGACCAGAAGGATAAGGGAACATATCCAATGCATAAAACTTAGGCAAGGACTTGTCCTCTAAGGTTTTAAAGCTTTTATTGTCTTTCCAATATTTTTGCCATTTTTTCTCTATTGTCTTGTGGTTATAAGCCATTATGTAATCTCCTTCCATTTCAACATGAAATATTTACCTAAAAAAAAAGCCCCCTTATACAAGTTATCTTGCATAAATAGGACGAATGATCGTGGTACCACCTACGTTGGCTCTCTTCTTACCCTTAACGCAGGTGAGACGGCAAACAAGTTGCGTGTGAATCATCAGACGAGTTCACTGTTAGGAATAAGATGTTTTCACCAAGCACATCCTCGCTAAGTATTCCGCCCGAGTTACTACTTCTGAGTCGTCTTCATACTTATGCCATTGTATCACGCTTTAGGTTGATGGGCAACTTTATTTATCTTTGGGAATTTCTTTCAGGCAATGGCTCACCTTTAGTAAAAATATATGCTAAAATAAATAAAAGATAAAAAAGAGGAGGTGATCTGATGCAAGCCATACATTATTACTTTATCCGCCATGGAGAGACCGAAGCCAACCAAAACAAGCTGGCTGGTCAAGAAAAAGTACAAGGCTGGACCGATACCCCCCTAACCCGGGTAGGTCGAGCACAAATGGCCGATTTAGCTGACCACTTTAAAAACATTCCATTGGATTTAGCCTACTCCAGTGACATGCCAAGGAGTCAAACAAGTGCGCAAATCCTCTTATCAAGTCAGCCTCAAGGCCTGATAGCAACTCCCTTAAAAGAATTTCGTGAGATTTATTACGGCGGTATGGAAGGGCAGCCCATCGAAGTAGCCTGGCCCGAAAGCTTGCAGGAAATGGTCCACCACATGCGAGAAGAAGGCATCCCTCAATCACAATTTGTGCCTAATGTTATTGATGGCATTAGCCACCGTGATCCTGAAGGCTTAGCTGAAGATTTTATGACCTTTTGGAATCGCCTGGAAAGTGGGATGATGCAGGTTCATGATGAGGCTTTAGAATACCGCTTAGACCATATGAAACCCGAAATCAATGTCGCCATCATCTCCCACCATACCCCGATCTCTGCCTTTCTGCACGAGGTCTTGGCTGATTTTGACTTAGCCGATGTGCTAGACTACGGTCACTATGCCCATGTTTCCTACCATGATGGTTTCTATGAATTAATCGAGTGGAATATGAGTTAAAATTAATTTCAAATGCTTTACTCAATAAATTAATGAGCATTCGTTCTGCTTTTGAATTTTGACGTTTAAAAGCCATGGCACCGGCTCAAGCCGCGGTCTTTCCCCTAGCAAGACTCAAACGGCTCGTACGGCTGAGGCCTACGATCCATCATTCGCTTTGCTTGCTTGTTCATGGCTAACGTCCAATTCAAAGCGCCACTACTGCTCAAAGCTATTTAATAAATCTTATTTTGCTCTAAAACTTTCATCGAAAGTAACAATTATAATATCTTATATAAAAATAAAAACCAGATGAATCAGTGTAAAGGATGACTGATCCATCTGGTTTTTTTCTTATTGGTCGGCTTCAAAGGATTCAAAGACCAACTCTCTTAATTCACCGACCAGGTAGAGGCTGCCAAAGACACAGATGAGGCAGTCCCCCTCTTGCTGGTCAGCCCATCGTCTGGCATAGGCCATAGCGTCTTCATTATTCTGAGCGGTGTAAGTATTGACCTTTTGGAGGCCTGTAACCATATGGGTGGCCTTGGTGAGTTCACTGGCTGTCATGGCCCGGTCTGAATCAGGGGTAATGGTGACAATCTCATCAAATAAGTGAACAACCTCTCCTAACATCCGGTAAACATCCTTGTCCCTGAGCATGCCGGTAATGCCTAGTCGGGGAATATTAGGGAAATAATCCTCAACGGCATGACGCATGGCCCGGACCCCATCTAAATTATGGCTGCCATCAATAATAATTTCTGGATCTTGGTGGACCCATTCAAAACGTCCTGGCCAAGAAACTGTCTGTAAAGCTTCTTTTATCTGCTTGAGCTCTACATTAAAACCAGCTCGTTTAATTTCAGCTAAAGCTTCAATCGCCAAGCAGGCATTCAACACTTGGTGTTTACCCAATAAGTTAAGGTGATAATTTTCTCCCTTATAAGTAAAAACTTGTTGGCGGTTTTCCGGGTGAATATCCTCAATACTTTCTGTATCAATCGTCTTCAAAGGAGCCCCTTGACGTTCAGCAGTCGCACTTAAAACTTCAATCGCCTCTTTCGGATAGGGATAAACCACCACCGGAGTGTAGTACTTAATAATCCCCGCTTTTTCCTTGGCAATTTCTGAAATGGTATGGCCCAGAATATTTTCATGGTCTAAGGCAATCTTAGTAATCACACTGACTAAGGGACTCTTTACCAGGTTGGTGGCATCCAAGCGACCGCCTAAGCCCACTTCTAGAACAATAATATCGCAACCTTCATGGAAAAAGATCAACCAAGCCATGGCGGTAAATAACTCAAACTCGCTGCATTGAATCTTAGTGCCGGCAAGTTTTTCCTTCATGTAGTCTTTCATGGCTCGCAGCTTTTCATCAGCGATATTCTCCCCGTTAATCCGGATACGCTCATTAAAACTCACTAAGGATGGTGAGGTATACAAACCTACCTTATAACCAGCTAATTGGAGGGTTCTAGCTATCATTGAGGCGGTTGAGCCCTTGCCATTGGTGCCTGCGATATGGACAGTAGGCAATTTGTCTTGGGGATTATCAAAGACCGCCATGAGGTCACGAATATGGTCTAATCCCAGGGTCCACTTGCCTCGCTCTAAGACCGGTAAATCTTTTTCAAATTCTTCATAATCCATCTAATTTGGGTCATCCTTTCACATATCCAGGTCAATGATTAAACTGCCCACTCTATCTGAGTTATAGGAGCAGTCAAAAGTCTGCTTTCTCTTATAGTATACTAAGTTTTTTCGCGCTGGGATAGCCTTAGCTTTATTTTGTCAGCGCGCACTCTCCTCCAAATGTGTTCTGGGGTGCAAGGCATGCATCCACTTCACTAAAGGACATCGATTTCTCTTTGAGAATTCGCTTGTCCTTTAGCTCCAGTGATCTTGCCTTTTGATGCACCCGTCACACTCTATTCAAACGTGCTCCGGCTGCAGATCGACCTCCACTTCACTAAAGTGCAAGAAATTCTTTTCAAGAATTTTTGCTCTTTAGCTCCAGTGTTATCGATCTTTAGTGCAGCCGTCGCACTCTATTCCTTAAAACATGTTTTTTATGGATTCGATGTTTTTGATGGTGACACTGATTGTTCCGTCGGGGTTATTGCTTAATTCAATGACGTCGGGATCGTAGAACAAGTCGAGCGGAATGGTGATTTCAATGCCATTATCCAGTTTCAATTTTTGCCTTTGGAGTTTTGTAGGAATGCTTTCGACTTCTTGCATCATTTCACTGTCAAAGGGGAAAGTTTGGGTTTCTTCCAGATAGGATTGCTTCTTGGCCAGGTTATCTTCGTAGAGATAGTCAGCAATCCGCTCATTGGAGAAGCCTTCCTCCCCACTCATTTCATGGTAGAGGATATCTTTAGCCTTGGCGAGGGATTGGTATACCGGTTCATCATAAGTGTGAGCCGTCTTTTCAACGGCTTTCTTGATAGCTTGGATACTTTCCTTGGCACTGGGCTTGGTCGGCACCTTGAGGTACAATTCACTAAAATAATTGACCTTTTCCCCTAGACTTTCAATTTCATGCTTCTTTTCCACCAGGTCATACTGGCCACTGGCTAAATTAACCACGATGCCTTCATCAATGGCCTGTTTGGCTGATGGCAGGATATTTTTATGAATAATGAGATCATTTTGAACATTGTCTTCATTATAGACCAAGTTATGGGTATAGGATTCATTGTGATTAAGTTTAAAAGCTGCCAGGTAATCTTCGCCTTGGTCATCAGAAAAACGCAGCCAGAGTAAGTCAGCCGCAGGAATATCAGGGTTTAATTGGATAAATTGAAACCATTGACTGGCCAATGCTTGGCTATTGGGAATAAAGTCTGCTGCAGCCGCTTGAAATTGCTGGTATTTTTCATTGTCAGCCGGAAAAGTTCCCCGCTTCTTCTTATCGGTAACCCAGACCTTGTCAATTAAGGCATTCATGTATTTAAATAAATGATTGCTATCAACGGCTAAGGGAAGTTCAGACATGACTCCCTGATTAATGTTTTGATCATAGATATGTAAGATCGCTTCTTTGATAATCAAAAATCTGCTCTCCTCCAATGAAAAAGTCTCCCTCAGCTAGTTGAAGGAGACTAGATGACTTTATTTTTCCGCTTTTAAGCGGGGGATGATTTCTTGCTTTAAATAATCATTGAGGCCTTGACTGGTTTCAACATGGTGTAGGGCATACTGGATGCTTGCCTCGATAAGTCCTAAGGGTTCTCCCACTTCATACCATTGGCCATGGAAGTGGGTGGATAAAACGGGATGGTCCTTAGCCAGTAAATTTAAAGCATCGGTGAGTTCAATTTCACCAGATTGCGGGTTAACGCCAACCGCTTCAATCGCTGAAAAAATATCAGGGGTTAAGACATAACGGCCACAGATGGCCATAGCGGGGTCATAATCAGGTTCTGTGGGTTTCTCCACTAGACCGCTTATATCATAGACATCTCCCGACCGCGCACTGGCTTCATCAACAATCCCATAATGCTTAGCTTCCTGGTTGGAGACTGCTTGGGTTAAGATTGCTGTTGCTTGGTAACGGTCAGCAATTTCCATGACCTGCTTAGAAGCGGGCTTATCAGAAACCATAATATTGTCCCCCAGGGTTAACAGAAAAGGTTCGTCTCCCACAAAGGACTTGGCTTGTAGGATGGCGTCGCCAAGCCCTTTTGGATAGTGTTGACGTTTGAACTGGATATTATGTAAGGTGCTGGATTGGACCATTTCCAATAAGTCTTCCTTACCCTTTTCAGTAAGGTTTTGTTCTAATTCGTAATTAGAGTCGAAATGGTCTTCGATAGAGCGCTTGTTACGCCCAGTAACAATGAGAATTTCCTCAATTCCACTGGCCAGCACTTCTTCAACAATAAATTGGATGACTGGCTTATCCATCAAAGGAAGCATTTCTTTAGCAGTCGCTTTGGTAATGGGAAGAAAACGTGTCCCCAAACCCGCTGCCGGGATTACTGCCTTCTTAATGGTCATCATCTGACAACTCCTTATCTGTGTGCCCATTCTCTAACAAGGCGGCTTCATAGGCCTTGGCATATTTAGGAACATCACCAGCCCCCATAAAGAGAATAACCGCATCTTTATAGGCGAGTAATGAGGTCATATCGCCCAGATCAAGAGCCGCATGCGGAACCGTTAAACGATCCAGAACATCTTGGCTGGATACTTGGTGGTGGTCGGTTTCCCGTGCTGAAGCAAAAATATCACAAACAAAGGCCGCATCGGACTTATCTAAAGCCTCAGCAAATTGGTCCAGTAGAGCCAGGGTCCGCGAATAGGTATGCGGTTGGAAGACACTAATCACGGCTTTATCTGGATATTGTTGACGGGCAGCATCAATGGTCGCTTTGATTTCTGAAGGATGGTGGGCATAGTCATCAACAATCACCATATCTTCAACAAAACGTTCATTAAAGCGACGTTTCACGCCCTTAAAGCTGGTCAAGGCTTCTTGAACATCCTCTGGAGCAAAACCTTCTAAATAACAGAAACCAATCACTGCCAGGCTATTCAAGATGCTGTGTTGGCCAAAGGTATGGATAGAAAAGTTGCCATAATGCTTGCCTTGGACCCAGACATCAAAGTGTGAGCCCTTGGTGTTACGAACGATATCCTTGGCTACAATATCAAAATCATCATTGTCAATGCCGTAATACCAAACGTCAACCTCATCCTTCAATTTTTGTAAGTAAGGATCGTCTCCATAGGCAATCACTTTATTCTTAACTTGGTGGGCAAATTTTCGGTTAGCAGCAAAGACTTCTTCAATATTATGGTAAAAATCGGGATGGTCGAAGTCGATATTCGTAAAGATGGCATAATCAGGTTCATAAGCTAAGAAATGTTCCCGGTATTCGTCGGCTTCTAAGACAAAGTATTCGCCGTCTTCCACCCCTTTACCGGTTCCGTCTCCAATCAGATAGGAGGTGGTCTTTAAACTGCCCAGGACATGGGCCATGAGACCGGTGGTTGAAGTTTTTCCGTGGGAACCGGTGATAGCAACACTAGTATATTTCTTAATGAGTTCACCTAGGAAATAATGGTAGCGGGTAACGGTCAGGCCTAATTCCTTGGCCCGGACAACTTCAGGGTGGTCATCCTTAAAGGCGTTCCCACAAATCACCGTCATCCCTTCATGGATATTGTCAGGATCAAAAGGTAAAACGGTAATGCCCGCTTCCTTCAACCCTTCCTCAGTAAAGAAATGATCAGTGACATCAGAACCCTGGACCTGGTAGCCAGATCCTTTAAGAACGCGTGCGAGAGCACTCATGCCTGTGCCTTTGATTCCGGTAAAATGATAGGTCAATTCTTTATCCATGTCTTATTTGTCTCCGTTTCCATCTTGATGCTTTTTGAAAGGGGGTTGGTCCTTAGCTAGGCCATCATCTTGTCCTAGAAAAGAATTCCCTTTGAGGGGCCTTTCCTCAGCCATAATTGACTGTAAACCCCGGTTTAAATGCTTCTTAGGTCTTGCTTTGCTTTTGTTCGAGTTAGGCTGATTTGTAGAAGCCGAATCGCGTTTTTGGCTAGTCCTTGGCGACGCCGTTTTCTTACTTGAGTTTTGAGAAGGCAGTTCTGCTTTTGTCCCTTTGTCTTGAGCAGGGTTGCTGGACTGGCTATTCAACCAGGTTGAGGGCAACTCAGTCGGTTTAAAGGGCTTTTTACTCTGGTACATTTGAAATTCTTTAATTTCACGCCGTAAGCGAGCCTGCTTTTCTCTTTTATCCTCACGAATGGAGTTTTGCTTGTAATGGTAGGGACTGTTTTGCCGCTGGTCATTAATTTCTTTGCGACGTCGCATAGCCTCTGAACGATCAGGACGAACAGAGGCTCGGTTAGCTTGATAAGGTGAGCTATTAATTACCATCTGATCATCGTCAATATGGAAGCTGACCGGGGCTTCTTTGCCTAAGCGCTGGTCATTATTTTCCTGGTAATTGCTATAGTCACGGCTTAGATAGTTAGGGAAATCAAGGACAGAGTGCTTAGGCTTAATCCGCTGCGTATTCTCTTTACGATAAAAAGGGACAAAGGCCATATCCTCTCATTCCTTTCTTGATAAAATATTTCAGTGAACCTGTCAATGACTCCTTTAATTCAATTGCTCTTTGATTGACTCAAAAGGAGTCCCTGGGGTCAATTCATCGTCAAGCACTAAGATGCCTTGACGTTCATGGTCAGGATCTAGGCCTAATTCATAGGCGGAACAAATCATGCCATTACTTTTCACTCCGCGCAATTCTCCCGGCCAGATAATCTGTCCATTGGGCATGACTGCCCCACTCAGGGCAACGACTACGGTCTGGCCTTGGTCAATATTACTTGCCCCACAAACAATTTGTTGAACGCCTGCCGGACCCACTTGGGTTTGGGTAACATGCAGGTGGTCAGAATTTTCATGATCGACACACTCCAGTACCTTTCCTACCACAATCCGGGGTTCGTTTGAAATTTTGATGGTTTCAAAACCTTGTTCATAGAATAATTGGTTAATTTGCTCAATTTGAGCGTCTTCTAAGAGAACGTGTCCTGTCCCCTTTATTTCCATATAAGTCGAAATATTATTGATATTATAACCAATGGTTTCTTTATTTTCCTTGTTATAAATACGTGTCACATCGGACAACGTTTCAGTTTCTATTAGTTCACGAGGAAGATCTGCTGACGTCAACATCAACACATCGCCTACTCCTCGAGGATTGTAGAAACTAAGCCACATAATTAACTTCTCCTTTATATTGCTTGCCCGATTTATATCATTGAGCAAGTCATTAAATCTTTACAAAGTATCGTGTAAATTATAAACTGAAACCGTTAAAAAGGCAATTCAAGCCTAATTCCAAAATATATCCCTCTCCCTAGACTCCTGCAAGAAAAGCTTAAGCGTGTTATAATTAAAAGAAATATTGTGCTTTATCCAATAAACAAAGGAGTTTGACATTCACTATGGTAAAAAAAGCCCTAATTAATCAGTTGAAACATAGCGTTTTTCCCAATGATCAAAAGCAAAACTATGCCCTGGCCGGCAGCCTCTTTGCCTGCGGTTTAGTCATTGGTGGCGTTGCTGCGGCTTTGATTTATGACCAAGTCCAAGCCCATAAGGCTAAAGATGGCATGGAAGTTTTAGAAGCCGTTAAGGACCACTTTAAAAAAGACGGCGACATCGAAGGCTCTTGGATTGAACTCCAACCGGTCCATGTTAACCGTTTTGGCCAAGAACAAAAGCTCTACTACGGCGGTATCTCCCGCTTAGAAAATAATAAGGTCGTTCAATATGAATTCTATGCCGACGCAATTACAGGGAATATTGTTGATATTTTTGCTATTGACTAATTCAACATGCTTAAGAAAAACCAAGCCGGAAGTGCTCAAAGTGAAGAGACTACCCGCTTGGTTTTTCTTTTTATCAATAGGATTTGTTCCTCTATCCCTCAACTCTAAAATGAGCAATTAAGCGGTAAATACGCTGCCCTTTTTGAGAGAACTTGGCCTCATACTCGGTCATGATATTATCGGTTACCCCACTATTGTGGAGGTCCAAAGAGACATCATCTAAGACCATTCCGTAATGGGAGAGCGAAGTTAAGGAGTACTCAAAAAGTCCTTGGTTATCCGTCTTGAAAATCAAGCGGCCGTCTGGCTTTAAGATATGCTGGTATTGCTTGAGAAAGTTCTCATGGGTCAAGCGGCGTTTAGCATGGCGTTTTTTGGGCCAAGGATCGGAAAAGTTTAAGTAAATTTCACTAACTTCATCTTGGACAAACATGTCGCTAACATGGTTACCATCTCCGCGGATAAAACGCAGGTTGCTTAATTCAGTCTCCATGGCTTTCTGTAGAGCCATGACTAAGACATCAGAAATCATTTCAATGCCGATAAAATTAATCTCAGGATAGTTCTTAGCCATTTCAATCAGAAATTGGCCCTTTCCGGTACCCACTTCCACATGGATAGGATGGTCATTGGCAAATATTTCATGCCAGTGGCCTTTTTTGTCGTAAGGGTCAGTAATCACCCATTCAGGGTGTTGGGCGATCAGGTCTTTTGCCCAGGGTTTGTGACGTACACGCATAGTCTTCCTCCTTAGTGGTGTTTCCTAACTTAGAAAAAGGTTGTGACCCTTGCCACAACCTTTTTTAATTGACAAATGTTTTTAAACCAATGCTGATCATTTTCCTAGTCAATAGACCAGGAAGTGATGGTTTTTTCTTGGTTACTGCTTTTAAAATAGCGGTTTTCATAGATGTGTCTGAGCAATAAAATACTTTCATTAATGTGATAGATGCGTTTTTTCTGATAGTCTGCCTTAATTAAAAAGAGTAAGTTCATTAATGAATACCATTCAATTCGTAAATAGGTTTCTTCACTCACATGCAAGTTATACAAATCAAACCAGTGGTCCCAATCTTCCAAGGGAATATATTGGACTAAGAGCTGGGTAATGTCAAAAATGGGGTCAGCAATGCAGACCTTCTCCCAGTCTACTAAGTATAAGCGATGGTCTTCTGACAAAATAAAATTACGGCGGTTGAGGTCGCTATGGCAGACAGTACGCCGAGCGTTTTGCACAAAAGACAAGGTGTCATAGAGGTAATCCTTAACACTATTAATATAGGTTAGGGAGTCCAGATCCTCACTAAGATTGTTTTCAAATTCGTGTAAGAAATCTTCTGGTTTATAGGTTTTTCCACCAATCTTCACCAACATATTATAGAGATTGTCAGAGTGGTGGTAGCGTGACATTAACTTAGTCACGATGCCTTGCTGGATTTCTTGGGCTGACAGGGTGTGTCCATAAAGCCATTCTTGGGCGGAGTAGACGTCACCGCTAGCAGTTCTTTTGGTCCAGATCAAGCGGGGGGTAATCCCCTCCATGGACAAGGCAGCTAAAAAAGGAGAAGAATTTCGCTTCAGAAATATCCGCTCTTGATTATGTGTTCCCATAAAAGCTTGGCCAGTATCGCCACCTATTGGGTGCAAGGTCCATTCTTTATCGAATTGGAACTCCATAACTTCTCCTCCCTTTCTCCCGATTATATTTAAACAGTATCTCTTATTTTAGTCAGAAATTAGAGGATCGTCAATAATTATCTATGTAATTTTTCCAAGAGACGATTTTTTCCTCGTAAGCGACGGGGTAAATAGACCCGGGTGAAAAGGATAGTCATTAATCCCGCTAAAACCAAGAAAATCACACTGTCCTGCCAGGATTTGCTCATTAGGAAAGTCATCGTAAGCAAAGCCGTCTGCAAGCCTATCGGCAGGTATAAAAAGCGACGAAAAGCTGGCAAAGCTTGCCCCTGGTCTAAGGGGTAGATTTTCATTAAGGGATGCTTATAATAGCGACGATAGAGCGGTAAAATTTGAAAATGACTGGCATAAAGCATTAAAAGCCCTAAACAGTAGGTCAGCGGGTGACTAGGTAAGAAATAAACCAAGAGAGTCGCTAAGACAGTGAGCCTGAACCATAAATTGAAATAATCTTGACTCCGACAAAAGGCCCTTTGGTAGAGGAAATAATAGGGATTGTTCTTGCTAGTCTTAAGCAGTGGATCTAAATATTTCCGCCGTTTAACTGCCCTTTGACCCGTAGGTACATCC
This sequence comes from Aerococcus sp. Group 2, assembly GCF_905125285.1. Classification (NCBI taxonomy): domain Bacteria; kingdom Bacillati; phylum Bacillota; class Bacilli; order Lactobacillales; family Aerococcaceae; genus Aerococcus; species Aerococcus sp. Group 2. The sequence continues at coordinate 48,599 of NZ_CAJHPA010000004.1, read as the reverse complement.
ACAAACAGGCTCAAAACCTGGTTAACCCTTTCTTGGCGTTGGCTTTCCTCACTTGCAATCTTTAACCAATCCCATTGCTTTTCACCCTGCCAGTTTTTACTGGTCAGATAATAGATGACGATCATCACAAAAACAAAAGCCAGGGCCAAAAAGCTCTTTCCACGTACAGCAAAATACAACTGACAAAAGCTATAAGCTGCAGTCAAAATCATCAAGAGCCTGCGTTTGCTGGAACTGTAAAAATGAAAATTTTCTAAGACTGACCGTAACTGGAGAGCCTTCAAGCCGACCATTACCACAAAGATAGCAAGGACCTGGTCCCCTGACAAGCCTTGGTGAATCAGTAAGAAGGGATAAGATACCCCCACAAATAAGGCATAGATCCCCGTCGGCAGGAGTAAGCTATAGGCTATGGCCTGGCTAAAGTAAGCTTTAAAGTCCCTTTCCCGAGCCAGTAAAAAGACCGTATCCGCCTTTTGAATGAAGCTAGCTATCTGTCCTATCCCCATCACTAAGGCCGTGGCGATGACTAGCCAGATCCATTGGTAAGGCGGGTTGAAAGTCGTTAAAGTCTTTAGCCACTGGCTATATTGAAAGGCCAAGGCCGCTAAAATAAAGGCCAAAGCCAGAATAAAGTGGTCATTAAAAATATATTTAAAATAACGGAAAATTCGTTTTTGCTGACTTTGACGGCGTTTGGGATAGAGCTCTTTAAAGGTCATGGCTCTGCCCTCTTACTAAGTCAACATAGAGTTCATCCAAGCTAGCATCTGCCTTATTGAAGCGCTGACGGATCTCCAGCAAAGTCCCTTGGGCTTTAATTTCTCCCTCATGGAGAAAGATAAAGCGGTCACAGTAGTGCTCAGCGCTGGAAAGGATATGGGTTGACATTAAAATTGCTGCCCCGGCTTGGCGTTTCTTTAATAACAATTGGGTAAAGTCATCGATCCCCAGTGGGTCTAAGCCGACAAAGGGTTCATCAATAATGTATAGCATGGTATCCACTAACATGGCACAAACAATCATGACCTTTTGCTTCATGCCCTTAGAAAAATGGATGGGTAACCAGTCCAAACGTTCGGTTAAACGAAAACGTTCTAAGAGTGGCTCGGCATTAGCCATGGCTTGGTCAGGGTCAATATGGTAGGCCAAGGCAATCAGTTGGATATGCTCGCGCAGGGTGAGCTCTGGATAGAGGATCGGTTGTTCGGGTATATAGCTAAGGGCTTGGCGGTAGGCCTGGTTATCCTCAGCCAGTGAATGGCCATTCACCAATAACTCCCCCGCGCTCGGCTTGAGCAGACCTAAAATATGCTTAATAGTGGTTGATTTACCAGCCCCATTCAAGCCAATCAAACCGACAATTTCACCAGCTTGAACGGAAAAATTTAAATCGTGGAGGACCGTAAAATTACTATAACCCCCACTTAAATGTTCTACAGATAGTGTCATCTTTCAATTCCTTTGCTATTGATAATCTAATCTTAAGACCTCATTTTACACCTAGTTTAGCAAATATCCAGAATTTTTTCGATCAGGGGCGGCCGAAAAAATCCCCGTAGAAAAATTGTGACTTACCTAGGCTTGTGATAAACTTAAGCTAAATGAATAAGTCAATTAGAGAGGACGATATATCATGGAAGATTGCATTTTCTGTAAAATCGCAAACCGGGAAATCCCCACTAATCTAGTCTATGAAGACGAAGTAGTCACTGCTTTCTTAGATAATTCTCAAGTTACCAAGGGGCACACCCTACTCGTTCCTAAAAAACATCTGAAAGATATCTTTGACTACGATGTCAAGGATGCTGGAGCGATTTTTAGACGGATTCCTATTATTGTCGAAGCCATTAAGAAAGCCTTCCCAGACGTACAAGGAATTAACATCTTAAATAACAACGGTGAAATTGCCTATCAATCGGTCTTCCATTCTCACATTCACATCATTCCTCGCTACCAAAAAGAGGAAGGTTTTGCTGTCAAATTTACCAATAACGGTGACAATTATAGTGATGAAGACTTAGCCAAAATTGCTAAAACCATTAACGAAAATATTGAGGTGTAGTCGATGTTGAAAGCATTTTTAAAAGGTTTGGGCTTGGGCGCCCTCCTTGCGGGTTCTTATGCCCTCTTGAAAACGCCCCATTCTGGCGAAACCAACCGCCGCATTCTAAAAGACTATAGTAAACGTTTATCAGGCGCAGCTACCGATCTTACGGGGTCCTTAGCTGAAACCCAAGTAGCCATTAGCGATTTGGCTAATCAAGGCATGCAGACCCTTGGCTCAGCCCGGGACGACATTCAACTAGCAATCCGTGACTTCCAACGCACCGCCGTCCCCCAAATGAATCGTATCCAAGAACAAGTCGCCCAATTACAGGCCGATGTGGATAATTCTGCTCTCTTAAATGGGGAAACAGATAGTGATGAAACGGCCGATAAAGAAGACGAATAATCCGAAGATAGTAAGAGAAAAGAAGTTTAAGAATCTTTGAAGGTTCTTAGACTTCTTTTCATTAGCATTGAGTTAGAATAAGAGCTGTGCTATATTTTTAGAGTATATTGAATGAAATGATTAGGAGTTTGATTTATGAAATTTAAGAAAAAATTCACCCTGGGCCTAGTTTCTAGTCTATGCGCCTTCACACTGGCAGCTTGCCAAAGCCAAAGCAATGACAGCGCTGTGGCGACCGGTGATGATATTAAAATTACCCAAGGTCAATTGAATGACCAAATGAAGAAAGTTGCCGGCGATCAGACCCTTCGCCAACTCATCCTTTCTGAAATCTCTAAACAAGAAGTGGGTAAGGACCGTTATAAGGAAATTGAACAAGAAACTGACCAACAAATTGCGGCCACCAAGGCCCAAGTTGGCGATAATGACAAATTCCAAAATGTCCTCAAAAGTTCCGGCGTACCTTCTGAAGAAGCCTACAAAGAATCACTAATCCAATACACCCTCACCCAAGAGGCCCTCAAGAAAAATATTCCTGTTTCAGACGAAGAATTAAAGAAAGCCTACGAAGACTATGAACCTGCTGCGGAAATTTCACATATCTTAGTAGAAGATGAAAACGAAGCCAAGGATATTATCAAACAATTAGACCAAGGTGGCGACTTTAGTGCATTAGCTAAAGAACACAGTAAAGACCCAGGCAGCAAAGAAAAAGGAGGGTCTTTAGGTCAAGTGGAAAAAGGCCAAATGGTCAAAGAATTTGAGGACGCTGCTTTCAAACTAAACGAAGGGGAATACACCAAGGAACCGGTCAAATCCCAGTACGGTTACCACATCATTAAATTAGATAAAAAGGGTCAAAAAGGTAGCTTTGAAGATGAAAAAGATAAGCTGGCTGAACAAGTGAAGAATAAGAAAATGCAAGATCCTTCTACCCTCCTCCAAGTCACCAGTGATCTCTTGAAGAAATACAATATTGACATTAAGGACTCCGACCTAAAATCTGCTCTCGACCAATTCAAACCAAAAGAAGAGGACAAAAAAGCAGATAAAGATTCTAAAGAAAAATCAAAAGATCAAGACAAAAAAGCAGACAATAAAGACGAGCAAAAAGGACAAGAAAACAGCCAAAGCCAAGCAGAATCTGATAAAAAATAGTCTATCAGTAAAAGAGCATGCTCCAAGGAATCTCCTCGGGGGCATGCTCTTTTCATTTTATTTGACATTGGTAAATAATTTCCGCTTATGGTCATAGTGGGCATAAAGCAGACCAAAGTTATCCAAGTGCTGCCTTTGCCAAGGCTTTTTCCTCCCACAAAAATGCAAGAGAACGCAATGATCAACCACCCAATTAGGAGTCCACTCCCCTTCACTAATCAACTCATAAAGTTTACTATAGCGGACATCATAGTTGTAAATTTGATCTGGCAAATCATAGATATACTGGCTGTACAAGGCATTGAGGACATCCTGGTCAGGCAGAATTAATTGATGGCGATTTTCCTGGATAAAGTCAAAAATATCATCGGCTGTCACCTTTTGTCGGATCGCCTTAAGATTCATCAGTAAAACTCCAGAATTATAATAGTGGTCAGCCTGGCTATTCCCTAAGCGCAACTTATTGATCTGGTCAGTAATCTTAGTCAGCTTAGCGTGACTGGCTGCTCCGTATAAATCATCTCCTAAGTCAGTTTCATATAGGGGCACGAGGTCATTAATACAAAGGATATCAGCATCCAAGTAAAGGATCTTCTCTAGCTGATCGGGCAAGAAATAGTGGGCTAGCAAGCGGTAGTAGATAGTCTCTGGATAGCGTTTAGAAACCGGTGCTTCTTTAAAAATATCTTGATCAATAAGCACCGGGTGGTAGGTCATCCCCATGGCTTGTAAAAAGCGATCAATTTTGTCGCGGGCCGCCAGGGGCTGTTTTTGCAAGATATAGACTTGGAAGTCACGCTTGGCTGTGTTTTTATAGATGGAGTAAAGCGTGGTTAGCATGGGCTCCACATAGTGGTCATCAACGGCAAATAATAAATTCATTCCATAGCTCCTTGACTGAAAAATAGCTTAAACTTACTTTACCATGCCCAAATGAATTAAAGCTTAATAAGTCAAAGCTTAATAAATTCTCAACAAAAGAGTGCGACGGGTGCGCCAAAGGTCGATAGAGCTTCGTATACTATATCTGTACGTTGCTTCGCTTCCTACAGCTATAGCAACTGGAACTAAAGAGCAAAAATTCTTGAAAAGAATTTATTGCACTTTAGTGAAGTGGAGATCGATCTGCACACGGAGCAGATTTGGAACAGAGTGTGAGCTGACGACAAAAAGTGAAACGCTGGAAGAAATATGCGGAAATCCTTGAAAAGGATTGCCAAATATTTCTGAAGCGGAGTTCACTTTTGTCAGCGAGCAGGTTTGGAACAGAGTGTGACAATCACACCAAAGGACGAAATCGCTGGAAGAAACTGAGCGTTACCAGTTTTAGTTGGATTCGACTTGGCAGACTGGGAGTGATTTCACAAGTTAGAAACAAGCGAATGTTTCGCTTTTATTCTAACTTGCTCCAATCATCCAAGTCTAGGCGCCAAGTCTCACACCCTGCGTGAAGCGGACGTTTGTCCTGTGACTGGAGCTCGTTTTGATTAGACAATCCATATATTAAAAAGGAGGTCGGAACAATAGTCTCGATCTCCTTTTTCAGTTCTCATTAAATATTTTGATAATAGTCATCACTCGGATGGTAGAAAGAACGTCCTTCTAAGCCCATAATTTTTGGAGTAAATTCACCAGGCTCAACATCCTTTAAGTGACTGGTCATCATATTAATCTTTGCATCTAGGTCATCCACCCGGTGAAGGATTTCAGCTTCCAATAGGCGCGGAGTTACCGGACTACCGAATTCATTCTTCCCGTGGTGAGCAAGAATCATATGTTTGAGTAAAACTACTGCTTCATCATCTTGGCGGTAGCCTAGCTGTTCTGCGGTGAGGGAAATTTTTTGTCCCATCAAAGAGATATGGCCAATAAGGTTCCCCTCAATCGAATAGTCCCCACTTAAAGGATCCACAAATTCAATCACCTTAGCGGCATCATGGAGGATAACCCCAGCATAAAGCAAGCTTTTATCCACATTAGGGTAAAGTTTAGCAATCGCTTGAGCCAGGCGTAACATGGAAACGGTATGGAAGGCTAATCCTCCAACAAAGGCATGGTGGTGGCGTTTGGCAGCTGGATATTGGTAGAAAATATCATCGTATTCGGTCATGATGCTGCCCACAATTTTCTTGAGCACCGGATGCATAATGCTTTTAATACCCGCTTCAATTTCAGCCTTCATATCTTCTACCTTCATCGGTCCGTCAGCAATAAACAAGGTCGGATCATTGGGTTCACCATCATGGGCTAGACGCAAGCCCGAAATCTTGACTTGGGGTTGGCCATTATATAATTCCCGGTGCCCCTTTAAGCGGACCACCCGACCACTTTGAAAGGCCTCCACTTCATCCTCCATGGCACTCCAATACATACCATCAATAGTCCCTGACTTATCTTGGAAAGTAAAGGCAATGAAGTCGCGCCCATTGCGGTCAGTACGCACATTGGCATTTTTTATCAAAATATAGAGATCAAATTTTTCATTTTGAGGAATTTCATAAATTAAGCGCTTATCCATAAATTAAGTTGGCTTCCTTTCTATGCTTCTAAGTGATGAACTTGGTCGGAATGTAAGCCTTGGGTAATTTCTTGGTCAAAGGTAAAGACAATAATTTGACGGGATAGACTCTTTTCTTTCAAGAAGCGATAAATATTTTGCCGGTATTCTTGGTCTAAATGCGCAAAACCTTCGTCAATCAGAATTGGCAAGTCTTGGTGGCCAAGTTGGGCGTCTAAGAAGGCAAAACGCATAGCTACAAACAAGAGAGCCTTCTCCCCACGGGATAATTGGTTAACACTGGTCCATTGGTCTCGCATCGGTTGATAGACTTCGACACTGTCATCAGTGTAGCGCATCTTTTCGAATTTCGTATTGGTTAAATCGAAGAGATAGCGATTGGCTTGGGCAAGAACTCGTTGGACCGTATCTTGGCCTTGCCCCAGAGTCGCTTCCTCCATCGTCTTAGCTGCCAAGGTATCGCTAGCCCAAGCGACTGCGGTATCATAGGATTGATCAACTTGTTCTTGCTTGTCTTGTTCCATGACTTGTAAAGCTTGGCTGTTTTTCATTTGCTTCAATTGATTTTCAATCCGCGCGATATCAGCAAGTAAGACTTGTCTTTGGCCTTCGTAGCTATTGATTTGGTCTTTGGTGGCCTTAATTTGTTCGCTAACTTCCGCTTCATCTTCATTTAAAGCTGAAGCCTTTTTATCCAGATATTGGTTTAAGAGTTGGTAGCGAGCTTCTTTGTCCTTAAATTGACCATAGGCATTCAAGGCTTTTTCTAGGTCTGCACGGTCAGTTAAGTTGTATTGTTTTAAGAAGTTCTCCTCAGTTTTTTCAAGTTGGTCAATGTGGTCAGCTAACTGGCTGAGACGGGCTTGCTTGGCTTTTTGTTCTTGGTCTTCATAATCAAGATTAGCCGCATAAAGTCGGTAATTGTGGTAGTCATCTTCAAACTGTTGGAATAAGGAATCCAGTGACAGGGCCTGATTATGACTTGCTTGGCGGTAATCTGACCATTCTGCTTGATGGGCTTGCCCAAAAGCGCCTGCCCCACTTTGATGGATCAGTTGGTTAATTTCCCCTTCCAAGTCTTCAATTTGTTTCACATAGTCGGTTTGTAGCCAAACTAGGGGCATGATGTAAGAGGACCCACCCTTAGCTTGTAAGAAGGCCTCTAAATCCTTGGTAAATTGCTTGGATTCTTCCTCTAGTTCTGCAATTTGTTGGTTTTGATTATCGATTTGGCGTTGGATTTCAGCCGTTTCACTGTCAATATCGCGTAAGTCTAATTGGTAGGCCTTCTCTTCTTCATTAACATAGTGTTTGCCTTTGCGTTCTTGGAACCAGGCAATTAAGACAAAGATTAAACCGAGTATTAAAGCGGGCATCCCCGCTCCCCGCCAGAAAGGACTGGTGTGGAAGAGTGAAATCGCATAACATATTATACCAACAGCTAATAAGGTCATACCAATCGGACGAATCCAGGACTGGGTATATTTATAAACAGTGGCCTTGAAGTCATCATAGTTGCTGGAAATCTCTTGACGTTCTTGGCCAAGACTTTCCCGGTCTTCCATCAAGTTTTCTAGGCCGGCTTTGGTATTTTTGTAGAAGACCCGGCGGCTATCAATAGCTTTTTGGCGTTTTTGCCATTCTTCGCGCTCTTCGTTGGTGAAATCACGCGGCAATTCATCAATGGTTTCAGCTCCTAAGGCTGAAAGTAAGCGGCTTTCTTGGTAACGTTTCTCGACAATTTGATCATGGAGATTCTCATTTTGCCGGATTTGTTCCCTGTAAGCCCGGGCTTCAGCCAACATTTGATCAGAAATGCCGAGATGGTCACTGATCCATTGTCCTCCGGCATTCAGTTCTTCTTCTGGTTCCGCTTCTACAGAATCCATAATCACAAAGCCCTCAGGGTTGAGCTCCTGATACTCCTCAACCAAGCGGTCCTTGGTGTTCACAATGTTTTGCCATTGGTCAACATCCTTGTCTGAAAAACGTGGTCCATCATATTGGGCGAGTTCAAAGCCCAGTGCCACCCGCTCTTCATCAGAGGCGCTCTGTTGGTCAGCCTTTTCTAAGTCCATTAAGCTTTGTCGAGCATTTTGTTCAGCACTTTGAACTTCTGCCAAGGCCGCCTTTTTATCTGACAATTCTTGGTCCAAGTCAAAATAGGCGTCTTCCTCTTGACGGGCAGCTGCCAAGTCTTGGTTTTGTCTTTCTAGTTCAACCATTTCTTGGTTAAGCTTAGGATTTTGTCCTTGGGGCCGGTAGAGGCTGTCGGCATCCGCTTGTAATTGGTCTACTTCCTGGCTAAGAGAGAGCTTACCGGTCACACCTAAGTTGACTAAACTACGGGCAAAATCTTCTTCCGATTCCCAGATAAATTGCATTAAATCAGGTTCAGTAAAGCCAAAATAGGCTAAATAGGTATCCCGGGTCAAATCTCCAAAAAGTTGTTTAAAATGATCAACTTCCTTGGCTTCTTGACCGGCAATAGCCATTTTTAAGACTTGCTTACCATTGGCCCGGGTGCGTTCAATGGCACAATCGCCCCATTGGGTACCCTTAAAATATAGACGCCCCCCGAAGCGAACTTGGTCATTGGTATCAAAATCACGGCTCCCCTTTCGGCGTTGGTTGGGAAAACCGAACATGATACTTAGAACGAAGCTCATCAAAGTCGATTTTCCCGACCCGTTTGGACCTAGGAAAACATTAAAGTCATCCGTCAATTGAAATTGGCGGTGGACAAATTTCCCATAGCCAAAGATGTCGATTGCTTGTAATTTCATTTGTTATGATTCCTCCGTGCTTGCTTATTTTTGATAGAGAGAGAGTAAAATTTTATTTCTAGTTGCGGCTAGAACGTCTTCTTGGAACTGGCTTAGTGAGATGGCTGGCTGCAAGTGGCGCTGCCAAAGTGGGTGGTCTAATAGTTCATTTAACGCCTGGTCAAAGGCTCCTGGATCCTGATAGTGGTCGAGGCTTTCCATCAAGGCCTGCTCGTATAAACTGGCCTGGTCCAACCTTTTGCTTCCTTTGACTTCAAAACGCAAGTCAGCCAGAAAAACGTCATTCTGGTCTTGGTACTGCCACTGCAATTGGTCGAATAAATCCTTGGCATAGTCCTCCCAGAAAGCCAAGCTATCGCTGTCTGAGCCGTCCACGCGATAGTGGAGGCGCAAGACATAATGTAAGCCCTCTGCTCTTGCCTGGTCCACCTCAGCTTGATATGCTTTTTGGAAAAGTGCTTGCAAATCACTGACCCCGTGAATTGGAGGCGCAATCGCTTGGTGGACTTTAAATTGCCAATCAGTAGTTTCGATGCTTTCAATGATTGGATCCTTTCCTTGTTCAAGCGAGACGAGGACACCACCTTTAGGACCAGTTTCTTTGAAATGGGTCCCTTGGATATTGCCGGGATAGACGATAGGTGTTTGCCCGGATAATTGTTGGGCTGCATGAATATGCCCCAAGGCCCAGTAGTCATAGGCTAATTGTTGTAAATGACTTTTTTGAAAAGGGGCATAGTGGTCTTGTTGACTGTTTCCCTGACTTTCCTGGCCGTGAAACATGCCAATGTGGTAGTCAACATGATTATAACGCTTAGGAAAATATTGGCTATAATCTTCCGTTAACCAGCGCTTGGGATAGGAAAAGCCGGTAATAGCCACCTGGTCACCCCTAGCGGTAGTAAACTCTAGGGTAGTTACCTGCCGTGGAAAGACCCGGGTAGAGGCTGGCAAGGCCAGGTGTTTTTCTTTTTGGCTCTTATAGTCATGGTTACCAAACAAAATAAAAGAGGCGATGCCTGCCTGGTCCAAGCGCTCCAAGCCCTTAACGAGGGCAAACTGTTCTGCCAAGGTCCCCTCAGGACTGTCATAGAGGTCTCCTGCTAGTAAGACACAGTCAACCTCCTCATTGATGGCAATATCGACCAAACGATTGTAGGAGTCAATGGTCGCTTGCCTTAAGGCTTGGTACACTTTATGGTTTTGTTTTTTTATTTTTTTCATTGTTTGACCGAGATGCAGGTCAGCCGCATGAACAAAGCGTAACAAGTCATCGCACCCTTTCCTTATTGATACTTCCCTAGTTTATCATATTTTAACGGGCTTTGTCGCAAGATTTATCGGCGAATTCAAGGCGATAGGGCCTCAACAATTGCTCACTAGAAAATATTTTCAAAATAAAAAAATAGCCACCTCAAAGATTTGAGGTGACTAGAGGCTTAATTATTCGCCATCTTTATCTTCTGAACTGAGTTTAGTTGCTTGGTTAGCGCGGTCATAGATCTCACGAATAGGACGACCAACCGCTTGGTTAACATCTTCAACGTATTGGTTGAGTTGTTGTTCTTTTTGCATTAACTCACTTAATACCGCATTGTTAGCCAAGGTTTTTTGCATGTCTTCAGCTTTCTTAACATCCTCTTCGCTTAACTCTTGACCTAATTGCATCTTCGTTTGGACGCTAGTTTGATAGTTTCTAAAATTAATATAGAGTTCACGTGCTTCGTCATCATTAAGCAGCTTATCCATCGCCTCACTTAAGGCGTCATAAGCGTCTAATTCGCGAATGTCACGTTCTAATTGGTTAATGGTATCGTAAATATTTGCCAAATTGATCTCTCCCTTATATGTTTTTTTCAATATACCATGGATAGGATTGTTTTTAAAGTATTTTACTATCCCAGTCAATTCAGTGACTGAATGATAAGCCTACAGTAAACCTCTGAAATAATCAAAGAGATTTCGCCCACCATCAATAATTCGGTTGATTACGTCTTCATTGTCTGAGCTAGAATGAGGTGATTGACTAGCCTCTTCTCCGTTATTATATTCAAAGCGATTACCGTATTGCTTAGCCGCTGATTCCACCTGGAATGGAGTTCCCGGACTGTTAGCCAGGATTCCTTGGAGGATGGTATTGAAACTAGAGTGGGAATTAACTCCAGAGTAGGCAGAAATATAGTTTTCCGAAGAGGTTTGGTCAAAACCAAACCAGGAAGTCACTACCACATCAGGGGTATAGGCGACAAACCATTCATCATTATAGCCCGCTGCATGAGGATCATCCAAAGTCAATTCAACTGTCCCCGTTTTACCAGCTACTTGGTAACCCGCTGGTTCAGCTTGAGAACCGGTATAGTTGCCGTCATAAACCGCTAGCATCATGCTGGTCATTTCCTTAGCAACGCCTTGAGACATCACCGTGTTTTGCTTAGGACTTTGTTCCTTAACCACTTCCTCACCATTAGGACCGACAATTTTTCGGATAAAGTAGGCCTCGGAACGTTTCCCATTATTAGGAAAGGCTGTATAAGCACTGGCTAGCTGGATAGGTGAAACCCCTTCCGTCAACCCACCCAAGGCACTGGCTAAGGAGAGGTCCTTATCCGTATAAGGAATACCGAAAGCATCAAGTTTCTTCATGGCTGTATTGACCCCCACTTGGTCCATCAACCAAACTGCTGAGGTGTTTTTACTTAGGGCCAAGGCTTCCCAGAGCGGTAAGTCGCCATTCGATTGGTGGTTCCAGTTTTCAGGCCGGTAGTTGTCAGTCCCGTAAGAGCGGACTTCATCAGGCACTTGATCATTCTTAGAAAAACCATGTTCTAGGGCTGGAACATAAACATTTAAAGGTTTGAGTGTTGAACCTGGTTGCCGTTTCATTTGAGTAGACCGGTTAAAGCCACGGAAGTGATAGTCGCCCACCCCTCCAACACTGGCTAAGACACCGCCATTATAGGGGTCTAGGGCCACGGTCGCACTTTGCGAAGCCTGGCCACTATTATTAGTTGGGAAGAGTTGCTTATTCTCATAGGCAGCCTCTAACTGACTTTGGTAGGTCGGGTTAAGATTGGTATAAATCTTATAACCCCCATTCATAACCTCTTCTTCGGTCAAACCAAACTTATTAATCGCTTCTTCTAAGACGCTGTCGAAATAATAAGGGTACTTGGATTGATCACTAGCCACCGGATTATTCATCTGGGGCATCACTGTGCCTTGAGCATTTTGGGCCTCAGTTTCACTGATAAAATCATTATTACTCATCAGGGAAAGCACCAAATTTCGGCGACCTTGAGCTTCTTCATAATTATCAATCGGATTATAGAGGCTAGGCCCCTTCAAGGCTCCGGCTAGGACTGCCGCATTAGGTAAATTAAGGTCAGCAGCATGGGTGCCAAAGTATTTTAAGGACGCATCTTCTACCCCATAAACCCCATTACCAAAATAGGTATGATTGAGATACATTTCTAAGATTTGATCCTTAGAATATTTCTTCTCCACTTCTAGGGCGATAAAGAGTTCTTTAAACTTTCTCAGCAGGCTCTGTTCATTAGTTAAGAAGGAATTTTTTACTAATTGCTGGGTCAGAGTGGATCCCCCTCCAACCACATTTCCGCGGTGAACCACATAACCCACCATGGCCCGGCCGATCCCGATAATATCAAAGCCAGGATGTTGGTAAAAGCGCTTATCTTCAGTCGATATGACAGCATTTTGAATATTAGGTGAAATCTGATTTAAGGACACATAGGTTCCGCGTCCGTCAGCCATTTCCCCAACGGCTTGGTCAGATTGGTCATAAATCTCAGTAGTCATTTGGAGCCGGGCTTGTAAGTCATCGACATTAGTCATCTTTGCCCCAACCACTAAATAAGATTCGAAAATAAAGATGATCAAGAGGACAAGAAAGATTAGCCACTTCGTCAGACGAAATTTCTTCCAGTAGTGACCTAAAAAGGCTTTGACCTTGTCAAACCAGGAACTTTCTTGCTGTTCTCCCTCATTCATATCGCTGCCCCCTTTCAAGTATTCAATTCATCTTACTACAGTTTCTTCATTAATATTTATCCTGGAAGCGATATTTAAATTTTCTTATTTATCATTTAATCTTTTTTTAAATTTGCTAATTTGTCATGGTCATAGCTATGGGTAAGCTCTAAATCATTGAAGGCTTGTTGACGGAGGACTTCATAGATACAAATTGCTGCACAATTGGACAAATTAAGGCAGCGGACATGGGTATCATCCATAGGCAGACGCAGGCACTGGTCTTCATGTTCATGCATAAAGGCTTCCGGTAGACCCGTGGTTTCCTTACCAAACATGAGGAAGATATCTTCTCCCCGCTTTTTATGGGCCATGTAATCAATATCGGTATAATTTTTGGTAGCGAATTTACTGATTAAATACAATGGCCGACCATCCAAATAATTCATAAAGGCCTGCAAATCGTCATGATAGGTAATGTCTAAGGCATCCCAATAATCGAGTCCAGCCCGTTTCAAATGTTTATCATCTGTTTGAAAACCCAGGGGTTCGATTAAGTGCAGGTGGGTGTCAGTCGCTGCACAGGTACGAGCAATGTTTCCGGTATTGGCTGGAATTTCTGGTTCAAATAATACAATATGGTTTGTCATTAAAATCTCCTCTTCAAAATATTCTCATCTTATCTATTATACCCCTAGCCGGATGATTACGAAACCAAGACTTAGACACAGGAAAAAATCGCTTAATGTTCAAAAAATGTTCGCATTTTATCCCGATAAAGGGTAGAATAGGGATAACTTATTCTAATTATTGCTCAAAATACCAAAGGAGGAAAAAGAGTGGCAAACTTAAAGCAACGGATTCTTGAAGATGGTAAGGTATTTCCGAACAACGTTTTGAAGGTTGATTCATTCCTCAACCACCAAATTGACCCTAGTGTCATCAGTGATATTGCTGATAAAATCATTGCTCACTACCAAGGTCGCGAAATTACCAAAATTGTTACCGTCGAAGCTTCCGGGATCGCACCATCGATTATCATCGCCGAAAAATTAGGGGTTCCTATGGTTTTCGCTAAGAAGCAACAACCCTCTACCCTTAAGGACCAAGCTGTTTACGGGAGTAAGGTGCATAGTTACACCAAGGATACCGATAGTTTTGTGATTATCAGTAAACAATACTTAAGTCCAGACGATAAGGTTTTGATTATCGATGATTTCTTAGCCAATGGTGAAGCTGCTATGGGACTCATTGATATTGTTAGCCAAGCCCAAGCTGAAGTGGTAGGTGTGGGTATCTGTATTGAAAAATCCTTCCAAGATGGCCGCCAACGCATCCTCGATGCCGGCGTTGACCTCTATTCAGAAGTGCGGATCGCCTCTCTAGCCAACAGTAAAGTCGAATTTGCCGAAGGGCACTAGTTGTTAAATAAAATGAAAAGAGACAGGAGAAAAGTTCCTGTCTCTTTTTTGTATTCACTTTTCAAAGCCACTATTCGTCACTCTATTCGGTCACGATATTTTGCGGATCATCCTTGAGGTAATGATAAATATTATCAAAGGCAATTTTGGCTAATTTTACCATGGCTTCATCGGTTAAATAGCCCACATGGGGAGTGAGTTGAATATTTTTAGCATGGAGAAGTGGGTAATCATCTGCCAATGGTGGTTCACTATCAAAGACATCAATGCCTGCTCCAGCAATCTTCTCTTCGTTAAGGGCTTGGGCTAGAGCTTCATTATCCACAATTGGTCCCCGGGCCACGTTAATTAAAACTGCTGATGACTTCATTTTTCCGATCATTTCCTTGGAAATCATACCTTTAGTTTGAGCGTTATTCGGTAGGTGGATGGAAACAATATCACTTTCAGCCATCACTTCTTCTAAACTATGGTATTCAATTCCTAAAGCCTTGGCTTCTTCTTTTTCGCTGCGGCTGTAGGCAATCAAATTCGCCCCAAAGGCCTTAAAGAGAGCAGCGGTGGCTAAACCAATCGATCCAGTTCCGATAATCCCAACCGTTTTACCAGCAATTTCCCTACCTTGATAAACTTGGCTTAATTGGCTGCCCTTGCGTGTTTCTTGGTCATTGGCTTGGAGATGGCGGTAGAGTGCTAAGGTGAGACCAAGCGATAATTCAGCCACGGCCTGGTTGGCGTAACCGGAAGCATTGTTAACCATAATGCCCTTGTCTTTAAGAACGTCCATGGCTACATGGTCAACTCCGGTAAAGGCCACATCCACTAATTGAGTATCCTCTAAGCTGGAGGCCACTTCCTCTGGGAAAGGGGTAGAATCAATAATCAGGATTTCAGCCCCCTCTGAGCGCTTAGCCATTTCTTTAGGATCTGTGGTCTTATCTTCATAATACACAAAGTCATGCCCGGCCTCAATTAAGGGCTGGGCCAATTCATCAATCAATTCTTTTGCTACATTTAAAGGTTGGACACTAACGATTTTCATCAAAAGACTCCTCTCTTCGTTCGGCAAATACTTTCTTATAAATTGTACTTATCCTCATAAGCGTCTAGGGTGAGGCCGTCATGGTTGGACATAAAGCGCTCTTCCGATTTATCCCGGTAATTATCCATCACTTCTTGGAAGAGTTCAGCATTTGTTGGTGGGGTCCAAGAAATCGCATCGGCCCCAGCTTCAATGACCCTTTTTATATTTTCTTCGGATTTTCCGCCGGTAGCAATAATAGGGATATCAGGGAATTGATCACGAACCCGCTTGACTAATTCCACGGTGTGCCGGCCATTGGCAACATTGAGAATATCTACCCCGCTATTCAACTTGGAAAGCAAGTCATATTCTGAAATCACGGTAGAAATAATTGGGGAATCGATCCGATCCTCTATGGCTTGGATGGTTTCGATTGGCATAGGGGCATTACATACCACGCCTAAAGCCCCTTCTGCTTCTGAAAGCAAGGCGATTTCAACGCTCCGCATGCCCTGAGTCTTGCCCCCACCTACGCCAGCAAAAACGGGTTGGGAAGCGACTTGTAAGATCGCGGAAATAATGCTGGGATGAGGCGTAAAAGGATAGACCGCTAGGATAGCGTCCGCATTAGAGTAAGTAATAGTCGCCACATCAGTAGAAAATAGTAGGGATTTAATGGTACGACCAAAGATCTGAATACCGGGCGCCTCTTCAATCACTTCTGGCACCATAATAATATCTTTTCTTAAAGCGGAACTGACTTTTTTGATAACTTTCTTTTTGCCTTGTTCTTTCATGGCTACCTCTCATTTCATCTTTTTCTTTTACAGCCATATTTTAACGATTACTCAAGCTTTCGTCAAAATAATTTCCTTGTCCATTCTGTTGTCAGATGATTCTAACTTCAGACCTACTTCGGGTGCATCCGAAGCACTTTCTCAAACGTGCTCCAAGTGCAGAGCAAGCGTCCGCTTCAGAAAATGACGACAAATTCTCTCCGAGAATTCTTACGTCTTTTTCTTCCAGCGGTCTTGCTCTTTGACGCACTTGTCGCACTCTCCACAAAAAAAGAGGCGGCTAGTGTTAGCCAACCTCATGGGGAGACAAAATATAATTAAGAGGGGTTAGTGATTGCTAGAAGGTCTTCATTAGCTAAAGTCGCTCCACTTTCTCTCACAGCGGTGACGGATTGATAATCTCCAGTATTGGTAATAATTTCCATCACTGTAGGGTCATAGCCTGCTGACTTAATGCCTTCAATATCAAAAGTTCCTAGGAGGTCGCCGCGTTTAACCGCTTGACCTTGGCTGACTTGGGAAGTGAAATATTGGCCCTGTAAGTTGACGGTATCAATACCAATATGAATCAAGACTTCCACTCCATTATCCCCAGTTAAACCGTAAGCATGCTTGGTGTCATAGGCCACAGTCAGGGTTCCATCGAGGGGTGAATAGATCTTGCCATCACTTGGAAGAATGGCAATTCCCTTG
Organism: Aerococcus sp. Group 2; assembly: GCF_905125285.1. Taxonomy (NCBI): domain Bacteria; kingdom Bacillati; phylum Bacillota; class Bacilli; order Lactobacillales; family Aerococcaceae; genus Aerococcus; species Aerococcus sp. Group 2. Next base: position 31,757 of record NZ_CAJHPA010000004.1, on the reverse strand, counting down.
CCCATCATTTCTTGAGAAAAGACAGGGTCATCCACTTCTTTTAAGGCTTTGACTTGGCCACTAGCGACTGCAGGTAAGACTATGTCAGCTTCAAGTCCTGAGCGATTCTCCTGGCTAGGCTTACTTTCTGCGGCTTCTTCGGCTTGGAGGGCTGCTGCTTCTGATTTTTCGGCTTCTTTATTGGAGTGTTTTCCATAGAAGAAGGTTAACAAGAAAGCAGAGATAAAACTAATAGCAACTCCGACTAAGAAAGGAATCCAAGAATTCGAATCAATAGAAATAATGCCAAGGAAACCGGCTGAGCCTAAGGAGACAGCCAGTACATGGAAGAAACCTAACCAAGCTGAGGCAATTCCTGAAGCAATCATGGCACAGTAGAAAGGATAACGTAATTTGAGGTTAATCCCAAAAATCGCTGGTTCAGTAATTCCGAGTAAGGCGGACACTGAAGCTGAAGAAGCGACCCCTTTTTGTTTTTCATTACGGGTAATCACCATCACCGCTAAACAGGCAGCCCCTTGAGCAATATTCGCCATCGATGCCACTGGGAAGATAAAGGAGCCTCCTGTTGTGGCTTGGTTAGCAATTAAGGTAGTTTCCACGGCGGGGAAACTTTGATGGAGCCCTGTAATCACGATTGGTGAATAGAAGAGTCCTAATATTCCCATACCTAAGGCGCCAGTCGCTTCATACAACCAGGTCAAGCCATAGGTTAAGGCATCGGAAACATTCCGCATCACTGGTCCCACAATGGCAAAGGTTAGAAAACCAGTGATAATGATGGCTAGCATTGGAGTAAAGGTAAAATCAAAGGCGGGATGGATATGGTCGTGAAAGAAGTTTTCTAATCGGGCCAATATCCAAGCGACTGCTAAGACAGGCAGGACTTGCCCTTGGTAACCGGCCTGAGCAATTTTAAAACCAAAAATGTCCCAATAAGGCATTTCTCCAGCCGCGGTTACTGTGGCAACCTCATAACCACTCACTAAGGACGGCATCACCATAGCCATACCAATGGCTGCTCCTAGGTAAGGATTGCCGCCAAAACGCTTGGTCGCTGAGAAACCGAGAAGAACCGGTAAGAAAGTGAAGGGCGCGCCCGCAATAACCCCTAGCATAGCAGAAAGATCAGCAATAACAGCTGATCGTTCGACCAGTGCCACACCTCCAAAAGGTGAAGTTAAAAGGTTATTTAAGGCGAGAAGTAAGCCCCCTGCGACTAAGGCCGGCAAGATTGGCACAAAGATATCCGATAAGAGTTTGGTCAACTGCATGAAGGGATTACTTTTTTCTTGGGATTGAGCCACGGCTTTAATGTCTTCGGTTGAAGCTTCTTGGACGCCAGTGATGGCAGTGAGTTCCTTATAAACCTTATCTACATCGCCAGTTCCAATGATGATTTGGTACTGACCGTTCACTTCAAAGGTCCCTTTGACCCCTTCGTTATTATCAATTGCTTCTTGGTCAACAGCTTGACTATCTTTTAAAACTAAGCGTAAGCGGGTTGCACAGTGAGCAGCAGCAAGGAGGTTATCCTTACCAAGTGCGTCAGCAATATCTTGAGCAACTTGTTTGTGATTCATGATTGGTCTCCTTTCAGGTGAAAACGCTTTTACACTTAATATCTTAGCAGTATTTTTATTTATGTCAATCGTTTGACAGAATAAATTTAAAAAATATTTTATTCATAGTTATCACTGTGCTTATCATTATGAAAGCGTTTGACATACCTATCACTTTTTCTTATACTTACTGTAAATTAAGCATTTGATTTTTGACCAATGATAAAGAAAGGAAGCCTATCCATGACACAAGATCTCAAATGGACCCGGCAATTGCGCTACCAAGCCTATAAAGACTGGCCAAATGACTATCTGGTTCAGCTAAAAGAAAAAGTTACCCACAGTCCCTGGCGTCAACACTACCACATCCAGCCAGAAAGTGGTTTACTCAATGACCCCAATGGTTTTTCCTATTACAATGGCCGCTGGCAGCTTTTCTACCAATACTATCCCATGGGACCAGTTCACGGACTCAAGTCCTGGTACCACCTCTCCTCCAAAGACCTGGTCCACTGGGAATCCCATGGCATTGCCCTAGCACCCGATTCTCCCTACGATAGCCACGGGGTCTATTCAGGATCTGCCCTCCCCGTGGATGATCAGCTCTTTCTCTTCTACACCGGGAATGCTCGCGATAGGGACTGGCAACGCCATCCCTACCAGGTCGGCGCCTGGATGGATAAGGACTATCAATTCAATAAAATCGATCCACCTCTCATTAGAGCAGTTGAAGAGGGCTATACCGATCATTTTCGTGACCCGCAGATCTTCCCCTACCAAGACAGCTATCTGATGATACTAGGTGCCCAAACTGAAGCGCTTAAAGGCCAGACCCTAGTCTACCAAAGCGACAACCTTAAGGACTGGAACTTTCTCGGTCCCTTAAAGTTAACTAGCGGAGAAAGTGCCTATATGATGGAATGTCCCAATTATGTGAAAGTGGATGGAAAGGACCTGCTGATCTTTTGCCCGCAAGGTTTGGACCAGGATGAACTCAAATATCAAAACATCTATCCCAATACTTATTTAGTCTCCGAGGCCATTGATTGGGAGAACTTGACTCTGAATGAACCGAGTCCTTTAAAGAATCTTGACGATGGCTTCGATGTTTATGCCACTCAGGCCTTTAACGCGCCTGACGGTCGGGCTTTAGCCGTGTCTTGGCTGGGTTTACCAGATCTGACTTATCCCGACGCGGACTGGGGTTGGACCTCGGTTTTAAGCCTGGTCAAGGAACTCCATTTTGACCAGGGGCACCTCCACCAACGACCAGTCAAAGAAATGGAGAGCCTGCGCCAAACCCCTATCGCCATCAAGGAGACACTAGAATCAGGTCAAGCGTGGACCTATGATCCCGAAGACAATGCTTACGAAATAAATTGTTCATTGACCGCTGACTCCAAGCTTAACTTTCTTATCATGAGTGATGATCAAGAAGCTGCCGCCCTTCACATTGACGTGGACGTCCCAGCGGGCAGACTCAAGGTGACACGGACCAACCAGGGCAAACTCGTCAATCCTGAATACGGTCAAGTCCGGGAAAGTCACTTTAAGGGTGGAGAAGACCTCCAGCTACAAATCTTTATCGATGCCTCTTCCTTTGAAATTTTTGTCCAAGACGGCTATAAAGTCCTTAGCGGAAGAATTTTCCCCAAAAAAGGACAAAGTCAGCTTATAATAAAGGGAAGTGGTCGTTTAGGGGGCAGGATCTATCCCCTAGAAAATATTAACAAGTAAAGGAGTGCTGGTCATGGCGATTACCCTAGCCGATGTGGCTAAAAAAGCCGAGGTGTCAGCAACGACTGTTTCCCGGGTGATTAATAATTATGGCTATCTCAGTGAGAAGACCATTAAAAAAGTCCGCCAAGCCATGGAGGAATTAAATTATCAGCCCAATGCCTTAGCGCGGTCATTACAAGGTAAAGGGACACAATTAATTGGTCTGATCTTTCCTAGTGTGGCCCACCCCTTCTATGGGGAATTAGTGGAAGCCTTGGAAAGCTGTTTTTTTGAAGAGGGGTATTACACCATCCTCTGTAATTCAGCTAATAATAAGGAAAAAGAGCGCCATTATTTGCGCATGTTGGCTGCTAACCAGGTGGACGGTATTGTGGCTGGGGCTCATAATATGGGAATAGAAGAATATCACCACTATCAAAAACAAGTCGTCTCCTTTGACCGCTATCTTTCCGAAGAAATTCCCATTGTTGGTAGCGATAACTTCCAAGGGGGACAAATGGCGACAGAAATGCTGGCCCTCCGCGGAGCCAAAAGGATCGGAATCTTTACCGGTAGTCAAAAATCTGCCTCACCGACCAACCAGCGTTTAGAAGGCTACCTCTCCGTCATCGAAGCCCAAAAGCTGAATCCCTATGTTTACCAGCTCCAGGAGCAGCGGTCGTCTAAAATAGCCGCCCAACACATTCAGAGTATCCTGAAAAAGGACCAGCTGGATGGCATTTTCTGTACCGATGACCTGACTGCCCTACTGACCCTCGATGCGGCCAAAGACTTAGGACTCCAGGTCCCCCACGACTTAAAAATTATTGGCTATGATGGTAGCCGTTTTATCCAAAACTACCATCCCGAACTTTCTACCATTGTTCAACCCATCCAAGATTACGCCAATCTGATCGCTGACCTATTAATTAAGAAAATTAAGCAGCCAGATAGCGACCTTAACCGCAATTACCAGCTACCTGTGTCCTTCCTACAAGGCAAAACGTGCTAGCAAATAAAAAATGAGCTTCCCCCGATCTCGGGAAAGCTCATTTTTAGTTTATCTAAAAAGGGAGGTAGTCTTGGAGTTCGGCAACCACCTTTTCCAGGTGTCCCTGATAGGAAACCTGACCAATCTTAAAGCCGATAAAATAAGGACTAGCGATGAAGCGCGGGAAAACCTTACAATAATAGCGTCCGCCTAAGGGATAGAAAAAGAGATTGTAAGACCCACTCCGTGAACTAAAGTCATCCGTCAAAATATAGGTCACAATGCTTTGGACCGCATCCGCAAAGTCATCCAGCTGGTTGAGATCAGCGATCGAAACATTAAATTCTGTCATCCCCATAATCGGTTGGGTGGACAGAGTAACGGTGACATCCCCCTTCTTGCCAACTTCTAACCCCTTAAAGTCATCCAGGCTAATTTCTTCATAGCCATCCTTATCCTTCAGTCCCACAATCTGTGAGTGAGGGTGGCGCAAAGACCCTCCAGAAAGGGGACCATAATTTTTAAATAAGAGGACACTCTCAAATTGATCGTCTTCTAACATGTCTAGCCAACAATCAAAGGTGAAACGAAAAATTTGGCGATTTTCTTCCTTACTATAGGTAGGGGTATCGGCCCAATGTTCTTGGGACTCAATCACCAGGGTTTGTACCGTATCATCCAGAGTGCGGTATTTATTCATAAGCCAAATCTTATCATCTTCTTCACGGAAGATATTGGTTAGCGCCTCGCGATCACAGAAGGGACAATAAGCCCCCTCGTTGCGATAATTTTCCGGCTTTTGCGCCGCAATTTCCTTATGAAAAATCAATGGCTTTCCCATAATGACAACCGCCTCCTTTATAATATCCATTGTCATTATCGCATATTTTTGAGGGATTGCCTAAGAAAAGCTTAAGTCGTGGTGGAAAATTACTCTAGAAAGCCAATCATTCTCTTAGTTACTATACTTTTATCGAAATAAAATTAAGCTATTGTTAAAGCTAAAGAGCGGGTGTAGACTTATTTCTAAATAACTAAAAAATCATGGATACGGAGGTTCACTATGGAAACAATCGACCAATTAGCTGCTATCGAAGAGATTAAACAATGTAAGGCCCGGTATTGGCGGGCAATTGATAGTAAGGATTTCGACCTACTTCGGACAGTATTTGCTGACGATGTCACTTTTGATACGTCACTGGTAGCCCATGACCCCATCAAGGGCCAACATCCACTCATCCCCCAAAAAACCACCCCTTCGACCTCATGTGAAGAAATTATTCGAAATGCTAAGCGCTTGATGGGTGAGCACGTACAAAGCGCCCACATGGGACACATTCCTGAAATTGAAATCACTTCAGACAATACGGCCCACGCCTACTTTCCCTTTGAAGACCGAGTAGTCAACCTAGGAGTATCAGCATTTATCGGTTATGGCTACTATGATGATTATTTCGAAAAAATCGACGGGCAATGGAAGGTTAAAAACAGTAAAGTCTACCGTTACCGAGTTGTCTTTGATGATTTATTGGATTAAAAAATGTGACAAGCGCGTAAAAGATCAGAAGCAATGAAAAAGCGTAAGAATTTTGAACCAAGCTCAGTCTAAATTTTATCTATAGCTATGCAAAAAAGCAGAACAAGAACTGATTATTTTCAGTCTTGTTCTGCTTCTTTTTTGTCTAATGCCCTTTAAATCAAGTGAGTATCATCCTATTTAGCGATTAATCTTCCTTATTGTTTCTGACTAATAAGGCACCACTACTTAGTAGTAATGAAGCAATAATCACTGTCATCGCTGATGTCACTTCTGCACCTGTGGCTGGTAAGCTCGCTTGTTTGTTTTGACCATTTTGTTCTTTATTTGTCACCGATTCATTGTCCTTGGTCTTGAATGAATTGTCTGGATCAGCTTGCCCAGGAACTTGTGAGGCTGGATCACTTGGTTGATTTGGAACTTCTGGTCTTGGTTCAGCAGGTACGTTTGGTACTTCTGGTGTTGGATTGCCTGGTTTTTCAGGATCACCCGGTACACTTGGTACTTCTGGGTCTGGCTGACCTGGTTCTTCAGGTTCACCCGGTTCAGGGACTTCCGGTTGGTCTGGTTGGCCTGGTTCTTCAGGTTGACCTGGGACAGGGACTTCCGGTTGGTCTGGGCGACCTGGTTCTTCGGGTTCACCCGGTTCAGGGACTTCCGGCTGGTCTGGGCGACCTGGTTCTTCGGGTTCACCCGGTTCAGGGACTTCCGGCTGGTCTGGGCGACCTGGTCCTTCAGGATTACCAGGTTGTGGCGTTTCAGGGCATGGTTTGCAGCATGGGATTTCAATCTCTTCCGTGGTGTGGTCTGAGAAGATGATGATCAGTTTACCTTGGCGGTTGTAGATCTTCTGTACGCTGCGGCCATCCTTACCGTCCTTGCCGTCTTTACCATCGCGGACGAAGTGACGACTGGATTCCTTACCTTCTCCGTCTTTAACGATTACCCAAAGGCCGGATTCACCTTTTTCATTCTTACCTGGAACGGTTTCGAGGCTTGATGAAGCGCCGTCTTTACCGTCACGGACGAATTCACGGGAAACTTCATTGCCGTCGCCGTCGAAGACAATAATCCATTGGCCAGATTCACCGCGGCTGTTCTTGCCTTCTTCCACCTTAACAGATGGGGTCTTGCCGTCGCGGATAAATTCACGGCTTAATTCATTGCCCTTGTCATCGGTAATGATGACCCAAACGCCTTCGTTGCCTTGGCTATCCTTACCTTTTTCGGTCCGGATGCGTTGGGATTGACCATCTTTACCGTCCTTACCATCGCGACCATCTTTACCGTCTTTGACAGTCGTAGTTGTGGTCGTGCCATCTGGATTCTTGATGGTGATGGTATGGCTGCCGTCACCGTTGTCTTTGACGCTCACTTCTGGGGACTTACCGTCCTTGCCGTCTTTGACAGTGGTGTTGGTGGTGGTGCCGTCTGGGTTCTTGATGGTAATGGTGTGGCTGCCGTCGTTATTGTTTCGGATAGAAACTTGAGGTGACTTGCCATCCTTACCGTCTTTACCATCGCGGCCATCCTTAACGGAACCTTCCGCTACAGCAGGTTGACTGGTATCTGGCTGGCCAGTCTTAGGATCTACTGGGTAGAACTTAATCGTGGTGGTGCCGTCTTGACCTTTCTCAACAAGAGGGGCAAAAGTCTTACCGTCGATACCGTCGCGACCATCCTTACCGTCTTTGACAGTTGTAGTTGTGGTCGTGCCATCTGGGTTCTTAATGGTGATGGTGTGGGTCCCGTCGCCGTTATCCGTAGTGGTCACTTCTGGGAACTTGCCGTCCTGACCATTCTTCACAGTGGTGGTTGAAGTGGTGCCATCTGGGTTCTTAACAGTGATGGTATGGGTTCCGTCGCCATTGTCCCTCAAGGAAACTTCTGGAGACTTGCCATCTTTCCCATCTTTGACGGAGCCTTCTGCGACAGGTGCTTGGGTCGTGTCTGGTTGGCAGGTCTTAAGATCTACTGGGTAGAACTTAATCGTGGTGGTGCCATCTTGACCCTTCTCAACCACTGGGGCAAAGCTCTTGCCATCGATACCGTCGCGGCCGTCTTTACCATTTTGACCATTCTTACCGTCTCTGACAGTGGTGGTTGTGGTCGTCCCATCTGGATTCTTGATGGTGATGGTATGGCTACCGTCGCCGTTGTCTTTCACGCCGACTTCTGGTGTCTTGCCATCCTTACCGTCTTTAACCGTGGTCGTGGTGGTCGTGCCGTCTGGGTTCTTGATGGTGATGGTGTGGGTGCCGTCGCCGTTATCCTTAGTGGTGACTTCTGGCGACTTGCCGTCCTTACCATCTTTGACAGAGCCTTCTGCAACAGGTGCTTGGGTCGTGTCTGGTTTACCCGTCTTAGGATCTACTGGGTAGAACTTAATGGTGGTGGTGCCATCTTGATCCTTCTCAACCACTGGGGCAAAGCTCTTGCCATCGATACCGTCGCGGCCATCTTTACCATTCTTACCGTCTTTGACAGTAGTTGTGGTTACTGTACCACTTGGATCCTTGATGGTGATGGTGTGGGTGCCGTCACCGTTGTCCTTGCTGGTGATTTCTGGAGACTTGCCGTCTTGACCGTCTTTCACATAGCTTTCATGAACAACAGCGCCGGTTTCTGGATCTTTGACAATAATCTTAGTGCCGGCTTGGTTGCCAGGGGTGTTTGGATCGAGGTCGTCGACGCGGGTCGCTTCAACGACTGGCGACTTGCCATCCTTACCGTCCTTCACAGAACCTTCTGCAACGGCTGGTTGAGTGGTATCTGGCTTACCAGTCTTAGGATCTACTGGGTAGAACTTAATGGTGGTCGTGCCATCTTGGCCCTTCTCAACGACTGGCGCAAAGCTCTTGCCGTCGATACCGTTCTTACCGTCTTTACCATCCTTACCGTTGACGCCATCTTTGACGAAAGTTTCGCTGATGACCTTACCGGTTTCTGGATCTTTAACCGTAATCTTGGTACCTGGTTGATTGTCTGGAGTATTTGGATCGGCATCTTCAACCCGAGTGCTTTCAACCACTGGCGACTTACCATCTTTACCATTCTTAACGGTAGTAGTGGAGTTCACGCTGCCGTCTGGATTCTTGGTTGTGATGGTGTGAGTACCGTCACCGTTATCCTTCACTTCGACTGTTGGGGACTTGCCATCTTGGCCATCCTTACCAGCAGCTCCGGTTTCACCCTTGTCACCCTTAGCGCCTTTTTCGCCATCTTTGACGAAAGTTTCGCTGATGACCTTGCCGGTTTCTGGATCTTTAACCGTAATCTTGGTACCTGGTTGATTGTCGGGGGTATTTGGATCGGCATCTTCAACCCGAGTGCTTTCAACCACTGGGGACTTACCATCTTTACCATTCTTAACGGTGGTAGTGGAGTTCACGCTGCCGTCTGGGTTTTTGGTTGTGATGGTGTGAGTACCGTCACCATTGTCCTTCACTTCGACTGTTGGGGATTGACCATCCTTACCATCGCGAACGAATTGGGCAGATACGACTTCATCGTCGGTGAACTTGCCGTCGTTGTTCTTATCGAAGTAGTTGATGATCCAGCGACCTGGCTCGCCGGCTGCATTTGGTCCTTCAACGACGGTGGTGTAGGCAGACTTGCCGTTTGCTCCGTCTTTGACTGTACCTTCTGCAACAGCTGGTTGGGTCGTGTCCGCTTTACCGGTCTTAGGATCTACTGGGTAGAACTTGATGGTCGTTGTGCCATCTTGACCTTTTTCAACAACAGGTGTAAAGGTCTTGCCGTCTTGGCCTGGATCGCCTTTTTCACCCTTGTCACCTTTAGCGCCGTCTTTGACTTGGCCTTCAGCGATAGGATCTTTAGACTTATCTGGTTGACCACTAGCATCTGCTGGGTAGAACTTGATGTGGGTCACACCATCTTGTCCCTTTTCAACGACTGGGACGAAGGTCTTGCCGTCATTACCCTTGTCCCCTTTTTCACCTATTTCGCCATCTTTAACGAAGCTTTCGCTTAAGACTTTCTTACCTTCAGGATCTTTAACCGTTACTTTGGTGCCTGGTTGGTCGCCGGCTGTGTTTGGATCAGCGTCGGCTACACGAGCGGTTTCAACGATTGGGCTCTTGCCATCTTTACCAGGATCACCCTTGGCGCCGTCTTTGACTTCGCTGGTCACAGGGTCACCATTAACCACTTCACCTTGTTCATTGTATGAACGTGGGGTCAGGGTAATGATCACGCCATCGTTGGCTGGGTTCCGTTTAACGTCCACTAATGGGGTTAAACCATCGCGGCCATTTTTGCCTGAGTCACCTTTCTCACCCTTGTCGCCCTTCACGCCATCTTTAACGAAGCTTTCGCTTAGGACTTCTTTGGTGACTGGATCTTTAATGGTGACTTTGGTGCCTGGTTGGTTACCAGTTTCCTTAGGATCAGCGTCGTCCACACGGGTTGTTTCGATGAGTGGGGCCTTGCCATCCTTACCGTCGTTAACCTCACCCGTTGCGACAGGTTTTTGGCTCTTATCGGCAGAACCATCTTTGGCAGCTGGGTAGAACTTGATGGTAGTGACACCATTTTCGCCCTTCTCTACAACTGGAACAAAAGTCTTGCCGTCAGCACCGTCTTGGCCTTTTTCGCCTTGAGCACCTGTTGCGCCGGTAGCGCCAGTTTCACCTTTTTCACCCTTTTGGCCATCTTTTACGACGCCTTCAGCGACAGGATTTTGAGCCTTATCTGCTGTGCCGTCTGCCTTAGCTGGGTAGAATTTAATGGTGGTTTGTTTGTTAGCTTCATCGCGCTCAACAACAGGAACATAGGACTTGCCATCCGCACCCTTTTCACCTTGAGCGCCAGTTGCACCGGTATCACCCTTTTGGCCATCTTTTACGATACCTTCAGCGACAGGATTTTGGGCCTTGTCAGCTGTACCGTCTGCCTTGGCTGGGTAGAATTTGATGGTCGTTTGTTTGCCGGCCTCATCGCGTTCAACAACTGGAACATAGGTCTTGCCGTCTGCACCATCTTTACCCTTCTCACCTTGGGCACCAGTAGCACCCGTTTCACCCTTTTCGCCGCGTTCCCCTTGAGGGCCTTGGATACCTGGATCGCCTTTTTCACCGTCTTTAACTTGACCGGTTGCAATCGGTTGTTGGTCTTTATCAGGCGTGCCATCTTTTTTGGCTGGGTAGAACTTGATGTGAGTAATACCATCGGTCCCTTTTTCAACAACAGGAACATAGGTCTTGCCGTCAGTACCAGGAGCACCATCTTTGACTTCGCTAGTGGTTGGCGTCCCGTTTTCAGGTTGACCTTGGTCATTGTAGTGGCGTGGCGTTACGGTGATAATAACCCCATCGTTAGCATCATTACGACGAACGTCAACCAGTGGGCTTAAGCCGTCGCGGCCGTCCTTACCTGGGGTACCTTGAGCACCTTGTTCGCCCTTTTCACCTTGAGGACCGCGTTCTCCTTGGTCACCCTTAGGCCCTTGAGCGCCTGTATCACCTTTTGGCCCCTGAGGCCCTTGTGGACCTGCTTCGCCTTGAGGACCTTGTGGACCAGTTTCGCCATCTTTTACCACACCTTCAGCAACAGCTTTCTTAGTGGTATCAGCAGAACCGTCAGCCTTGGCTGGGTAGAACTTGATGGTCGTTTCTTTCTTAGTTTCATCACGGCTTACAACCGGAACGAAAGATTTACCGTCGTCGCCCTTGGCACCTTGGGCACCTGTTGCGCCGGTAGCACCCGTTTCACCCTTAGCGCCATCTTTACCGTCTTTAACGACACCTTGAGCTACTGGTTTCTTAGTCGTGTCAGCAGAACCATCTGGATTTGCTGGATAGAACTTAATGGTGGTTTCTTTCTTAGCTTCATCGCGGTCAACGACTGGAACGAAAGATTTACCATCGTCCCCTTTTTCACCTTTGGCCCCTTGTTCGCCTTGTGGCCCACGTTCACCGGTTTCTCCCTTGTCTCCTTTAGCACCCTGATCACCCTTTAGACCATCATATACAAAGGTTTCGTTTAGGACTTTACCGGTGACAGGATCAGTTACAGTCACCTTAGTTCCTGTGCGACCATCTTTAACACCACGTTCAGTATTAATTTGAGGCGTACGCCCATCACGAGGAACAATAGTTTTACCTGGACGACTGGTTTGATCCCCATCATGAACGACTGCAGATATCGTATCGCCTTCGTTTAGGGCCGAGACATTAGAAATTTCAAAAATCCCATCAGAATTAGTACGTGTTTGGTAAGCTTTGTCTCCAACTGTTACCGTAATAGCCTTGTTTGGCTCAGCTTGACCACTAATTGTAGTATCACCTGATAAGCGAGGATTCACTACTGGTGGTTGAATTGGATCTTGTTGAGTTGCGCTAGGTGTGCCAACTCCTAAGAGAACTTCTCCATCTACAACTGGTTTGATTTGTTCACGACGCGTTCCAATTTCACCAATGTCTAGCCCCTTATAAGTACGAACAGTCTTAGTTAACCGGTCAAGACCATCCTCACCACGTTTAACCACTTTGGTTTCACCAACAGGCAATTCAGTGGTGGTCTTATATTTAACTATATGTCTTACAGGTACTTCTTCTACTTTTTCATGGGTGCCGAAGTTAGCTTCTGGGTTTAGGTCACCTTGTTGGATGCGACTATTAACAAAATAATTTTCTCTAGATTCTGGATTTCGTAAACTACTATTTGTTGTGCCAAATGCATTATTAAACATACCAATAGTAGCTTTATAGTCTAATTTCCTGTCCCAATTTTTTACTGGAACTTAAAATTTATAGATTAACGGACGACCTTCTTTAGCATCATAGTTAGGAAGTGAAATTTGGGTTTGTGGCGATAATCCCTGATAACCTACTTGCACATTATTAAGTAATTTAACTTCTCTAGGTTTGTTTAAACTTTGGCTCCCTGGAACTTCTGCTGTTGCTTGAATACCACCTGCTGGAACATTAAATCCTTCACCTAATTGAATGCCGAAACGAGGCTCATGAAATGTAGACCGAAGCCCAGCTAACTGCGCAGGATCTAATTTATAAGTCAGTTTAAAATCAACCTTATTTTCTGTCCGATTAGGTACAGCTTCAAATATATAATTAGCTGGGCTGCCCGGTCCATAAACTACTCCGTCACCCTTATGAGTGATCGGCGTATTCGCATCACCTAGAGCAACAGGTGCTCCACCAACCCGTACTTCACTTGGTGTTTCAGGTGCGGCATAGAAGGCAAAGCCTGTGCGGCGTTTGTCACCTGCGTATTGAACGCCGGCCTTGGAGACTTCTTCCATCAACTGGCGGCCGTTGCTGACTTTAGATAAATCAACGTTCTTAACGATGCCGTCGATCTCTTCGTCGGTGTAGATATCCTTGAGTTCGGTTCTAAGCACTTCTAGAGGCTTGGCTGCCCCTAAGATTCTCTTAGCCAAACGGTCGAGGCCTGCTTCACGAGCAGCTTCTGCAGAAGTACCCGGAATTTCTGCTCCTTCAGCTGCCGCATAATTTGTGGCTTGACTGTTGGCTGTTTCTTTTTTGTCTTCCTCTGACAATTCACCCACTTCTGGGGACGCAGTGTCAGCTGCTTTTTCTTCTTTGTTTTCTTTGGTCTGGTCAGCTTCGACTGGGCTTTGAGCCTTGTCTTCAGCTGCTGGCGCTTCTGTTGCTTCTTCCACCTTAGCTGACGCTTCCTCAACAGATGTTTCTTCTGCTGCTGGATCGACTTCAGCCGCAGGGGCCGGTTCTGTTTCAACCTTATCACTAACAGAATCTGCTGGAAGTGAGCTTTCTTCTGTATGAGCTTCATCAGCAGCGGCAGCGCGAACTACCGAAGCGTCTCCCATAAAGAGTAAACCCACAGCAACAGCGACTGAGGCCACTCCTATATTCAAACGTTTGATGCTGTAGCGGTAATAGCGATTGCTATTTTTCTCCCGTAACAGCTTAAAATTATTTTTTCCAACCATTTTTTCAACTACTTTCTTTATGGTGAATGAATATTCATCGATTCATGATTTTTCAGGTGACACTAAAAGTATTACCTAGTCAGTAAATCAAAAAAATTTTAAGATTACTAGGACGATTAGAACATTTTTATTAAAAAAATTAAATTGTTCAATATTGTTGTTTTTCAATAAATTAAAAAAGCCCTAGATATTGGGGTTTGTCACGGTTTAGATAAATTTTATTTAATAATCGTAAATATCTAATGTACAATTTCTTGTATTTTTCCAACCGGATTGGATGTCCTTTAATATACAAAACATGTAATAATTTGTGTCATTTATTATAAAACACTAATAAATCACCTACATATTGAGGTATTTTATACATATTTGTACTTATTAAAATACAATAAAAGTGTACAAAAATAATATTTATAAAACACAGAAGAGAAAAAGCCCTCTGGACTTTCTTATAAAAAAGAGAGTCTAGAGAGCTCAATAGATTACTTATACAGTATTTATGAAGGGAGTTTTGCTTCCAAATGGCTAAATGCCTCCATAAGCTGATTAAAATAACGGTCAGGATTAGTTTTCATCACTACTCGCGCATTAATCACCTGGCCAAAGCGGCCTTCCAAGTCAGCCACACAGAGTCCCTGGACTAGGTCACTATCCGTCACAATGGTCATGGCAGTTAAGGGCGCCTCCTCTACAAAGTCAGCGGCATAATAGACCATAAAGGCCATGACATCATGGATAACACAGCCGGGTAAGTTCTCCCGCTCTTGGTAGGTTTTAATCTGACTGTCAAATAAGGCGTGAAAGAGACGGGCTAATTTAGGAAAGTTTTGCTCAATTTTTCCAATAATTTCAGGGGTAAAGACCGCCTGATAGCTGGCATCCAAACCACACATGGTAATTGGATTTTGAGGGCCAATTTGTTGATAGACATTCTGGGCTGACTGAGCATCATAGCCATAGTTAAATTCCGTCACCGGCGTCAACTTACCTTTGTGGATGCCACCGCCCATAGAATAGACCTGCCCCAAGCCATTAACTAAGTCGGGTTCTTTTTCCAGACAGCGCCCTAAATTCGTTAACGGCCCTAGGGTTAAAATATCTACCTTTTTTGGATTAGCCTTAACCGCTCGGATAATAAAATCAAACGCACTTTTCTCAGCGAGTAAGTCCTTATTAGTCGGAAGGTCTAAACTGCCCATCCCCCTGCCCCCGTGATAGGCCTGGCGTTGGCTCGCTTTAATGACCGGATTCAAACTGGCATAGGCTGACCCTGAATATATAGGAATATCTAGACCTAGATAGTTTATCAAGCTAGTGGCATTGGCATTTATCTGATCTAAGGACTGGTTTCCCTGAACCGTTGTGAGGCCAAGGACTTCGATATCAGGCTGAGTAAGGGCGAGTAAGATAGCCAGGCTGTCATCCGTACCGGGATCGGTATCAATAATCACTTGTCGCATACTTGCCTCCTGGGTAAGTACCACTATTGAGCAAAGGGTGAAAGGCTAGCATATCTTCATAGAAGGCCAGGTCTGGCTGGGGCAAGAGAAAGGGTTCTAATTTTAAGAGTCTTCCTTCAAGTTGCTGGCAGATGTCAGCGATAGCCGGACTTTCCTCTCCTAAAAGATAGGATAAGCTCATATGAAACTGATAATCCTCTTCCAAGGGCAATTGAAAGGCGTCCGCCAGTTGCCGACGGTAATTGTCTAAGCGATGGTAACTATCCACATCACTAGGCTCTAGGAGAATAGCTTGAGGAATCAATCCCGTTACCTGCATTTTTATATTTTGCGGTTTAGCCACCTGGTTAAACCGTTGCAAGAGAGCCTGTTTGATCTTTTGCCGGGAGTAAGTTTTCGGTAGGAAAGCGGGCCATTTGTCTGTTCCCTGGTCACGTTCCTTAAAGAGGCCAAGGACAGTGATATGAAAACTGGACGGAGGTAAGAGGGCCAGTTTGTCCTGGTCACCCTGTGGTAAAGTAGAAAACGCTGCTTGTACCTGCTTTCCATAAGCGACGAGGTCGTCCATCGCCTCATTAGCAAAGGAAATCACCGTATAGCCCGGATTGGAGATGACTTGACCAGTCTTAGTAAATTTATCTTGCGGGTTGTTAATTTCCATAAGTATTTCCTTCCTAAGTCACAATGAATTCGACATAACAACGGTCGTCAAAACTATTATAGCGGGGATTGAGCCCCTTAGTAGAGAGAAAGTCTCGACACATTTGTGGATCTTTAGTCAGTATCGCTTCTAGGTAGGACTCAGTAGCAGTAAAATCTTCCTTTATCTCTGGGTAACCATCACTCGTTAGGATAACCTGGTCCCCCGCTTGAACAGGAATAACCTGAATTAAGGAAGCAGGAATCACTTCCCCATTGATAACTGCGTAGCCATATGGCGTGTCATCTTGGTTAGCAAAGCATGTGGCTTGGATAATCCAAGGCAGGATCACTTCCCGGCCTAGATCTTTAGTCTGGTCAGCTCCCTGGTCTGCTTCAATGGCTAGTACCAATGAGCGCATCTGACTTAAGACCTCATCGGATAACTTGGGTTGGTAATAATTCTTACCATTGACCCGGGCTTGGCAGTCCCCCACCAGAAAAATTTTACCCAAATAACGGCTGTATAGGGCCATAACCGCCTGGAGACCATATTCTCCCCGGTCTAAATCGAAAGTGACGTCTTGGTAGAACTTGTTAATGGCGGCGTTGATAACCGCTAAAATATCTTCCAATTGGGCTTCTTTTGGCAATTGCCCAAGAGCCTCTTTAATGACTTGGCTGGCTAATTGACCTGTGGTTTTTCCCTGGTAGTGAAAGTTCGATTTGGAACTCACCCCATCGATCACAGCCACGTAGTCTTCGCTAATAAAATAAGTGTCTTCACAGAGCCCTTGGTCGGGGTGCTTGCCCTGGATAAATTTCTTAATGACCTTAACCATATTGTCCCCCTTGCATAAATTGGCGAAAAAAGCTGGAGCATCCACTTGCCCCAGCTTTCACTTAATCAGACTAGTTTAATAATTCATTGATTTCATCTTCTGCTTTAGGCAGTTCTTCAGAAGCAGACACACCAGTAAAGATCCGGTCACGTGCGTCTCTGAATTTTTCAGATGCTTGTAAGCCATTGGTCCCTGGGAAGGAAGAGAATGGTACTAAGTCTTCCATTTGACCATATGAGGTTTGATACATTTGATCTTCTTCAATCAATTTCTTCAAGGTATCATTTTCAGTCGCATCGGTCGTTGGTGGGAGGTAACCGGTGCCTTCGTCCCAAATAGCGATGTTGTCTGGTTCAAAGAGGAACTTAATAAACTTCCAAGACGCTTCTTGTTCAGCTTCATCTTGAGCAGTTACGGCTAAGAATGAACCCCCAGCAGGGATCGCGCGTTCCTTGTCCCCAAAGCTTGGTAGTGGGATAGTTTTGGCATTAAAGCTGGCATTACGGGTAATGTTACCACGTTGCGCAATAGTAGAGTTAGTCATAGCCACGTCACCAGTAATGAATGATTGTTGGCCGTCAGCAGTTTGTCCATTAAAGACATAACCTTCTTCAATACCTTCTGCCCATAGGCCCATAGCTTCAACGGATTCATCGGAACCGATGGCAGTTTTACCATCATCAGTAACCACTTTACCCCCGTTGGATTCAATTAATTGTTGGGAAGTCCAGTTGTCGTTGGATTGGTCAATGTTTAGACCATATTTCCCGGTTTTATCTTTAACCGTTTTAGCCGCTTCAAATAAGTCTTCATAGGTCTTGATTTCATCTGGGTTGACGCCAGCTTCTGCAAGGAGGTCTTCATTGACGAAGATAACTGCAGTGGAAGCAGAGTAAGGAAATCCGAGGACTTCCCCTTCTAAGTTCTTAGCGAGGTTGGTGAATTCATCATGGAACTTGGTGTCCATATAGTCTTTATCTTCTTCAGCCGCATACTTGTCAATCAACTCAGCGGGCTTCATGGATTCAAAGTTCTCATCGAAGTATTCCCGGTAAGCCCAACCAATTTGAACCACAGCTGGATATTTCTTGGCTGCTGCTTGGGTTTGGAGGTTCTTCATCAAACCAACGTATAAACCTTCATTATACACAGGGGTCACGTGAACTTCATCTTGGGATTCATTGAATTTATCCACTAGTTCTTTAACCTGTTGGCCCCCTTGAGTATCAGCATTACCATGCCAGTATTCAATTTCAATCGGGCCGTCGCCCCCACCATTGTTACTTGCGGATTCTGAACCCCCATTGCCACAGGCTGCAAGGGAGAGTCCAGCCAAGAGTGCCATGGCTCCCTTGAAGATTCTATTTTTTAATGACATCCTTCTTTAACCCTCTTTCTATATTATATTATTATTTTTTATTAGCTTTTGGGACTTTGTGATCTTCTGCTCCGATTGGTAGTGGTTTTTGACCAGCAGATAAGCGCTTGGCATTAAGAATATTTTCTGGGTAGCCAATAGAATTCGTGGTATCGACATCAAAGAAATGTAAGTCATATTTTTCAAATTCCATATAAATTGGGTCCCCAGGATCAGCCAGGCGGATTTGGGTTAAGACCACCATGGTTTCGCCAGCGATATCCACATAGTTAGCGTAGTTAGCTCCTTGGTTTTCAACATGGCTGACTACCCCAGTAAAGGTGGTCTCTGTAGGATTCACAGTCACCTTGATCGCCTCAGGACGAATACCCACTTTGAGGTTGCGGTAGTTCCCTGCTTCAATATATTCTACCCATTCAGGGGCTAGGGGTGCTGATTGTTCATGGATAAAGAGCCGGCCATCCTTGTAGGAACTGTTATCAAAGATATTCATTGGCGGGTTTCCAATAAAGCGGGCGGTAAAAATATTAGCCGGGGTATGGTAAATATTTTCCGGTGAATCGATTTGCTGTAATTCCCCAAAGTTCAACAGAGCAATCCGGTCTGCGAAGGTCATGGCCTCGATTTGGTCGTGAGTCACGTAAATCATGGTTTGTTGATAACGTCTATGAATATCCACCAAAGACTCACGGGCAGAGACCCGTAACTTAGCATCTAAGTTAGATAGGGGTTCATCTAAAAGGAAGACATCACTATCTTTCACTGTGGCGCGGGCTAGAGCTACCCGTTGCCGTTGCCCACCAGATAATTCGGCGGGTTTACGTTGTAAGTATTTTTCTAAGTCTAAGGCATCCACTACTTCATTGACCCGGTTATCGATCCGGTCTTTGGGGACCTTGTTGACCTTAAGGCCGTAAGTGATGTTGTCATAAACATTCATATGGGGATAAAGGGCATAGTTTTGGAAAACCATGGCTACATTACGGTCTCCAGGGGCCACTTCATTCACCTTTTGTTCGTCAAACATCAAATTACCATCCGTAATTTCTTCAAAGCCGGCAATCATCCGTAAGATAGTAGACTTCCCGCATCCAGATGGGCCGAGTAAAACTAAACGTTCCCCCTCCTCAACTGAGAAGCTCATGTCTTCCATGATGACGGTGTCGCCGTAAGCTTTTTTGATGTTATCTAATAAGATTCTAGTCATTACTTTTTTACACTCCTTACTTTGTCGCTAATCTATTTAATACCGGCTGAGGTGAAGGTACCGATAATGTATTTTTGGAATACCAGGTAGAGTAATAGCGGGATACTCATGGTAATCACGGATATTGCCATGGCAACGGTAAAGTCAGTACCACCTTCTGCCGACATAAAGAGTTGTAAGGCCAGTGGTAGGGTAAAGTTTTCTTCGGTTTTTAAGAAGAGGGATGGCCAAACAAATTCGTTCCAGGAATTGATAAAGAACCAAATCCCCGTCGAAGTCAATTGCGGACGAATCAAGGGCACAATGATATCCTTCATAATCCGCCAGTCAGAGATATTATCTAACTTGGCCACTTCAATCAGTGAATACGGGATATTTCGCATGGCTTGGTTCATCAATAAGATCCCGGTCGCATCAGCAACTAAGGGGAAGACTACCCCAAAAATATTGTCTCCCAGTCCCATTCGGTTAATCATGAGGTAGTTAGGAATCATGGTTACCGTAAAAGGAATAAAGATGGAAGAAATAAAGAGAAAATAGGACGATTTCTTCGCTCTAAAGTCAAAGTAGACAAAGGCATAGGCAGCTAAGAAGGAAATCACTAACTTAGCCACCGTTACAGTCGTGGCGATGGTAAAGGTATTCATCACGATCCTAAGTAATGGCAAGCGGTCCATCAACTTGATGTAGTTATCAAAGACCGGTTGCAAAGGGATAAAGGCTAGGACATTGTCATAAACATCCGGGAGTCGTCTCAATGAGGTTCCTAATGCAAATAAGATTGGCATTAACCAAATGATCACGATCAGGATGAAGATTATGGTCCAAATGACATTACTTGCGCTCCATTTTCCCCTAGTTTGCATAGTAGACACCCCTTTCGCTGAACTTGAAGTTCAAGAACAGTAAGATAGAAAAGAGTAGTAAGGTCACTATGGACATGGCTGCCGAATAGCCGGTTTGGAAAAGAACAAAGGCATTCTTATAGGACTCATAAATCAAGTTGGATGAGGCGTTGTCCGGTCCCCCGGAAGTAATCACTGAAATTGGGGTATAGACGTATTGGAGACCAGTTACAATGGTCATAATGAATACGTATAGACCAGTTGAGGAGGACATAGGAACAACAATGTCCTTGAAGACGCGCCAGGAAGGAATTTTATCCAAACGCGCGCTTTCAATGACTTCATTATCAATCCCTGAAATCGCTGCATAGAGAGTAATAAAGTTATAACCAAAAACTTTCCAAGCCGTAATGTAACAAATGACCACAATCACCAGGCTTTGGGAGGTTGACCAATTAGGGAGGTTAATCCCAACAAAGCCTAATAATTTAGCCACTGGTCCTGAGGTTGGGTTCAGGATCCAGTTGTAAACGATTGATCCAACCACCATTGAAATAAATGAAGGTAGGAAAAATGCAGATTTAAAGAAGTCTTTGAATTTTGGAATTAAGAAATGAAGCACAAAGGCAATCACATAAGGAACAGCAAAGTTAACAACTAACAAGATAAGAATATAGACCACGGTATTCCATAGGATCTTATAAGTTAGGGGGTCAGTAAACAAAGTGATGTAATTGTCAAAGCCTACAAAAGTCTTCTTAGGACTGACCATATTCCATTCAAAGAAACTCAAATATAAAGTATAGAGTGTAGGCCAAGCTACAAATATACCAAAAATGAGAATGGCTGGTAGTAGATACCATAGCGGTTTATAACGCTCTTTCATATTTCCTCACCTTCTAAATATCAAGCATTGTTATTTAATCAATTGGTTAATTTCATCCTGGGTCTTTTGTACTTCAGTATCCACGTCAGCCCCACCTAAGACACGGTCTTTAAGATCAATGAGCATTTGTTCAGCTTGCATACCAGAGTTACCAGGGAATGGTGCCCAAGGAACCAGATTTTCTAAGTTGGCATAGGCTGCTGGGAAGATTTTATCTTCTTTAATTAAAGCTTGTAATTCTTCGTTATCAGAAGCATCTTTCGTTGGTGGCACATAGCCGGTCCCCTTAGTCCAGGCAGCAATGTTGTCTGGTTCATAGAGGAACTTCATAAATTTCCAAGCAGCTAATTGTTGGTCATCATCTTGGGCAGTCACCACTAACATGGAACCCCCAGCTGGTTTATTAATTTCTTCGCCTTCAAAGGCAGGAGAAGGAATCGCTACAGCTTCAAAATTGGCATTATTCATGACATTGGTCCGTTGGGCGATGGTTTGGTGCCACATGCCGATGTTTCCTGAGATGAAGGCTTGTTGACCATCTTCTCCTGAAGCGTGAATAGCACTGCCTTCTTCAACCATGTCTTGGTAGAATTGGTAGGTTTCTTTCCCTTTATCGTCAGCAAAAGCGGCTTTACCGTCTTTGAGCATTTGAGAGCCGTTAGATTCCACCATGGATTGGATATTCCAGTTATCTTCCGCTTCTTGGATATATAGGCCGGTGTGGTCAGTATTTTCACTGATGGTTTGAGCCGCTTCTCGGATATCTTCCCAGGTCTTAAGGTCGTCTTTATTAACCCCAGCTTCATTTAAGATATCCATATTCAAGTAAATTACCGGTACCGATAAGGAATAAGGTAAACCAACTTGGGAATCATCATTGGCTGTCGCTAGGCTATAGATATTTTCTTCGAACTTATCAGTGATAAAACTACTGTCTTCGGTGGATAAGTTGTCAATAATTTCTTGGGGTTGGCTATATTCAAAGTTATTGGCAAAGTATTCGCGGTAGGACCAGCCAATTTGTACTAAGGCCGGTACTTGACCAGCGGCAGCATTGGTTTGGAGATTTTGCATTAAGCCTTGGTACATCCCTGATTGGAAAACACCGGTCACATGGACTTCATCTTGGGACTCGTTAAACTCATTAATCAGTTCAGTAACCGTTTGTCCCCCTTGGGTGTCGGCGTTAGGATACCAATATTCAATTTCTACGGGGCCGTCAGAAGCAGCGCTATCGCCCTCTCCTGAGCTATTGCCACATGCGGCTAGTGATAAACCTGTTAATAAGGTTAAACCACTTAATAACCATTTTTTAAGCTTCATTTCTCTACTCCTTTTCTTAAATTAAACTGAGAATCTTAAATGAACAGACATACTTAACTTCCAAATATCAAGCATTCTTATTTAATCAATTGGTTAATTTCATCCTGGGTCTTAGTGACTTCAGTCTCTACGTCAGCGCCACTTAAGACACGGTCTTTGAGGTCAATAAGCATTTTTTCTGCTTGCATCCCGGAGTCTCCAGGGAATGGGGCCCAGGGGACCATGTTTTCTAAGTTCGCATAAGCAGCCGGGAAGATTGCATCGTCCTTAATCAAGGCTTGTAAATCTTCATTTTCAGAGGCATCTTTCGTTGGCGGCACATAACCTGTTCCAGCAGTCCAGGCAGCAATGTTATCGGGTTCATATAAGAACTTCATAAATTTCCAAGCAGCTAATTGTTGGTCTTCGTCTTGCCCAGTAACCACTAGCATGGATCCGCCGGCTGGTTTGTTATTCTCTTCACCTTCAAAGGCAGGCGAAGGAATCGCTACCGCTTCAAAATTAGCGTTCTTCATCACATTGGTCCGGTGAGCAACTGATTGGTGCCACATACCGATGTTTCCTGAGATAAAGGCTTGTTGCCCCTCCTCACCAGTAGCATGGAGGGCGCTCCCTTCTTCAACCATATCTTGGTAAAACTGGTAAGTTTCCTTACCCTTGTCATCAGCAAAAGCAGCTTTGCCATCTTTTAGCACCTGTGATCCATTCGACTCTACCATAGCCTGGATATTCCAATTATCTTGGGCTTCTTGGATATAGAGACCAATGTGATCAGTATTTTCACTAATAGTTTGGGCTGCTTGACGGATATCTTCCCATGTCTTCAGGTCGTCTTTATTAACCCCTGCTTCGTTTAAAATATCCATATTTAAATAAATAACAGCTACCGATAAGGAATAAGGTAGGCCGACTTGGGAACCATCATTAGCAGTGGCTAAGTTATAGATGTTTTCTTCAAACTTATCAGAGATAAAGCTACTATCCTCTTTTGATAAGTTGTCAATAATGTCTTGAGGTTGACTATATTCAAAGTTATTAGCAAAGTATTCACGGTAAGACCAACCGACTTGAACCAGAGCTGGCGTCTTTCCCGCTGCAGCATTGGTTTGTAGGTTTTGCATTAAGCCTTGGAAGGTCCCTGATTGAAAGACACCCGTCACATGGACTTCGTCTTGAGACTCGTTAAACTCATTAATTAATTCAGTGACGGTTGGCCCTCCTTTGGTATCACCATTAGGATGCCAATATTCAATTTCAATTGGCCCGTCTGAAGCAGCACTTTCATTGCCACCTGAGCTATTGCCGCAAGCGGCCAGCGATAAACCTGTAAGTAAGGTTAAACCACCCAACAACCATTTCTTTAGTTTCATTTGCCTACTCCTTTAAGCGATAACTAGCGACCAATAACTTATAATCTTTGTTGCTTGTAGCGTTCCGTTATGGGATTTGTTGTCTTAGTAAAGACATCAATCGTCTCATCATTCACTTCAACCACGGAATAACCCAATTGATCAGTAAAGAAAGCCACATCTCCAACTTGTTCTAAACCAAAAGCCAATGAAGCCGCCGTGTGTTGCGGAATATTTCTAACCATGGCATGGCGATTTTCATGGAGATGTCCAGTGAAAATCCCCCGTACATCGGACTCTTCTAATAGGTCCAAATAGCTGTCACTAATCTCCGTTTCAATAACTCCTGGTTCCCAGCCGATGAGAAGCGGATGGTGGTGGAAAAGTAAGGTTCCCTTTTCACTAGGCTTGGCTAATTGATCAGCTAACCAAGCTTCTAATTCTTTTGAAATGATGCCGTGGTGACGACTTTGTTCGGCAGTATCTAAGATAATTAAACGATAGCCTTGAAAATCAACCACATAGTTCAACCCCTCATCAGCTTCCTTGCCGTACAAGGCTTGGTAAAAAGCTGCCTTATTGTCGTGGTTGCCCAATACATAATAAAGTGGCATATCTTTAGGCATGTAAGACCGCAATATCCGGTCAAGAGCCTGATAATCCTCTACGCCACCATCATGAATTAAATCCCCTGTATTCACCACAAAATCCACGCTATTAAAATCGAAAGTCTCTAAAGCGTGAAAAAGTTTTTCATGGGGTTCATAGTCGATCCCAAACACTTCAAACTCGCCTTGGTAATTATCCAAGTAATGGGTATCCGAAAGATGCAAAAACTTCATGTGATTTCTCCTTTCCATTAAAGTACATTGTCCATTTTAGCCAAGCAATGTAAATTCTAGGGCCGCTTTTGGGTAAAGTTTGTAAATAATAGGTATTTTTTCGGTAAATAAAAATAAGCCTTTTTACAAATATTAACTAATAAGTGAATTTATAAGGAATGATTAAGAAATCTCTAGGAAATGTTAATTAAATGTAAAAAGACCCGGAATTTGCTTTACATTAAATTTACAATACGCTAGAATAGTTTACGTAAAATTTACATAAGGCCAATAATTGGCCATGCTAAAAGGTAAAAATCAAAATTGAGAAAGGATGAAAACCATTATGTTAAGATTTTTCGAACAACGCCGTCCTTACAAGAGCTTAGAACAAGTGCAACGTGAAGAAAGCAAACGTCAAGCTAAAGAAAAAGCCCAAGTATTAGCTCACGCTAAATAAGCTATATCATGGTATAAAAAGAGGTTAGGAGCATTCACCTAACCTCTTTTATTTAATGGACTTTTGCTATTCCGTCCTGTATTCACTTAGCAACTTGAAGACAATTTAACTGTTCTTGTCTTTACTTATCTTTACAAATCAATCCAATGATATAAGTGCAAGCAATAACCAATATACTTATACAACTCTTGCAAGGCCATGTTTTGGGTATAGGGGTGATTTTGATAGCTTTCCCCTTGAAAATAGGCGCTCACAAAATTAAGTTGGAAGCCGTAGTTGCGGTTAGCTCGCTCAAAAGCCAGCCGCGTCCGTCTCATGTGATAGTCACTAGTCACGACAATAGCAGAATGATAACCCAGATCATCCATGAGAGCTAGTGAAGTTGTCGCATTGGTCCAGGTAGAAGTGGCCTGCTTTTCTTCGATTAAGTTCTCCCGCTTGGCCCCCAAGTGCTGGTAACCTGCAAATAAATCTTCCCCCACATCAGTATAGCGGGGAGAAACTATCATTTTATCAGCCCGACTATAGCCTGCCTGCAGTAACTGCACTGCCTTTTCAGCCCGTTCGACTGCCGGCCCCTCGGCCACGATAATTAAGTCACTGATTTGCGGTGCCTGGCCTTGGTCCAAGTGCTTGTAGAGGGACCGCAATCCTAGACCAAGAAGCGCTCCTAGTGTGAGAATAGGTAACCATCTTCTTTTCATTATTTGACCTCCTTTCACGAGTATGCTTTGCTCTTTAAAGCTATTATTCCTGCAAAACGTCTTACCTTATTATAGCAATTTCCCTGTTCAAAAACGGTTTTATCCCTATAATAAATAAAACTTTTATGATAAAATGTACCTTCATGTTTAAAATTTGTATTTAAAGGGGAGTTTTATCATTAAATATCTTATTATACTGGCCTTGTGCTTATTAGCTGGCTGTCAGCTGCCTAATCACACTAGCCAGTCCCTCAGTGATTATAAGGAAATCTACCAACCGGTCAGCGACAGGATCGAATCAGGCGAGAAGCTTTTAAGCTTGACTGACCAAGTTCAGGCTCTCGACCTGTCCTATTATGATGAAGAAGTCCAAGCAAGCATTTCCGACCAGATCAAAAACTTGCAAGCCAAGCACAAGTCCTATGAGGATGGGCTTTTCATTATGAACCCCTTTGGGACACTTACCCAATCCATCTATACTTACTTGCCTGATCCTGATCAAGACATTAGCAAAGTGACCTATAGTATCGAGTCTGAAACCAGCGATGTCCTCACCTTCGAACCGGTCAATTACAGTCAGGATCCCAGTGCTTATGAATTTACTATGATCGGTCTGGTGCCTAATGAAGCTAACCAGCTAACGGTTAATCTCTACGATGCTGATGATAACATGTTAACAGACTATCAATTTCAGATTAGTGCACCCGATATCCAAGCTACTGACTACGAGACCAAAATGGAAGTCCTCTACGACTCTGGCAGGGAAGAACTAACAGATGGGTTTTATGCTAGCATGGGGAGCGATCAAGATAACGCTAAGTTTTCCTATTTATATGATAATAATGGACTGATTCGCTCTGAATTAGTCTCTGACGGCGCCCGCTTAGAGAATTATCAATTTCTGGATAAACAACACCTGCTGGTTCGGGTAAGCAACGGCAAATTAGCGGTTCTGAATGGCTTAGGTCAACCAGTTCGTATCTATGAACTGCCCAATCATTCTGTCCACCATGACTTTATCGTCAATGAGAAAAAAGATGCGGCCTTCCTACTAACCACTAACGATCAGACGGATACCATTGAAGACACCATCACCTATCTCGATTTACGGAGTGGTGAAAGTCAGGAACTGATCGACTTAAAGGCGATTTTCCCTAATTATTTCCAACCCGTGATGGCCACCCATAAAAACCGAGCTCAAAATGAGATTGCTAGTTATTTAGCCGCACACCCTGACCAAAACTATTCAGATATTGATTACACGGCGGATAGCTTTAACGTCCTGGACGAAGAAGGCAATTTAACCAATTTAGATTGGATTCATATCAATGCCATCGATGTGATCAATGGTGACGAGTTAATTCTTTCTTCTCGGGAAACCTCGTCCCTGATCAAATTATCCAATGTCTTTGACCAAGTGACAGTTGACTATATTATCGGACCTGAAGCGGTTTGGGCGGGGACTGGCTATGAGTATTACCTACTCACCCCTGACAGCGACTTTAAGCCCACTGGCGGCCAACATAGTGTCCGTTTCCAATCCAATGCGATTAATGATGGCTTTTACAATTTGACCCTCTTCGATAATAACTACTGGCGTCTGGGTACCCGAGATGACCTGGTTATTGACCTGCCTCAGGAAATGAGCGAAGAATTTGATCCAGAAGTGCTTGACACTTACTCTTACTTTTATAATTTACAGGTGGATGAAGCGAGCGGCACTTATGACCTGGTCCAGGCCTTTCCAGTGCCCTATTCCTCCATCGTTTCCTCAGCCCAAGTCTATAAAGGCAACTATATTACCACTAGCGGAATGACTAATATCCTTGGGGAATATAACCCCCAAGGAGAACTTATCCGGCAATTTCAATTCTATGTCCCCCGCTGGACCTACCGCTTGGTTAAGTTAGACCTGCAAGACTTCTTCTATGAAAATATTCTTTAAACAAAAAAACCTCAAGCCCAGGCAAATGCTAGCCTGGCTTGAGGATTTTTAATGGGATTATTTACATCGACAGGGCTTTAATGAGGCGCGGTTGGCCCAGAAACGCTATCCCGGCCTCTTTCAATTTCTTCTTTAGGCATTGGATTCGGCATCTTATGTTCGTGTTGTGAAGCACCCGAAACCACATCACTACTTTGGCTTTCTTCTTTATCCTTAGCCTTTGTAGTAGCCTTTGTCACGCTATCCGGTCTAGCCCCGCCTTCACTGGCTTCAATATAGGGTTTCTCAATAGCGTGTTGGAGTTCGTCATCAAGTCCCGCTTCGTAGCGTTCTTGATACCATTGGTTAACGTCTTCAGCCGTTTCACCAATGAATGGATTAGGGACATGCGGATCATGTAAGGTCCGGTCCCAAGAAGATTCAGCGGTATCAATAAATGGTTTCCCATTTTGAACGGTTTCTAAGACCCCGAGATAGCGGCCTTTTTGGTCATAGATGGGACGGTAGTGTAAGTAGACCTTATTCCCATTGCCCTTGGTGTACCACATGCTCTCACTGCGACGACGACCATGATGGAGGTCATCCATAATACCTTCGACTTTGGTCCGAATTTGAGGTGGGTGGCAGTCAGAAACATTGCCCCCTAAAGTCACGGGAGACCGTGGAGTACCAGCATCTTCTTGGTGGCGGCGTTTATTATAGTAGAGGAAACGGTTTTGCTTATCAACAAAAGAAATTTCCACTTCTAAGTTGTCAAGGATGGCTTGGACTTCATCCAAGGTTAACCAACCTGTTCCAAAATCTACCCGGGTATCGGTTTGGAAGGAGTAAGGTTCAGCGTCAGGATCTTCATCCCCTCTAGCATAGGCTAAGGCCCGGTCTAGGGCGTATTGCATCCCCATCGTGGTATAGGTTGCCCCAGAGACCACGTCAAATTCACGCTTGCTGCCATCCTCTTTGATTTGTTGGATTAATTTTTCTGAGGCTTGGCCACCGAGCTCTGGCGTTTCAATGCCCCGATACTTGATATCGGTAATTTCATTCCCATCAACAGTCACTGCTAAGGTCACTTTCCCCTTGTAACCGTCCCCTTCACCGTAATAGGTTCCAGGAGTGAATTCATCAGGTTCAGGTTGTCCAGCCGCGATTCTTAAGGCTTCTTTGACCGCCTGAATGAGTCCTTCAGAGGAATGCGTGGCCCCTGATAGCACATCCACATCAGCACTTTGTTGGTCTAAGATTTGATTCACCAAGTGCTTGATGGCTAGGCTACCAACGTTTTCTGAATCCGCTTCAGAAACTTGAATATCTTCAATCTTATCTTCACTTACTTTAACATCAACTTCTACCATATTCAGAAAGCCCTGAGCTGCTTCATGGTAGGTGCCTGGTTTAAATTTTGCCATTTTTCCCAGCCTTTCTAAATTTTTATTGTATATTAAATATTATATAATAATGAATTCTTAAAAGCTAACAATAGCCAGAACCCTTTGCTTATTTCTTTGCTTAATCAACCATATAAAAGTAAACTAAAGATAACTATTAAAGAAGGAGTCTGTTTAATGTACGAAAAAATGCTTAAAGACTCAAAAAGTAAGCGCCAGATGCTGGTCAAACTCTTTTGGTCGACTTTCTACCTCTCTGCCTTTACCTTTGGCGGGGGCTATGTCATCATTACCCTCATGAAAAAGACCTTTGTGGATGATTATGGCTGGATTGAAGAAGATGAAATGCTAGACCTGGTGGCGATTGCTCAATCTTCTCCCGGAGCAATCGCAGTGAATGGCGCGATCGTTATCGGTTACAAATTAGCTGGCTTTATCGGTATCTTAGTTTCTGTTTTAGGGACTATCTTACCACCCATGCTGATTATTTCAGTGATTGCCCTCTTTTACCAACAGTTTATCCAAAATTTCTGGGTTAAGACTCTCTTGGAAGGCATGCAGGCTGGCGTGGCAGCCGTTATCGCCGGCGTTGTCTTAGATATGGTCGCTGATGTCTGGCGGCGCAAGCAACCCATCTTGGTCATTATTATGCTAGCTGCCTTTATTGCCAATTACTTCTTTGCCGTTAATATCATCTATATTATTTTAAGTTGCATTGGACTAGGAGTAATATACAGCTGGTTACAAAGTAGGAAAGGACGCTAATCATGATTTATTTACAATTACTCATCTCCTTTTTAAAAGTCGGAGCCTTTAGCTTCGGCGGTGGTTATGCTGCCCTCCCACTCATCCAAGAAGAAATCGTTGAAAATCATGCTTGGCTATCCATGCAGGAATTTACCGACCTGATCACTATTTCGCAAATGACCCCTGGTCCGATCGCTATCAATTCCGCAACCTTTGTAGGAACTAAGCTAGCTGGACCCCTGGGCGCTATGGTTGCCACTCTGGGTTCAATCTTACCTTCCATTATTATCGTAAGTATCATCGCCCGTCTCTACTTCAAATACCGTAACCTTAGCCTCTTACAAAACGTTCTAGTCGCCCTACGTCCTGCGGTGGTAGCTATGATTGCTGCAGCCGGCTTACTCATATTAATCTCCGCCTTTTGGGGGGAAGCTCCCATTGCCTTAGCCAATATCAACTGGGTAGCCGTGATTATCTTTGGTATTGCCCTAGCCATTCTCATCCGCTACAAAGTCAATCCAATTGTAGTGATTGTCATGGCAGGAGTCGTTAATGTTATATACCAAGCGGTTTTGATGGTGGTATAAACGAAATTATTAGCCAATATATAGAAAAAAGACACAATTGAACGAGCTGGAAAACTGATTACAATAAGAAATTTCAAATTGACGTTACCTTTTCGAAACACTTTTTGTCATAACAAAAAAACGTTGTTATATCACTTTGTTAAAAAGCTTGATATAACAACGTTTTCTTTAGTGCCGGCGGTGGGGGTCGAACCCACACGTCCGTGAGGACACGGGATTTTGAGTCCCGCGCGTCTGCCAATTCCGCCACGCCGGCTTATATATAAAAGGCGGTAGCCGGATTTGAACCGGCGATAAAGGTTTTGCAGACCCGTGCCTTACCCCTTGGCTATACCGCCATATTTAATTAAAAACTAACCTCTTCTTAAAAGAAGAGGTCTAAACAATTACCACTAGCATGATAATCATCAAACTGGGGTAGCTGGATTCGAACCAACGCATGACAGAGTCAAAGTCTGTTGCCTTACCGCTTGGCGATACCCCAATGTAAGGGCGAACGAGGGGAATCGAACCCCCGAGTGTCGGAGCCACAATCCGATGCGTTAACCACTTCGCCACGTTCGCCATATATATGATATATAACAGGTTTAACAGGGACACTAGGAATCGAACCCAGATCGACGGTTTTGGAGACCGTAGTTTTACCGTTAAACTATGTCCCTATTCTCAAATGAGAATAGTTATCATTTTATGGAGGGAAGAGGATTTGAACCTCTGAACCCGAAGGAACGGATTTACAGTCCGCTGCGTTTGGCCGCTTCGCTATCCCTCCTAATGGATGGTCCGAGACAGAATCGAACTGCCGACACCTTGAGCTTCAATCAAGTGCTCTACCAACTGAGCTATCGGACCCCATTATAAGAACGGTCCGGACGGGATTTGAACCCGCGATCTCCTCCGTGACAGGGAGGCATGTTAACCCCTACACCACCGGACCAATATATGAATAATGGAGAATGAGGGGCTCGAACCCCCGACATTCTGCTTGTAAGGCAGACGCTCTCCCAGCTGAGCTAATTCTCCTGATTACTCTTAAAGAAGTAATGACCCGTACGGGAATCGAACCCGTGTTACCGCCGTGAAAGGGCGGTGTCTTAACCGCTTGACCAACGGGCCAACAAAATAAATATAAAACGGAGAGTAAGGGATTCGAACCCTTGAAACGGTCTCCCGTTTACACGATTTCCAATCGTGCTCCTTCGGCCTCTCGGACAACTCTCCAATAGCTTAAAGCCTGAGGACTCACTCGCCATAACTCCGCAAGTAGGACTCGAACCTACGACATCTTGATTAACAGTCAAGCGCTACTACCAACTGAGCTATTGCGGAATAAAATAAGATTGCACGGCAACGTCCTAGTCTCACAGGGGGCAACCCCCAACTACATTCGGCGCTAAGAAGCTTAACTGCTGTGTT